>CAZJBW010000018.1:25435-47672 GCA_964543985.1 uncultured Pirellulaceae bacterium | reverse complement strand
GTCGTTCGTTCGAAACCAAGCAGGACATCGATGACACGTAGCCAGTGCCGGTACCATGACTACCAACAACGATCTTAATGCGTTCGAGTCTCGCCTTTTGCCTCTGATCACCTATCGAGCGGGGCGATCGAGCGCTGGAATTGGGGTTGATCCGTCGACACTGAATCCTGCGGATCTCCGCCGGTATGTCAAACACTGCTGGCAAACAAAAGTCAACCGAACGTTAAATTTCTCATCAAAACTTTCCGTTTGATGTCAGGTTAGTTGGGGTGGTTTCGTTATTCAGATTGCACTATAAATCTGACCCTCGACTTGTTTGCCCGAATGATTTGGATTTAACCAAATATTTCACCTGCATCTGGTCGAAACTTTAGTGGCGAAGGGTTGGCAACTGTCATCCCAAGCTACAATACAGTTGAACTAGAATCCTCTGACGCTTACGGCTGAGGGATCAATTTTCGGGTAGATCCGGTTCACCTTGGGCTAGTGCTAAGCACGTCCGATCCGCATCTGTCTCCCAGTAGCTCCCATCGCTACAACCGGTCGGAGGTTTCTAATATATTCCGCAGCGCCATATTTTTGGCGTTGCGGTTTTTTTATGCCCAATGGCGAGTCGACTTGTGGTGGACTTCAGAACGAGTAAATTCGATAGATGCAACCAACTTTAACAATCAACTATGCGACCGGAAGCTATCCGATTTATATCGAGTCCGGCGCGTTGCAACGGGCAGGGCAGACGCTTGAAGAACTGCTTCCCGCATCTCACCAACACGCTCTGATAACGGACCAGAATGTTAGCGAACTCTACTTACCAGCCCTTCGCAAGATCACGCCCGACGTCGACTTCCTAGTTCATGTTTGCCCACCTGGTGAGCAGTCGAAATCTCTACAACGTTTTGAAAAGATATTGAACGAGCTATTACAAGCGGGACTCGACCGAGGCTCAACGGTGGTTGCATTGGGCGGCGGCGTCCCCGGTGACCTGGCTGGATTTGTAGCCGCCA
The DNA here is from genome assembly GCA_964543985.1 of uncultured Pirellulaceae bacterium. Classification (GTDB taxonomy): domain Bacteria; phylum Planctomycetota; class Planctomycetia; order Pirellulales; family Pirellulaceae; genus CAJQPP01. The sequence continues at coordinate 46,668 of CAZJBW010000018.1, read as the reverse complement.
GCTACATGCGAGGCATCAAGTTTGTACAAGTGCCCACGACGTTGTTGGCACAAGTGGACAGCAGCGTCGGTGGCAAAACAGGCCTCAACTTGCCGGCAGGGAAAAACTCAGTCGGCGCCTTCTGGCAACCTCATGCCGTACTAATCGACCCCATGGTTCTGAAGACTCTGGATGACCGCGAATACACGTCAGGTTTGGCGGAAGTGGTCAAGTACGGCGTCATCATGGACGAGCCGTTTTTCGCATTCCTGGAACAAAACACCAACGCCATCAATCAACGTGACACGGCAATATTGGAAACGGTTATCAAACGGTGCTGTGAATTAAAAGGGCAAGTAGTCGCTGAGGACGAGCGCGAAGTTTCCGGACGTCGCATGATCTTGAACTACGGTCACACTTTCGGACACGCAATCGAATCGGTGTTCGGATACGGCGAGTTTGCTCACGGTCACGCAGTTGCCATGGGCATGCACGCTGCGGCGGTGACGGCAAAGTCCAAGAATTTGGTCGACGATGCATTCGTTCAGCGACAAGCCGCTCTTTTGCAATCGCTGAAGATCCCTTTTTCGTTCCCCAAGTCGAAACATACCGAAATGCTTCAGGCCATGAAATTGGACAAGAAAGCAAGCGCTGGAAAACTGCGCCTCATACTACCGACCTCGATGGGCAACGTACAATTGTTCGATGACGTGACCGACCAATCGGTTATTCAACAGATGGAATTGGCCGCCGCTTAAGCAGACGCAAATTATTCGAATCCTCTTTCAGAATCTAACGGCCCTACTCGAATCACACTCAGCAACTTGATAAGTTCAGTGGATACCCAATCCGAAACGAAGGTAACCAAGTCACTGGGATCGAGATGGATAACGCAACGCAAGCAGACGGTTCATTGAAAATCGACCTGAATGATCCCGTCCACGCATCGCTTTGTCTGTCGATGACGCCAGGTGTCGGCCCGAAATCATTTCGCACTTTGGTCGAGAGCTTAGATGGCGCCGTCAATGTCTTGCAAACAGCGCCATCGGTACTGCGAGAAATTCCAGGCATCGGCCCTAAGTTAGCGAGCGCCATCGCAGCGGCGTCAACGAGCGTCGACATTCGTGACGAGTTACAACGCTGCCATGATCACAAAATCCAATTGATGGGAATTCAGCACCCCGGCTATCCAGTGCGCCTGCAAGAGATTGAAGACCGCCCCAGCACACTCTATTGTCGCGGCCAGCTAGTACCGCATGACGAATTGGCGATTGCCATCGTGGGAACGCGGCATGCATCGAACTACGGCTTGCGGACTGCGGAAAAATTGGCGCGTAACTTGGCCAGTGCCGGATTCACAATCGTTTCCGGGTTAGCTCGTGGTATCGACGCCGCGGCGCACCGTGGTGCTCTGTCAGCAGGCGGTCGCACGATCGCTGTCCTGGGTTCGGGGTTATTAAACATGTACCCGCCCGAACACGGCGAATTGTCTTTAGAGATCGCCACCCGCGGCGCCGTACTAAGCGAATACCCATCGTTACAGCCACCCAAAAGCGGATCGTTTCCTCAACGCAATCGAATTGTGACAGGCCTTAGTTTGGGAGTGATCGTTGTCGAGGCGGCAGAACGTTCCGGCGCGTTGATCTCGGCGCGTCACGCCATGGAACAGAATCGCGACGTCTTTGCCGTTCCTGGCCAAATCGACAATCGAGTTTCATCAGGATGCCACCAGTTAATTCGCGACGGCGCCACGCTGGTCACCTGCGTCGACGATGTGATCGAACACTTGGGACCTCTGGCCAGCCCAGCCGTTGCCAATGTTGCCGGCCAAGACCAAGCAACGATTTTGCATCCATCCGAACTTCAGCTAAACGAACAAGAGATGCTGGTGCTGCAAAGCGTCCAAGCCGAACCGACTCACGTGGACGTCATCGTATCCACCACCGGTTTGGAAGTGCACCGAATCTTGTCCACGTTAAGTGTGCTGGAAATGAAGCGATTGATTCGCCGAGTAGGCGGCAGTGAAGTCTGCCGAAACAGCTAACGGTGAACCGGTCTCGCGGCACAGTTTTGTGTGTCGAAATCAAGAAGCAACCGGTTTGTCAATACCCGAAACAGACACTGAAAAGCAATTACGTGGTAGAACTCGTGCTTGCTCTCAAAATATTTTTTTCGGAGCCCAAACCAGACTGACTTGTTTCAGCTGGTTCGTAACTGTGAAAGGAAACACCTAGTTTCATGGGACATTCGTGGACAACATCCGTTTTAATTGGATGCCGCCAAGACGGTCCTAAGATTCGGATCACGAAGATGGTGCCTTTAAAAGCGGAAATTCCGGGTCCTATATTTTGAGTTTTTCGTTCTTCCAAATAGAATTTGGATTGGGAAACCCCGAGTGTTTTTAATATTTTGCGTTTTTAGCATGCTTGGCACCTTCCTTCTCCCCTCAATCCTGTCGGAATAACTCCATTCGCATTAGGAGCAACATCAATGATTCGTAAAAAGCTTAGTGCCAAAAGAAACAAATCGTTACGTAAGAATCGTAACGTTTTGCGTAATCGACCATTTGGCCAGTTTGAGCAACTGGAAGATAAACGCTGCTTGGCATTCGTCGGCTTTTTCGATGGTGTGACGCTGACACTCGAACAGACCTTTGACGATGGCGACGTCGTTGTGGACAACAACGGAATTGGAAATGCCTGGCGAGTCACCGACAACTCGGGAACGCTGGAATTTGTAACGGCCGAAAACGTCATTGTTGAACTGCTGGATAACACAGCCAACCAATTGGATTTCCAAGCCAACTTCCTGCATGACGGTAGCGTGTTCGTCGATGCTGGAAACGGGCCTCGCGACATTCTGTTGTCCGGAGCCAACTTCCCGATCTTCCAGCCAAACGTTTTCACAGGTGATTTCACGATCACCGCTGGTGACAGTGTGCAAAACGTATTTTGGGCACCGACGATCGGTAACCCACCAACCATTCAAGGTGACTTCACCATTGATTTGGGACAAGGCTTCGACACCGTTTTCAATAGTGAGAACTTTGGAACGGTCGGTGGCAACTTTACAAACATCGGCGTCAACGATTTCATTTTCACTGACTTCTTGTTCCCAGTTCCTCTGGATGCGTTCCTGACAGTCGGTGGCGACTTCACGATGGACACCAGCATCGAAAGCGTTGAGTCGTTCTTCGTCGACGATGGTACATTCCACGGTGACGATCCCGATGACGAAGAGCGCACGACGATTGGTGGCAACTTCAATTACATCGGTGGCGACGATATTGATCATGTGAATTTGAACAACATCATGATCGGCGGCGATCTGAACGTCGACTTGGGTGATGGGATTCCGTTTTTTGGTGATCCGCAAAACATTACCTCGACCTTTGAGGCACCTCGCAATAACCCACAGGATGGAAACGGCGGCCCCTACTTTGAACTGGACGGTGACGCAAACATCATCGCTGGCGATGCAAGCCTGACCAACGTGATCACCTTGGACGGTTACTTTGATGGAAACACCGTCAACATTCAGACCGGCGATGACGTCGACATCATCAATTACAACTGGATTGGCGCTCAGGCAGATGTACTTGGGACTCTAGGTGCCGGCAACGATTTGTTCATACTAAACCAGCAACTGAACCTACTGGAGCTGGACTTTGGTAACGATCCTGGCGACTTGTTTGTCAACAACATTGGCAAATTTAACTTCGATGCCTTGATTTCCAATTACCACTTCTTCAATCATCGATTCACGGTCGGCGATGATACACTTGAATTGACTCAACTGATCGACACTGGCGACGTCACAATCGACAATAATGGTGGCATCACTGGAACGGCATGGCGAGTGCTAACGCCGTTGAGCGACATTGCCGGTGAAACCACACCAGCCAACAACCTGGTGTTGAATATGCTGGACAACACGGGCAATGACGTGTTTATCGATTTGGACAACCCTGTCCTGGCGTTCCTAACGTTGAACCTGGGTGACGGCGACCGCAATGTCGAGTTTATCGGCGATTCCAACAACCCATTACGTGACATCATCATCAATGCCGATCAAGGTGATCAACACATTGAATTGTCCGTCAACGCCCCACTGGCCGTAGCGACACTGCAAATCAGTTTGGGCGAAGGTTTCGATTCAGTCGACGATGACGCAAACAACCTGATGCTGTCCGAAGACTTAATATTCCAAGGCGTTAACTTGTTCGAGAACGAAGGCCTGTTGGAAGTCGATCGAAACGTATTTATTGACACCTCCTTCGAGACTCAAGAAACCATCTTTGCGAACAACTCGAGCTTCACCGTTGGCGGTTTGCTCGCCTACCTTGGTGGTAACGGTCGCGACGAACTTCGACTGAATGGAGAAATTGAAAATAGCATCGCTGGAAACCTTATCGTCGATTTGGGCAACAACGATAACCCAGACGGTGACCAACTGCTTCTGTTGAATAACGCAAACGTCTCCGTTGGTGGAACACTGGATGTTGTTTCGACAAACTCAATCAGCACAGACTTTCTGCTAACCGATGATGGTGCAGAATTCGGTGACGATATCGATATCGAACTGGGCGATGGCGACAATGTCGCGACGATCCTTGGTGAATTTGGCGGCAACGACATTATCTACCGAGGTGACTTGGGTGTTGACGATGTGACCTATGGTATCACTGGCAACCCTGGCAACTTGGTAGCATTCCTTGGCGAAAATGACGACATTTTCACACTACAGGCTGGAACCACGGTCGCGCCGGGCACCTTCGTTGTCGACTTTGGAACCGGTAACGACATCTTCAACAACTTCTTTGGTCCGTTTGATTTTGACGCCGAACTGTTTGGATTAGCAGGCTTCAATCACGTTTATGACTTTGCGGACGACACTCTGGTCTCCACTCAGGTGGAAGACCTGGGCCCAATAACGATTGACGATAACGGCACTCAAAACGCGATCCGCTTCTCAACCGGCGGTGCATTCAGCGAGATCACTCCGGTAACCAACTTCCAGATTCAGTTACTGGAGAATTCCAACACGGAACTAAATATCGATTTTGATAGTGTTTTCTCTGGTGACTTTGCTGTTGATCTGGGAAGCGGTGATCGCGATGTCAACTTCCTAGGCGACTCCAATCAGTTTGACGGGCTGTTTAGTCTGGTGGGATCTGATGGCGACCAAAACGTCAACATCGCAGTTAACAACAATTTCACAGCTACTGACGAAGTGGTCATTGATCTTGGAGAAGGCAATGACACGCTAGAAGAAAACGGCAACGACATCGCCGTTGGCGGCAGTCTATTATTAGGCGGAGTCAACCAATTCGACTTCTCCGGAGCGGTTGATATCGCTGCCGACTTAGTGGCCAACGCCAGTGGTGACATCGTTGATTCGTTGTTTGCCAATAACGGCACACTAAACGTCAATGGCGAATTCAGCTTCTTCGGCAGTCAGGGCAGTGACCAAGTTTTACTGAACGGTCAAACGACGGTAACGGGTGACACCACAATTAACGTTGGTGATAACTCTGCCGGTGTCAACCAAGATATCACCTTAAGTGATGGCACGACCTTGGGTGGTGGACTGGATGTCGATTCCACTGGAACTTTGGGGGTCGATAACTTCACTTCGACCACAGGTACGAACGTCGTCGGTGACATCAGCGTTAACTTGCGAGGTGGCGATAACAACGCCACCATCCTTGGCGAAATCACTTCTGGCACTTCGGTCGACTACATTGGTGGCGACGGAGTTGACACCGTATTGTTTGGCATTTCTGGAAACCCAGTCGACGCAAACATTCGTGTTTCCAGCAACGACGACTCGGTGACTTTGGCCAGCCAATCATCTTTGAATTCTTTGCGAATCGATTTTGGTGGCGGCGATGACACGTTTGTCAATCAAGCCGGCAACTTCCAGTTCGATGCGAACTTGTTGAACCTGTTAGGCTTCAACAGCTTCTTTAACTTCGACGCCAGCAACTTGAACATCTTGCAAGTGGAAGATCGCGGCGAAATCACGCTAGACAACAATGGTTTAAACGATGCCATCCGCTTGGGATCGGGAACGGAAACCGTCGAATTGGCACCTGCCGATGACGTGCGACTGGCCTTGCTGGATAACACAAACCCTAACGTGACCATTGACTTTGACAACGATCACGAAGGTTTCTTCATCCTGCAACTACGCAACGGCGATCGTGACGTGGCCTTCACCGGTAGCTCCAACACGTTTGGCGGCCTGGTAAGGATCGAAGCTTCTAACGGAGTTCAAGACATTGAACTGGCACGAAACGAGGACCTGACCGTTGGTGGGACTTTGATCGTCAACGGACGCAACGGTAGCGATACGATCGACGATGGAAACAACAACATTACGATCGGTGGTGCTTTACTGCTTCGCGGTATCAACACCTTTATCAACGATAATACGTTGAACGTCGATGGCGACTTTAACATCATCACTCTACTGGAAAACGAAAACACGTCATTGGTCAACAACGGCCTATTACGTGTCGGTGGTAACATCTCGTATCTGGGTGGAGGTGGCGTAGACAATGTTCAACTCATTGGTTTTGGAGCCATCGTGGATGGTTTCACCTTCATTGATTTGGCATCGTCATCCGACCCAACGACTCCGCAACGCATTCAGACAATGAATGGTTTCTCAACATCCCAACTATTCTTGACTAGTGGTGTTTCTGCAGCTGGCAACGTTGTGATTGTTGACGCAGCCACCTCAGTCGCCGGTGATGTTTTCGTAACCTTCTCAGCAACCACAGTGGCCAACTCGGTCACACTGCTTGGCAGCTACGGCGGAACCTACGGAACCTATCGTGGTGGATCTGCTGCTGACGAGTTAACCTTTGGTGCCGAAGGGTCCTTGATGGAATTCGTTGCCCTACTAAACGGTGGCGATGACTTCTTCACTTTGGAAGCATCGACCGATTTGTCTGAGTTGCTAGTCGACTTCGCAGCAGGCAATGATCAGTTGGAAGACAATCTGGGCGAACCTCATCCGTTCCCAGTCGTCTTCTTGAATCTGTAATCCTTGGTTCGACCGATCTTAAATAAAAAAGGCACACCAAAACGGTGTGCCTTTTTTCGTTACTTCGATTGATCAGCGAATGCTATTCGGTAATGATCGTTGGCAAGTTGTTGGCGATCTCGCGAAAGATTCTGATTAGGTCGTCGCCGTTGTCGGCGTGGTAGTGACGTCCACCACCAATCCGCGCGACTTCTGCCATCTCGTTACGCGAAGACTGTGGAACGCCGGGTGTGAATGTCACTGTGTGGATCGTCACATTAAACTGTTGAACCAATGCCGCGGCCGCCGCTGGGGGTCGTACGGATCCCGAGTTGTGGATTCCGTCAGTCATCACGACAATCGTTTTGGCTGCAAAAGGTCTAGCGTTTGGATTCTGAGATATGTTAGTGATCGTGGCTAGACCAACATCCATACCAGCACTAATATTTGTGCCGTCTCTTGGTTTAATTTCAGAGACTTCGTTGCGAATGGTCTCGAACGACGACTGCAAAGGCAAGTCGACCCGACCTGAATTGTTGAACGAAACCAAAGAGACTCGCTCTTCCTGGTCAGTCGCTTCCAGCACACCTAGAAACGCACCAACGGCAGTGTCCAATTGAGCCCAACGGCTGTGTCTTGCGGCTGGTTCAGACGAACCATATTGGCGATACCCCCAGTTAGTCCAAACCGCTCGGTCCCTCATGTCTTTGGCGTACTCCCAAGCATCGACTTCGCCATCCAGAAACAACTCGTAGTGCTTTCTGTTGACATGATTGTGCTGTTCAATATATGGAAAGTAGCGTCGATCGACCGAAGTCCAAAGGCGTCCTCCGTTGAAGTATTCACTCCAGCTGATCCGACCTTCCAGGTACAACCACCAACAGAGGCTACTTAGCCGTTCAACGTCTTTGTATTCCAGCATGGATCCACTACGATCCAAGACTAGTGCAATATCACGGTCAACTTGGGTAGCTGTTGAGGCCACTGCTGGTTGGAATTCCGAAAAAGGCCCCCAGCCGGCGAACAGCATTTGGATCGAACCGCCCAATGAATCTTCGGTGCGTTTTCCAAGCACACGAATGGAAGTTGCAGCAGCAGTATGATTCATGACTGATCCGCGATTGGCCCCTGTAAAGATGTAGCGACCGAAACCGTTGTCGGCTCGAGCGGTGGTGCCAAAAGTAATTTCGTCCTGGCCAGCAGATCCATCTGCATTGGCAGCTGAAATGTCAGGGTTGATTTGCAAGACCTGCGCCCCAACATTATTCAAAGCGCCTGTCGCCACAGCCATGTCAATTGCCGAAGTGACACTTTGGTGTTCACTGAATGCACGACCAGCGGCGCGTGCGGCAGCATCCGTGGCAACTCGCAATTCCGTACGATTCAGCTGCATGTAGGCAATGTTAACCACAATGCCACAAAACAACAAAAGTAGAGGAAGCAGTAGAGCCATTAAGGGTGCGACAGCACCGCGACGATTAGTTCGTTTGTTGTGTTTTTTAATAGTCATGTTTGTGATTTGCCTTATCGATTGGGTCTTTTTATGAATGCATTACGTAGCTTGTATTGTTGTTTGCTTATCTAAGGGCCGTCATCGTCGTCATCAGTCTGTCCGCCGTTGTAGAAACCGTTGTAGCTTTCGAATGTCAATTCGGTCGAGGAATAGATTTCCCTGTCACCGAAGAAACGCGATAACAGCAAGACGTTACTACGAATCGGGATGGTCACTTCGACTTTCACGGTACTTGTAAAGTCATCGATTTCAGACTGCACGACGTCGTTGGAATCCAGTGCAGTAACCGTCACATTTTTGGAGCGGCTACCCAGATAGTTCAGATACTTGTCAGCTTCCGTGAGTGCCTCATCTATTTTTGCACCTGGAACGATCACTTCACGGCACGCTTCGTAGGAGGCGACATCCGCAGCACTCTGCAGCATCGACACTCGCATGAATTCGAAGGCGGCAAAGACGAATAGGAACACGACAGGAGCAACAAAGGCAAATTCAACCGCTGCAGCACCCGTTCTTTTTTGTTTGCGACGCATTATCATCACTCCCCTTCCTCTTCGATCGTGAATTCTTTCCTCATGACCACAGACACGGTCATGTCCGGAGGCGTGATAAACCGCACGAATCCAAACGGAGAAGCCGAGTTACCAGCGGTTGGGGCTACTACCGTGATCGTAATGGGGTCCAGAATATCCGCATCCTCGGCACTCGGCGCGACTTTAATCGCGTCCAGAGGGTCAGAACCGGCAACGGTAATTCGGCGTTGTTCAAGTACCTCGGTGACTCGCTGGCGTACCTGTGTATCCGTCGCACCTCGGGTCACTGCCACTCGCGCCCCTTCGTACGCAGCCAACGTCAACGACTCTTTCATATAGATGGTGGTCGTTAGCTCGATGGTGGCACTAATGATGATCAGGATGAGTGGAAGGCAAAGCGCTGATTCGGTAACAGCGCCACCTTTTCTTTTGTTTTGGGTCTTCATGTCAATTACTTTTTCTAGGATTCGCAACTACGCAAATATGCAATTGACTTGGATATCGCGCTGCAACGAATCTGATAAAAAAACAATAAATGCCCGATCTGATCATTTCGCCACAAAACTGGCACGAACACTGTGTTGCAAAAAAGCATCATTCAAGCGTTTCTTCGACATTTCCCCTGAAATCAGGGACATCCAACACTTGATTTGGCGCAGCTTGAGTGCCGGATCGATTAGTTCAAATCCTGCTTGTCGATCGATCGTTGTCGTCTCCGGCGCGATCGTGGTCGTGGCCAACGCTAAAGAGAACTAATTCGCTGCCGACTACGCGACACGCAAGCCGGCCAACACGAATCAAAACACTAGCCAGAACGCGGATCCAATAAAACCGCAGCCCGAATGGTTTGCCAATCCGGCTACGGTTATGGCTACTGCTAAATAGAGGCCTGAACTTTTATTTGGAAGGCAGCCGCGATCAACTCTTCGTGTTCGATCTTGTGTGCCTTCTTCGAGCCGGTTGACGGGCTCGCTGATTCAGGTCGGGTTACATACTTTTCGAACGGCCAGCGGCCGAAGAATGAACTGCCGAAGTTTAAGCGAATAAAGTTGCAGGCTCCCATATTCAGTGGTTCTTCTTGAACCCAGCAAACGGGTGTCCCCTGGGGATACGCAGACAACACCTGCTCAAGATGTTGCAACGGCAACGGGTACAGCTGCTCCAAACGAACGATGGCCACGTTGTCGATTTCTCGTTCCTCGCGTTCCTTGATCAAATCCACCCCGATCTTTCCTGAGGCCAAAATGATCCGTTGTGGCTTATCGATTTGGTCAACCATCGGATCGGCCAGAACTCGTTGGAATTTGCCAGTCGTAAACTGTTCCAATGGACAGGCCACCAGTGGCTCGCGCAACAGACTTTTGGGGGTCAACACGATTAACGGCTTGCGCCATCTGCGTTTTACTTGTCGACGCAGCAGGTGAAAGTAGTTTGCCGAGGTTGTCGGGGCGGCAATTTGAATGTTGTGTTCTGCCGTTTGACTCAAAAACCGTTCGACACGCGCACTGCAGTGCTCTGGCCCGGCGCCTTCGAAGCCGTGAGGCAGCAACATCACCAATCCGCTTAGACGATTCCACTTGTCTTCGGCACTGGTAATGAATTGGTCGACGATCACCTGAGCCACATTGTAAAAATCGCCGAACTGAGCCTCCCACATCACCAGTGACTCGGGACGATCCAAACTGTATCCGTATTCGAAACCCAAGACACCGGTTTCGCTAAGCGGGCTGTTGGTGATCGTGATCTCGGCTTGGTCGTCTGCCAAACGATGAATGGGGGCATACAACGCACCCGTCTCGTTGTCGTGTAGAACAGCGTGTCGCTGGCTGAACGTCCCACGCTCGCAATCCTGACCGGTCATCCGGACAGGGTGCCCTTCCAAACTAAGCGTTCCAAAGGCGGCTAATTCAGCCGTCGACCAATCGATCGATTTTTCGCCCTCGGACATTTGCTTGCGAAGATTGTAGACGCGAACCAGTCTGCGATTCAAACCAAAATCGCTTGGCACCTCGGCCAGCTTACTTAGCGTGAAAGACAACTGCCCGGCCGCAACACCCGTATCCACATCGTCATCTTGTCGCTCGACGCCACCGTAATAACCCTTCCAATACCCTCCCAATGACTGAGTATCGGATTCATAATTTCGAGCCTTCGCCAAGTCAAATTCGGATTGCAGGGTCGCTTGTCTTTTCTCGGCAATCGCATCCGCTTCTTCACGACTGACCTCGCCCATCTTCGTTAGATGGTCCAGGTAACTGTCCCGAATCGTTGGGCGAGAATCGATGGCTTGATACATCAATGGCTGAGTGAACCGTGGCTCGTCGCTTTCGTTGTGTCCGTGTCGTCGATAACAATACATGTCGATAACGACGTCACGTTGGAAACGATGACGAAATTCCATCGACAATTCCACGACTTGAGCCACCGCTTCGGGATCTTCGCCGTTCACATGGAAGATTGGGATTTGCAACATTTTTGCGATATCACTGGCGTAAGTCGTACTGCGTCCTTGGGCGGCTACGGTTGTGAATCCGACTTGATTGTTCAAGATGACATGTAGTGTTCCACCGGTCTTGTAACTGGACAGCTGGCTAAGATTCAGCGTCTCTTGCACGATCCCTTCGCCGGCAAAAGCGGCATCGCCATGAATTAGAATCGTCATCACTTTGTTGTGATCGTCGTCCTGAATTCGATTTTGTTTAGCACGACAGCGTCCCAACGCAACCGTGTTAACGAATTCCAGGTGGCTGGGATTAAAGCACAGCGACAGGTGCATTTTTTGGCCATCAGGTGTTTCCCAGTCAGAACTGTGTCCCATGTGATAAAGCACATCACCGCCACCGCGATTGGCTTCCGGATCAGGATCATCGAACGACCAAAAGATATTCTCGGCGCGCTTACCCATGATATTGGCCAGCACATTCAAACGGCCACGATGAGCCATACCGATAACAACCTCGACATTCCCCTGAGTACTGGCTTTGTTTAACGCCAAGTCCAAAAGCGGGATCAACGTTTCGCCACCTTCTAGTGAAAACGTCTTTGCGCCCATGAACTTTCGTCGCATGAATTGCTCCAGAATGGTCGCGTCGGTTAGCCGTGTCAAAATTCGCAACTGAGTTTCACGGCTAAGCTGAATGCGATTTTGCGAACCTTCCATTCTCTTTTGCAACCAATCGCGAACAGCGTGATCGTCAATGTGCATGAATTGGGCGCCGATACTGCGGCAGTAGGTGGATCGCAAACGCTCGACGATTTGCCGCAGCGTCATAAAGTCTTCGCCGTGGATCGTGCGAGCCGAAAACCGTTTGTCCATATCGCTGGGCAACAGTGAATACGCTTCGGGTTTTAGTTCACGGTTAGTGGGACGAGGAATTCCCAGCGGATCGATCTTGGCCTCCAAATGCCCACGCACTCGGAAACCGCGAATCAATTGGTCGACGCGGTCTTGCAGTTGGGCCACCGATTCTGCTCCGCGTGTCGCGGCCGAACCGACGGCAGACGGATCACCACTTTCGTCGAATGAGTCAAAATATTGACGCCAATCGGCAGATAAGCTGGCTGGGTTCTGAAGATATTGTTGGTACAGAGATTCGACGTAGTCGTGACTGAAGACGTTCATTTGGTGCGGGCCCGTTAACTTTTTCAGCTGGGCCTTTCCTATGACATATGCGGAGGTAACGAGCTTTTCAAAACCCCAAAATTGGAGCCCAATGGAACCAGGTATCCCGGCGGGTTAGCCGGTCCACGCTTCGTAAAAAGACATCAGATTGTGTCAAAAAACTGAAAGTTGGGGAACGCATCTTCAAGCGAATCCAGAAGAATATGCCCAAAAAACTAACAAGGTTTTGGCAGGAACTTGATTTCTGTGGTTTTACTACCACTGGCAAGCCAATATCCTTGTCCGTTGAACGAAAAGTATATGTTCGCAGTGAAATCCCCCAATCGACAAACCGGATCCAAATGTCTGAATACAAACCAACCGACGGAAGTCAAAAACAAGTTCCTTACGATACACCGGCAGAACGCAAAGGCATGTCCGGCTGTGCCAAAGCCGCACTGATTATTGGTGGCTTAGGTGTCGTCTCTTTGCTGGTTTGTTGTGTTGGCGGCTTCTTTTACTTCCGCAGCGCTATTGTCACCGACCCAGTGCAAGTGAACGAGATCGCCAAGAAAATTATTACTTGGGACTTTAACGACGAACTAGAAGGCCAATTAGGCATGGACATGTTCTTTGCCCGAATGGCTTTAAAAATGGACCCCACCAAAGGAATGTTTATGGTGGCGGACTCTCGGTTCGCCGACGCCGAAGACGCTCAGGCTCAGTTCGAGCAACAAATCGAAGGTCAACTTAATGGTAGCCAGAACAGCGAGTTGTCAGAAAAAACGAGACTGGTCGAAAAGAAAGAACACGAACTTGAGATCAAAGGTAAAACAATCAAGTTCGTCCTAAACAAAACGGTTGGCGAAGATTCGCAACAAGAGTACTGGGAAGTCACATCGTTGGTACCTGGAAACGATCACACCACCTTCCTCATGATCAAGGTGTTGAACAGTGCCTACAGCGAGCAAGACATCGTCGATCGCCTGCAGAGCATCCGCTAACCGACCACCCCATATCCATCACTCGCCCGATTCCCGCGTCTGCTTACGAACGGCAAATTCGCGGAGATCGGGGTGAGCATCGGTCTCGTCAACGATCTCTGCCATGATGATCTCCTCCAGCACATCTTCCAACGTAATCACGCCGCTGAATCCACCGAACTCATCTTGCACCACGTGCAGGTGATGTTTGGAGTTCAAGCAATCTGAAAAGAAGGTATCTAAGTCGGTACCTTCGTTTGCGAAATGAATTTGCTTGGACATCAAGTCGGCAACCGTTTTTGTCGAGTCCTTCAAACCCATCAGTCGTTTGATGTGCAGCACTCCCACGTTGTTGTCGGGAAGTTGATCGTAAATTGGAATCCTTGAGAAACCTGCGACAATCAACTTTTCGATTAAAGCGTCATCAACGACCTGACTCTTTTCTAACATGAAGACGACGGTGCGAGGCGTCATGACGTCGGAGACTTTCTTACCCGAGAACGTCAACGCGCCTTTGATGATTCGCGCCTCGTCGGCATCCACATCGCTTTCGGTATTGGACCGATGCTCCTCAACGATCTTCATCAATTCGCGTTTGGAATAGATCGTGGCCAATTCCTCGCCCAACGTTAGATTCAACAACCAGGCGATTGGCGCGCACAGCGGATACAAAATGAAGATGAACAGTTGCACCAGCCAGGCCATTTTGGCGCCCAGCGAAAGAGCGTATCGCGAAAAAATGGCTTGAGGAGTGATCTCGCCAAACACGACAATCAAACTAGTCGAAACCACTCCAGCAACCAGCCCGGACGCGATCGAACCTAGAAAGATGGCCAACGTCGAGTTGATCGCTACATTGCCAACCAGCAGCGTCGTCAGCAGCAAGTTTCCCCGCCGTCGCACGGCGTAAACTTTGGCAGCATCCTGATTACCCAACGTCATTTTACGTTTCAGTTCGGCAGCCCCCAGACTCATCAGCCCCAACGTCAGGCCCGAAAACAGAGCCGAGAAAACCAACAGGATTGCCACAACGAGATAATTCAACATACCGTCAAAAACCTGAACCCTTTCGTTAGTAGATAAACGCCCTGCTGGGACTGCTGGACAACATGTCAGCGTAATGCATTGCGGTGGCTTGGATCAATGCGCTGAATCAACCGGGTTGATCAAAACGCAAGTAAGGAAATCAACGTTTCCTGTCAACCACTCTCGTCCGCACTCAATTTTGCCCTTCAGCGAAAAGCCTCACGAACTCACAGCCATTTATCTTAATTAGACCGCCCAGCTGAACGGATTTTCAAGTATCCGATCCCGGTTGTGTGGGTAGGCTTTCTGACTTACGATCATCGTTCTAGTTGAGTGGAATTTTCGACAAATCTGCGCTTAAACGCCGGAGAAAACCCAAGCATGTTAATTGCTATTCCCAAAGAAAACGACGACAACGAATGTCGCGTAGCGGCCACGCCCGCATCGGTCAAAAAAATCATCAAACTGGGTTACCAGGTGATGGTCGAAAAAGGATGCGGGAACCGAGCCAACTTTTTGGACGAACAATACCAAGAAGCTGGCGCGGACGTTGTCAGTGATGGCGGTAAAATTTGGTCAGACGGTGACATCATCGTCAAAATTGCCCCACCCACGGCTGGCGAACTGGACCAAATGAAGCCGCAAGCCAGGATCATTAGCTTCTTGTGGCCTGCCAAAAATGACCAACTGGTCGAGGCTCTTAAGGACCGCAAGGTATCTGCGTTGGCGATGGATTGCGTGCCCCGGATTTCGCGAGCCCAAAAGATGGACGCACTCAGTTCGATGGCCAACATCGCTGGGTATCGAGCCGTCATCGAGGCAGCCAGCCGTTTCGGAAGCTTCTTTACCGGCCAAATTACGGCGGCCGGCAAAGTCCCTCCAGCTAAAGTTCTGGTCATTGGTGCAGGAGTCGCCGGTCTGTCGGCCATTGGGACGGCCAAAAGCATGGGCGCCATCGTCCGTGCGTTTGATACTCGCTTGGCAGTAAAAGACCAAGTCAAAAGCATGGGCGCCGACTTCCTGGAACTGGATTTTGAAGAGTCCGGGGAAGGTGCTGGTGGCTACGCCAAGATCATGAGCGATGAATTTATTAAGGCCGAGATGGCATTGTTCGCCGAACAAGCCAAGGAAGTCGATATCATCGTGACGACCGCTCTGATTCCCAATAAGCCGGCTCCCAAATTGGTAACGGCCGAGATGGTCAAGTCGATGAAGCCGGGCAGTGTGATCGTTGACCTTGCAGCCGAAAACGGTGGCAACTGTGATCTGACTCAACATGGTAAAGTCGTCCGCGAACACGACGTGACGATCATTGGATACAGTGACTTACCCAGCCGCCTGCCAACTCAATCTTCAACGCTGTATGGAAACAACGTCGTCAATCTTTTGACAGACATGACAAAAGAAAAAGACGGCAACATGGTGATCGACTTGGAAGACCAAGTCGTTCGTGGCGCCTTGGTGACTCACGATGGCCAGGTCATGTGGCCACCTCCCGCCATCGAACCTTCCCCAACCGCTCCGAAAAAACCGGACACGGCTGTCGCAGCGCCGGTCGATATGACGCCAAAGCCGAAGACGTTTATGCAACAATGGGGCTCGACGGTGTTCGGCGGCCTAGCAGTTGCGTTCTTGCTTTGGTTCGTTGGCTTGTACGCCCCAGCCAGCTTTATGTCTCACTTCACCGTCTTTGTGTTGGCCTGTTTCGTCGGCTGGCAATTGATCTGGAATGTGACGCCCGCCCTGCACACGCCGTTGATGAGTGTGACCAATGCGATCAGCGGAATTATCGTTGTGGGTGCGATTTTACAAATGGAAGGTGAATTTTCACTGGCTTCCATCTTTGCCTTTTTAGCTGTACTAATTGCCACGATCAATATCGCTGGCGGTTTCTGGGTAACTCAACGCATGCTAAGCATGTTCCAAAAACAGGACTAAATGATGAATTGGACTTTGAGTTTGTTGGCTCAAGAAACCTCGGACAACGGTGAATTCGGCGCAGATATTAACGAATTGATCGAGCATTCCAAAGAACTTAGCCATGCTGCCGGCTCCACGAACATCCTGCTGCTTTGCTATCTAGTGGCGGCGGTGCTTTTCATCCTTAGCCTGGGTGGACTTAGTAAACACGAAACTGCCAGACGCGGTAACACATTCGGCGTCTGTGGCATTCTATTGGCCATCTTTGCCACGATGTTCTACGCCTATATCCGCGGAGGACACATCAGCATCTGGATCGCATTAGCGATCGGATCGGCGATCGGCATTTTCATGGCGATACGAGTCCAGATGACGTCGATGCCTCAACTGGTCGCTATTCTGCACAGTTTTGTAGGACTCGCGGCCGTGTTTGTCGGACTCAGTAATCAACTTTCGCCGGCGCATATGCCGCTGGCGGATGAAAAGTTGATTCACATGATCGAGATTTTTCTAGGCGTCTTTATCGGTGGGATTACTTTCACGGGAAGTGTCATTGCGTTCGGAAAACTGGATGGCAAGATCTCAAGTAAACCACTGATGATTCCTCATCGTCACCTGGTGAATTTGGGAATGATCATCGCCTGCTTATTGCTGGGTGTCTGGTTTGTGCAAACCGAAAGCATGATTCCATTGTTCCTGATGACGTTTATTTCGTTTGTCGTTGGTGCTCATATGGTGATGGCTATCGGCGGTGCGGATATGCCAGTCGTCGTATCGATGTTGAACAGTTACAGCGGCTGGGCAGCAGCGGCAACTGGATTCCTACTGAAGAATGATTTGCTGATCATCACCGGGGCACTGGTAGGCAGTAGCGGTGCCATTCTTAGTTACATCATGTGTCACGCTATGAACCGCTCGTTTATCAGTGTGATCTTGGGTGGATTCGGTACCGGTTCGGGTACCGCCTCGTCCACGTCCAGCCAAGCATCCACCGAGAACCTCACCTACAACGAGGTGCAATCCGACGAGGTCGCTCAACTGTTGAAAGACGCCAAGAACGTTATCATTGTGCCCGGATACGGCATGGCGGTGGCTCAGGCGCAACACCCAATCCGCGAGATCACTGAGGTGCTAAAGAAAAACGGCACCACGACTCGATTTGCGATTCACCCTGTTGCGGGTCGTTTGCCAGGACACATGAATGTGCTGCTGGCCGAAGCCCGAGTCCCCTACGATGTCGTCCTGGAAATGGAAGAGATCAATGAGGACTTTCCAGAAACCGATGTGGTTCTGGTTATCGGTGCCAACGATATCGTTAACCCTTCCGCCGAGACCGATCCGGGTAGCCCGATCTACGGTATGCCAGTCCTACAGGCTTGGAAATCGTCGCAAGTGGTCATCTTGAAACGAAGTATGGGTACCGGCTACTCGGGAATCGACAACCCGCTGTTCTACAATGAAAACTCGGCAATGCTGTTCGGTGACGCCAAGACCAGCGTCGACAACATCCTGCAAACCTTGCGTTCGTAATTAACCATTACCAACTTGGCAATCGACGATGTCCGATCCTGTCGTAGTGACGAATGGACTGTGCAAATCCTACGGTGACAAGCGAGTCCTGGATCGGGTCAACCTTTGCGTACCAGCCGCTAAACTGGTCGGCTTCCTGGGGCCGAACGGGGCCGGCAAGACAACGACACTACGAATCATGTTGGGTCTGTTAAAACCGACTTCCGGCTCGGCCCACATTTTCGGTTTGGATTGTCATCGACAAGGACGAGCGATCCGCCAGCGAGTCGGCTTCTTGCCAGGCGATGTCAATCTGTATCCAAGCATGAGTGGCGCGGCGACTCTCAAGTTTTTAGCGCGAACTCGTAAGACTGACTGCGGCACAGAATTCGATCGGCTAAGCCAACGGTTCGAATTGCCTTTGAATCGCAAAGTCCGCAAATATTCAACAGGCATGCGACAGAAGCTGGGTTTAATTCAAGCGCTGATGCACCAACCGGACCTGTTGGTTTTGGACGAGCCCACCAGCGCTTTGGACCCTCTAGTACGAACCGTTTTGTTTGAAGAACTGCGTCACGTCGTGCAACAGGGTCGCACCGTTTTGTTTTCCAGTCACTCGCTGGGCGAGGTAGAAGAGCTGTGCGACGAAGTCATCATCTTACGATCAGGACGAATCGTCGAACAACAAAACATCGATGTTTTGCGAAGCCGAGCCCTGCGAAAGGTCACTCTGTTTTTTAGCGACCCTGCGCATAACCCACAAACGATTCCTGAACCCGTCAGCCACGCGTTACAGATCATCCAACGTGACCAGCACCAATTACAAATGACATTTTCGGGCGAGATCACTCAGCTGTTGAACTATATCCAGTCGCTGGAAGTTCAAGATGTGATGATCGAAAAGCCCGATCTGAACGACTTGTTTTTGACCTACTATCAGGAGCAAGTCGTATGAATCTGGCGATCGTTCGCAAAACAATGACCGAATCGTTGCTTGGTTTTACTGTGACCTTCTTCGGATTGATCGCCTTTGTGATTCTGCTGTCCTGGGCCATGGTGAACATGGGTACGGAATTACTAGACGTCGTCTCCAAGTTTCCCTGGCTGCAAAAGATCCTGGAGATGAGTTTGGGAATTTCGTTCGAGGGCGAGGTTTCGATGAACATGATGTTCGCCTTCGGGTTCACTCACTTAGTTGTTTTCATCCTGGCTTGGTCGGTCGTCGTATCGATTGCTACTCGAGTCACGGTGGGCGAATCCGAGCGTGGGACCGCCGACTTGCTACTAACGCTGCCGGTCACTCGCAGCGAAGTGTTCTTCTCGACATCCATCGTCTGGTGGATCGTCGCCGCCTTGATCTCGCTTGCACCGCTAATCGGTGTCACTATTTCGGCCCGCCTATTTCAGAGTGCCGACACGGTTACTATCAGTCGCTTTGTGGTTCCGGCAATCAACTTGTTCTGCCTGAACTTGGCCGTGGGTGGATTTGCGACTCTGTTTGGCTGCTGCTTTAGCCGACGCAGTGTGGCCCTGGGCGCGGTTGTCGCACTCGTCTGCGTTTCGGTGGCATTGAACTTTGTCGAGCCATTCATTGAGGCCGTCAGCCGCGTCAAATGGCTTAGCCTGCTGACGTTTTATCGCCCGGTCGAAACGGTGCGGACTGGCGATTGGCCAATCGCACACATGATCGTTCTGATGGCGATCGGTTTGACCACTTGGGCAATGGGATGGTTGGTCTACTGCCGCAAAGATGTCCCAACCGCCTAAGCTTAGTGCACAGCAGGCAGTTGATTAAAGAAGCTGTCGACACGGGCCTTCAAATCTTCGACCTGCTGAGGATTTTCGCTGGCCAGATCTTCTGTCTCATGGGGATCATTTCCCAAATCAAATAACTTGGGTTGGCCATCACCTTGCATGTGTTCATGAATCGACCCGTAGCGCCCTGTTTTTCCGTCATAGTGCAGGATCAATTTTTGATTCCTAAAAATGCACCAGCGGTACAAAAGTGATTCACCAGGATCGTCAACATTTGCAATGTCGTGCGCGAAAATCTCGCCAAACAGCACCTCCCTGTCTAGTGGATTTTGGGCTGTGACATCCAACAAGCTTACGCCAGTCATCGTCGCTGGCTTGGTGATACCAGCCGCTTGCAAAATCGTTGGCGCTAGATCAACACTGCTGACCAACGTCTCCTCGTCCATCAATGGTTCGATCTTGCCCTTCCAACGCAACATGATCGGTGTTCGAATTCCGGCCTCGTTTGGTGATTGTTTGCTACCAGGCGCAAAAGCCTTTTTCCAACCTTCCGGTTTCGTTGTTTCCGACGTCAGTTGGGTCCAACCGTTATCGGTGACGAAGATGAATAGCGTGTTTTCGGCGAGCCCGCGGTTATCAATCTGTTCAATCAATTCGCCGCATGTCTGATCAAACCACTCGCACATCGCGTAGTACTTTGCCAACTTAAGCGGACGGTCCGATTGCTTGTATTTCTGCAGTAGATCTTGCGGAGGGTTGTGTGGTGTGTGAGGCAAAAATGGCGCGTACCAAACGAAAAATGGTTTCTGTTGAGCACCGTCAACAAAATCCAATATTGGCTGCAAACCCTGACGCCCAATCTGCAGACCCACGTCTCCGTGCCTACCGCCGCGTGCCGGATCACCATGCGTCATGCCATCTGTAAATCCACCTTTCGCGAACGAGCCATGCCACCATTTACCAGATTGAAAACTAACATAGCCTTGCTCGGCCAACGTCTTGGGTAACGTCGCAATGGATTCGATCTTCGCATCCACTCGCTGATCCAATTCTAAAAATCGTTCGCGTCTCAATTGTTGACCGGTAACGCCAGTAACCGCTGGGTCGTTGCCGCTTACGTGATGCTGCGAGGGGTACAATCCTGTGATGATGGTTGCCAACGAGGGACAACAAAGGCTGGTTGGCACGTAACCACGTTTGAAAGTTCGCGATTCAGCCGCAAATCGATCAAGGTTCGGTGTTTGAATGACTGGATGATCCATGAACCCGAAATCCGTCCAAGCTTGGTCGTCCGAAATAATAAGCACAATATTGGGCGGCTGCTCGGTCCGTTTTTCTGGACCACCCACGTTTTCTGGCTGACTTGCAAAAACTGGCTGGCT
>CAZJBW010000018.1:1860-25335 GCA_964543985.1 uncultured Pirellulaceae bacterium | reverse complement strand
GCAAAAAGCGTCACCGGCAAGCAAATCAGGACGACAACGAGGCTCACGAAACAGGCCAATCGGCGACTAGTGTAGCTATGGCGGCTTGGTCGAACGATTATATTGCTCATGATGTTTGCTCGAAAACGAAAACTCTACTGCGAACGATCAACGGGTGCTTACCAGTTTGGATTATCAGCGACCGAATGCAAGGCGACGAAGTTCGCGCCCAAAACAGTTCCGTTTTAACAACGAAAAAGGCCGCTCGTCTGTGAAGCAGAAGAGCGGCCTATCGTTTTAGTATGCGACGGATGCCGACTTGAGATACTTGAGATACGGTTGAATCTCTAATGCCTAGCCGTCATCGCCTTTTTCGTTGTTGTCACCGCGTTCGGATTCATTGCCGCGGTCATCAGATTGTGGCCGAGCACGACGGCGACGTGGCGTTGTGCCTAGTTCAAAAGTCAGCGTGGCCTCGTCGTTATCGCGAACGTAAGCGACTTCGACTTCGTCACCCGGACGATTTTCAATCAAGAAAGCAGTCATCTCGTCGTTATCACCGATCTCTTCGCCGTTCAATGAAACGATGATGTCACCAGCTTGCAGGCCAGCTTCACCAGCAGGCGATCCTTCGGGAACTTCTTCGATACGCGGACCACGTTCATCGGCCTCGTAATCCAAGCGAACACCCAGATACGCCGGGGTAACTCGACGACGGCGATTATTGGTCGCTTGTTGGAAGGACGGTGCAGTTTCTGCATCGGCCAATTCGCGAATCAGGCGTTCGGTGTAGTTTACGACTCGCACAGCACCAGGAATATTCAACGTGCTGTAATCATCTTCTGGAGTGTGGTAGATGTTGGTCAAGCCAGTGTGCAGGAACATCACAGGGATGTCGCGTCGCACGAAAGCCATGTGATCACTACCGGCAAACGGACTTGGACGTTTATCAAGACTAAGTGGTTCTTGAGGATCGTTGGCGGCTTCGACGATGGCATCAAACGTGTCGCCACTTCCAGTTCCGAAAATCGTTAGCTTGTCGTCACGCAAACGCCCGATCATATCGTAGTTGATCATGGCAACGGTCTTGTCCAGTGGGAACAATGGCTCGTTAACGTAGTAGGCACTGCCCAAAAGCCCTCGCTCTTCACCACTAAACGCAATGAACACCAGACGGCGACCTGGTTTCTCGTCAGCATTGGCAAAACGACGAGCCAGTTCCAGGATACCAGCGGTACCGGTTGCATTATCGTCAGCACCATTGTGAACTTCGCGACGTCCAGGTGCGTTCGAACCGTAGCCACCATATCCCAAGTGATCGTAATGCCCACCGATAACGATCGTTTCGTCTGCGTTAGGGCCTTCGCCTTCAACGACACCAACAACGTTCGATGTGACGACACTGGAATTCGAGAACTCGACACTTGCCGAAACATTCCAACCTTCGATAGTTTGTGACATCGGCTCAAGATTTTCATCGATATACGATTCGATCGAAGCCAGGTCGGCCATCTTGTCACCCGTTGGTGTTTGCAGGTTAGCTTTGGCCAACATGCCGTCGATCACTTCTCGCTTAACGTGGAAAAACGGAATGTTGTTTTCTGGCGTTCCGAATTGGCTGGGCTGAGCAAGTTCGTCAGCTTGTGCAGCTGTCACACGAACATCGTCGTTGACCAAGATAAAGCCAACTGCTCCAGCATTTTTGGCCAATTCCAGTTTGCGAGAAATCGAGGCATTGCTAGAGTTTCTCACTCCGTCGAAGACGCTGTCGGCTTTCTGTTGTTGAGGCTCCATGCGAACGGCCACGACAACTTTTCCTTCGACATCGATGTCTTTGAAATCGTTGTAGTTGTTTTCTTCACTGTTGATGGCGTATCCGATGAATACCAATTCAGCTTCTTTAAATTCGCCATCACCACCCAGCATGACTGGTTGATAATGAGTAAACATTTCTGCTTCGATGGTTTCCGCACCACCGAAAGTAAGCTTGGTGACCTTGCGATCGGCGATCAAACCCATGGCGACATCGAAGTTCTGGCGGTAGGTACCGTCATCGCCGCCCGGCTTCACACCAAATTCTTTCCAGCTGTCGATGATATATTTGGCAGCCAGCTCAATACCCTTGGTACCGGGTTCACGCCCTTCTAGTTCGTCGGAAGCCAAATACTTAATATCCTGGTCCAGACGTTGGTCCTGAGTTGGCCCGGTTTGAGCCAGCAATTGTGAACTAACACAAAGGCAGGCCAAACAAGCCAGGGACAAAACGGTCTTCGAAATTCTCACTTGGTGTCTCCTGTTAAAATTCTCGCACGTGGTGTGGTCACGTTTGGGTTTGGCCACGTTTGAAGAGATAGTTTTATCTTAATGTTCTTGGGAACGACAGTTTTGGATTGGACGATTATCGTTATCAAACGGTCACCTGAAAATCCCCAATCCAAATGGTTGGATCTGGAAAGTGCCGAATGTTGACATCGTACAAAAGGTAGCTGAATCAAAACGCATGGATCAGATGCGATTTTTGCCCCATCGAGCGACAAAAAACCCGCCTAGATTCTCCCGGACTTGTTGCCAGCGGGGCCGCAAACTTGTGAGAATCTATGGGGTTTGTATCCATCTTTACCAGTACGCTGCCAATATCGTTTACAGGGCAAATCAGGTCCGCCAATCTAGCTAAGCCGGCTAAAGGCAGCGAAAGCACCTTCAAAGAATCGAGCTTGCAAGGTACACTTTGGACTTCATGTTTGAGGTTGAGGATCCGTTGGATTGCCCAAATGCCCGTTCCGATTCTCGCCAAAATTTGACTTTCCACCGAAAAACTGCCGTGAAACGTGTGTTCGTTTCTTGCGGCTGTTTTTGGGAACCGCTTATCACTGGAATCAGCCCTTCAGGTCTTTATGGCCGATCCTGCCCCTTTGCGTAGATGCAGGAACCCTGCCGAATCGTGGTTCCGTGTTAAAGCTCGATATCGAATCGAGAACCGGAGTAAAGAATGAACAATCAGGCTCAAATGACGCAAGCGACGTACAACAAACTGGAACTCCTGAAACTGATGTACCTGAGCCGCGAGGGTGATCGCCGCGAAGGCGTTTTGCACCGTCAAAGCAAAGGATGGTTCCAGGTTGCCGGCATGGGCCACGAGGCTTTGGCTGTCGTGCCCATGTTGATGGAAGCCGACGACTATCTTTTCCCATACTATCGCGATCGAGCGATGGTGTTGTCGCGTGGCGTTTCCAATGCGGAATTGGCCACGGTCTACTTTGCCAAAAAAGGTAGTAGCAGTGGCGGTCGGCAAATGCCCGGTCACTATTCCCATCGACCACTTAACGTTTGGTCCGTCCCAACACCGACCGGTGCTAACGCTTTGCCGGCTTGTGGCGTGGCTTGGTCGATGCAGCTGAAGGGCAAAAACAACGTGGCCGTAGCCACCGTCGGCGACGCAGCTTCGCGGCAAGGCGAATTCTACGAGGCGATTGCATTCGCCATGGAACGCAACCTGCCAGTCGTGTTTATCGTCGAGGACAATCAATACGGTATCAGTACGAACACCGAAAAATTCAACCCTTTCAAACTGGGCGTTTTCAACGAACAGATCCCAATCGTCCAAGTGGACGCACGGCACCCGGATCGAGTCTTCGAAGCGGCTGCTCCCGCAATTGAGAAAGCTCGCCAGGGCGGTGGACCGACCGTCTTGTGGGCACAGGTCGATCGTTTGTGCAGCCACACCAGCTCGGATGATCACCGAGTGTATCGACCTCAAGAAGAAATTGATGCGATGACCGACCGCGACCCCATCTTGGTCGTGTCTCGCGAATTGATCGCCGCTGGTGAACTGACCGAAGAATCCTGGGAAGCCACCAAAGAAGAAATCAACACCAAGGTCGATCAAGAATACCAAGCCGCCGAGCACGAAGAAGACCCGTCGGCCAGCGAGCTTTTGGACCACATGTTCGGTCCCGAGCCAACACCCGAAGCGCCTCCGCTGGAAGGCGGCCGCAAATGGCGAATGGTCGACGCGATGAACGCCGTGTTCAAGAAGGCCCTAGAACAAGATGACGACCATATTTTCTTTGGCGAAGATATCGAAGATCCCAAAGGGGGCGTGTTCGGACTGACTTCTAGTTTGTCGGACGCTCATCCTGAACGCGTTTTCAATTCACCGCTGGCCGAAGCAACCATCATGGGTGTCGGTTGCGGGATGGCTAGCTGCGGCATGAAGCCTGTTTTCGAATTGCAGTTTGTCGATTTCGTTGGACCAGGCTGGAACCAAATCAGCCAAAACTTGGCCACGCTTCGCTGGCGAACGTTCGGAAACTGGAAATGCCCGATGGTCATTTACGCTCCGTACGGAGCCTATTTGCCTGGCGGATCTCTGTGGCACTCGCAAGCCAACGAATCCATGTTTGCGCACATCCCCGGATTACGCGTGGTCGTGCCTAGTACTCCGGAAGATGCTGCGGGACTCATTTGGACTTCGATGAAAAGCGAAGACCCCACCATCTTCCTGATCCCCAAACACCTGTTCCGCAAGCAAATGGATTGCCCCGAAGAAGTTCCCGCGGTTGGATTCGGTTCCGCCCGCGTGCGTCGCGAAGGCGATGATGTGACGGTGGTCACTTGGGGTAACTGCACCGAACATGCACTGGCCGCTGCCCAACAACTGGAAGGCGAGGCGTCAGTCGAGGTCATTGACCTGCGAAGTATTGTGCCGTGGGACCGTCAAACGGTTTTAACCTCGCTTGAAAAAACTGGCCGTCTCGTCGTTGTGCAAGAAGACGGTCGCACAAGCAGTATCGGCCAGATGATCATCAGCGAAGTTGCTGGTGACCCTGAAAGCTGGTCGTACTTCTTTAGTGCACCGCAATTGGTGGCTAAAGAAGACGTGCACATTGGATACAACCCGATTTACGAATACGCCGCGTTGCCGAGCACCGATCAGGTTATCGATGCGATTCGGCTGACGATGGAGGATTAAGAATATGCCGGTCATTTCCGTTCGCATTCCGCAGCTTGGTGAAGGCCTGCAAGAAGCGCTACTAGTTGATTTCCTAAAGAAACCTGGCGACACGGTGAAACGTGACGAGCCGATTTACGTTATGGAAACCGATAAGGCGACCACTGATGTGGAATCGCCCTATGCTGGAACGCTGGTCGAATGGACCGTCGAAACCGGAAGTGTCCTGGAAATCGGTGCCGAGATCGCTCGCATGGAGGTCGCCGAAGGGACCAAGGAAATGGCTGCCGGTCACGGACCGCCAGACGATGCACCGCCCGCTGCCAGCAGTGCCGCTGCCACAACAGCACCTGCAGCAACGACTCCCAAAACAGGCTCGGCCGTTCGCCGCGCCAAAGTCGCAATCCCACCCCGGACTCGAAAGTACCTTAAGGAAAAGGGCCTGATGGATGTGGCGGATCAAATCCCCGCCGACGGCTCGAAACTGATGCCCGACGATATCGATCGCTACATTGCGGCTCAAGCGGCCGGCGGCGACTCAGGTGACTCGGGCGAACCGCACGACAAAGTTGACTTGCCTCAATCCCAAGTCGTTTTGAATTATCGCTTGTCGCGTGGTACCAAAGTTTGCGTACCCGTCACTGTGATGAACGAAATTCATTGGGGCGGACTGGAAGAAGCTCGCGCCGCTGTTAAAGCGAAAGGTGGTGGACCTACCGCGTTTGCCATGAGTTGCTGGTGCGTGGTGCAGGCCATGAAAAAACACGATAAGTTTCGCAGCACGATATCCGGCGATGGAAAATCGCTGAACGTCTTCCACCACATCAACCTGGGTGTGGCAGTCGCCTTACCGGGCGACGAGATGGTGACGGCCGTTATCCGCGGCGCTGACCAAATGGATCAAGCGGCCTTTTTCGAGGCCTTTGGTCAACAAGTGATTACTGCCAGAGACGGTAAAGACCAAGCCGACGGATCCACGACGATTACCGTTTCTAACATTGGCAAAGCTGGCATGCGGATCGGCATCCCGGCAATCGTTGCACCCGCCGTGGCGACTCTGGCGATCGGCGAAACGTACTCGCACCCAGTTCCCAAAGACGACAGCTTCGAATTCAAGCGGATGGTCATCGCGACACTCAGCTTTGATCACCGCATCGCTAACGGCGTAGGCGCTGCTAACTTCCTAAACGACGTGCGACAAGAAATCGAAGGCTACCAGTGCGGAGTCTAAAGTTTTCGAATTTGCTGTCATTTGCTTGATCGATTTTGACACAATCTTGCCACAAAATCATTGCCGCTTCAGGTGTCACATCTGGAGCGGCTTTTTTCGTTTCTATTTGGGTTGTTTGTACCGCGCGAACCATATCATTCCCCGCCGTGTCGCGATGAAGGCAAGTTGATTACAGGTCTGCTGCCGCCGTTTAGTCCGGAACTTTTACCAAGCATCGGACTTCAATAAATGGGCGATCGTTTCTAATTTCTTCGCCTCTTGTGCAGGGACGTATCGAAACGATCGGAAACGTCGGCTTACCAATGGCCAACCCTATAATTTGCGTTAGCAGAACACCACTGTCCGTCACCACTTCCTCGGAGCAGCATTATGTCTATCATCGCGGAACCGGTCAGAAAGTCACTAGTCATCCGGTTTCTTAGCAACTCCATCAAGAGTGATGCCGAGGTCCGAGAAGCTGCGACGATAATTGACGCTTCCCTGGGCAATCACGACAAAAAGATCTTGGTCATCGATCTTACGCGAGTCAACTTTATGACGTCTTCGATGATCGGCGAGCTGGTGAAGCTTAAGAAAAAGTGCGACAAGGAAAAGATGAAGCTGCGACTGGCAGGTCTATCGCCAGACGTGGAGGAGATTTTCAAAATCACCAAAATGAACAAGCTGTTCAAGGTCTACGACAACGCCGATAAAGCAATCGGCTAGTCGTTTGGTCGGCTAGTCGTTTGAAGAACCTTCGGTTGAGGTCACGCCTGGTGTCGATTCATCCTCGTCACCGGACATATCCAGGTCGTGGACGCCTTCAGGAACCGACTCGTTCTCGTTCGCGGACTTGCGGGTACACGCAATAGTGGTGGCTAAAATCAAAGAGAAACTAACAACAAAAAGAAATCGCAATTTCATTTTCTGCCCGTCGTCGAACCTGAAAAAACTGAATAGTGTGAATAACGTTCTTGAAATCGTAGAAGTTCAAATCGATTTCGAAAACCGCAAACCAGCCGATTTGCACCGACGCCTGCTACCGTGTGTTAACCCTAGCATACCGTTAGGGCCCAGGACGGCAGACGTCTGACGAATGATCCAATTATAGCGGAACACCTACGACGGGTTAATCATCGACAAAACCTTGCCAAACCGGCGTTTCCAGGCAACGTTTTCCGCCATACACCCTGGTAAATGCTGGCAACAGCCTATCGTCCAAATGGGGGCGGAAACGACGAACGTGGCGAGCGTCAGGCAGGTCACAGTTAGCACAAAATCGTGGATGTCTACGCTCGCTTTTCCGCCAAAGCACACAGGAACCCGGGGCGATGCATCAAACTGTCGTAACGTCGCCGATCCACTTGCCGAAACTGTTCGGTCGGCTGCGGCTCCAATATTTGTATCAGTGCAAAACCTGCCTGCACGATCGGGTTGATAAACTGTTCGATTGAGCGTCGATAACTGGGCATGCGGATGGGTGTGCCGAAGCCTCGCCAGATACAAGACACTTGTTCAACAGAAAAATAGTCGGTGGTTTTGAAGTGCTCGGCGTCGAACGAGGGGTGTCCGGCCGAAAACAGGAACCGACCACCGGGCTTCAAGACCCGATAGAACTCTTTGAACAGACTTAGCCAGTCGGCGATGTAGTCCAAGCACAGCGGAGCGTTCACAACGTCGAATTGTTGATCTTGGAACATGGTTAGCGGCTGCGTCATGTCGACGGATCGCAATTCAACTTTTCCTGAAGTGACGTACGGTCCCAATCGTTGCGTGGCCAATTCCAGCATGCGATCGCTGACATCAATCGCCACAACCTGGGCACCTCGCTTTACCAGCTGTTCAGCGTAAGCGCCGGGGCCGCATCCTGCATCCAGCACCGATTTTTGATCCACATCGGGCAGCAAACTCAACATGGCCGGACGGTCGTAGTAGGCGTTGTGCGGTTTCTTGTCGATCCGAGCCGCGTAGGAATCGGCCAATTTTTGATAGGCTCGATAGGCAATTGGTTCTTGAGTCATGGCTATCGCAGTTCGTTAAACCATTTCAGAATCCCACCGCGTACCCTGGGAAAGGTGGTTCCCAGTACCGAGCACAAGTCGATATCCTGGGCGTCTTCCACGACCCCTTCTTGCAGTGCCTTGGCCGCTTCGTTTGCCATTGGCTCCAATAGACGAAGTAAGATTTGTTCGTCCGAAAGCTCATCGGCCTCGACACGATATTTGCTGAGTATTTCGACGACCGATTCGTCAAAAACAGCTGGCCCATCAAACGAGTCATATTGATAGAATCCTAACCCAGCCTTGCGTCCGTTGCGGTTTCGTTTGACCAACGCGGGCAGGATCGGCGTGACTTGCACCAGATCGGGCATCGTTCTTAAAAAAGTCTCCCCGGCATACATGATCGTGTCGACTCCGATGAAGTCGATCATCTCCAATGGTCCAGCTGCAAAACCAAATTCGCGGAAGATGCGATCCATTCTTTGCATTTCGACGCCTTCCTGCAACAGCACCGTGGCCTGCCCAAACACGGGACACAGTAGGCGATTAACGATAAAGCCCGGATGATCTTGCACGACGATCGGCGTTTTTCGCATCCAGCGGACCAGTTCGATGCCGATATTCAAAGTTAGATCGGATGTCGTTTCGCTGGGAATCACTTCGACCAGCTTGAGTGGTTCCGTTGGGATGCAAAAGTGCAGACCGAACAAGCGAGCTGGATTTTTAACAGCCGAGGCAATTTCAGAGACTGGAATGGTTGACGTGTTGGTCGCCAGAAATGCTCTCTCGTCGACAACGTCGCAGATCCGCCGAAACAAATCTTGCTTGATTTTTAGTTTCTCGACCACACATTCAATCACCAATTCACAGCCAGCCAAATCGCTGATGGCTGAGGCCACTTGGATGCTTTCGGCTTTGTTACGCGGGTCGTTGGTAATGGTGTCAACCGCTGTGTCGATTTGCCGTTGGTCGGCGTCATGGATTTTCAAATTGAAACCAGCTGCGGCCGCTAACTTGGCAATCTGAGTGCCCATTAAGCCGGCACCAACGATACCAACCGTGCGAATTTCAGGAGGCTCGCCGGAAAATCTTCCGCGAGTCTTCTTAGCTCGCTCGTCTAAAAAGAAGTAATGCAACAGGCCTCGGTTTTCCAAGCTGCCCCAAACTTTCGCAAACGCTTCGGATTCGCCCTGGCAGGCTTCGGCCGCTGGCGACTTTGCCGTGGCGATCATATGCTCCATGACGATCAACGGGGCGGACGGATCTACCTCCACATTGGCCTCAATCGTCTCGGTGGTCGCTTGTCGAAATTGTCGGATAGACTTGGGACGTTTTTTCACGTGAGCCGCCATTAGCTCGCGTTTCTTCAGAAAGCCTTGCGTGTAATGTTCCCGCTCAATGATTTGCAACGCGGTTTGAATCAAGCTGTCTTCAGGGACGACCAACGAGACGATTCCTAATTCCAGAGCCTCTTTGGCGGTAATCAGATCACCACTGACGGTCAGATCAACAGCGGGTTCCAGACCGATCAGGCGAGGCAACCGAACCGTGCCTGCCCATCCGGGAATCAAACCCAGTTTGACCTCGGGCAACCCCAACAAGGTGCGACGGTTGTCGGTGGCGATCCGATGGTCGCACCACAGCGGCAACTCCAGACCTCCGCCAACACTGATTCCGTGGATCGCCGCCACGCTGACCGTTTCGGGCAGCTGGCTGAAACGACTCATGATGCCACGCCCATGATCACAGAACTCGAAAATTTTCTCGTCCGGCCAATCCAGATTGTCGGAGATCTTATTGAGATCGGCGCCGGCAATAAAAATGGACGGTTTGGCAGTCACTAAAATGATGCCACGCGGCGGTTCCTCTTCGGCTTCGACCTGCTGCAAAGCCTCGTCCAAGTCGTGATAAACCTGGTCGGTCAGCACGTTGGCGCTTTTGCCAGGCATATCCAGAGCAAAAAGACGGACGTCTTCGCCGATGGTGGTTACGTTGACGGACGACAAAGTGAAGCCTCGTGTATCGAAGTGACGATTTTTGGATTGCGTTCTATTCGGAACAGCATATAAAATTGGCCGCTCCATTGGCACAACCCCCGAGTCACGTTTGATGCGAATCCCAACAATAATTGCGAAATGTCCCGGTGCCGCCGTCTTTTTTTTCTTGATGTTGGGGTCCTTGGGCTGCGATTCCACGACGGTCCAACCCGCTGAACAGGAAATAACCGGTCACAATCTGCCAGAAAACAGGGTCTCTTTAGTAATCGACTTTGGAGAACTTCCAAAGAAAAAGATCACTTTCAGGCAGGCGCATGTCTCGGGGCTGACCGTTTTGGATTTACTGAAACACGCTGCCAAAGCCAACGATATCGAGATCGAGTATACTGGGTCCGGCGAAACGGCCTTTGTGACTTCCATTGCGGGAGTGGTCGGAGGCACTGATTCGCAGGACTGGTGGATCTACCGAGTTAACTATCAACTTGGAGATCGCAGTGCCGGCAGTCACGAATTGAAACAGAATGACGCGGTCAGCTGGAAATTAGGAAAGTACAAATAGCAATCATGAAGCCCGTTCAAAGCACCACTACACAATTGCTGTTGGCAACTCTGTTTGTCAGCATGATCGTCTTTTGTCGTTTTTGGATCGACGTTCCGAATTTTCAACCAGTCATGGCGATTGCGTTGTTTGTTGGATTCCTATTTGCTAACCGCTGGATCGCCGGCGGTACGATCGTCGCCGGTATGTTGATATCGGACCTGGCTATCGGGTTTTACGATTGGCGTTTGGCACTGACCGTTTACATCGCACTGGTCGCGCCCGTTTTACTTGGGAAGCTGCTTGGCAAATACCGACAGCAACATTTGAAATTGGCGACGGGAGTGATTGGCTTTGCTGGGCTCAGTGCAGTCAGCTTCTATCTTTGCACCAATCTTTGTGTTTGGTCCTGTAGCCAGTGGTACCCACAAACGCTGTCAGGGCTGGGCAGTTGCCTGCTGATGGGCTTGCCGTTCCTAAAGTGGACTCTGGCCAGCAACCTGGTTTTCTCGACCGGTCTGTTCGCGACGGCAGGCGTTATGTCGCTGGCAAACTCCGAAAAACTGGAAAGTTCGGTAGCTGCGTAATCGCTGGCTCGCACAGCCAGGAACGCATGAATGTGGCATGCTATAATGGTTTGAGTCTCAACTTGCGTGATGTGAGACGTCTACAAAAACACTGGATACTCAAATAAACATGCACCTGTTTCTAGCCGAGCAAAGTTATTTCTTTTCCGACGTGCTGATCGCCATGCTCGTATTCTTGGGCGTGTTAGCAGTCTGCATTCCACGACCTCGCAAAAATTTCGCCAAGGTTGAAAAGCGAAAAAAACTGGTTCGCAAACGCCCACCAGTTCCAAAAAAGCGCTAAAGCTCTCAAAAAACAAAAACGAATGCCGAGCGGACATCCCTTCTTGTTCTGATACTTACGGCTCGATTCTTTGGCGTAGTGCGGCTACTAACTGCGAAACGCCGTCGGCGATGGAGACTTCGGATTGCAGACCGTCTGCCAGCCATTTCAGCTGAACCGTTTTGTCTTGCATCTCTTGTTGGCCAGCGATCAAGCACGCCTGGAATCCCTTTTTATCAGCATACTTAAATTGCTGACCTGGCTTCTTCTTATCACAGAACACTTCGACACCGAAACCTTCAGCACGCAATTGATTGGCTAACGCTAAATAGTCACCCAGATATTCGGCGTCAAAATTTACGATCATGATATCAGCGGGCGTCGATGCATCGGGCAACATCTTCAAACGTTCCATCGCAGCCAACAATCGATCCAACCCAAGTGACGCTCCGATCCCTGGCAGTTCGCGTTTGGTGTACAGTTCCGCCAAGTTATCGTAACGTCCGCCGGAACAAACACTGCCAATGTCGGGGTCGTCGTCCAAGTTGGTTTCGAAAACGACACCCGTGTAATAGTCCAACCCCCGAGCGATCGACGGATCAATTCGGTAATTCTGTTCAGGGACGCCGGCCTTCTGCACCAACTTGGTCAACTCGTTCAGCTCTTGCCATCCTTGCTCGGCTTGCGAGTTCCCGGCGGTCAAGGATTGCAATTCCTGTAACACCTCATTGTTGTCGCCGTTGACGGAAACCAGCGACAGAATGTTGTCAATCTGTGACTCGGTGGCTCCACACGATTGCAACTCGGCAACGACTTTTTCGCGACCGGCTTTATCCAGCTTGTCGATCGCACGTAAGACTTCGGCAGATTTATCTTGCAGCTCGAACTTGGCGAGGACACCGTTGAGAATCTTTCGATTATTGATGCGGATCGTGAACTTTTGGAATCCCAACGCTTGCAACAAGTCATTGATTACCAGCACCGCCTCAACGTCACTAGCCAGCGACGTCGTTCCGATGGTGTCAAAATCGCACTGCACGAACTCTCGATAACGCCCGGCCTGGCTATTTTCACCTCGCCAAACCGTACCAATTTGATATCGCTTAAACGGAGTCCCCAATTCGTTGATGTGCTGGGCAGCGAAACGAGCCAGCGGAACGGTCAGGTCAAATCGCATGCCGACATCGCGACCTCCGTTGTCGACAAAGCGATACATTTGCCGATCCGTTTCGTCACTCCCTTTACCTGTCAAAATCTCAAGCAACTCTAACGCCGGCGTATCCATGGGCGCGAAACCGTAGGAACGGTAGACCTGCCTGGCCGTCTCCATCAATCGTTCGCGAGGGATCATGGTCGAGGGCAGAAAATCGCGAAAGCCTTTTAACGTGCGTGGCTGGATGATGGATTTCTTGTCTGACATTTTTAGCTATTTCTAGTTGACGATTGGCAAGAGTCGCGGGCGGCGACTGCGAAAGTCACTATCGCCTGGCATGGCAAACAGAGCGTTAGCGTACTCGGCGATCTGTTCCGGAGATTCGAAGTACTGGTCGTAGGTCCAGTTATCTTCGTACTCGCATTCCTTGGTACTGTAAGTTTGGCAAATCTGGGGGCGAGTTTCGTAGATACCGCACCGGTGATCGTCTTGCAGATGCTTACAAGTCGTGTGAACCAACAGATACCAGGTCTCGTCTTCAATAAAGATCGAAGCTCGATCGTGCAGCAGGTACCACCTTAGGTACTCGAAGCCCTCGAAGTCGCGAGGTGTTTCAATGGGCAGGGCAAAATACCGGCAACATTTGGCAGTACAGAATTCGCATAGTGATTGGCCTGGCTGCAAGTCAGCTCGAGTTGGTTTGGTCCGTTTAATCATAAGAAACGCTTGGTCACAAAAAGTTCGCCCTTCCTGTAGACATTCTGGTAGGGCAGGGCATGCAGGCAGACGTCAGTGGCACGCTGCGAAAGCAAGGATTTTAGAGGGCCATGCACAATTTGCCAAACGGGTAGCCAAACAGCCGCCACGCCATGTAGATTCAAGGACCGTTTGATCTACCATCGCACGCCTCAACCATCAACACCCTCATGCTTCTAGCCAACCTGTTAACCAACGGACTTGGACCAGCCGCGTATTTATTGGTGGTCGGCTTGGGCCCTTTGATCTTCTTTACATGGATCATTCATCAGCTTGAACGACTGATGCAACGTCGGCTTTCAATGAGTTTCGGATGGAATAGCGTCCTGATCACTGGCTGGCTTGGCACACCCATCCACGAACTAAGCCATGCCATTATGTGTGTGATCTTTCGGCACGACATTGTCGAAATGGAGCTGTTTAAGCCCGATCGCAAAAACGGACGCTTGGGCTACGTCACACACTCGTATCAACGAGGCAACTTGTACCAGGAACTGGGCACCTTTTTTATTGGCATGGCACCCTTGCTGGGAGGCAGCTTGGTGTTGTTCCTACTGTTGCTCATCTTCTTTCCCGACGTCGCCCGGACGGCGTTCGTGACAATCGAAGCCGAAAATGGCTCGCTGCCATTGTGGCAACAAGTCGGTAACTCGCTACAACAGTTGTTTGCAGGTCTGTTTCAAATCGAAAACCTGTTGTCGATACGCCTGTGGCTGTTTGTCTATTTGGTCACATGCGTGGGCAGCCACATGGCACCCAGCATGTCGGACTACGAAGGAGGTTTCAAAGGTGGTGCCCTACTGTTAATCGGATTGGGGATCGCCAGCGTTCTGGTCGCTGTAATAAGCCCACAAACTGCGACAGTGGCATCACTAGTGCGACCAGTCCTGGTGCCAACATTGACGGGACTTATCGCTGTAATTGCCCTTTGTGTTACATCAACATTGGTCGTTTTTGCGATCACCGAATTGATAGGCAAGCGACTTCGAGGTTAAAGTATGGGTAACCGCGAACAACCATTTCAATCGTCAACACAGGAGCCCTTTGATGAAATACCCTTTGCAAATGAGTTTCAAGATCATGGCATTGGCCCCTCAAATTCGAGTCAAAGATGCCGACGATCAATGGGTTTGTTATGTGAAACAAAAACTCTTCAAGTTAAAAGAAGCTGTTACGGTTTTCAGCGACGATAGCAAACAGAACGTGTTTTGCGAAATCAAAGCGGACCGCATGATCGACTGGTCGGCCAACTATACTTTTTTTGATCAAAGCGGAGAAACGTTTGGGTCCGTTCGGCGCAAAGGGATGAGATCATTGTGGAAGGCTCACTACGATGTGTACGACGAAAACGGACAGCACGCATCGACAATCTCCGAAGCCAACCCCATGGCCAAATTTTTTGACGGCCTTCTAGGCGAAATCCCCTTGGTCGGTTTCTTTTCCGGCTATCTTTTCCACCCAAGGTACGAATTGACTTCTGTTGACGGACAAAAACGTTTGACCCTGACCAAGAAGCCGGCCTTCTGGGAAGGCAAGTACATTCTGGAACGACATATGGATTACGACGATGTCGACGAACTACGAGGCCTAATGGCGTTCATGATGATGGCCTTGCTGGAACGAAGACGCGGCTAGCTGGTCCAACATGAGCAAGTGATCAGTGAAGCTGGCTGGCATTCTGCGTCGGATACTGCGCGATAATTCGCTGGCTGACTTCGGCGGCGGAATTCAATCCACTTTCCAACAGCGGCATACCGCGTCCGGCATAAGATCCACAGAACCACAATCGGCGACCGACCTGCCGATGCATCCTGTCCAGCGCCTGCCACTGCTGGTCAGAATCCAGGTTCAAGACGGGGCGTTGCAGCTGAGCGGTACAAATCGTTTTCGCAGGATCTGGTGCAGAAAACACGTTGATTGTTTGAAAGACGTTGGTGTCCGAGTCTGGCCAGTCGTGAAATTGGTTCAACCACACGGTGCACATCGCAGCGGCTCGCTGGGGGCAGACAAGCATATTGAATGTTGACCAATCGCTTTTCTTGGTCGGCATGAACGAGGCATCTTCGTGAACGATCACCGAAATAGATTCGTAAGGAAACGACTGCAGCACGGCTTTTTCTGCAGGTTCAATTTGTTTTGCCAACTGAACACCCGCTTTGGCAGTCGTCGCCAGGACGACGTGATCAAAAGACTGCTGGTCGCCATCTGAAAGAGTCACACAAACTTGTGATCCATTTTGGGTAACAGCGGCCACCTCGGTACCCAAGCGTGTTTCAACTTGCGGGTGCAGCAACCGTTGCACAACGTCGCCGGTCCCAAACTTCGCTCGCAGCAGATTAGTTTCGTCTGTCAAATTCTTCAACGACTGCAACATTGTCCTGGCGGGGTAATCGTCCAAGGCGGCATAGCTACAAGTACACACGGTTGATGACAGAGTCGGGTACAAAAACATCTCGACAAATTCTCGCGTGAATCCGCGTCCGTCCAGGTAGGACGCGAAAGTCCTAGACACTAGATCATTGCGATCGGCTTGCAAATCGGCCAAGCCCAACCGTTGTAACTTTTCGGCTTGCGTTACTAGATGCCGGGCTTGATCATCGAACAGAACCGATCGTATCGTAGGGCGGTTCGCTCGATTCAATTTTAGAAACGTTTTGCCGCCAAATATGGAAAAGGACTGAGATGTATCAACGGTCGTCGACTGCACACCAAGCGTCTGATACAGCTTGTATAACTCGGGCCACTGCGTCTGATTGAACATTCGTGATGGCACGTCGGCTTGCTGACAAGGCAATCCGGGTAGGTCGACTTGAACGGAATGAGCGTCCATGCCCGGCTTGGAAAATCGCTCAATTAACGTCACAGAAATTTCTTGCTGACGCAACAGGCGGCTACACGCCAAGCCCGCAACACCACTACCGATCACAGCAACTCGCATCGATGACTTTCCATCAAAGGGCCCACTATTTCTTACAGCAAACAGGATAGCCGAGCGAGTGATTCAGCAAAACGACAACTAACCATCAAGGACGAATTTCA
Source organism: uncultured Pirellulaceae bacterium (assembly GCA_964543985.1). Classification (GTDB taxonomy): domain Bacteria; phylum Planctomycetota; class Planctomycetia; order Pirellulales; family Pirellulaceae; genus CAJQPP01. The sequence goes on along the minus strand of CAZJBW010000018.1, from coordinate 8,863 downwards.
AGTCCACATCTTCACGAAGTTGTTCTAATGAAGTTGGTTTAATAACCATGAGCGAAAAAGGAATAAGTTAGACCTTCGTGCTTCCATTTCTGCTCTCCTTCTTCGTCTAAGAACACCAGGCTGTTTTGAGTCGTCAAAATGTAGCTACCATTGGGCAATCTTTGACCAGACGTACATGTTGCGTCGGTTGGAATCTTTCGTTGCTCTTCCCCTTCGCTATCGTATTCGATGGCGAAAGCATCGGAATTGCCCGTAACAAGCGTGCTTCCAACATCGGTTCTTTGCACATGCAATGGGCTGGTGATCGTATCAATCGCCCAAACACGTTCACCGCTTGCATCAAATTCAACGACTTCGCTGGACGTCATCAAAGCGACTAGCACGTTGCCGTTTTCCAAACATTGCACATCACATGGACGGCCGGCAGCATCGATTGACCAGACTTCATTTTTTTCGCGATCGTATTCAACGATCTTGTTGGCTGTCGAGCACGCGATCACCAGGTTTCCGTTTTCACGTATGTCGAACCCCATCGGATTATCCGGCAGCCCGCTGAGACGCCAAACTTCCTGGCCTTCGTTGTCAAATTCAACGATTTCCGAAGTAGTATACAGGCCCACCAACCGATGACCGTTGGGCAACCCTCTAACGCCCCAAGGATTGGAGATACTTTTGTCCCAAATGACTTCGCCTTCCATGTTCAATTCGGTTACTTTCCCCATTGAATAGTCTGAGAGTAAGATCCTGCCGAGCAATTGATTCACCGGTTCCAAAGGAAAGTGGAGTTCCATTTCTTCGCTTTGATTCGCCAGCCATTCCTGCCAACGTGCCAAAGCCAATTCGCGGGACTCCAGTTTTTCGAATGCGTAATATTTGAAGTCTTGCCGAGTCAGCGATTGGATGGCTTTACTGGCCTCTAACCTGATCTGCAAGTCGTCGGAACCCATCAAGCTTAACAACGATTGAACCGCAGATGCTTCACCAAAATTGGCCAAGTGACGAACCACTTGCAAGCGAATCAACTCGTTGGGATCCTCGTCCAAATCCAGCAACATCTTTATCGATTCGTTTTGTCGAACGGTGACGATGGAATCAATGACAATAATTTTGTGCGCGACGTTCGATGATTTAGAATTCGCCAACCATTCATCCAGCATCGGCAGGTCTTTTTCTGTGACAGTGGCATACATAGCCTTGCCCAATTCCTGAGTCGTCACTTTTTCGTCTTCGAACAGCGACAAGGTCAACATCACCTCGTTGGCTAGTCCTTTAATTTGATCGTGAACGATTACCTGGCACGCAGCTTTGGTTATGCCTTTGGGAGTTTCGTTGGAAGGTCGGTTGTCTAGATAGTCAGCCAGTTGTTCGGCCAATGCAGCAGTCTCGGGGTTCTGCGACTCGCGCGCATTCACCAAAACATCTAGTGGGACATTTGCCATTCGCTTAAGAGACTGTAACGCGTCGCGTCGCTGACGATAGGTATCGGACGCCAACTGCGACACCAATTCTTTCGCCTGCAGGCTTGCCCTTCGATGCGAAGGATGATCGGGTTGCAGTTTCTCGAAGAATAATCGCAATCCTTCAAGCTGAGGCTGGATGTTTTGATGCTTAAGCACCTTCAAAGCTGCTTTGTACCGGTAGCTTGCATTCGATTCTCTTGGACTTTCCGTTTGCGGTTTATCGGAATCTTGCTGAGCGTCAGTCGTTTCTGTACTTGCCTCTTCCTGTTGCTCTTCCTGTTGCTCTTCCTGTTGCTCTTCCTGTTGCCGCTCCTGAAAGTACTGCCATGACACGACTGCCTGGCATTCCGCGGTTGCCAACAGTAACCACGCGATCAGCATCAAACGAATCGGCCAGACACCGACTGGCAAGATAGAAGAAGACAGAGTGCCGCCTTCAGCGATAAAACCGTGCATGCCCACAAACCTGCGTTTTAGAAATTAGTAGTTTTTTGGCAACCAAAATGCTCGTCCGTCAACCGCCTATGGACTCAGGCAGCGAACTGGTTCATTTTATGTGCTTTTCCGCCCAAGTCCATTTATGATAAGCGGGTTATCGCCGTTTTCGATTCACTAGTCTTCGAAGCCAGTAAAACAATGAAAAGAATCATCCTACTTGTACTGTTTGTCGCATTTTCAGCCAGCAAAACGCAGGCTCAAGAGTCGTTTGTTAAAGAAATCCAAGGCTACGAAGACATTGCTAGGCAGATTATTCAATCAGCCAAACAGGGCAACGATTCGTACTTGAAGCTGCAAGAGCTGTGTGACGATATCGGACACCGCTTGGGTGGCAGTGAATCGTTGGAAAAAGCAATAGACTGGGCCGTCGCCGAATTGGAAGCCGACGGTCACGAAAACGTTCGCAAGGAAGGTGTGACCGTTCGCAAATGGGTTCGCGGAAACGAATACTGTCAGATGCTGACGCCTCGGCCACTAGAGATTCAAATGATGGGATTGGGATCGTCGATTGGGACCGGCGCGGACGGAATCACAGCGCCCGTCATTGTCGTCAACAGCAAGGAAGAATTAGACGAGCTGAAGGACGAAGAAATCGCGGGCAAGATCGTCGTCTTTAATGCCGCCATGCCTCGATTTTCTGAAGCGACCGGCAGCGGCTATCGGGAAACGGTGCAGTACCGGCAGAATGGCGCGCGTTGGGCATCCGAACGAGGCGGGGTCGCCGCATTGGTTCGCTCAATCACCGCCTACTCGCTGGACTCGCCGCACACGGGCAACATGCGATACAGTGGCGGACCGGATGTGCAGAAGATTCCCACGGCCGCCATTTCTGTCGAGGGCGCAACACTGTTGGCTCGCCTGCAAGCCCGCGGCAAAAACCCCACCGTTAAATTGTACATGGAAGCCGAAGACGCCGGCGACGCGCCGTCTCACAATGTACTGGCCGAGATCGTCGGCAGAGAAAAACCCGAAGAGATCGTTGTGATTGGTGGGCATATCGATTCATGGGACGTCGGAACGGGAGCTCACGATGACGGTACTGGATGTGTCTCGGCCATGGAGGCGCTGAACATCCTGCGCAAACTTGGCCTGCAGCCACGTCGCACGATCCGAGTCGTTTTGTGGACTAACGAAGAGAACGGAATCGCGGGAGCATTGAATTATTTGAATCGCCACCAGGACGAGAAGCATGTCGCCGGGATCGAATCGGACAGTGGCGGTTTCTCGCCGGAAGGCCTGAATCTGGACATGGAAGACGACAAGAAGGAAGAGATCGCAGCCGAGCAATTGACTGAACTTTTGAAGCTCTTACAGCCAATCAATGCCACCCGCGTGACAACTGGATTTTCCGCAGTCGACATTGGGCAATTGAAACCGTTGGGCACCGCCTGTATGGGACTTGGCGTGGACGGACGACTGTACTTTAACACTCATCACACTCACGCAGACACCGTCGACAAGGTGGTCCCAAGTCAACTAACCGACTGCACCATCACCCTGGCCGTGGCAGCCTACGTACTGGCCGACATGCAGGGCGAACTAGGCGAAAAATAAGTCGCTGGCCCAACGCGAAAGGACCGATACAATTTTTGCATCGGTCCTCTTTCGATTCGAACGTTTTATTTATTTTGGATTCGCAGTTGGCTTGCTTTACAGGTCGTCGGAACCCAGTAGCTCAGACTCTTTTTGGTCGGAGGTCGCACCGACCAATCGCATCGTATCAATCAACACGTCTTTGCCGGAATCGGCCGAGATCATAGCGCGAAAAACACCAACCTCTGTGTCATTCAGTTTTTGAACTTGCCAGGCGCCCAGTTTCAATTTAGCGTTAGCACGAATCAGTTGCTCAGAGATGGCCGCGTCAACCTTATCTCCCTTTGGTGGCTGGTAACCGACGGCCCAAATCTCTCGGATCTCCAAGCCTTCATAAGTTTCTGTGTGCGAGTTTACGAAAACGAGCTGCGAACGGCCGCCGTCGAATTCGAACAGCAACTTGAAGTCACCATCTTTATCGATTTCGTACTTCAATTCTGTCTTGTCCAGCAGCTGCTTGACGCGATCGTCATGCTCCGGTTTCGATTCTCCGAACTGAGCCGAAAGTTGGGCAGTCGAACAACCTAACAGAATGACGGTTGCCACAGTGACGCAGAGTGTTTTCATGAGTTAATCCTTGGTTCGATTAAAGCCGCTTAGCAAAAGCGCTAATTGGCTAGGGGAAATTATTTGCGAGGCATCTACAGTTTTGCCAGACCGAAATTGAAATCCCTCGGGAATTATCTCAGCCGTCTTACCCTTGAAGATACCAAATCGCCGGAATTCCGTCGAGGAAACACGGATTTTTTAGCTTTTTCCGTTTATATGCGAATCAATAAAACAACGATGCTCAAATCGCTGCAATAGGTCGTCGAACTGTTCAATCAATTGCACAAGGTCGTCGTGCTCCAGTTTTTGCAACGCCAACATCCGCTGGATTCGACGGTGAGTCGGAACGACATGTCGATCCGGACGATGCGGTGGTTCGACTACCACGACGTCTCCGGGTGTAGTGCCTTCGTAACAAGTGTTACTGGGACAGGCCAAAATTTGGTGACTCCAACGACGGTAATCGGGGTGCTCAGCAAACAACGCCGTCGCGTCTCGCAAACACCGCACGACGTGTGACGGACTGGATACCAAGATGATTCGCTGCACATCGTGTTGCAGAAAAACTTTTGCGGCAGCCTGAATTTCTTCGATCGTGTTTTGACACTCCGTGTCTAACTGGATTTTGGCCAACATTCGAGCACGAAAGTCAGGCCATTGCTGATCGCCGTCAGCTGCAAAGTGTTCGCGGATCGGTTCGAACGACTGCAAGCTGTCAAAGTATTGCCGCAAGTACTCCAACGAGTACTCGGCTTCCAGCAGCGGTTTGGCAGCAGCTGGCCCCCCGCCCAAGCGAAATGGCTTGGACGACGCGCCTGTTCCAAAAACGACCACTTGGGCATCGAATTGACTGGCAATCAAGATTCCTTGCGGAATACGACCCATGCGATGCGGCGGGTCGCCCCAAGCCACGTGACGCCAGTTTTCAATATTGAGGTTACAACCGTGTACCAGTACTCCTGTTTTCATGGCGGCATTCTAGCAAGGCTGGTCGATAGCCCATACGTCAACAATGTTGCAGAGGACACAGCTGCAAAAAATATTCGAGCGATTGACTTGCGATTTCACTGGAAAACACAGTATTCTTCTTGGCTGGCCGTCTGAATTCGTTGCCTTCAAAGACATAAAAACGATGCTAAAACTTGCCGTTCCACAACTCGCCCCGTGCTGGCTAAACCGCGAAGCTGGGATTAACAAAGTCGTCCAAACGATCCAAACCGCCGCCGAACAAGGTGCCGGCATCATTGCCTTCAGTGAGGGGTTCGTGCCGGGCTATCCGTTCTGGCTGTCAGGAACTGGCGGTGCTGAATTTGAATCGTCGATGCAAAAAGAAATTTTCGCTCACTATTCCGATCAAGCAGTGACCATCGAAGACGGGCACTTGGACCCGGTTTGCAAGGCCCTGAAAGATGCCAACATGGCTGCCTACTTGGGGATTATCGAACGGCCACGAGATCGCAGCGGGCACTCGCTGTATGCCAGCTTTGTTTTCATCGATGCCCAAGGAAAAGTTCAGTCGTCGCATCGTAAACTGCAACCTACCTACGAGGAACGGTTGGCTTGGTCGCCCGGCGATGGCGCCGGCCTGGTGACTCATCGAGTTGGCGACTTCACGGTCGGTGGATTGAATTGCTGGGAAAACTGGATGCCGCTGCCACGAGCCGCACTGTATGGTCAAGGCGAGGACTTGCATTTCGCGTGCTGGCCTGGCTGCCATCGAAACACGCACGACATTACTCCGTTTTTGGCCAAAGAGGGGCGTAGCTATTGCGTTTCAATCTCTGCGTTATTTCGACGCCAGGATATTCGCGATGACACTCCATTCGCCGACGAGATTCGCCAGACGATCGACGAACTGCATGCCGACGGAGGCTGTTGTGTGGCCGCGCCAGATGGTTCGTGGGTGCTGGAACCGTGGATGGGTGACGAAGAGATTCGGTACTGCGAATTGGATCCTGCGTTTGTCCGCCGCGAACGTCAAAACTTTGATTCGGCCGGTCACTACTCGCGACCCGACGTCACTAAATTAGCGGTTAACCGAAAACGACAATCGATCTGCGAATTCCAAGACTAACTGAACCGGTAATAGTTAATCTTCGTCGTTGGTTAGCGGAATCAACTTGATATCTCGAAACTCGACTGGCCGACCTTCGCTCTGCAGTCCGATGGCCCCTTCGGTGACGGTCGAAGCGGTTCCATGGTTGGCCAACTGGTCGTTGACATAAACCGTTACTTGGTCGCCTCGACAAATCACTCGCATCGAATTCCACTCGCCGATTGGCTTTTCAAAATCTCCCTCCAGTTTTGAGATGCGACGGTGAGTATGCTGGTTTCCGGGGACGGGTTTAGCCCGACGTTGTGCTTCGTTTTCGACGCGGATATCAACGCCTTTCCCAATCACCCAAAAATCGCCAGCACGACTGCCCTGCAATTGCACTTCCATCGATTTCGGCCACCCGTAGAACAACAGGGGAGTCGTGGTGTGCACCAAAACGCCACTGTTACCCGCGCGCTGTCCTGGCCAACGCCATTGCAAATTCAATTCGTAGTCACGGTACCATCGTTTGGTCTGCAGGTAGCCATGCGGCTGGCCCGCACAACGTAAGACTCCATCTTCAACTTGCCAAACCTGCTGCAAAGTCTTCGTCTGGTCATTGGAAAGATAAACCCACGCGTTCAAATCGGTTCCGTCAAACAGAATAATCTGTTCGGATAACGGCGACAGTTCTTCGGGCTCCTGCGCCAAAACGGTAAAAGCAACGGATGTAACGGACAAGCAAACGATTGTCATTAACAAACGGAATAGGTGCTTGCAAACGAAGCTATGAATGGTCATACGATTGGACTCCAAGTATCGATCTGTTATCTCCGTTGGGTCACTTAGCCCTTTAGCCCTTTAGCCC
>CAZJBW010000018.1:0-1760 GCA_964543985.1 uncultured Pirellulaceae bacterium | reverse complement strand
TTAGCCCTTTAGCCCTTTAGCCCGACTGGAAATAGACCTCTTCGTAAGGTTGTACAACGACAAACCCGTTGCCGCGAAATTCCATCTGAATGGACTCGCCCGACCCTCGTCCAAAAAACGTTTTCAGTTGCATGTCCGTCTTGAATTCGGGTTCCAGGTTTCCTGACCACAAGACCGTGGCATTGGGATCCGTAGTAATCGGGTCGGTCGGCGTTACGGGTAATGTCAATGGATCATAGTGACTGGTAAACGCCACCATCCCAGTCCCTTCCAGGCGGACATTGAACAACCCACCAGCCAGCATCGCCGTCATCTTACGCATCATCTTGATTTTGTAGTCCAGAGACATTTCAAAGGCTAACAAATCGTTGCCGTTGACGCAGACGGATTCATTCTTCAGATTCAAGATGGTTATCTTTTTTCCGGTGTCAGCACAAAACACCGAACCCCTGCCAGTGGCTTTGGTCAGCCTCGTTCCCTCACCTGAAACGGCTTTCTTCAACAGATTGCCGATCCCTTGTTCCATAATTCCTTCACGCACGAATTTAATGTTCCCGGTATAGGCAACCATAGCGCCCATCTTGATCCAAACTTCGCCGTCCAAATTGATGTCCAGCAAACGTTCCGTTTCCAATTCGAACAAACCTTGCTGAAGATCTCGGTCCTTGGTTTTTTTGACGAATTCGTCAAGCGTATAGCGATTTCCGGCCATAAATCTACCTCATCACTTTTCTTGAATTGCGGTTTGAACGACCGTCGTCGAAAACTGCCACCGACGGGTCCATGACATGATAATGGTGCCTTGCAATGAGTTTTGCAAGTCCTGCCAAAAAATTCAAAACGAAGCTTGCTTACGGTGATTGGTCGTCACCGTCATCTTTGGGGCGAAGCGATTCGGGCAGGTCAAAATCGATATTGTCATGCGAACAATCGATCGACAACTTTTGGAACTTCAAAGTTACACCACCGTTCAGTGTGACCACGGTGGGTAACAGGAAATCATCAAGTTCCGAGTGCTGATAAGAGAACACTAGTTCCGATTCCGATTCCGAATCTAATACCTGGGTGCGCAACAACAGATTCGTTTGCTTGTCGAAGCATACGTCCGACGGACGCCAACCTTCTTTTTCGAGCCTAACTTGCCAAGCATCCTTCCCATCAATTTTGGCACTGCCAATCAATGTCGCTTTTGTCTTGTCGGCCTCGTTCCACCGCAACACGTCGAAGTGTACTCCGATGAAGCCACACGGATATCCAGTTGCCAGATCCTCACGTACCTTCACGACTCCATCTTGGCTTTGCCAGAAATTCTGACCGTCGTACCAGAACTTGTATTTGCCATTTTGCGTATACCAATGCAGCACACCGTCGTGAACATGTATCGTCAGTTTTTTCTGGTTGTACGTGCAGTCCAAGCGATAGGATTGCAAAGACTGCAATTGCATCTCGCTACCCAGTGCGTCGATATAACGTTCGATGATCTTCTGGGCCGAGGGGGTTTCGTCTTGCGCAACACAATTACCCGCAATCGCAAAAACACAAACCAAAAAACCAATGATACCGAACTGAATTGGCTGGAAACGGCTGGGCTTATCAGCTGAGAAACCGACTCGATTACAAAGCATGTGCAAGTTCCTTAAATCTTTAATCTGTGAAGCCCTTAAACATTATAGGTGATCGGCTGGATGGACCGTTTGGTCAAGTTTTTGCATCTCAGATTTGCGTCGTTAGACAGGCAAGACAGGGCAGTGGCATTGACG
>CAZJBW010000017.1:57930-71855 GCA_964543985.1 uncultured Pirellulaceae bacterium | reverse complement strand
GCATCTTAAGAACGAAAAACGAAGATAAGAATTAGGCCTCATAAATCGCTTCGGTGCACATCGACTTGGGCGTATCAAAAACTAGCGCTGCAGGCATTCAAAACTTTAGATGGGTCGACCTATGTCGATCCATCTTTTTTAGTTTTATTGGTCTTCCGCTGGAGCTTCTTGCTGTTGATTTTCTTCATCCTGCGGAAAGTACTCGGAAATCACCTTGATTCTCTTTTCGCGTTCCGCGATCAGTTCTTGCTCTTCCTGTCCGTCAGCGGGCACTGAATTCGAAAAGAAAAACTCGTACGTCTCATCAACTTCTTTCCGCGAATACTCTTCGCTGCGAATCACTACATCATTTTTATCCAAGACCTGAACGTGGAAGACATCATCGTTGGGTTTGGTTCGATCAAACTTGATTTCCATCACAGCGGATCCACCGGCAAAGTTCTTTTCGGCTCGCAAATAAAGTTTGTCGACTCCGTGTTGATAGGCACGGGCAACCACCATCATATCTAACCAAGCCTGCCGATCCAAATTGGTAACAGGTGACAGAGCACGGTTCCAGGCATCGTCGACTTTTTGTTGATCGTCATCCTCCAATCGGTTGACCATTGGCTTTTCCATCGGTCCACAACCGGTCACGAACATCACGGCAAAGATCATCCATAACGGAAAATTTAGTTTTAATGATTCAAGCATCAGATTCTCGTTTGAAAATTTAGAAGTGAATTTACTTATCAATTTTCCGGGTGGATCCAGGAAATTGCAACAGATCAATATTATCAGGCTGCCCCTTCTTTTGCCCACAGCTTTTGCAGGAATGGCTGTCTGCGTTGAGCGATGCATTTATCCGAGTACAGCTTTTCTACGAGCCCATAGATTCCTTGGCGGAGTTGTTCGACTGACATATTTTTTGGTTGAAAGTTCACATCGAACAGAGTGCACAAGTCCCAACGACGAGGCTCTAGAATCCGTCCTTCTTCTAACAGTCGAGTGTATAACGGCGTGCCGGGGAACGCTGTCATCACCGTAACTTGAATTTCGTACAGCGGGATAGACATTGCAAAGTCGTACACTCTTTCAAAAATATCAGGGCCATGCCCGTCCAGACCTAACACAAAACATCCATTCACTGTAATGCCAGCATCTTGAATTTTCCGAACAGCTTGGGCGTAATCGTTGGCGGTACGTTTTTTGAAGTCTGTTTTTAATTCGACGCCGGACAATTCCTCTTCACCGGGACTCTCAAGTCCAATCAACACCTGGCGACAGCGAGCCAATCGTAGCAACCGCAAAAGTTCGTCATCGTCGGCGACACTGATGTCCGTTTCAGTAAACCATTTCAGTTTCTCTGGGATCAAAGCTTGGCACAGTTCTCGACTCCAACGTTTGTCGACAAAGGTATTGTCGTCGGCCAGTTCAATAAAAGGTCGCTTGCGAAACTTTTTGATCTCGCGAATATCCCGAATCACATGCTCGACGGGTCTTTTGCGATAGGGGCGATTCAGCATGATGCTGGATGCGCAAAAATCGCAACGCCAGGGACAGCCACGCGTCGTTTGCACTGGAAATCGATTCCAGGGTCCGTTGTTCAGCAAGTCGTAGCGTGGCACTGGCAACTGATCTAACTCGACCGGCGCATAGTCATCGGCCTTCCACAAACGTTGCGAGGTGCCTTTTGCAATTTGTTGTACGGCGATGGGCCAGGTGTTTTCCGCCTCGCCAACAAACACGTAGTCAAAATGTTGCAGTGCCTCATCGGGAAGAACGTTGGCATGCAAGCCGCCCATGGCAGACTTGATTCCACGTTCTCGCAGTTGATCGGCGACCTTGTACGCTTCGAAAGCCTGAGCCGTCAATGCGCTGATCGCCACCAGATCACACTCAAACACTTCTTCCGGCACAGCCCCGGCGTGCTCGGCTTCAAAATAGTCGACGTCATGACCCGGCGGCGTTGTAGCAGCGATCCACAACAAACCCAAGCACGGCATCGATGTGACCACTAGCCCACGTTCAATCACACCGGGCAGGGTCAAGCCTAGCTTTAGCAATTCCGGATCGTGCGCTCGCAGTCCACTCATGGCCAAAAGACCAATTTTCATTGAGGGCCCACTTTCAAGATCTCGACCACCGCCACAATCAAGGATGTTACCGGCACAAAGAAAAGGTGCCGACAGGAAGGACGCCAAGCGCTCAAGAAACAGACCACTGGCATACTAATGCCACCAATCACTAGCCCCCACACAGCCAGCGTTGGAAAATCCACACCGCTACTTAGCTGACTGTTTCCTGCCACAACATTCATCATCCCCAATGCTGCTTGAGCGATATGACCTAGACGCAGTATTCTGCGACGGAACGAATTGTAACCGCCCAAAAAATCCTCTTTGTAAAAGAACAGCCCAATCAACGCGCCCGTTACGAACGCCAATAGAATTGACGTCCAACCAAAATACCAATTGATCATGAGCACCTGCGAATCGGGAGGAATTTTCGGCTGAGATCGTCACTGGGAAACTAACCACACATGGTTCACGACGAGCTGCCATTATGTGGTCGCGGTCCGACGATTCTAAGTACCCATGTTTGAAAAGTTGGTTTCGAAAAAATCAATTTGGCGGACAATTCATATTCATCGATAACCAAGGATTCATCCGTTTCGTCCAAAATCTGAAACTTGGGTCACGAATCGCGAGTCTGATACACTGTTGGCTGGGTGATTCGTTCTTCAAACTACCGTGGAGCCAGGTGATGCGATCCATCTCACTGCAAATATTGATTAGCCTCTTTTGCCTATCGCTTTGGTCCACGGCCCAAGTCGTCGCTCAAACCAGTTTGCAACCTAACGTGCAAACGACAGGAGATTCGAAGGTTCCGGCATGGCAACGTTTCCTGAACATGGAAGACTCCCAAAACATTTTCATAGACGATGTGAAAATTGTTCGTGATGACATAAATCAACTTGGCGAAGACCTAGGCTTTGGTTCTCTGGCTGATAACTTTTTACGCGACTTCCTAAGCGTGCGAACAGAGGAAGTATTCTATTCCCGAAAGTCAGGATTCAGTTTACCTGGAGCATTCGTTGGCGAAACCATTCTAGGGTTTGTCATTGTCGATCGTGAATTGATGTTGGAACAATTGGACGTTGATGGTGACATCGAAGAAGGCGAATTTTTTAGATTTTATGATACTGAGTATCTTCCAATTCAGACTGAACTGATAGTTGGTCATGAACAACAGACCTATGGAATCATTAGTGGAAACCAATTGTTTGTCTGCGAAGACGACCAAAAAGAATCAGTCAAGGCAGCACTCGAATCTGAAAGAGTTGATGAAGATTTCTTTGACGACAAGATGAAAGAGATTTTGGACCTCAGTGGGATATCAGTCGCCGGGACTTTGGAGTTTGCTGACGAGTTCATTGATGACTTCACCGAAATTACCCAACCTGAAGGGCTCGATTTGACCGAGTCCGAATTGGAATGGCTAAGATCGTTTGGCGACGTCGCGAAACATGCGCAGGCCAGCGTCTTGGGTTTCAAGTATCAAGAATCTAAAGACCTGCAATTCCGAGCAAGAGTCAAAACACCGGATGAACATTCGTTCGAAAAAATAGTCAATTTGGAAAACCGTCGCGACTGGAACCCTGATCTGGGATTTGAAAAGGAAGGCCTAATCTTTTCTGGATCAATCCAAATGGACGCCTTTCACAGTGCCGCACCGATCCGTGCGATACCTCGTTTGTTGCTGTACGAATTTGGCAACCAACGCAATTTCAAATTTCTACAAGGGAACATGCTGCGATTGCTTTCCGAACTGATGGGTGATTCCTGGAACGATCTAACGGCTGCTCGCGTGGCCGTCTACCAAAACCTGGAGGCTGACAAACACCTCGCCGGCGAAATCGCAATCATGGGTGTCTTGGACGCCAAATCCTCGGCCAACGTTCTAAAAGAACTGGAAGCACTGGCCGCAGTTACCAGCCCAATGATGGCCGCCGAACGTAGTCAACAGAAACAAGATGAAATTGCGGAACTGATTGAACAGTTGGCTAGTTCGACTGATTCGGAAGCCGTTCGCGCTGAAACTCGCTTACGGTTGGCCGGGCCATCGGCCATCGAGTCATTGGACGCAGCCTTCCAACGATCGACCGCTGGCCCATTTCGCAATCGCGTTGAACGGATCCTGACTTTCTTACGCACTCGTGAAAAAGAGATCGCAGAAACAACAGCCGTCGCGGACCCCTACTTTTGGACACGCCTAAATCCAGGACTTGCTCTGCAGCTAAACGAAGGTGAAGTAGACGGTTACCAAAGACACATCATCGAAATCTCACCCGACCCTTCGAAAACGGACCAGCAGGTCGCTGACGCAACGGCCATCATGGTCGGGTTGTTGGGTCCAGACTGGAACCAACTTCAGATTGTGCAAGTCAAGGACCACTTCGTGTTTATGCTTGGTTCCAATCAAGACTTGTTGAAAAAATTCGTCGCTAACACGAATCTTGGGACTGGCAAAATTTCCAAGAGTTTCGAAGGAGTAGGGCAGTGCGATTGGCAAAGCCCGCTGCAGTTTTCTGTCGATGCCGCTGGGCTATCGAAATTGCTTGGATACAGAAATTGGCTGCGCCAAAAAACCAAACCGGCAGACCAACCCGTTTGGCTGGGTGTCAACATGTCAGAACACGCAATCGGCATCGACATTCTGATCCCAGTCCAACAAATCATACCGTTTTTTTTCAATTGGTAACCTAACACGGCAACAAAGGGGACCCGACGGATCCCCTTTGCCAAACATCTAAGTTTCAAAAAATCAGTTTTGTCAGAAATGACGATTTACACGATTTCATCGCAAGACGATGAACTAGATCGCTAAAGTGGGTTAGCCAACCAAACCGAAACTCGATACTCGAAGCAGTACAAAAGCTGTCGAAATCGAAAGTAAAACTGCTGCAGATGGCTGGCTTTTAGGTGACGCAGCAGTCGCTCTAGTTAAGCGCCATTGAAAAAAAAAGCCGTTCGATAAGGACCCTCTCCAAAATTGACCGGATTTTTCGTGATCGCGAGCAATTGCCACCTGAAACCCCATCTTCTATTCCAGTGGTCACAGAAATTAGCTTCGCTAAAATACAGTTCGAAATTGTCATTCGACTTTAGCTGAGGCATCTATGAAAACTGCAATTTGGGCGTTCGGGATTGGTGTTGTCGCGATTTTGATTGCTGGAATCGTCACCACGGTAAATTCCGAAGAGGGCATGTTTCCGGTCAGTGAAATCGCCAGCTTGAATCTGATGGAAAAAGGCCTGGAGATCTCGCCGGACGAGATCTTCAATCCCGACGACATCTGCCTAGTGGATGGTATTTGCCGAGTAAGCGGATGCACGGGTTCTTTCGTTTCGCCAGAAGGACTGGTGATCACCAACCACCACTGTGCTTATCGGGCAATCCAAAATGCCAGTAGTACGGACAGCGATTATCTGAAGGATGGTTTTTCGGCGGCCGACCGCTCGTCAGAAATCCCTTCGCCTGGCTACACCATTCGCATCACCGAATCCTATCGCGATATTTCGGACGAGGTCTTGTCGGCAGTTGCCGAAACGATGAGCTTCACCGAACGGACTCGCGCGATTGAACGCAAACGCAAAGAGATCGAACAAGCGGCCGAGCAGGCCAACCCGGCCATCCGCGCCGAAGTCGCCGAAATGTTTGCAGGTAAGACGTACGTGTTGTTTGAATACACCTACATTCAGGATGTGCGTCTGGTGTTTGCACCGCCGTCTTCAGTCGGCAACTTTGGCGGAGCGGTCGATAACTGGGAATGGCCGCGGCACACTGGCGACTTCAGTTTTATGCGAGCCTATGTCGCGCCAGACGGATCCTCCGCAGCCTACTCGCCCGACAACGTCCCCTACAAACCGAAGAAGTTTATTCAAGTTGCACCCGAAGGAGTTCAAGAAAACGACTTCGTGTTTCTGTTGGGCTACCCGGGTCGCACCGCGCGTCACAAGACGTCTGGATTCCTGAAATACGAACAGCAGACTCGCTTGCCTTTTATCGTTGACTTGTACCAGTGGCAGTTGCAGGTGATGGCCGATGCGGGCAAAAACGATCGAGCCGTCGCCTTGAAATATGCATCTCGCATTCAGTCGCTCGCCAACGTTGAAAAGCGTTCGCGTGGTCAACTAAAAGGCCTGAAAGGCGCCAACATCATGGCGACTCGCGCTGCAGGCGAGGTCGAATTGCAATCCTTTATCGATGCCGATCCGCAACTGAAAGAAAAATACGGGGATGTTCTTGGCAAAATTGACGCCGGGTACAACGACCTGGAAGCCTCTGCAGAATACGAACTGACCATTTCCAATTTACCCAACGCCAGCCGTGCCATGTACATCGCATGGATGATCTGCGATTCCGTGATGGAAAGACAGAAGGCGGATTTGGAACGTGAAACAACCTTTATGGATCGTAACTTTGATCGAACTCGAGAACGCTTGTTGTTGACTGTCGAGGACTGGGACAAAGCGACCGACCAACAGATGTTGCAGGGAATGCTTCAACGACTTGCCAATATTGAACAAGCCCAACGACTGGAAGCTCTACAACCTTTGCTGCGTTTGAACGCGGATAATAATTTAAAGGCTCTGTTCGATGCTTCCCAATTGAATGACACGACATTTGTTGTAAAGTGCCTGGCGATGAAACCCGCCGATCTGGAACAAATCCAAGATCCGTTTATTCAACACATGGTGAAACTGTACCCCGAATACGTCCGTTTACGAGACTTGGGCAAAGCACGATCGGGGCAAATGGACAAGCTGTACGGTTCATTGATCGAAGTCAAACAGAACTTTCTGAAGACCAGCTTCGTTCCTGACGCCAATGCCACGTTGCGAATGACCTACGGACGGGTCGAAGGCTACTCGCCAGAAGATGCTGTCATAAAAACCCCTATTACCACGCTTAGCGGAGTCATGGATAAAACCACCGGAATAGAACCGTTTATGACGCCTCAACGAGTCCAGGACTTGTATGCCGCACGTGACTTTGGGGCATTTACGTTACCAGGAAAAAATGACGTCCCGGTCGCCATTCTCTACAGTACCGATACTACCGGGGGTAACTCAGGAAGCCCTATTTTGAATTCCAAAGGTCAGCTGGTTGGCGTAAACTTTGATCGCGCGTTCGAGGCCACGATCAATGACTTTGCTTGGAATCAAAGTTACAGTCGCTCGATCGGTGTCGATATTCGTTACGCTTTGTGGATTACAGGAAAGGTCTACGGAGCGAATCACTTGTTGAAGGAAATGGGCGTTAGCTCAGATTAAAAACTCAATGATTATGCCATTATTTGGGAAGCGGTTTTCGATTGTTATTGCCAGCCTTGGGTTGGCAGGCTTGCTTGTGTTGCTTGGCGGTTGCGGAGATTCGCAGCCCGAGACCACTGCGGGTACAAACTTGGACATTGGCCAGGACAGTTCTCCGCTGGACTCGCAAAACTCCAATGACTCGTCGAATTCGAATTCCAGTTCGAACAATCCCACGTCAAGTGCCACCGATTCTGGCTCGACGGGATCGTCAAACGCCAGCAATCCGGACGGTTCGGGAAAGTCTGTGGGGTCGCCAGAAGTTGTGACGCCCCAAAACGACACTCCGCAACAGAAGCCAAAGATCAAGTTCCAAGCAATTCATGGAAGCCAGGAAGGCGACTTCGATATCTATATAACTAATGAATCGAATCAGGAACTAACGGAATGCTTGCTGTTGATGTTTGACAACGAGATCATTATCCCTGTTGCTACGACAATGAAGCCTGGCGAAACGGCGATCTGCGGGATCGGTGGCGAGATTCCAGACTCGATTCACTTTTCCTCGGACCAGCTAAAAGACGTCGAATTCTCAATCCCTGAGGAAGTTCCAGATACGATCGATACTGCCGGATTCAAATGGGCACAACAAGAAAATACCGACTCGGCCGCAGCCGCTCCTAGCGACAGCCCCAACACGGCTCCAGATCGGGCTCCGAGTAAAGCACCGGATCGGGCTCCTGGTAAAGCACCCAAAAAACCACCTGCACTGGATGGCGACAACGACAAAGATAAACGATGATTCGGTGTCACGTAGGCGTGTGATCATATCGGCCCTCGCAAAACACCAACAATCCAAGCAACGAAAGTCGCCAAATGGAACAACGACAGATCTTTCAGAACCTCGTTCACATGGCGGCCGTCGACGGTAAATTTACCGAGGAAGAGATTCAGTTTCTTGTGATGCGTGCCGAACAATGGGGCATCCCAAGCGACGAATTCGAAACCGCATTGGCCTCGCTGCAGTCAGGCGAAATCCAAATCCGAATCCCTGAAGAAAAAGGGGACCGAATTGAACTGTTACGGCAAATGGTTCTGCTAATGGCCGTTGATGGTGAACTGGCCGAAACCGAAAAGCATCTGTGCGCCAGCGCCTCGGCGAGCATGGAAGTCACCTCGGAAGAGTTCACAGCGATCGTCGATTCTTTGCTTGGCTGAATGCACCCTCGGCCCCAAAGCGCCAGCAGTCATTAAGTAAGCTTGGCAGGATGGGCGTTTTCACCCATCCTCACGTTTCGCTAGATTGGGCACTGTGGATAGGGCTTTTGAAGTCAGCAGGGACCAAAACCGCCCGGGTCGCAAAGATTGCATGCATTCCACTTGACAGGAATGCGGGATTTTTGGAACCAACATGATCTGAAGCGACGGTCTGTTCCTGTCGCGACAAGATCAACTGGCCCCAAACCCCTTCATTGACGACTTGTTGATTCTCCGACGCCAATTCGACCGATCTGCCAACCACCTAAGCTTGGGCAGGTTAAATCTACTGATGTTTGGCATCATGTTGATTGCCTTGAGTGGCTGCGCGAACAATACAATTGGTTCTTTGGATCAGAACCTTTCGGATCGCGACTCGGTCTTCGGGACTCGCACTAGCCCGTCCGATGTGGTCACTCTGGAAATCGGCGTGATGACACTGCACTCGGAATCTCAGGAACAACTAGAAGAGATTTGGCGGCAGGCGGACGTGCAAGTTTTGCCTTTCGAGTTGCGGCAACAATTGGATGCTAACGGTATTCGCGTTGGCGTTTTGGGTCATCAGCTGCCGGCGAAAATGACGCAACTGTTGCACATCAACCGTCCCTTGATGACTAGCGATGGTAACTTGCTAGTCAGTTCACGAAAAAATCTTTCCGATACACCTGGCCAAAATTTATTCTCGTTTCAACGTCTGAAGCAATTGCAGTTAGGCGAGGAATACTGGTTGCCGTGTGCTGCGCAAGTACCTGAAATGTCCTGGGTGATCAAGAATGATCAGTCGCATCGTTCGGGTGTTTGCCAATTAGCTGAGTGCGGTTTTTCACTTAGCCATGTTCTACATGGGGAAAACTCGATCAAGCTGTGGCTGAGACCAATGATCCGGCACGGTCAGACAAAGCTTCGTTATGGCGTCGACCACGAATCGTTGTTGATCACCGAAAAACAGGAGCAGCTACCACTACGAGAACTGAATATCGACCATCCTTTGCGGTTGGGACAAACCTTGATCGTTTCGAGCACCTCAACACCTACCGGAATCGGCTCACACTTTTTTGCCCCCAGCACCGCGATCGATGGTCGGCACCTGCTGCTAATCCGAGCCGTCAACATAGGGCCAGAAGACCTGTTCACCCCGCTACCCACGACTCGTCGCCTGGCTACCAGCTTGGATTAATGGCCTGGCTACTGGGTACCGTTTGAAACTGCCAATAAAGATGGGCAAAATTTGTGTTATTGGGACCTACAATCGAACAGTTGAAGACTTTTAATTACAATCCAACTGATGATTTGTTGGGTTTGGCAGGCCACCCGGCAACTGTTAATACGATCAAACTCATAGAATATTCGGAGCTCACCTTATGCCGCTTATCCCACTTCGCATGGTTCTGGACCATGCTGCAGAAAACAACTACGGCGTCGCCGCTTTTAACGTCAACAATATGGAACAGATCCAAGCGATCATGGAGGCGGCTGACGAAACCGACTCGCCAGTGATCGTCCAGGCCTCGCGCGGTGCCCGCGCCTACTCGCAGGACGCCTACTTGAAACACTTAATGTTGGCCGCGGTTGAACTCTATCCGCACATCCCCGTTGTGATGCACCAGGATCACGGGAACAGTGTCGAGACCTGCATGAGCGCCATCGATAACGGATTCACCTCGGTCATGATGGACGGTTCCTTGGAAGAGGACGGCAAGACACCTGCCGATTTTGACTACAACGTAAAAGTGACCAAAGCGGTGGTCGAAAAGGCGCACGCCGTCGGCGTCTCGGTCGAAGGCGAACTCGGTTGCTTGGGTTCTCTGGAAACAGGCGAAGGAGAAAAGGAAGACGGGCACGGTGCCGAAGGCAAACTGAGCAAAGAACAATTGCTGACTGACCCTGACGAAGCCGAACGGTTCGTCGCCGAGACCAACGTGGACGCATTGGCCGTTGCCATCGGTACCAGTCACGGCGCCTACAAGTTCACTCGTAAACCAGACGGTGAAGTTTTGGACATGGGACGTATCGAAGAGATCCACAAACGCCTGCCCAACACTCACCTGGTCATGCACGGCAGCAGCAGCGTGCCGCAAGACTTGCAAGACATCATCAACCAGTACGGTGGTAACATCCGCCAAACGTGGGGCGTTCCTGTTGAGGAAATCCAACGCGGCATTCAGCATGGTGTTCGCAAGATCAATGTCGACACAGACAATCGATTGGCGATCACAGGTGCGATCCGCAAAGTGTTTTCCGAGACGCCTGACAAGTTTGATCCGCGTGCCTACCTGAAGCCAGCACGAGCCGCCATGCGAAAAGTTTGCGAGGCTCGCATGAATTCGTTTGGCCAAGCCGGTTGGGGTGCCAAGCTTCGCGAAAAGTGCCCCGGATAGAAACTCGATTACGAAGCAATGGATTCTTCTAACCTAACTGCGCTGAATCTGGCGACCACGATCGATCGAGAAAATCAACTGCTGGCCCCCTACGCCATGCACAGTTGTGATTCGCGAGGTCGCCAGTTTTCGGAACCCGTTCATCAGTACCGGGGCCCCTTTCAGCGCGACCGCGATCGCATCTTGCACAGCTCGGCCTACCGCCGACTAAGCGGCAAGATGCAAGTTTTTACAGGTGGCATGGGTGACTACCACCGAACCCGCCTGACTCATACTCAGGAAGTCGCGACCATCGCTCGGACGATCGGCCGCGCGCTGCGGTTGAACGAGGACCTGATCGAGGCTCTTGCTCTGATGCACGACATTGGGCACCCGCCCTACGGTCACGCTGGCGAGGACGCTTTGGACGAGGTCGCGCGAGACGTTGGCGGTTTTTCGCACAACCAATTCGCGTTGACGATCGTGCAAGTGCTGGAAGTTCGCTACAGCGAAACACCCGGCTTGAATTTGACCTACGAGGTCCTGGATGGACAGACGGCTCGTGTCGACAAAGACGCCAAACCACCCAGACCTTTACTGGAGGTGCAACTAGTCGACGCCTCGGACAGCACAACCTATGACGCTCACGATACCGACGATGCCGTGAAGTTAGGCCTGGTGACTCTGGACGAAATGCGGCAAGTGCCGTTGATCGAGGAATGCCTGGAATTTGTCAGAAAAAACTACTCGAACCTAAGCCGCAAACAACTCAGAAAAGCAGTCGTGCATCGCCTCATTGACCGACAGGTAAGCGACCTATTGACCACTTGCGCTACTCAACTAGCTAGTCTGGGGTTCAATTCGGCAAACGATGCGATCCACAGCAATTTCGTGATTGGACCAAGTGACGAGCTGTTCGAACAAAAAACCGAACTTGAAAAGTTCTTACATGGTCGTGTCTACCGTCACCCACAATTAGTGAAGATTCGCCAGGAAGCCCAACAACGAGTCAAGCAAATGTATGCGGGACTGGTCGCCGACCCGTCCAAAATGGCCCCTAAATACCAGCGAAGGGGAGAAATTGTGGGAATCAAGCGAGCTGCCGTGGAATTTATTGCGGGCATGACTGACCACTACTGTGAATCGCTATTCGAAAAGCACTTTGGTGACTAGCGGTCGCGTAGCACCGAATGCAACGATTATTCATCTATCCCCACCGTCACGAATCTGACATTCAGGGATGTTATGCAATTGACGCCTAGCCCCCGTTTGCCGCGCCACCTAGAATTGGGACTAAGTGTGAAAAGCGCGTTTGATCACTTCATTTCGTTACTTTATTCGGCGGTTCGGGCTTATTCCATAGACCCCACACGAAGCGAAGTTTTCCATCAAACGGATCGGTAACTTTCAGTTGCCCGTTTCTCGTACCATCATATCTCGGATTATCTTGGATCATTATTCTGCGGCGGGCACGATAGTGCGCTGTCCAACCAAAAATTAAACACATCATGGCTCTTTGGATTATCCGCGCCTGCTTTTTGTTCATCGCAATAGCAATTGGCGCTTCTTTAGCAAACTCGGGAGGCGTCACAGGCAGTGTCGGCTTGGGTTTGTTCATGTCTTTTCTCGTCGCCGCGCTAGTAGCGGTCGGTGTCGACATGTTGGTGAAAAGGAAAAGAATCGACCTGATTTCCAGTATCTATTTTGGAATTCTCATCGGTTTGTTTCTGACCTTTATTTTCAGCCTGGCATTCGAACCCATGTTTGAAAATTATCGCCTGAACTATAACTCCAGTCAGGTTGAAAACCGACCACAAATCGACCCTAATTTGCTTCGCTTAATCGTCACCTCGCTAACCGGACTTATCGTTTGTTACGTTTGCATCAGTGTGCTTTGGCAGACGAAGGACGATTTCCGGTTCATCATCCCCTACGTGGAATTCGCCAAAGAATCCAAAGGCGTTAAACCTTACATTCTGGATACCAGCGTTGTGATTGATGGGCGAATTGCCGATGTCGTGGAAACCGGAATCATCGATAACCCGTTGATTATGCCCCGCTTCGTACTCGTCGAATTGCAAAACATCGCTGACAGCAATGACAAGTTGCGGCGAGCCCGAGGGCGACGCGGACTAGACGTATTGAATCGCTTGCGAAACAACCCCGATATCGATCTCAAGATCTTCGAACGCGAATATCCCGAGATGGACGGCGAATCGGTCGACAGCAAATTGTTGATCTTGGCTCAGCAACTTGACGGCAAAGTCGTGACCGGCGACTTCAACCTAAACAAAGTCGCCAAACTGCAGAGTGTTCCAGTGATCAATCTGAACGAGATCGCCAACTCAATTAAGCCCGTGTTTTTGCCCGGCGAAGGAATCAACGTCAAAGTCGTCAAGGCAGGCGAAGAACAAGGGCAGGGCATTGGATACCTGGACGACGGCACCATGGTCGTTGTCGAGGATGGTCGAGGGCACATCGGTTCAACGGTACAAATCACCGTTACCAGCATGCTACAAACCAGCGCTGGACGAATGGTCTTTGGCAAACACAAAATCACTCGAAAAGATCGACAGTAATCAAACTGTTGAATTTCCATCTTGTTAATTGAAAAGCCCGACGCCAAACGCGTCGGGCTTTTTTAATTCAACGTTTTTGATGTACGTGCATCGTTACGGCTACTACCAAAAACCGAAACACCCATTCATTCGGCTTACCATGAAACGGCTTCCGCAAATCTTCTACAGCCACGCAAGTCGCTGGGGAAGCCAATACGATTTGACATCAGAATAACAAGCTGTGAAAATCGACGGACAGGCGGGATAAGTGGCGATGTCAGTTATTACCCGATCACGATCCCGGACCATTAGATTGTTATGCCGGCTTAACCCAAAGTCTGCCATCTATTCCGATGCCCCAACCCAATGACTTGGACTTTAGCTTTCATGTTTGGCCACACGGTTGGTCAACGGCAACACTGTGGATTGACAGCAAGCCAACCGAATTTCGTTTGA
>CAZJBW010000017.1:56301-57830 GCA_964543985.1 uncultured Pirellulaceae bacterium | reverse complement strand
GGTTGGTCAACGGCAACACTGTGGATTGACAGCAAGCCAACCGAATTTCGTTTGACTCACGTTTTCAATGACCCAATTGAATCGCTGATCAAATCGACAATCCGACTCGCGAATGGTGAAACGTCAGCGACAATTGAATGGTCAGACGAACCCGGAACGCACATTCTGAAATTCAATGTTGTAGAAACGCAACGTCATTTGCTATCGGTTGACATCGCTGAGTATTCACGTGAGCTGCCACTTCACACACCAAACGATCTGACCAAAACAACAACGTTTTTCGTTGTTCGCGATTACTGGTTTCATATCGTTATCGCAGAACTACACAAAATATCTGAATCATTCGCACACAAACACTACCGACAATCTCGCGATTACATTTTTCCACGTGAACGGTACAATGAGCTGGAAAGTGCCCTGCAGAAAAACGGGACATAACAATACGATGCACGCGAAAAGGCGGACTTGCGCGTGGTTTTGAATTGAATGATCGCTGGTTCCTCTCGTTGTTCACGGACGTTATGTATCTTAAGGTTGCCATGAATGTTCCTCTGAAAGACCGTTTCCGCGGCTGCTTAATTGGCCTTGCTGTCGCAGATGCGCTTGGCGGACGTTTCGAGGCTCAGACCGCAGATCACATCGTTCGCCGCTTTGGGACTGCAGAACGACTTATCAACTACGTAACTGATGAGATCTGGTACACCGACGATACGCAAATGGCGATTGCTGTTGCCGAATCGCTTTCTGATCACGGTGAGATCATCGAAGAGCGATTGTGCGAATCCTTCGTGGCAAACTACACACCGTCCCGAGGGTACGGCATGGGCGCTCGGGCTGTTCTTAGGGCGATGGAAGATGGAGGCGACTATGGATCGGTAGCTGCCAATCACTTTCCTGGCGGGTCGTACGGAAACGGTGCGGCCATGCGAGTTGCTCCTGTAGGTCTTTTGTTCCGCGGCGATGTGCAAAGGGTGATTGATCAATCGCGACTATCCGCATTGCCGACCCATCTCCATCCACTTGGTATCGAGGGGGCACAACTTCTAGCCTTGGCAGTTAGCTATGCTTCGACGGTCGAGACATTAGATCGTGGTGCTTTCTTTGCCCAACTGCTGAATCATTGCCAATCTTCAGAGTACCGCGACAAATTGGAAGACGCTGCAACGACAAACTCGCCAAAGGAATTGGCGTCTCTAGGAAACAGGATCGAAGCGTTTGAATCTGTTCCGACGGCGATTGCTAGTTTCGCGTTAACGCCAAATTCCTTTCAAGATACGATTGCCAATGTTATCTTTCTTGGTGGAGATACAGACACGTTGGCTGCGATGGCTGGAGCAATTTCTGGTGCTTTTCTGGGGATCGACGCCATCCCTAGAGTATTGATTGATAATCTTGAATCTACCCCCAAAGGCAAGGCGTATATTATCGAGCTATCCGATCGGTTGCTCCATGCGTATCAACAGCGGATGGAAACCTCAGCGAGCGACACATAACAAAAAAACGATGCACGCGAAGCCGAACTTGCGAGT
>CAZJBW010000017.1:37292-56201 GCA_964543985.1 uncultured Pirellulaceae bacterium | reverse complement strand
CTCAGCGAGCGACACATAACAAAAAAACGATGCACGCGAAGCCGAACTTGCGAGTATTCTTCGACTGGCTGGTGAGCATAAAACGCGCGAATATTTGGTGGTGACATGAAGAAGGAGTTGCGAATGCAGAAGGAAGTGATCAAGCGGTAAACGTGCTAAACATCGCCGCGCCAACAGCCAGTGCAACAAGCGCAATCACGATAACCAACAGCACAATAACAATCGCTGATGTCTTGTATTTGATATGCGGAGTATTTTCGACGACGGTTTTGTACTCGGGCGAAAACACGTAGACTCCTTTTTCGGATAACAACAGCCACAAAATGTAACCCGAAATCAGAGTACCAATCGGAATACCCAACAAGCCAATCACCGAGAAAACAACCGCGATTCGTTTGGCCACAGGATCCAACTTACGCAGACCAAAACCAACGTAAAAATTGATCGCCGCTCCCACTGCATAAATTGCTGCGAAAATGAGAAATAAACTAAATTCGCCCTCAATTTCGTTGCTAAAAAATGCAGCCGTCAACACTACTCCCGACAACACCAGGGCTAGTGCACACATCACACCACCTATTAAATAGAGTGTGCCGATCGATTTGACCGATGCCTCGTGCTTGAGGTGTTCATTCCGAATCTGGTCAGCCTTCCCACCCATCGTCGCCATGCCCGGCTTGCTGGTCGGAGCCGCATAAGGATTGTTGTGAGGAGGCAGGTTTTGATGACTCATAAGAATTTCACTCAGTTGAATGGTAAAGAATTGCCCGTCAGATCATTGTTTTTAATCCACTTACTGATTCGAGATTTTTGTCGAACGTAGATAGGCCATCAAGTCTAAAATTTCTTCTTTTGTAAACGAATCCAACAAGCCACCCGGCATTGGGGAGACCTTGCTGGGGACGCTATCCACAATGTTCTTGCGATTGATGCGTGTCAACTTGCCTGGCGATATCATATTCTCTTGAATCATATAAGTATCGTTAGAAAGATTGGCGACTCGTCCTGAGACCATCTTTCCGTTGTCCAACTCAAAAAGTGTGGCCTGGTACTGATCCGAAATTTCCTTATCGGGATCGATCAATGTTTCCAACAGGTACTCTTTCGTATAACGTCGAGACAAGATGGTTAGATCGGGCCCCACGATTCCACCGCTACCAGCAAACTGGTGACATTTGTAGCATTGAGCCTGAGCAAAAATCTTCTTGCCGTTTTGCAAGTCTCGCGAATCCAAATCTACTTTTTTCAGTTCAGGTAGCAGCTCCTGCACGGTCCACTTTTTAACGATCGGTCGAGCGTTCAGCTCGGCATACGGATCTTGCTCAGTCATTTCTGCTTCGATCACGTCTGCCAAAACAACTTTGTCTTCGTCGGGTAGTCCAGCCACAAATTGTTCCCGAGCATTCGTTAGATAGCCCGCGAACGACTTGCCTCCCTGAAATACTGCAGATTTGACGAACCATTCCAAATACTGTCGTTGGTGTTCCGTCGTCCAGCCCTGCTTGGCAACTCGCAAACACATCACGTAATGAATTTGCTCCTCTTGCGTTCCAGCATCTGCCAACAACTGCAACGTTTTAGGGATCACCTGTTCTTCGTTGACCCGAACTAACAAACGACATAGTTCGCGGTTGAGCAATACGGATTGATTGGGGTAGCTGGCCGAGAACTTTTTAGCGATCGCCGCATGTGCCTCGGACAAGTCAGCACCTTCGGGGGCCAAACGCATTAACGCCAACCCGTATACTCGCAATACATGCAACTGTTGGTATTCGGTCAAACGAGCCCATTCGATCCGCTCATCAACCATCGACATGACTTTGTTTAGCCGCTGCAAATCTGGTTTACCGACACGACAGTAAGCTAACAACCCTTCCAACAAAGGCATGGTGTCCGTGGCGTCATCCAGTTTCTGTTGCCACTTGGTCACGTCCATCAGTTCCAATCGAGTTCGTGCGGCGTAGCGGATTGTTCGATCGGCATGCCCCAAATTCTGCCACAACATGTCGGGAGTCTGAGCATCCGACAAGTCAGCGGTTTCCAGCTTGCGACGTAGCATTTGATCTTCAGTCAAACCTGGCAAAGCCGCTAACGAATTCCCACGGTTGACGGAACGGACACGATACAGTGCAGACTGAGTTCGTCGTCCGCCGATCGTGAAGTACAAGTCTCCCTCGTAGACAATCATGTCGGTAACTTGCAGGGCAGGGGCCGAACAGAAGAGTTCTTTTTCACCTTTCCAGGTACCTCCATCAGCTTCCATATGTACGGCGTAAATAAATCCAAAACTCCAATCAGCGATGAATAGCGAGTTCTGATATTTGGCTGGAAAATCAGTCCCCGTTCCAAAGACGATACCGGTCGGTGATCCCGGTCCGATTTCGACAACCGGTGGCAAACTGTCTGGGTAGTAGGTCGGCCATTTTGCATCGCCGCCTCGCCAACCATATTCGCTGCCATCGGTCACGTGACAAACGCGAGTTGGACGGTACCACGGCGTTCCGATGTCCCATTCCATATCGGCGTCATAGGTGAATAGCTCGCCATTGCGGTCAAAGGCGATATCGTATTGATTGCGGTAGCCGATGCTGACAAGTTCCCAATGAGTTCCTTCGGGGTTAACCTGACACACCCAGCCAGCCGGTGCCAACCGACCAACGGCGTGCCCACCTGGGTCCCACATGCGTTCCAACAAATTATCTTCTTGCCAAACCTGAGGAACTCTTGAACTCTGAATTTCTGGTAGAGGCGTATGGTTGCCGGCACAAATATACATCGATTGGCCATCGGGACTTAAGATGATCGCGTGCGGACCATGTTCCCCACCCCCTCTTACCTCGCGTAACAATTTGACCGTATCCAGTGAACCGTCTTGATCCGCATCGGTCACTCGATACAGTCCTCGTGGCGAGTCTTTGGGCCCATGGGCCATCACGTACAAACTGTCAAAGGCCCACAACAAGCCTTGAGCAAATCCGACCTGCACATCGATCGGTGAAACTTTGGTATCGTCGGCATTGTCACCCGGCTGGATCTGGTAGAGCTTTCCGTATTGGTCACTGACGATCAAACCGTTGGGTCCGGTGGTCATACACACCCATGATCCGAATTCACCCGGCACCTTGTATAACAGCTCAGATTGAAAACCATCGGCGACGAAAAAATCTTCGGGCGTGGGTACGTCTTGAGCCAACAGTCCATGGTTGAATGTCCCGCAAGCGACTAGGCCAATTAGACAACAGGACTTGATAATTGTACGAATTGTGTTCGGATATTTCATGCCAATCCTTTCAGAGACAACCCAACAGGCCAAGCAGCAACGCTGCATCCACTTACCACCAACTGGGCATTGCCCTTTCATGGTAACCCAGGCCTCCGGGAAACGATAGTTAACGAACGCCACCTTTCCTTTAAACGACCAGCATTGCCCTTTACTGATACCATTCATGTCCGATAGCCAAATCAAAACCATCGAAACATTTTTTTCCATGATGGCCGGTCCAGCCCAAACCGCAGTCCTGAATACCGCCTTGCGATTGGGCATCGTGGACGCTCTGGAAGCTGGCCAGAAAACGACCGATGAACTTGCCCAGCAATGCCAATTGAAGCCCCACGCTGTGCAATGCCTGATGCAGACCTTGTGCTCGACGGGCATGACCGAACAGTTCGACGAATACTACGCTCTTTCGCAAGCCGGCCGATTGGCGTCGAAGGCTCTGTGGTCGATCGTGTTCGATAACTGGACTGGATTGGAAGCGGCTGTCCGCCAAGAAGATCCGGCAGCACAGGAACAAGCAGACCAGCAACAACCGATTCGCCAGCGACGTTTCGATCAATTCAAAGCCATCCACACCCAAGTCCAATGGGCTGCGACCGGCGTCGCCTTGAACGCCTGCGAGGCGCTGGGGATCGGTGGCGAACGACAATCAATGCGGATCCTGGATATCGGCTGCGGGTCGGCAGTCTACAGCATGGCTTTCGCACATCGCGATCACGCGGCCACTCTGGTGCTAGTGGATGACGCAGTCGGGTTAGCGCGAGCTCAAACGACGGTATCCAGTTTGCAAGCCGACGATCGAGTGACCAGTGTGGAATCGGCAGAGCTGGTGTTTCCAGGTGAAAATGAATCGTTCGACTTGGTGTTGATCTCCGACCGCATCCATCTGTTGCAACCGGACGTTCGACAACGAGTCATCGCCACGGCCATGCGAGTCCTTAAACCGGGCGGCGAACTGGCGATCATCGATGTGTTCGCTGGACAAGCGGAAGGCAACTTGAATGTGCACCTGTTCGAGCTGCAGTTGTTGGTCGGTACAGGCGACAGCTTGTTGACTCTGGAAACCGCCAAAGAACTATTAGATGCCGCGGGATTCCAGAGCATCCAATACACCCACCTACCCGTCGCACCACACACTCACGGACTCGTTCTGGCTGCCAAGCCTTAGCAAAATCCGTCTAGCTACGACTCGTTCGGTTCCGGATAGCGTTGTCGGAATTGCACGGCGGCCTGTTGTTCGCCATCGATCAGCGACTGCACCATCACGTAGGTGTCGTTTTGCACCTGTTCCATTTGCATCAGCATAATGGATTTGGGCAATCCAACTGAGTTAAAACGATCGGATGGAAAGCAGGCAAGTACGCCGGCAGAGATTTCGCGATTCAGATCCGGGTTAGCCGTCCATTCCATGATCCCGTTTCGCAAGCTAGAACTTAGCGACGCCAACAACAGCTTCTCCATTTGTTCACGTCGCTCGTGACCTTCCATGGGTCGATCAGCCGCAAAGTCTTTGACTCGATGTTCGTCGAATCCAAATTGAACGGCCAGCGGTAGATCGGAAACGCGGCTTAACAACAGATCCGTCCAACGTTCCATACGACGACGTAACTCGTCAATTCGATCGTACACTTTTTGATTCTGGCCTCGGTTTTTAATCAGCAAACGCATGGCTCGGTTGCGAGCTTCCAAGTGCCCAATAAAGACGCTTTGACCTATCGATCGTAGTTCGTCATTTTGGACCGCTTGATCGTGCTGAATCAGGACCACCGTCCAAACTCGAGTTAGCAATTCCGAGACCAATATTTCTTGGATAACGACCTCGATCGCGTGCCACGGGTCGTGCATTTCGCATTGCTCAAGCAAGTCGTCTTCAAACACTTTTAGTGCTGCTTGCCAACGTTGCAGTCGACACTTGGACGCGGCCCAGTACCGCATAGCATGCGTCGCTTCGGCCGGTTGGCCGCCACGAGCAAAAACTTCTGAGCAAATCGATAACCAACCGCCAATTTCGGCCATCTGTTTTGCGTGCATAACACGGTCTTCTTTCACGTAGATACTATTTTGCCGGCCTGTGCCAGCCATACGCTCAAAGTACGCAATGCGGATGCCAAAACGATCTGGCCGTTCGCGGAAAACATAGCAAACATCGCAAAAACAAAGGAATAACATCGAATTGTTTTGCGTCCACATCTCTAAGAGCCACTTGTAATGTTGAGAAATCGCCACACAAATGCCAGCCCCAAAATCGTAAGGCAACATTGTTGACGAGACGCAACACAGCCGAAACGCGAAGCTGTAACGCTTGTGATCGATTTGCTGCCGCCATACCTCCAAGTCAGGAGCCATGTTTTCGCGATCGGAAGTGGATTAGCTGCAGAAAGCCTCCCAAAAAAACATGCTCACGGTACTTTCCAAAAACACATCACACGCGAAAGCATGCCAATACTCGGTAGATAGTTACTCTAATCCTCAAAGCCGTGAAGCATGGCACCCACTTGCCTGATCAAGGCCCTGAAATACTTGAGCGAGCCACTAAATTCTGTGAAGTGCCTGCTTCCAAAGGACGGCGCCCTGAAAAAAGAAAAGGCTCGTCTTCCATGAAGAAAGCGAGCCTTACGAGTAATTTGTTTTGGACTCAACTAGCGGTTCTCGCTTAGAAGTTGTTGCCCACTCCACCCATTTGCATCAACGACTTCAATGTGTCCTCGAAACCATCCGGTTTTGGAATGACGATATCGACTCGCGATCCATCACGCTTTGCTGAAAGAGAACGCAGGATAGATGACATGGTGTCGGCCATTCCTTCGTCTTGTTGACGCATTTCTTCAACCGCTTGTCCACCGAACAATTTGGCCATAGCCAGCATTCCGTCTAGACCGCCACGCAGCTCTTCAGCTGCTTCGTCGTCGGCACCATTGAACATCAGTGACAACAGGTTTCCACCATCTTTAAAGTCCATGGCTAGACCCAAATTGGAGGTCTTGTTGACCAAATCAAACATGCCACCCATCATCGGAGGAGCTGATGCACGGGCGTCGGCCATCAATTCGTCGATCAAACTACGGGCGTTGTCCAAATCAAGGGCGATACGAATTGCGTCGTCGGCAACCCCGTTCCAAGCGTTGGTCAGCCCGCTCGAGAAGACATTTGGACCAGCACCAATACTCAGGTAATCTGAAGTACCGTATTGAATGGTTGTGGAATTCACCATGTGGCCGAGCATATTGGACGGCATATCGGCGCTGTCGGTGGGAGCGTAATAAGTCTTGCCATCGACTTGAACTTCTTTGGATTGTTCTTTGAGTTCGTCCATCGCTTGGGTGGCCGTTTCAGCATCAGCAAATTCGACACTCATGAACAATTCCATGGGCAGGGCCGAACCTGGTTCCAAGTCTTCCATGGCCTTGAAGTCGTCGACGGCTTCAGGCAACTGCACGGCGCCCCAAACACGGACGACTTTTTCAAAGTCAATGTCCGAGTCCAATCCGGATTCACTTTGAACCATCCGCGCATTCTGCTCGATCATTGCGTAAATCGGTGTTCCGCGAAGTTTATCCATGCGGATTTCAAAAGCCACCTCGGCACGTTTCTCTTTGGGAATGGACTGCCCAAAGCAAGGATCGCCCATCAACAAGCAGGCAATCAAAGTACAAAACACAGGGAGTTTCAGGTGCATTAAAACAGCTCCATAAAAGAGAGTTTGAAGATAGATTGTTTGAGATCCGCATTCGGGACGTCGTGCTGGAAAGTCTACGGAAAATATTCCTCAGTAGCCAGTCGCGACATATCGTCCCAGCGGTTGAAGGTGAACGGTTGACCAACCGTCCCGTCAACAGTACGGTTTTTGTCGCAGAAAAGTTTCAACAAATCCCTAGTTTTGGCCGTTTCGGCTTCGCAAGCAAGCGAAATGCCTAGCCGCGTCCGCTCTCAAGTGAAACCAACATGAAGCCTCCAACATCTCCCATTTCCGACTGGATGAAACGTCACTTTCGTCATTTTAACGCTCGCGAGACGCTACAGTCGGCCGAATGTTATTCTGGCTTTGTCCAACAAGGTGGCAAAATGCTGGTCTCACTGGCCGGGGCCATGAGCACCGCGGAATTGGGCGTTTCCTTGGCCGAGATGATTCGACAGGACAAAGTCCACGCAATCTCGTGCACGGCAGCCAACCTGGAAGAGGACGTGTTTAACCTGGTGGCGCACAATGAGTACCAGATGGTTCCAAGTTATCGTGACTTGTCACCCGCAGCGGAACTGGATTTGCGAAACAAGGGCTTTAATCGAGTCACCGATACCTGCATCCCCGAAACCGTGTTTCGACATGTCGAAGATCACTTCGTTGGGATTTGTGCCGCCAATGCTAACTCAGGCCAATCACTGTTTCCAAGCGAAGTCTTTTTCAAAATATTCGCTGACGGTTTAATCGATCAGCACTTTCAAATTTCACCCGACGATTCTTGGTTGTACGCTGCCTGGAAGAAAGGCATCCCGGTCTACTCGCCTGGCTTTGAAGACTCCACGATTGGCAACATATTCGCTGCCCGAGTCTACGATGGAACGGTCAGCAGCCATGCTGCCATCCGCAGTGGCACCGAACAAATGACTCACCTGGTCGACTGGTACATTCAAACGAATTCGGATTCACCAGGTATCGGGTTCTTTCAAATCGGAGGCGGTATTGCGGGCGACTTTGCCATCTGCGCCGTGCCACTCATATTGCAGGACTTGCAGAAAGATATCCGATTTTGGCAATACTTCTGCCAGATCTCTGACTCGACAACCTCTTACGGTTCTTATTCTGGCGCTGTCCCCAACGAGAAGATCACTTGGTACAAGTTGGCCGTCGATACGCCTCGCTTCATGATCAATTCGGACGCCTCGATCGTGGCGCCATTGATTTTCTCGTATGTCTTGGGTTGGTAAATCGCCGCGCAAACGATTCCAAGACAGCAAACTTTTCCAAGACGGTACAACAGTCAAACGATGGACACGAATTCGCATGAATTCTTGTCGTTTGAAATTAAATACTGAAGCATCTTGGTTTCCGGTGATATGTTTCGAGTGTCAGGGCAGCAACATCCCTGAAAAATGTTTTTCTCTTAACGAGACGGAGGTGCAGTAATGCAAGATCCACCAAAGCGAAGTACTGCTGGAAACTAGACTCTTGTCCCCACCGAGTCCGGTTCCAACGAAGCGTTTACTCCAAACACTTTTCCCCCCTCCAAGGCGTCCGATTTTCGGACGCCTTTTTTTGTGCCTGATTTTGATCGCGGACGAGGCAACTTTCATCCGGTATAATCGCTGTAGAACAGGCAACAATCTCTGCAAACACCTCTTGCATCGTGAACGAAAAACCATCAAACCAAGCCGACAATCCAGCATCTCAAGAGAAGCAGCGACGATTGTTTTTCATTGCTGCCTGCATCTTGTTGTTGGCAGGTACGTTATTCGTTTGCCGCAATCGAATTCACAACGCGATAACAGACGGGCCTCATTTCAACGAGATCAAAACGGTGGCTCAGTTTCAAGACGTCATGCGGCAAGACCAACAAATCATTCTTTTACAACACGCCTGGTCTTTGACAGATGTGGTATTTCTGAAAGATCTCAAAAGACAGCTGGCTTGGGACAACTCACCACAGATCGCACCGAAGCTGGAAGGCTTCAGCATTAACATACTAAGACCAAATCATGTGCCTGGCATCGGTATTGAATTAGAACGTATCACGCCACTGTGGAACGCCGGCTACGCACTGGTACTATTAGTGGACAACGGCCAGACGCGTGTTGGTTCATTTTCAAGCAGCCAGCTGACAGAGGAGATTCGCAAACTCAAAGCAAGTACAAGGGGGCCTTAAAAGGTCACCCCTTGTGGAATCAAAAACTTGGCTTAAGCGCCGTCGCCGGCTGGGACGCTTTCTGGTTGATAGACTGGAGCATTACCGAGGCCACGATGACAAACGGTCACTTGTCCTGTGTGAATTCCTTCGTGATACGCCACAAAATGAAATGCCTGGCCCAAATTTGGCGCGCCGGCCAACGGACTACGATCATCGGCTGGTGGAGCTGCGGCATTCAACTCGTCATCGGATAGGTCATCCAAAACTTTCAACAAGTTCTCGCGACGTTCTCGAAAGTAACCCAATACTTCGCTGACGCTTGGATACTTCGTCGCATCACCAGACGGTTCCGACCCGAACCAAAACAGATCTTTGTAGCCTGCCGGTTCTTTGTTGGTGTCGGGCCGAAACTTGGCGGCGAACATGTTGTCGGCTAGGCCCAAGTGACCGATGACCCACATGGCATGATTCGCTTTTTCAGTGGGTTGATAAAACCAGTCGGCATCGGAATTCAATCCGTCGATGACGGCATCCAACATTCGACGCGACGTGGCCAGTCCGTGTTTGGCTTGTTCTTTTAGGCCCATGGTTTGAATCTCCGGTTTGATAGATTCGAAAAAAATGTGGAAAGCTTTAACGCTCAATTCACGGCATCCTAAAAAACGAACTGCTATGTCACAACTGAGGCGGTAAAAACCCCTTCGTTTGCTGCAAATTGCGTGTCGCAAATCACATTCGCTAGCAACAGCTAAGATTGCCCACCTTTTGAAAACTCGCTAAAAGTCGCCTTCTTCATCTGATGTTATTTCGGTGTTAGCAGTCATGTCATTCACTCGCCAATTAACCATTCTGTTGCTCGCGACGTTCGTGTTGAGTACGGGGTGTCAGCGTGTGGCGGTCAACGGTCTGGCCGAGCGTTTAGCGCCGTCTAATGACCGAGACTGGTCGCCCCAGTTTTCGGAGTTGTCATACGCGACAGGACACCCTGATGGAACGATTGAGTTGTTTAACATTCGCAACAACCAATACCTGACTGAAAACGACTTTGTGCCAAGCCACTACAATCGCCGTTTCAACATTCAGGACATTCGCACCGTCGACTACATCGTTTGCCCCTTTCAAGACAACGAATACATTGCGCACACGATGCTAAGTTTTGGCTTGACCGATGGCAGTTACATCGGCGTCTCGGCGGAAATTCGCACTGAGAAAGGCGAAACCTATTCGCCAGTGCGTGGCTTGAATCGCAACTACGAGATCACCTATGTGGTGGCCGACGAGCGAGACATCATCCAATTGCGGACCGCCCACCGAAACGCAGACGTTTACATCTACGAAACCGTTGCCAATCCCGTTCAGGCTCAGGCTCTGTTTGTCGACATGCTGGAGCGAGCCAACCAGCTGGCCCAGAAGCCCGAGTTCTACAACACCATCAGCAACAACTGCACAACGAACATTCTTGATCACGTGAATCGCATCAAACGAAACCGTTTGCTGTACAACTGGAAAATCTTGCTGCCAGGTTACTCAGCCAACTACGCCTATGATCAGGGCTTATTGGATCGGTCGGTTCCGTTTGATGAGTTGAAACGTCGTGCCTGGATCAACGACTTGGCCGCCCGGCATATTGATGATCCCGACTTTTCCAAAAAGATCCGCAGTCGGTTTCAATAACATTTTGCATCGTTTGGCAGGTCAGTCGTCGCGACCTTTGCGAACCATTCGGCTATAGCGATTCAGGATCTTTCGTTCCTTCCTCGTCAGGCTATGTTCGCCAAGCCGGTGAACTTTATCTAGCACAATATCTGCTTGCTTCGTCAGCTCTTCATCTGGCTCTTCTGACCCGTGATGTACTTTTAGCCGCGGCTTTCCAGACAAGCGATTGGTCAGCCAGTTGGTTTTCAGCCAACTAAAATTGAACTTCCAAAAATGGTACATCGCTGCGAAGGCAACTCCGGACAGGTGAGCCTCAACCGCGATCCGACTTTCCGAGTCCATCGAATTGAAAATATCAATGGCCACGAAAATCACACCTAAGACCCAGGCGCGCATCGGCACCACGCCCATGAACATGAGGATCTTTTTGGGGAAATTGAACACGAACAGAAACACCACGGCCGCGACGGCGCCTGAGGCTCCCACAGCCATATTGGGTTGGTTGGAAAGAGACTTGATTAGCAACCAACCCAACCCGGCGAACAACAGGGCCGCGATATAGAATTTCAGGAACTCGTCCTTCCCGATCTTTTGTTCGACAGGAAGCCCCAACATGAACAAGACCAACATATTGAAGGCGATGTGTAGAAAGCCAAAGTCATCACCAATCGATGCATGCGCGAACCCATGTGTTAGCACTTGAAAGGCATACAGAGGGTTTTCCAAAGGGCCGGGGTGCCCCAGATCCGACATGTTGTTTTTAAGGGCCAAGGCGACTGAAAGAGTCTGGCTGTTGGTCGGTTGCTTTTGGACTTCCTGCTGACCGTTCTCCAATTCCACGGTCCGCTGGAAGGTGACCTTGGGTGAAAACATATCGAGCAAAAAAACGATTACATTGATTCCGATGATTACCGAAATCATGGACCCTTTGAATGCCGACCTACCGAATTGCGATTCGTTACCCGATCCGCCCTTCCATTGGTCGCCGTCGTAGTATCCTCGGTCGTAGATTCCCATTGAGTCGCCAATCAACCTGTTTGCAGAATGCAGTATTGTTGCGGTAGAGGCGACAACAGACAACGGTGGTTTCTGGATTCGTCGCAGACGCCAGCAATCGATCACCGATTTAATTCAGACACCCAATAAAAAAAGCAGAGAACTCGGTCCTCTGCTTTATTGGTTTCAAATTCAGGCCGTTGTTAGGGGCGTCGGCGGGCCATAGGTACGGTTTCGCCTTCCACCTTGGTATCCAGGAACTCAGATTCCTGATCGACCTGTTTGTACATTTCTACGATTTGGTTGTAGATAATTTGCACCTGGCGTTGAGTTTGCTCTAGCTGGCCTTCTCGCAAAGCAACCAAACGATCCGCTTCCTGCTTGGCTAGGTCCATCGAGGCGATATCTTGCCGCAGCTTGGTTTCCTTAAGGTCGCGGAAAGACAATTGGTCCGAAGTTTTCTGTTGAATGTCTTTAGTAGCCTGCAATCGCACCCGCACTTCGTTCAATTGTTCTGTCAGGGAAGTTGTCAGGTTGCGGGATTCACGAAGGCTGAACGGGTAATTACGCAATTCACGTTGGAAGTAATCGACATCTAACCACTCGGCGTCACTAGAATCGATCAAAGCAGGTCCGCTTTCATCCTTTGTGATTGGAATCCCGTTAACCGCTGGACCCTTGGGCACGAAAACTTCGTCGCCTTGTGCAAATCGGATGCTTCCACCGTGTTTCAAGTTTGGATCGTTGGCACCGCCGCGTTGGTCGAACGAGCCTTCTTGCGAGACTTGACCCGATCCATCCACAACGAATTCCTCGGACTGCGAGCCGTTGATTCTTAGTAGCCCAACAACTCGCTGTTCATCCTCGATCAACTCAAAACGATCTTTGATGCGAGTACCGGCGTTTTGCCGGATAAATTCTTCGATCACATTTTTGGCCACGCCATCAAAAGTGTACTCGTCCAACAGTTGCTCGTAATCTTCACTGTCAGGTTCCAGCCCCACCAGTTCGGCAGGTAAATAGGTGTTTTGCAATGCGTTACGGTATTCCGTCAACAATTCGACAGTCGCTGGGTTTTCCACAGAGAAGGGTTCGAAGCCCATGTGTTCTTTGAAAACGTTACGTGAATCGGCAGGCATTTTCTCGAACAGGCTCCAAGCGGAATTCGGATTGAAAGCTCGAGAATTATCCAGTAGCCAAGCAGCCTGTGTCGCAGGGTCTTGCCCGACGCCTTCCAATTCCAGACGAAGTTCCTCGGACAAATCGACAAACAGCTCATTTCGCAAGCGAGCAACTTCCAGAACGTCCAGTTCGTTGCGGCTCAATTCATTGGCCAGGCGACGCATCAAGTCACCCGTTCGGAAAAATTTGGTTAGGAAGATTGGGCTAAGGGTAATAGTGATATCACCTTCGTTAACTTCTTCTACTTTCAATTCACCAACGTAGTTGGCCGGCACGGTAAAACCCTCGGCACCGCCCGCAGCAAATACTTGTAAGATCATGTTGCGGCTAATTTGAGTCGTGGGAGCCACCTGGCCTTCCACGATGTTGAAGGACAGCAAGAAGTTTCCGTCCACCAGTTCGGGCAAGCCACCTTCCCAGATGCGACCTTGTCCAAGGCGATCCAATCGCAATTGCGAATCGACTTGACGTAACGAACCTTCGCCGTAGCCGTCTACTAAATCAGCTGCTCCGAACAAGGCCTCCGCATAGGAGGCTTTGGCTTCGTCCAGTTTTTTCAAGTTTGATTTATGAATACCCGCCCAAGCCCGGCGCGCTTCGATAGCTTGGCTAGCAACATAACCGGCAAAGATTGTGGTTATGAAAATCAGTGCAACAAAAGTGATCGGAATCCAATTCCAGGTCTCGGCTGACTTGATTAGGAAGAAAATCAGCAAGATCGCCAGAACGGCAAAAATCAGAATCGAAATTAACATGTTGCGGGGTCCGCCCTTCGCCGCTGCGAATCATTGAACGTGTTTTGGGGTAGGTTGCGCGTACCTACCGTGCCAAGACAATTGTTGGTCTCTAGGTTTTCGTCGGCAAGCCAAGCCTGTCTCGTACATGCCAAACAGCCGACTGCCACAGAGAAAACCATCCACTGCGATGATAAATTGGGCTATGTGGGGTGTCAAGTTTCTGCAGACTTATCCGTGTGAGCCAAGTACCGCTCGGCTCTTGATTTTACGGGCCGGCAAGCCTTTCTAATAGCTATACCTACTGCATTCATTAAAGAACCGCTCGAATTATCCCGAATACCCGTAGAGACGGTTGTTTGGCGTTACAGATGATTCCACTGGCAAATCCCGCAAACTTGCCATTCACGCGACACTGATGACCGATTGCCCAACTGGTGAAATGGAAATTCGCCGGCTAGGGCCACACATGACCCAGATTTCAGCCAAGCCCACCGCGCTTTTCCCGAGCATCGTGGGCTGGCCGTCCGGAGAAGGACAATGACAATTCGACCCCAGAATTTCACTCTGTTAGTGTGCGCTGGTACTTTTGTAGCCTTGCTGTTCATCGCTGGCTGCCATCGTAGTTATTACCGGCGTCAGGCAGATGTGGAAGCGCGATCTTTGATCCGTGAAAAATTGAATGACCCTCGCTGGGATCAACTAGACCCTTCGATCGACACTCGATTTGATTCGCGGATGCACGACCCGTTTTCGACGGACCATCCGCCGATGCCTCAAGATGATCGGCGCAGCCACGAATTAATGCACTGCGTTGACGACAAACCAGGGTACCAACACTGGCACGTCAATGGCGACACGGAATACGTGGCAAACCCTGAGTGGCGGTCCTATCTACCGCTTGACGAGCGCGGTGTCCTGGTCATCGATTTGGATGATGCCGTGCAACTTTCGTTGCTGCATTCGGACGCATTTCAAAGCCAACGGGAAACACTGTATCTGTCGGCGTTGGATGTTAGCTTGCAACGCTTCGGCTTTGACACTCAGTCCTTCTATGGTTTCAACGGGTTTTTCCGAACGCAAGGTTCCGGAGCTCCCGGTGGTGCCCAATCGCAATTGGAATTCACGCCGAACCAAACAGGATTTACAAAACTGGGAATCAATGGTGCCACCTTGGCGGTAAACATTGCCAACTCGGTAATCTTTAACTTTGCTGGCAACAATACACAGACAGCGTCGACACTGCTGGACTTCTCATTGATCCAACCGTTGCTACAAGGCGCCGGGCGACAAATCATTTTGGAATCGCTGACTCAGGCAGAACGTACTCTGCTGGCCAATGTGCGCCAGTTGGAAAGATTCCGTCGAGGCTTTTACTTGAACATCACCATTGGTCGAGCACCCGGCGCAGGCCCTGGCGGTGCCTTTTTGGCAGAACCGGCTGGTGGTGGCGTTGGGGCTGGTGGCTATCTTGGCCTGCTACAGACACAGCAAGAAATTCGCATTTCCGAATTCAACGTGCAGAGTCTCGAAAACGTATTGGAACAATTCCGCGAGTTCTGGCGTGAAGAACGGATCACTCTGCTGCAAGTTCGCCAATCGGAACAGTCTCTCTTCGCTGCTCAACAAACATTGGTCAACCAAAAGGTGCAATACCAGGCAGAATTGGATCAATTCAAACGCGATCTGGGCCTACCACCTGACTTGCAAATCGAGATCAAAGACCCCTTCCTGGAACAATTCGAGCTGATCGACACCAAGCTATTGGAACGGCAGTTCGAGGTTAACGCTCTGCGTGACATGATCAGCGCCGTGTTGGCCAACATTAACCCAGAAGGTAGTGAGCAAGAGAATCTTGAGTGGACGCCCGAACTAGAACGCGCGGTCCGCGAGATCGTGCCTGTGTTGGAAGAGTTCGAACCGTTTTTCGACGAGCTGGAAGGTGCCGATAGCGAACTTGTGGAAAACGACTTCGCTCGTCTGGAAAGTGTGGTCGAAAAACGACGAGGCGAATTGGAAGACTTGCGTCAGTTCATCCAAAGTGGCGAAGTCGATTACACCATCGAACCCACCATTCTACAGGCCGAGGCCGTCGAGTCGCCGGGGCAGATGCGGTTGGAACTGACAGAGCTGAAAAACAAAATCAAAATGATTCGCGGCTCGCTGGAAAAACTCATCGAAAACATAGATTTACTTGCAGAAGACGCTCCGGAACTGTCGCCAACCGAATTGAAAGAGCGACTGGAAACAGATGTCATTTTCGAAGCGCCTGAGATCCAAACGCGCTTGGCGGACGCCGTGATTGAATTGACTCTGTTGCAAGCTCGTGCACGTACCAATGCCATTTCATTGCCAGCAGTCGATTTGGATTCGGACACTGCAACGGTCATCGCATGTCAATTCCGTCGTGACCTGATGAACGCACGAGCGGCTTTGGTTGACGAGTGGCGACAGATCGAGTTGGTCGCTGACGATCTGGAAGGCGTTCTGGATGTCGTCTTCGAGGGTTCTGTCGGAACCACTGGCAACAATCCATTCGAATTCAATTTCAATACCAACCAATTCGGTATGGGCTTCCAATTCGACGCACCGCTAACTCGATTGTCCGAGCGAAATGCTTACCGCGCCGCTCTGATCAATTACCAACAAGCTCGCCGTTCTTTCTACAACTTTGAAGATGCGATCTCTGAAGACTTGCGTCAGTCGATTCGATTGATCGAGCAAAACAAGGTCTTGTTTGAGCTGAACCGCCGTAGTATCAGCTCGGCCATTCAACAGGTCGAACTGGCCCAGTTCCGATTGAAGGAACCGGTGGC
The DNA here is from genome assembly GCA_964543985.1 of uncultured Pirellulaceae bacterium. Classification (GTDB taxonomy): domain Bacteria; phylum Planctomycetota; class Planctomycetia; order Pirellulales; family Pirellulaceae; genus CAJQPP01. The sequence goes on along the minus strand of CAZJBW010000017.1, from coordinate 39,700 downwards.
ACCTGGAACGGGCGGCCGTAGTACTTTGGGCCCAACGGCTGCGAATGACTTGACTCAGGCGATCAATGCATTGCAGGGTGCTCAGAATGGTTTCTTGGGCGTGTGGGTGAACTACGAGGTACTGCGACGAGGCTTGGACTTCGACCTGGGGACGATGCAGTTGTCGGCCGAGGGCCAATGGATGGATCCAGGAACCATTAACGCTCAATATGCTATTCGGGCTGCCGAAGCGGTCGGGATTCCACCCGAAAACGTTTGCCTGCCAAACGGGGTTTCCAGTTCTGATTCTGAAGACGACCAATACGAACCGCCTGAGGACTCAGACGAACCGACTTTGGACTCAGACGAACTGTCCACCGAACCTGAAGATCCTGAAAATCCAACTCGCGCCGGCGAGGAAGAATACTACGACCCCGATGCACCGAGAATCGACGATTTTGAACCGGAGGGATCGTCCAGCCGACTAAGGTAGCCAAGGATGCCATTGCAGGCACCTTAGGTGTCGCGAAAAGACAGTGGGGCAGATCACTTCTGCTGGCGTTAGCTGAACAACCAACGGGACGTTTTACAGGGATCAAATCAATCTGTTTGGGATGATTTTCCGTAAAAACTGAATCTCCAACCTAAATCTGCTCGAAAACTTGGTTAATGGCGATACCCTATAAAGGAACAGACGTTTTATACTGCTGTGGTTGCCCGGCGAATTTCGCGTCTCTGTCCTGGGCGACAATTTTATTGTGTCGTTTTTTTTTGAGTAATAAAACGGCAGTTTCGGAAACCAACGTCTGTCCTACCCATCCTTCAAGTCAGCACGAGTTCCCAAATGGCAAACTCAAATCTACGTCCTCGATCCGGAGCCATCGTCCCTGTAATCACTGCAGGGATTCTAGCTATTGGTTGCCTGGGGGCTTTCGTTTACTACTCGTTTTTCAAAGACGGCAACGAAACAAAAATCGAAGCCATTATGGCCAAAGTTTCGCGAGGCGAATTTGTGGCCAAAGTCTTGGACCAAGGCGAAGTACAGAGCGCCGAAAACGTTGAGATCAAATGCAATGTCGGTTCACGAAACGGGACCGTCACAGTCATCGATGTGATCGCCGAAGGCACCGCTGTCCGAGAAGGTGACTGGTTGGTGACTTTGGACGGCGAGTCATTCGAAAAAGAACTGGAACAACAGAAGATGGCGGTCAGTAACGCTGACACGCAGGTCATCCAAAGTCGCGCCTCCCTGGAAGCAGCGGAGGCCTCCAAGGAAGAATACCAAAAAGGGACCTTCCTGGAACAAAAGCGGACGATCGAAAACGACATCTTTAATGCCGAACAAGAATTAAAAGAATCCGAAGCCTATTTGGCACACAGCCTGAAACTACAAGCTCGCGGTTTCTACACCACACAACAACTGCGGTCAGATGAGATTGCCGTGCAAAGAGCACGCAACAATGTCGAATTGGCCGAGCAACGATTGAACGTCTTAGTTGACATCACCAAGAAAAAAGAACTGGTACTGTTGGACAGTGACATCGCAGCCGCCGAAGTCCAAGTTCGCAATGCTCAAGAAGCCAAACGCATTGAAGAAAACACACTCGACGAAATCGAAGAACAGTTGGGATACTGCAAAGTCGTCGTACCACCCGGAGTATCCGGCGAAGTTGTTTACCAAAAAGAATTCGATCGTCGTGGCGGAAGCGAATGGGTCTTGGAACCTGGTGCCAGTGTTCGCGAGCGTCAAGTTTTGATCAAACTGCCCAATCCCGAGAAGATGGAAATCAAGGTCTTGATCAACGAACAAAAGATCACGGCTATCCGTCAGAACATGCCAGCGACGATCTCGGTCGACGCGATGCCCAACCGAAACCTGCAAGGTTTTGTAACCAAAGTAAACTCATACGCTGAACAAGGCGGTTGGGGAAGTTCATCCTCAGTCCGTGAATACGCCGCCTTTGTGCGAATCATTGATCCGCCTCGCGATTTGATCCCCGGCATGAACGCTTCGGTCACCATTCAGACACGTTTTGAACAAGACGTTTTGCAAGCCCCTTTGCAGTGCATCTATGCCGCGAACAACACAAATTTTGTGTTGCGAAAAACTGGCGAAGATAAATTTGAAACCGTCGAAGTCAAAGTGATGGGCGAAAATTCGCAAAATGTATGGATCGAATCCGGCGTTGATGAAAACGACGAACTGATCATGAACCCCGGTCAATACAAAGACTTGATGGACCTACCAAAAGAGGAAACTGAGTCGCGAATCGTACTGCCCAATGGAACTCAAACGTCAACAGCCGACCCGAGCTCCAGCACCGACTTAGAAGCTCCCCCAGCTGCCGGCCAAGGCAAGCGTGGGCGGGGCGAGGGAAAACGCGGCGAAGGTAAACGTGGCGGTGGCGAAGGTAAACGTGGCGGTGGCG
>CAZJBW010000017.1:0-37192 GCA_964543985.1 uncultured Pirellulaceae bacterium | reverse complement strand
GGTGGCGGAGCTGGCGGCGGTTTCGATGTCAATCAAATTATTGATATGACAATGAATCGCTACGATACCAACCAGGACGGCAAACTGGACGCGACCGAACAAGAAGAATTCGACGAGCGGGCTGAACGCATGAAAACGGCGGCCGACAAAGATGGTGATGGTGTTATCACTCGTGACGAAGTCAAATCCTATATGGACGACGTCATGAAACGCTTCTCCCGCAATGGCGGTGGTGGCGGTGGCGGCCCTCGCTAGGACAAACTTAACAAGACATCCTACTGGCGGCATGATTTCGATCATGCCGCTATTTTTTGGTCACGATATCGCCGTAACTTGCAACCTTCAATTAAGATGTATGCGAATTGAAAGTTTTCGGAAGCGATTAATAACTCATGCAATACGCGGTTCAAATCAGCGAACTGACCAAACACTACGTGCTGAAAAGCGAGACGGTGAAGGCCTTGCGCGGCGTTACCTTCGATGTCCCTCATGGTGATTATGTCGCCATCATGGGTCCGTCAGGGTCCGGCAAAAGTACTCTGCTGAATCTGCTGGGCTGTCTGGATCGGCCCACCACAGGTGACTACATGCTTGGGCAAGACAATGTCGCCACGATGAATGACGATCAATTGTCGGCGATTCGCGCCTCCAGAATCGGATTCGTTTTTCAGTCCTACAATCTGATTCCGCAATTGACCGTCGTGGAAAATATCGAAGTGCCACTGTATTACATGGGACGCTTGAATTCTCAATCCAAAAAACGGTGCATGGAACTGGCAGGCATGGTTGGATTGGGCGATCGGTTAGGACACCGTCCAACTCAATTGTCTGGTGGCCAACAACAACGTGTGGCCATCGCACGATCACTGGTCAACGACCCTCAGTTTATCTTGGCAGATGAAGCGACAGGTAACTTGGACTCGGTCACTACCGATGAGATCCTGACGCTGTTCGAAAGCCTGAACCAAGAAGGACGTACCATCATCATGGTGACCCACGAAGATGAAGTCGCCGAACATGCCAAACGCGTCATTCGCCTGCGAGACGGCTTGATCGTCTCGGACGTGCGTAACACCGACCGGGTCGTCGCTCAACAATCAGGTGGCCCCGCTTTGAAAGACATTGAAGGCCTGAGCACTCCGGAAAACACAACCACTTAGATATCGATCATGTTTCGTACCTGGATTCTAGGAATCAAAAGCCTGCTGCTTCACCCGATGCGTTCCGCATTGACGGTGCTGGGCATATTGATCGGCGTGCTTAGTGTGATCGCGTTGTTGGCGATTGGCGAAGGTATCAGTATCAAGGCCCAAGAACGTATTGAGGCGTTGGGTGCCGAAAACATTATCGTCCGCAGTATCCAACCGCCAAACGAATCCGTTGAATTCAACTTCAATGCCAACGAATTTGGAATCACGCGGGCTGAGATGGCGCAGTTTGCGGGTATCCCAACCGTGGCCCAAGTGATCCCAGTCCGCGAGCTGAGACTCTCATTCCAATACACCGGCAACGCCTTCGCCGAGGCCAGACTGGGACGCCTGGTCGGCTGCACTCCCGAATACCTGGGAATCAATCGGCTACGCATCGATCGCGGTCACTTTTTAACTCACCCAGAAAACAACGCCACGGTCTGCGTGATTTCGGCCGAGCTGGCCAAGCACTTTTTCCCCTACGAAGATCCGCTGGGAAAAGAGATCTTTATTCCCGCCAAACAAAACCGTTTTCGAATTGTAGGAGTCCTGCAGACCAAAGCTCCAACGGGTGCCGTGGGTGGATCGTTCGCCGGTCAGGATTTCTCTAACGATGTCTACATTCCCATCTCGACGATGCGTCGATTAATGGGTGACGAAGAAACCAAACGCGGGGCAGGGTCGTTCTCCAGAACCAAGTTCGAGCTGTCGCAAGTCACGGTGCAAGTCGAGAACGTCGAGAACGTTCCCAATACCGCAAAACTGATCGAAGCAGCGTTGCGACGTAAAAACCCAGGTCGCGAAGACTTTGGAATCACGGTCCCTTTCGAATTGCTAGAAGAAGCCAAGACGACTCGCTTGTTGATTCAAATCGCATTTGGACTAGTAGCCATTGTATCGTTGATCGTGGGTGGAATCGGCATTATGAATATCATGCTGGCCACGGTCACCGAAAGGACCAGGGAAATCGGAATTCGACGAGCCCTAGGCGCTTGCCGCAAAGACATTATCCGCCAGTTCTTGATCGAGACCATTGTGCTGTCCGTCCTGGGCGGCGGCATTGGCATCTTGATGGGTTTAGGCACACCCGTGTTCGCCAAAGTCCTGAAAGGCGGCGTCGAATACTTTGCACCGGAAACTTACGCTAACATTCCGCCTGATTTCGTTGACGTCGTACCCGTGCTGGTGCCCTATTCATTCCCACTGGCCTTTGGCATCTCGGTAATCGTAGGGATGATCTTCGGAATCTACCCGGCCATGCGAGCCGCGCAAATGGATCCGATCGAAGCTTTGCGACACGAGTAAGCTCGTTCGACCCGATCTGATTGACGGCGTCTAACGTCCTTGAGAATTGCCTTCTGCGGGAGCCTGCCCCAATCGTTGCCCGTCCTCGGGCACGTTATTGGTGAGGTCTTTCTTTACTCGTTTCCAGCCAAAAGGAGTACGTGGCGAGATAAACACGCCCATAAAGTTGTCAGCGAATGCTTGCCCTACGCCATTGATCTTTCGCTCTTCGAACTGAAAAACAACTCTAGACGGGTTTGTTTTCTCGTCGTAGTTTGGCAAGAACATGTGAATCGCCATCGGTAAAAATGGATCCGCCGACAAAATGATTTCAACTTTTTGATAGACCTGGGCATCCGATGCTTGTTTTGGCCAAGCTTCTAACCAGTACTGCTGGCCATGAAGTTGTTTCGGTGTCACATCACGAATCCAAAATCGCTCCAACAATTCCTGAGCTTTGGCTCCAAACACAAACGGCAACGGGCTGTTCTTTAATCCTTCGCCTTGAGCTTCAGGTGGCAAAGCCAGTTCGTATAAACGTTTCGTTTGATAGTCGTATTCGTAGATGCTGGAACCGTTGCAAATCCACTTTTCATTCTCAGAGAATTCGGGGTTCAAAACGGATGGACGTTCATATTGAGTTTCACCACCCGGTTCTTCAGGAGGCGCGTTGAATTGCCACTTCTCGCTGATCTCATACATCCCCTGATCAGGATTCGCATACCGCACGACCCCTTTCGAGATCAAGGCCGCCACCAGTTGTTGTGTGTCAGGCTTGCGATAGGAACACAAATCGCGATCGTATTCCCAGCGAGTAAATTCACAGTGATACTGATTGACCTGATCGGAATAGTTTTCCCAATAACCCAACAACTCCTCGACGTACTTTTGAGTCTCTGGGGCTAATGGAAAACCAGCTGGCATTTGTGGCGCAGCGGCCTGAGCCTGCTGACGCTGTTGTTGCAATGCCTGTTGATACTGTTGAGCTTGAGCCGACGGCTGATACTGCTGATTTCCAGTCTGAGGCGTCTGTTGGTTTTGTTGTTGTGCCACACTGGACGAGTGACTCAACAGACCCAATGCGACGAATCCAAAGGCAACGTACAGGCTTTTCATGATTCTTCCCTGAACAACTTGAAATGCTCAACCGCACAACGTATGCGTTAATCAAGCGGCGGAGTCTAGCAAGATCCGCTCAGTTCAAAAGGTCGATTTCAGGTTTTCGCAAACACACTCAATCAGGCGAAAAGACTGGCTGATATTGCTAGCGTGTCGCGATTAACGAGTCTCGTTCATTGCATTGATAACCAACGAACACAAACGCGGAGCTGCCACGGCGGCAGCATCCACCACTTGTTGCCCAGACGTCGGTTCCAGCACATCAGGATTGGCAACATTGGCGATAATCGAAAAAGCCAGCACGCTAATGCCCAAACTAGCGGCAAATACGACCTCGGGAACCGTCGACATGCCGACAACATCCGCGCCCACTTTGCGCAGGAATCGGTATTCGGCTCGCGTCTCGTAAGCTGGCCCGGTCAGGGCCGCGTAAACACCTTCGTGCAAGACAAAGTCTTGCTGTCGAGCGTGCGCCAATGACGAAGTCAGCAACCGTCGATCGTAAACGTCGGACAAGCAGACGGGCCGATGACAGGCCACCTGCTGTTGGTGGACTTTCCAAGGTCGAAACATCAAATCCAAGTGGCTGCTTAAGACCATCAATTCGCCACTTCGGAATTTAGGATTGATGCCTCCCGAAGCATTGCTAATAAACAGAGTCTGCACACCCAATTGTCGCATTACTGCCAAGGGCAGATGGACCTGATCGTCCGAGTAGCCCTCGTATAAGTGGAAACGCCCTTGCATGGCAATGATTTCGTGACCCGCCAGCCGGCCGCACACCAACTGGCCTGCGTGCCCAACTGCCGTTGAACTTGGAAAGCCTGGGATCTGCGCGTAGGGAATTTCGATACGATCTTTGATGGCGTTGGCCACGTCGCCGGCACCCGTACCCAAAATCACGCCAAACCGAGGACGGGCGGACCATTTTTGGCTGATCAGCGCGGCAGCATCCGCCACAGTCTTCGACAGATCCATGGCCGTTAGCCCTCTTCAGCCAAAACGCCCATCACCAGCTTGGTCAATTTAGGCTCGGCTGCTTTGGCGACTTTCACAATTTCGTTGGCATCGGCGGCATGCAGTGCGTCGGGCAAGCACATATCAGTGATGCAAGAAAAACCGACCACGCGCAAACCACAGTGAACAGCCACGATTGTTTCGGGCACTGTCGACATGCCTACAACGTCAGAACCAATCGTGCGTAGAAAACGGTACTCGGCAGCCGTTTCCAAGTTAGGTCCTGAAACGGCGACGAAGACTCCTTTGTGAGCCACGATGTCTTCTTTGCGAGCAATCCTTAACGCCCGCTCGATCAGATCACGACTGTACGGTTCGCTCATGTCGGGAAAGCGAGGGCCCAGGCGGTCGTCGTTGATGCCAATCAACGGATTGTCACCCATCAAATTGATTTGGTCATCGATCAACATAATGTCACCCAACTTGTAGTATGGGTTTAAGCCTCCGCAAGCATTGGAAACGACCATCAAGTCGGCTCCCATAGCCTTGAAGACGCGTACGGGCAGGGTAATCTTCTTCAGCGGATAGCCCTCGTACATGTGAAAGCGACCTTCCATGGCCATCACGGGTAAGCCACCAAGCGTTCCGCAAATCAAACGGCCCGCGTGCGACAAAGCCGTACTCTGTGGAAAGTGAGGGATATCGGCGTAGTCCAACGAGGCGGCGACTTCGATCTTCTCAACAAGCGACCCCAGCCCAGTCCCTAGAATAATGCCGGCTTTAGGCGTTTGGTCCCAATGCTTCTTGATGTAGGTCACGGCCTCCTGAATATGATCAAACAATTCCAACATGCTTTCGATTCCTTGCGCTGACACCAGTAACTTGCTTTCCAAAAACGTGGCCTGAGTTTCTAACAAACGATTTTGAGCAACAAGTGGGGCTTGCTGGCAAAGACTTGCTGGCGTGTACCATGCCATCATTTCCGGCGAATATGACTGGTCCGAACCGCATTCACGCCTTTGACAAATCGACCAAATGACAGTTCCCCACATAAAACCCAAGTCACACTGAATTCAAAGCTAAGAAATGCCGAATATCAGACTAATTCCGGATATTCCGTTTTGCCTGGTTAGGTTTACCAATCATGAAGAAGACACTGATCATTTGCACATTGCTTGGGCTCTTTTCATGCGAGTTAGCGGCTCAGCAGTCTAGTCGAAGAACACGTCAATTTGCGCCGTTCAAGCCGAAGAACCCATCGACACTACCACAGTCTGAATCTGCTCAGGTTGTACCGCCTCCATCACTGGGAGGGCCACCATTGCCTCAAGCCCCAGGATTAGAGAGCTCGCAAGCGGGTGCGCCGCGTTTGGACGTTGACTCTTTCAACAGCGCACCGGTCAAAAACCCACTTGCACCAGTGCTAGAAGATACTCCTGCCGCACCAACACGAGTTCCTGTACGAACCGCGGCAGCTGTCCAACAAACAATGGGGCAGCCACCAAGCCCTTACCAACAGACAGCTCGACCAGCGTCGACCCCAACAAGCGACCAAGTCAGCTCAAACACTTCGTCCAGTCATCACTCCATTAAAACGGAACTGTTTGCAGCCGAGCAGGTCAATGTCGGAGAGCTAACCAATCTGCGTCTGCTGGCTACCAATACTGGCAAAACACACACCGGCAAAGTCCGCATCACAGCCTACTTGCCCGATCACGTTGAGTTCCGACAAGCGACTCCTGAACCAATCGAACAAAACTCGTTGCAAGTCACTTGGGAAATCGATGGCATTGAACAGGCTGCTCAGCGAGAAGTTTTGATGCAAGTCATTGCTAACTCAAAAGCACCGATGGAAATCGCCACCGAATGCTCGTTCATTGAACAGAACCGTGTGCAAATCGCGGTCCGCCAGCCGGACGTGCAATTCGAAGTGCTGACTGCACCACACGCGCTCGTTGGCCGTGATGTTGACCATAAAATCCGAGTCTACAACCACGGTGACGGCACCGCTAAAAACCTGGAACTACGACTCGGTTTGGCGTCGGACATGTATTTGCTGAACGACGGAAAAGACTATGTCGATGTTGGCAATCTGGGTCCTGGCGAAACCCGAGAACTGATCGTCAAAACGAAGTCAGACCAGACGGGCGTTTCACCCGTACAGTACCTGTTGACTGGATCAAGTATCGATCTTTCGCAAAACACAGACGTGAATGTCGTATGGCCAGAACTGTATGCTGAGCTTCTGGGGCCCAAAGTCAACTTGCCAAACCGTGAAGGCGACTACACCATCCAGATTCGCAATCCATGCCAGGTGACGATCAACAACACCGTTGTCAAACTGGCGATCCCAGATGGCATGGAAGTCACTGTGCTTAGTCGCGAAGGTGACTACAACGCCCAAAATCGCACCTTGACCTGGAACCTTTCCAATATGTCACCTAACGCGGAAGAGACCATCCAATTCAAGGCCAAGTTGTTGACCGAAAAAGCTCAAACTTGCCATGTCGAGATTCGCAGTGACGAAACTGAGATGAATCAACTCGCTTTGTCAACCAATGCCTACATTCACTCGGACTTGAAACTGGCCATGAAAAACATGACTGGTCCCGTCAGTGTGGGTGACACGGTCGAATTCATGATCATTGCATCCAACACTGGGAATACTCAGGCCGAACAAGTATTTGTCGACGTCGAAATTCCTGAGTGGCTGACACCGATGGAAGACACCAGTTACACCATCGACCAGCAGACCTCGCGGTTGTCATTCCGTTCGGTTGATTTGCCTAAAGGCATGCAAGCGGAAATGAAGTTCACGGCGATCTGCAAGAACCCTGGCAACTTCGTTGTCCGCAGTACGTTGCAGCACGCCAGCCACGCTCAACCAATGGTTTCCGACGCTGGTCTGTTCGTCCTGGACACTCAGCAAGAAAAAGTGGGTGGGTTGATCTCACCAGACCCATCCGTTCGACGCTAACGAATCGAACCATCGTCTAAAACAACAACGCACCCCACGGCCATCCGCGGGGTGCGTTTTTTTGTATCGTGAGCCTTGCCGTGCTTAGTCACTCAGGATCAGCAATTGTTGACCAACAGCCCTCAAACTTTATCAGGTTGCTAAACACCTCTCGAACTGCCAGCAATTAGCTTCTTGGCAAGGTTGGTTTCTAACGGTCTTGCTGCAGCTTTGGATTTTGCGGTCCGATAACGAAAGTATCGATTCGACCCAAAACTCGGGTCCTACTGATTCTGCGGTTTTATCAAACGAAAATCCTGTGAGGACTTGCTTCCAGGTAGATCTGTTCGTTTGGTGTGAGGTGTTGTGATGGTTATTGAAAATGAACTCCGGTTTCGCATTGCGTTTTTGGTCGTCTTGTTCGGCGTTAGCCTGGCTTTAACGACGACCAATTGCCGGGCAGACATTGTTTCTTTTCAAATTGTTGGCAATTCCGATATCATCCTTGGCGGCGTCTTCCATGCCGACGAGGACTTTGAAATCGTCTTCTCAGTCGACAGAAATGAACCCGATCAACTGCCGTTTGAATCCAATCGAGGTGCCTTCCACAACGTCACCGTCATGCTGACTCTGTTGGATAGTGGGCTTATGGTGCAAGATGGTTTGGCATTGAACATTAATGCCCTACGGCAGGACTTAAACCCACAATCGTTGTTTCTGGCCAACGAATCCAATGTCTTCAATCAAGGTCTTTCAGTGATTTTACCGGCAGGCACTATCCTGGATGTCAATCAAATCAATCCATTGGTCATCGACAACGTCAGCGCAACTTCGAACGGACAAGGACTAATCTGGCAATTGGCAGGTGGGCAAACAGTGCAATTCACACAGGTTAACAGCCTCACTATTAGCAACTTTCAGTCGGTCCCTGAGCCGAACGTGGCTTGGCTGCTACTTCTGGGTGCTACAAGCTCGTCGTTATTCAATCGCAGCTTCTTGCGTGGCTAATTCTGGAGCTACCGGAGACGTGGTCTTGCGTCTCTCTGCCAGGCTCAAGGCAAAATCCGTGGTGGATGGCGCGTCAATTGGGTCGGATTAATCGATCTTGGTGTTGGCTTCCACAAAAAATCGAAGATTTCTGGCCGGAAACGCCCCCACAGCTACGAAGCCCATTCTGCGTCAACTAAACTTGAGTCTCAGTTCACTCCTTTTGGAAGACGGATTCAGGACTTCACCATGACGCGGACCACCACTTTGTCTTTACCGTTTGGTTGCTTGTTGACCACGGTTTGTTTCTCGCTGTTGATTTCCAGCAGCAATACTCTCAACGCCCAGTCGGACGAATCTAGTCCTCGGCAGGCCGTTTACGACTTGCTGCAGTATCGATCCATTGGGCCGTTCCGGGGCGGTCGGTCCTGTGCTGTGGTCGGCGTGCCTGGCAAACCAATGACATTCTATTTTGGTGCTGCCGGTGGTGGAGTTTGGAGGACTGACGATGGCGGTTCCTCTTGGCGAAATATTTCGGACGGATACTTTGGTGGATCCATTGGAAGTATCTCAATCGCTCCTTCCGACCCCAACATCATTTACGTTGGTGGAGGTGAAAAGACGTTGCGAGGAAACTTCTCGCACGGCGATGGCATTTGGAAGTCGGTTGACGGAGGGAACACTTGGGAATTTGTTGGATTGGAAGATTCCCGCCAAGTACCCCGCATTCGCATTCATCCGAAAGATCCGAACACAGTTTACGTGGCTGCCTTAGGACATGCCTCGGGGCCCAACCAACAGCGTGGCGTTTTCCGTAGCACCGATGGTGGTGAAAACTGGAAGCGAGTGCTATTCGCAAACGACGAAGCTGGCGCGATCGACTTGATCATCGATCCCAACAACCCACGTATCGTGTACGCGTCCACTTGGCGAGTTAAACGAAATCACTTCAGCCTGGAAAGTGGCGGCGACGGCAGCGCTTTGTGGAAGAGCACCGACGGTGGTGACAACTGGACGGAGATTTCTCGCAACCCAGGCTTGCCTCAAACATCAACACTCGGCATCATCGGGATCACCGTCTCGCCTGTCGATTCCAATCGATTGTGGGCCATGATCGAAGCTCAAGACGGCGGGTTGTTCCGCAGTGACAACGCAGGTCGCACTTGGACAAAAGTTAATGACGAACGAAAATTGCGTCAACGAGCCTGGTACTACACACGTCTTTACGCTGATCCAGTCAACCGCGAACGCGTCTACGTCTTGAATGTGCAATTCCATCGATCCAATGACGGAGGCCGCACGTTCTCGTCGATTCGTACGCCGCACGGTGACCACCACGACATGTGGATCGATCCCGATGACAACGATCGGTTCGTCGTCGGTGACGACGGCGGCGCCCAAGTCACCTACAACAGTGGCGTCAACTTCTCCACCTACTTAAATCAACCGACGGCTCAATTTTATCGAGTCACAACGGACAACCATTTCCCGTATCGTATTTACGGTGCCCAACAAGATAACTCGACCGTTCGAATCGCCAGCCGTGGCAACCGAGGTTCAATCGGAGAACGCGATTGGGAAGCCACCGCGGGTGGTGAAAGCGGTCATATCGCCGTTCACCCCGACGATCCTGAAATCGTTTACGGCGGATCTTACGGAGGGTTCTTGGGACGACGCAATCACCGCACGGGGGAAAACCGCAACGTCAACATCTGGCCGGATAATCCGATCGGTCGTCCGATCAGCGAAGTGAAGTACCGATTCCAGTGGAACTTCCCAATCTTCTTTTCGCCTCACGATTCCAACACCTTGTACGCCGCGGCTCAAGTACTCTTCAAGTCGACCGACGAAGGGCAAAGCTGGGAACCCATCAGCCCCGACCTGACTCGCAATGACAAGACCAAGCAAGGTGCTTCGGGTGGACCGATCACTAAAGACAATACTGGTGTCGAAGTCTATTGCACGATATTCGCAGCCGCTGAAAGTCACCTGGAACCAGGCGTGCTGTGGAGCGGTAGCGACGACGGGCTGATCCACGTCTCTCGCGACAACGGCGAGAACTGGGAGAACGTGACGCCTCCCGATCTACCAGAATGGACTCAGATCAACAGCATCGAAGTTCACCCGACCAAAAAAGGTGCACTGTACGTGGCTGGAACTCGTTACAAACTGGACGACTACAAACCGTACTTGCTGAAGACTACCGACTACGGCAAGACCTGGAAGATGATCAACAACGGGATCGATCCTAGCCACTTCACTCGCGTCGTTCGCGCTGACCCGGAAAGGGAAGGGCTGTTGTACGCCGGAACCGAACGTGGCATGTACATCTCGTTTGACGACGGTGCCAATTGGGAAGCTTTCCAAATGAATTTGCCAATCGTGCCGATCACGGACTTGACGATCAAAGAAAACGATTTGGTCGTGGCTACTCAAGGTCGCTCGTTTTGGGTTTTGGACGACCTGACTCCGCTGCACCAGTGGGAAGACAAATTAACGAAAAAAGACGTTCACCTGTTCAATTCACGACCCGTCTACCGAGGGGCTCGTGGCGGCAGTGGACGAGCCGGTGCGACCAGTGGAGCTAACCCCCGCGGCGGCTTCCCAATTCGTTTTTGGTTGCGAGACGTTCCGGAAGACGTTGAGGCCTCGCTGGAAATTCACAATGGTGCTGGCGAGCTGGTCAAAAGATTCTCGACCAAACCAGATCGCACCAAAGACGAAGACAACTTGTCTTTGGAATCAGGCATGAACACCGTCAGCTGGACCATGCGATACGCGTCTGCCGAAACTTTCCAAGGAATGGTTTTGTGGGCCGGTGGTACTCAAGGTCCTTCGGCAATCCCAGGCACCTACACCGCCAAATTGACCGTCGGTGAAGAATCGCAAGAGACCCAACTGGAACTGAAAAAAGATCCTCGGTTGGAAGTAACCGACCAGGAGTATCAAGAACAATTCGATTTCTTACTGGGCATTCGTGACAAACTTACCGAAACTCACAAAGCCATCAAAAGGATCCGTGACGTACGTTCTCAGATCAACACACTGAAGGCTCGTTTGAAGGGTAAAGAAGAATTCGCCGACCTCCTTAAGGCCGGTGACGAAATTGTCCAGAAGATGACAAAGATTGAAGAAACGCTCTATCAGACCAAGTCGCGTAGTAACCAAGACCCGCTTAACTTCCCGATTCGACTAAACAATCGGCTCAGCGGACTGGTCAGTGTCGTGGCTTCGGCCGATGGAGCACCAACGAAGCAAGCCATGGAGGTTCATGACCTGGTGGTTGCCGAAATTGACACCAATCTGGCCGAATTGAAGAAGATCTTTGACCAAAATGTCAATGACTTCAATAATGAAGTCAGCGCCATGAAAGTGCCATTCATATTTGTGGATGACAATCCATAAAATGGTCAGGCGTCCCCCTCGCCACTACAAATGACTATTCCGGAGTCGTATCATGCGACTGACGTTACGCAACCTGTTGCGGTACTTGGATCAATCCGACTTACGAGCGATCGAACGTTCTCGATTAGAACAACTAGTCGACGAAAGTGAAAAAGCTGAGGCTTGGATTCAGCGTATCGTTTCGTTGCGACGTGACAAACGATCCGGTGCGCCGGATCTGCACAGCGACGATCCGTCACTAAACCGGGTCGCCAGCTATTTGGAATCGTCGATGGGCGAGTCGGATACCATCGAATTCGAACGCGCCATGTTGGGATCCGACAAAGTCCTGGCCGAAGTTGCCAGCTGTCACGCGATCAGCGTATCCGTTCGTGGTCAAGACAACCCGAATATCCCCATCTTGTTACGCCAATCCGTCTACGATCTGGGACGGGAACTGACGGAAACGAATTACCACGATATTCAAAAACACGATGGAGCCACGGTCGATCGCCAAGTTGCCCAATTGGCAGCCAAAATGAATGACTTGGCTTTTGTCGACGGATCGCCTCAAGACCCTAGTACGTTAACCGACTCGACTGACGTACCCGACGAAGCTGACGAGGAACCAATTTCCTTCGACCAACTTTCCAAACAAGCGCAACGCAAATCCTATATGTTGATGGCCAGCCTTTTGGCTATCGCCGCTGGATTGCTGGCCTTGACCTACTACTTGGGTTGGCAAGCGGGACGCCAACCAATGGAACTGGCAGGCCGATCGGCAGCCGATTCAACAGCCCCCGAAGATTCCAATGAAAGTCCGATTGATCCCGACGCAGATTCCGACGAAGGCAACTCGGAAACGTCAAACGATGACACCGCCACATCGCTAACAGACAACGATGATGGCTCAACAACAATTGACACACCGGACAATACTGACACAACAACGACCGCAGTCTTGCACACCGTCGCTGAACCGGAACCACCAAGTGAAGTTGTTGAACCTGCTGACGACGCTCTACCGACTCGCCCTTTGCTTGCTTTTGCAAACCCTGCCGATGCCACAGAACCAGAAGGCTCGAACACCAAAGTCGATGAACCGCCACTGGAAGTCGCCAAGAGAGAATCGCCCGACGAGGTTTTGTTCCAACAATTTCCAACCGCAGCCGGTGGAACTCAGTGGCAACTAACGGAACTTAGTAGTGCCGTCAAAGAACGCGACGAACTGTTAGTATTGACGGGATGCCAGGTAAGTTTAGATTTTGACTCAAAAGTCAGCGTAATCGTCTTTGGTCCCGCCAAGTTCAGTATCGCCAATCGCGACAAAGCCAGCCAAGTCGATGCACTCGATTTGAAATACGGGCGAGTGCAAATCAGATCGTTGCTGGAAGACGTCGATTTGGATGTGATCCACAACCAAAAACGATACCGCATCAACTTTCCAATCCAGGACTCTCAGGTCACCGTCGATCTACGGTCGTTTGCTAACCCTGGATCCGACACTCGAACCGTCACGCCCGCCACCGTACAAGCGCTGCAAGTCAACTCGGGCCGCGTCAATCTGGCGCAAGGCGACCAGCAATGGCGATTACCTCAAGACTGGGGGTTGGCCTTAAGTCACAGCGACGATCCGAAACTGGTCAATGAATTACGCACCGGCTTGATCGAGACGCCTGTTCCCGAGATTCCACACGTACAGCGTACTAAAGAGCGTATCCAGCGCTACATCGACAACCTACCTGAACTTTTGGCTGACCCAGAAGGCCTGCAAAATCGCCTTTACGAACTTAAAGGCAGCGCCAGACAAGAGATCCGTTCGGCATCGCTAACGTGGCTGGCCGACATCGGCAACTTCGACTACTTGGTAGACTACCTAAACGACGACGAAAACAAGTCACACTGGCGTTCTGTGATTGAGGCTGTGCAGACGGCGATCGTCAATGAACCTGCCTATGCCGGTCGACTGTTTCAGGCGCTGGCCTCGCGAATTGACCCAGCCAATCAACAGATCATGTACAAATTGATCATCGGGTACTCGCCCGAAGAGTTAGCCAAGGATGGAGACGATCAGCTCGTCGAACTTCTGAACTTTGACGGGGTCTTAGGAGTCCGCGTTTTGGCGATCGAGAGAATTCGTGCTATCACGGGCGGACTAACTTACGGTTACCTGCCATACGAAGAACGAAAAAAGCGTCGTCGTAAGATCGAGAGCTGGAATAAGGTGCTCAAGAGTGGCCAGCTGGCTTTCCGTCAGGTTCCCAAGCTACCTTTCCCAGCATTCGCCGTTCAAGGCCTGCCTAACCAGGCTAACGACGCCGACGATCCACAAGAGCCGGTTGCCCCTGTTCCACAAACACCCCCAGAACAAGAAGGCTCGTCCGAAAAAGTCGACGCCGGTTCTGGGTCTGGGTCTCGCTAGAAAGTGGCCTCTGCCGTCGTTCCGTTCAAAAATCACGGGAATATTTTTGAACGTTCTATAGTGACCAGACAATGAACTGGTTTTCGGGATATTCCGCCGTGAAGAATTCATCAGTCTAGCTTGGATCATCAAAACGCCCTTATCAATAGTTACCGGTGCCAGCTACCGGATAGCGACCGGAACGACTAACGCCAAACAGCTTCGTTGTTGTTTTTTTCGAACAAATTTGTTCAACAGGCTATGGATTCAGTTCTTTTCCGGTCATTGCGGTCGATAAAAGGATTTGTTGGTTTTTTGCACTGACGGTAGAATGAGTCGCGACCGATGGCGGGGTGACACGCGTTTTTAGCAATCGAATTTACGTTCGTGAATTGCATTTTTACAAACGTTGGCTGCTTCAAAGGCAGCAATTCGAACTCGTAATTTGTCAAGAATGGGGCATCAGCTTGTGAAGATAGAGATTTCGGCCAAGCATGGTCAAATGACCGACACCGTCCACCAAACGATTCAAAAAAAGGTGGAGAAGCTACCTCGTTACTTTGACCGAACGACGGGAGCAGTGGTATTGGTGGATTTAGCGAACCCCGATGCACCCAAAGTTGAATTGAAAGTTTCTGCTGAAGAGACTGAGGACTTTTACGCGGCCGATTCCGCTTCAAACATTATTAGTGCGTTGGACAGCGTGATACATAAGGTCGAACGCCAATTAAGAAAACACAAAGAAAAACTAACCGATCACCGTGGTGGACGCTCGCAAAGAAATGAGAGCGTTGCCGACGACTAAGTAAATGGTCGTTGCCAAACTGGCCGCCGATCGAAAAATCACGAGAGGATAATTGAATGAAGTTTTGCGATTTTGTTTCAACGGAGGCGATTCGTTCCGAATTGAGCTCGGTTGAAAAAGAAGATGTCATTCGCGAACTGGTTGGCAACCTGGTGGAAGCCGGGCAGATCAAAGCCAAAGACGCCAGTAGCATTGTAAGTGCCATCATCAAACGCGAAGAGCTGGGAAGTACTGGGATCGGACGAGGCATTGCTGTGCCTCACACGAAACATCCCAGCGTCGAAAAACTGGTTGGCACCGTCGGCGTAAGCCAAGAAGGTGTCGAATTCCAAAGTTTGGACGGCGAACCGGTTCAACTATTCTTTTTGTTGGTCTCGCCGCCCGATCGTCCGGGAGACCACCTGCGTGCTCTGGAAAATATCTCTCGCCAATTGCGTGACGATATGTTCTGCAAGTTTTTGAAGCAATCAAAGACTAACGAAGATATCAAAACGTTATTGGAAGAAGCGGACAACAATCAGTTCGTTTCCTGATATTTAACCCTTCTGACATCACCATGTCTGTTTCTTTCGAATCACGATCCGTTACGGTCGAAAACGAACAAGGCCTGCATATGCGCCCGGCCTATCTGTTCGCGGAAACGGCTTCCAAATTTCAAAGCGAAATTGAAGTCGTTAAAGATGACCTACGTATCGACGGTAAAAGCGTCCTGTCAATCCTAACCTTGGGTGCCTCCAAAGGGACCCAGTTGGAATTGAAAGCTACAGGCCCCGACGCTCAACAAGCCGTCGAAGCACTAACCCAATTGCTGGATTCCGGCTTCCCGGATTCCGAAACGGAAAACCTCGAGAAACAGTAGTTCGTATTTTTGGTTGCAAGGATGCACCCATCATTGATCAAGGAGTGATCAACGATTGAATTGAGTTAGTTTGACGAGGACCGGCGAACATCAAGTCGGCTCGTCCTGGACAGGAATTCAGATCCATGTTTGCAGTACATCGCAATCCACGAATGACCAAATACGCGTCGGTAAGACCGTCGTTCGGTTCGATGGCGAATGATCGCATCCACGTATTCACCTGTCGCAGTCTTCCCCTTACAGAAATCTGTTCGGCTGTCAGCCAGAACGTTTGCCAGTCCCTGTGGACGGTGTGGGATTTTTGCCGAAACCTATCGGCCTCGCGAGAGATCGTCGCAACAACCACCCCGCTATTCAATGGACCGGTGCCTTTGGTTCTAGCCGAACCCAAAAAAAGAAATCACCCCCATGAAAAAAGAGATGCTTATCAACGCGTCGCAAAACGAAGAATGTCGTATTGCGATCGTCGAAGAAGGCCGCCTCGAAGAACTTTATGTCGAGCGAGCCAGCCAGGATAACTACGTCGGAAACATCTATAAAGGAACGGTCGTCAATCTGGAGCCCAGTATCCAGGCGGCTTTCGTAGACTTTGGTGTCGGCCGAAACGGATTCTTACACATCAGCGACGTCGAGCCCAGCTACTATCGCCAGGGCGGCTACGACCCCGAAGAACTGCGACGACAAGAACGCGAAGAGGAACGAAACAACCCACGTTTCCAAAGACGTGGTCGCCGATCCAACGGACGACCTCGCATCAAACCGCCCATTCAGGAACTGTTTCAACGGGGCGACGAGGTCTTGGTGCAAGTCATCAAGGAAGGGATCGGCAACAAAGGCCCAACTCTGTCGACCTACATCAGTATTCCAGGTCGCTATTTGGTTTTGATGCCCGCCTTGGGACGCGTTGGCGTTTCCCGAAAAATCGAAGACGAAGACGAACGAGCGCGGCTGAAAGACATTCTTTACGATCTAAACCCACCCAAGGGTCTAGGCTTTATCGTGCGAACCGCCGGCCAAGGTCGTTCGCAACAAGAACTCTCCCGTGACCTGGCCTACCTGTTGCGATTGTGGAAAGTGATCGCTCGTCGAGTGCAAAAACAGGCGGCACCCGTAGATATCTACGAAGAGAGCGACATGATCATTCGCACGATTCGCGATATCGTGACGACTGATATCGATTCCATCTTGATCGATCACGAAGACGCTTACGACCGAGCCAAAGAGTTCCTGAAAATCGTAATGCCACGACAGGCCGACGTCCTGCAGCACTACGAAGGCAAAGACCCATTGTTCCACAAATACAAACTGGAGCAGGAAATCGCTTCAATTCACCGTCGCGAAGTCGCTCTGCCGAACGGCGGCTCGATCGTCATCGATCAAACGGAAGCCCTGGTAGCCATCGACGTTAACAGTGGTAGCTTCCGCACCGACGACTCGGCTGACGAAACGGCATTCCGCCTGAACGTAGCCGCCGCGAAAGAGATATCGCGTCAATTACGTTTACGTGACTTGGGCGGTGTGATCGTCAATGACTTTATCGATATGCGACGTGAAAAACACCGCCGTGGCGTCGAACGAGCTCTGCGTGACGCCATGAAACGCGATCGTGCTCGCACCAAAATTCTGCGAACCAGCCCGTTCGGGTTGGTCGAAATGACTCGCCAACGGATCAAACCCGGCATCAAACGTAGCCTGTACAGTGATTGTCCCTGCTGTGGTGGACGTGGCGTTGTGAAAACAGCCGAAAGCATGGCTCTGGAAGTGATCCGAGTCATCATGCTGGCCGCTCAACAACCTAAGATCGCGGAAGTCAAAGTTCGGGTGAACGAGGATGTAGCCACCTTCTTGAACAATCAAAAACGTAAAGAGCTGGCTGACCTGGAAGGCCAAGGCGATTTGGAGATCAAGATTTCGGGTAGCGAAAACGTATACCCTGAACACTTGGAACTGGACTGTACCGACCAAAAAGGGAACCGCATTAACCTGCCCGTGTAGCCAACGGTGAACCTTCGTCTCAATAGCTTGTCTTTAGGGTGTGTGACCCATGCGCCCTATCGATCAAGCCTACAAACCAATGACGGTCCTAAGGTAGCCTAGCCAAAGTAATTTGGGGACGGTGATCAACTTCGTTTCCCTGTCTAGAAAACTGGGGAAGCGAGGTTGCGTGTCGACTGGCCAAACACTTTCCGCAACCGGCGCAAGCCGTTGCCTGTCGCTTGTCGACTGAGTGTTTTGTTTCAGGAAGACCGAACCGCTTTTCACGCTTGTTAAACTTGCGCAGGTCGACACTCATTCATGTGGCTTGGTTATTCGCCTACCAAGTTTTCGAATTCAACAGGCACGTCTGGTAGAGCATCCAAGAATGCCCGGCCGTATCGTCGTTGATGAATTCGCGGATCCAGCACGACTACAATACCTTCGTCGGTAGAACTGCGGATCAAGCGTCCGAATCCTTGTTTAAATTTGATCACCGCTTCGGGTACTTGATAATCGAAGAAGGGATTTCCGCCAGCCTTTTTGATCGCTTCCATGCGAGCCTGCAACAACGGGTGATCGGGAACCGAAAAGGGCAGGCGAGTAATAATCACGTTTTGTAGCGCCTCACCGGGCACATCCACACCCTGCCAAAAGCTGTCGGTTCCCAGCAACACACCACGCGGCTGTTCCTTGAAAGCCTCTAACAATTTTGCTCGCGGCATCCCATCCGCCTGCGAGTACAAAGCGAGATCGTTGCGAACCAACCAAGGCGTCAATTGTTGAGCCGTATTGCGTAGAGCGGCATAACTTGTGAACAGGACAAACGCATGACCGTCCGTCTTTTTCACATAGTGCTTGATCGCGTCCAGCGACTGGCGAAAATGAGTGTCCTTGTCTTTTGTAGGATCCGCCATATCGCGAACTAGGATCAATTTGGCTTGCAGCTGATAATCAAAAGTGCTGTCCAATTGCAATTGTTCGCCGGTGGTCAAACCGATCCGGCTGCGAAAGAAGTCGAACGAACGTTCACCGCCGGTTCCCAATGTGGCACTGGTCAGTACAACCGTTTTGGTTTTATCAAACAGCTCTTGCCGCAAAGTGGGTCCTACATCGATCGGCGCGGCCACTAGTTGGACCGTGCGAGCACGATTACGACGAACCTGCGAATCAATCCAATAGACGCTGTTTTGGATATCTTGCATCCGCCACTGTTCGATGCCTGCGGACAAGCCTTCCAGCCGACTTTGACAGGCCAACAAGTCTTGCTTTTCGGAATCGTCTTTTTGAGACTCGCCTAGCTTTTTCAAAAAATTCGATAATCGATCCAGCGACTTGGAAAGCTCATTGGCCACGATTCCACTCTGTCGCACTCGCAAACAAAACGACTGACTGGCACCGTCGGTACGTGTCGCCCAAGACAAGATGTCATCAAAGAACTGATCCGCCCGGTGACGACAATCGAAGGTCATCTGCTGGCCCTCTTTCGATCGGTGGTGAACCAGCAACCCTTTATTGGTTCGGTCGTTGTACAACTTATTCAAAGTGTAATCGACTTGCCCTTTAGAAACGGACAGTCCCAGGTGTTGACTGGCGACTTGTTCTACCGTGTGTGCTTCGTCCAGAATGACCGTGTCGTAGTCGGGCAACAAATTGACGCCCAGTCGACGCAACGATAGATCCACAAAAAACAGTGCGTGGTTGACGATCAACAGGTTAGCATTCTGCATCCGTCGGCGAGCTCGAAAATAGAAACAGTCGCTATGTTTGGGGCACTTGCGTCCCATGCAATTCCCACTGTCGCTGGCAACCTCGTCCCACACAGCAGCACCGACGCGAAAATCGATATCGGCTTTGGAACCATCTTTAGAATCACCAGACCAAGTTCTGACTCGCTGCAGTTGATCGATAGGTTCGGGTTCGTGGAACAGAGAATCTGCTTTGCTGAGCGCCGACTGCATGCGTCTTAAGCTGATGTAGTTGCCTCGCCCTTTCGCCAACACCGCAGAAAATTCGCGAGGCAACAAGCTTTGCAGCAACGGAATATCTTTGTTGATCAGCTGTTCCTGCAGACTGATCGTGTGAGTCGAAATGATGGTCGCTCGCGGTTTATCGTCCGTTTCTGCCTCTTGATGTTCGGTTGCGGCCAGGATGGCGGGGACCAGGTATCCATAACTTTTGCCGACACCCGTAGCGGCTTCGCAGACCAAATGATTTTTGTTGGCGATGGCATCGTACACCAAGTCCGCCATTTTCATTTGTTGCGGACGATGTTCGTATTGTTTTAGACGCCGGGAAATTAACTGGCCCGGCCCCAAAACTTCCTGAGGACTAAGCATGGCAGCTCATTGAGGTGTATTGACGGGAATCGCCAATATCGCAATCTGCTTGCTGTATTCCTAGGTGCCTACCTCAAAAGGTTGGACAATCTAGACCTCTGACGTTTGATAGAAGGCAAAAGTATTTTGGCCTTCCAGGGCGGGTGCGGCGGCGACCAAATTTTCGCTAGTCGATGGCTCGGCTTCGGCTTCCATTTGCTCGACATCCGTTACGATTTGCGAAAGGACGTCGCCGATGTGCTGTAGTCCGCGTCGTCGTGTCGATCGTTTTCTGCGTTGGCGTCTCATGGGAATTCCTCGTGTTCACAATTGGTTTTTCTTCTGACACGAGCATTCTTCGTTTGCTAATTGACACCTTAGGTCCAAGTGAACTTTGAAATTCAAAAAGTTTTCTGCCGGGCCGCTCAAAAGTGACAAGTCTGGTCCATTTGCTGGCAAATCAGGGCATCAGCGTGCGGATGCCAACAACTTGTGTCCCGCGATGCATCCGATAGGCTGCGTTTTACGATCGATTCGTGCCTGGGAGCGGGTCGCCATAATTGACGATCTTTTGGGAGAGGCTTATTCTTAAAACGTGGCGTTTGTGGTGCGAATGGGTCGACCCGCAGATTGCCAACAGGGGCTGCAGCAAAAACAAGGCGATTCTTTTGAGACAAATTCGCCACGCTTTCACGGGCAAGGCGACCGGGACATCCGTACTGATGTTGATGGTATGCCTGCACCACGCTTCCTTGATCGCTCAAGATAAGATCACCGTGCGCGAGGAACGATCTGGGCGTCTCAGCCAGTTTGAGGCTCAAATACTCGATTGGGATCGTCAGCGGATCAGCTACCAAGTTAACTCTCGGAACACGTCTTTGCCCAGTTCGCGAGTGGTCTCGGTGGTCTATGCTCGAAGCCCCGAACAGCTGACGGCTGACGAGCAGTTTCAAAATCGCCAATTCAACCAAGCAGCCCCATCCTACGTCACTGCCATTCAGGCCGAGTTGCGTCCCTGGGTGCAAGCCGAAATGCAAGCCCGGGTCATTCAATGCGCCGACGCTCTGGATGACCAATTGGGAATGCTACAAGGATTTGTGACGCTAAAACAAATCGCCCCTCAACATCGATACATGCATCTGTTGCCGCTGGTTTGGCAACGCACCAATTCATCCGCTCAAGTACGACAAGCGAGCGAGCAGTGGATCGATGGCGCCGACGAATCACAGTCTCTAATTGCGTGCAGCTGGCTGCTTTCGTCGGATTTACAGCGAGCCACCGCCAAGCTTCAAGAACTGGCGCGGTCAACCGACTCAAGCATCGCTCACTTGGCAACCGCTCAGTTGTGGCGTGGATCGTTGATCGAAGCCACGGCCTCGGACATCCAGCGTTGGCAAGCGGCCATCGATCGAATGCCGCCAAAACTGCAGGCAGGCCCTCGCTTGTTATTGGCCCAAGCCATGATTCGCACGACCGATCGCAACAGCGAGGAACTGGACCAGCTACTGGTCAAATTTATGCAGCTTCCCATTCATTATCCTGAACAGTATCAAATTTGTGGCATCGCCCTATTCGAAGCTAACCGTTTAATGAACCAAACAAACCGAACGACGGAAGCGGCCGTCGTTTTGGCAGAATTAAAAAGAGACTACGGGCTTTCGCGGGCAGCGTTATCCTTGGAATCGCAAATCGAAAACATTGATCAATGAGTCATACCATCCAACGATTCAAAAGAATTGACCCCTTTATTTGAAGGCAGTTTGAGTGAAACAACGACGGTTGCAATTAGCGTGGTTCCTAACGATCGGCCTGTTTCCGGTCACGTCACTGATGGCGCAGGAGGCCGGAAACGGAGAAACCGAAACGCGGTCACGAGGGTTCCTCGAGATCATTTTTTCTGGTGGATTCGTAGGGATCTCGATCATCATTCTGCTGTTGGCGTTGTCCGTAACAGCAGCCTACCTGATCATTGATCACTTGCTGTCCGTGCGTCGGGCAGACGTGATGCCCGACGGGCTAGGCGAACAAGTTCGCACGGCCCTGACCAATGGCAAGGTTTCTGACGCCCGTGAACTGTGCAACCAGAAACCTAGCGTCTTGTCCTTTGTTCTGTTGCACGGCATGTCAGAAATGGAATACGGTTGGCATGCCGTTGAAAAGGCTCTGGAAGACTCGCTGGCCGAACAGTCTGCTCGGCTGTATCGCAAGATCGAGTACCTATCGGTCATCGGTGGCATCGCGCCGATGGTGGGACTGTTGGGTACGGTAATCGGTATGATTATGGCGTTTCAAGAGGTCGCGAATACTCAGGCCACTGCCGGGGCTCCTCAGTTGGCCGAAGGCATCTATCAAGCGTTGGTTACCACGGTCGGTGGTTTGATCGTAGCGATCCCTTCCATCGGAGCTTTTGCCGTGTTCCGTAACCGAGTTGACCAGTTGATTGCCGAGTGCGGTTATCTGGCACAACATGTTTTCGGACCGTTACGACGCAAGAAAAAAGCGTCTTAAAGTTTGATCGATCAGCCACTCATCCAACCAACGTCGCGATCATGAGACAACCTGTCATTGCACGACCTAGAAAGCTGGGATTCAACATGACTCCCATGATCGATGTCGTGTTCCTGCTGATTATCTTTTTCTTGCTGTCCAGTCACTTGGCCAAGCAGGAATCGCAGCTTGAGTTATCGTTGCCGGTGGCCGCCTCGGGTGACGACGATCCACAAAACGCGTTACCTAGAATCACGATCAATATCCAGGAAGATGGGACTCTGTCGTTGGCTGGGCGGCAGGTCGAGTCGTTGGATTTGCAAATAAGACTGGCTGACGCCGTCGTCGATTTTGGCAAAGACGTCGAGGTGCGAATCCGTTGCAGTCGATTGGTGCCTTATGAATTCGTGCAGCCCGTCATGCTGGCCTGCACCAGTTCGGGGGTTTGGAATGTGACGTACGCAGTCTACCGGACGGAGCGTTAACCATGGTCCGATTACCGTCCACTCGCGGCGACCGCGAACACGACTACGAAACAACGATGACACCGATGATCGACGTCGTCTTTCTGTTGTTGATCTTTTTCATCTATACCGCAGGCACTCAGATCGTCGAGTTTGTATTGCCTAGCCGAGTCGAAGCGGTCGTCGGTAGCCAGCAATCGGAAACCAACGACCCTCCACCCGAACAGGACTTCGATAATGTTGTGGTTCGAGTGCGTTGGGATGGTAGCCTTCCGGACTGGACGATCAATGAACAAGGCATGGAAACGATCGGCGCCGTGGCAGCGACATTTCAGTCGTTAGTCGGCATCAACGCAGAAGCCCCCATCATCGTTCACCCCGACGAGAACGTACCGATGGGTTACGTTATCGAAGTGTATGATCAGGCTAAGCTGGCGGGTTTCTCGAAAGTGTCGTTCGCCTTAAACAATGCGGGACGTTAGATCCATCGCAACCAACGCTGAACCGTAAACCAATGTCGAATCATCAACACTTAAAAACAGATTGCAGACCTATTCGTCTTCCCATGGCCGGACCCAGCATTCACAAATGGGTTTGCCTACTTGCGATGTCTGCCTTCTTATGCGGATTGGCGTTGCCTGCTGCCTCGGCTAGGCAAGAAACGGACTGGGACGTACAGACGATTCGTGGTTTGACGCAACGACGCCTATTCGATTTGGCGGGCACGTATGCCGAGCAACGACTAAACGCAGACGGAGTCTCGTCTCGGCTACAAGTTGATATCGTTGTTGCACTGATCGAATCACTTTCGCAAGCCGCCTACCAAAGCCAGGACGAAACGGCATGGGAACTCGCCCAACGAACCGCCGACAAATGGCGGAACATTCAATCACCTCGCCAAATACTGGTATCGGTGCAGGGCGTACTAATCGATCAATTGCGTATCGAGAAAATCGTTCGTGAGATTCAAGCCGATGCCGAGCAGCCTCAACAACGCGAGACGGCCATGTCTTTGGTGTCGAAGACTGTGCGACGTATGGAAGCTTTGCAAAGCGAAGCGAGATCACTGTTGAATCGGCGACCGACACCTCGCGAGGAAGCGGATTGGCTTTCGGCCGACGAGTTATTAAGTCTCCGCCGCAATCTGCAGTATCAACAGGCCCGGCTACAGCACTACCGCGCCGACCTGTTCCCGGCCAACGAGGAGAGCAGCCGAAACGACATCCTGACGATTGTAGAAACGCAACTGAATGATGTTATTCAGCCGATTCGTGCTGACAAACCTTTGTGGTGGCAAGTTCAAGCAGATCGAGTGGCGGCGGCTCGCAAGTTGGGCAACTTTCGTTTGGCAGAACAGATCGTACGCAGTTTGCCCAAAGCGTCTCCCGATCGCAGCTCGAAAGAACGAGTGATTGGCGAGTGGTTGCGAACGTTGGTTCGCATGAACAGGTTAGATGACGCTCAAGCGATCGCCGGCAAGGACCCGTTCGCCACCAGTACACCTGAATACGACTTGGCTCGTTTACAAACATTCATTGTCGTATCGCGTAAAACCTCAGACCGCACATGGCAACAGCGTGCTCTGCAATTAACGTCGGATATCGAGCGTAATCACGGAGGGTACTGGGGGCGGCTTGCCAATTTGGCGGTCGTCGGAACGGCAACCTCATCGGCCAATGCTGGCGACGCTTCCAGTTTGGGACTGTTGGTTCGAGTGGCTGACGAAGCCCAGCGCAAACAACAATGGGACGCCGCGTTGAAAGCTCTGGATTCGGCCTACGCCAACGCCGTGCAACAAGGCCTGACCGAACAGGCTTGGAAGCTAGGTTTCCGTGCCGCGTCGATCGAGCAACAACAAAACAATCATATCAATGCATCGCAGCGTTTCTTTAACTTGGCCAACCAGCTTGCCGAATGGCAGGAATCGCACACGGCCCAGTTGATGGGCTGTTGGAATGTGGCCAGGTTGTTGGGTTCCGACACCGATCAACTTGAGTCTTACGAAACCGAATTGAATAAACTAATTGAAAAGTGGCCGACATCGGCTAGTGCTCATCAAGGTCGGCTGTGGCTAGCTAAACTGAAGCGTCAGCAAGGGCGACAACCGGAAGCGTTTCAATTGCTGTTGAATATCGATCCAACAGTGTCGGTTTTTGTAGATGCGGTCTCGGAATTAAGAATCTTAACGCGTAGCTATTGTCGCACGAATCCACCGTCGAACGCGTCCGTGCAAAAACTGTTGGCCACGATCCAAGAACGGTACAACCAACTACTGGACGCTGAACTGGAATCGCAACCCGAGCATTGGGAATCGGCTAGGCAAGAGTTACTGGTGGCGGTCAGCGAACTAGAACTGGTTTACCTGCCACCGCTGGACGGTCGTCGGCTAACCGCGCTTAACGACCAACTGGAACGTGGAAGACTAAAGCCCGCCTTAAGCAGAGACGCCGAACTGTTGTCCAACTTGGCAGCGTTACAGACGGGTCAGGCGGGGATGGCACTGCAGCTGTCGGAAGATACCGCAGCTCGTCAACAACAACTCAGTTTACTGCTGACCGGCTTGCGTGCCGATTCAACAGATAAACCCCGCGCCAACGGTTTATTGCTGTGCTTCAACCAAGTCAGTAAATCCGTGCAAGAACTTCCGCTAAACGAACGTCGTGCATGGCACATGTCGGTAACTGAGGCATTGATTGTTGCCAACGAAAAAGATGCAGCGATTAAGTTCGCTGAAGACTTGATCGACAAGACTTATCCTAAAGACGCCACGGTTCAGTTGTTTGTCGCTCGCCTATTCAGCTCTCTGATCACCGGACCCGATGACCAGGCAATGAACCAACGTTCGTTAAGCCAATGGCGACGTGTCGCGCGATCCTCTCGGCCAAATACGGAAAATTGGTTCATGGCCAAGTATCATGTTGCCAAACAGTTAAAACAGCTGGGGCAAGCTGAGGATGCTTTAAAGTTGCTAAAGTACATTCAGGCCGTGCCTCCTGGCTGGAAGGATGCCGCCAATGCCAACCAACTTCAAGCTCTGTTCCAAGAACTTGGCGGCAACTGATTGGCGACTTTCAAACACTCTAAAACACATCGTCTGCCGGTGGCATCCGCTTGATATCCAAAGCGGTTACGGTGGTCAAGATAAAGCCAGCAACTAGCAAAAATTGATAAACGAACATGTGACGTCCTTTCGTACATATGGGGGTACGAGCACATTTACTTTGCAATGGTCATGCCAATATCAAAGTACGCACACGGATACCACAACGTACGAGAAAACTTTACGAATCACCGTGCAGGAATTTCAAAAGGTCATTGAAAGATGGCGATATTATGAACAACCGTTAAAGTCTGCCAAACTTGGTTGTGGTTGCTAGCGCAGTAGATTGGACGTCGGCTGTCGTCAAGTTGAGGTCGAAGAAACACCTGTTTGCGAAACCAAAAGGAAAGGCCCGACCACTACCAGAGGTAACAGTCGGGCCTTGCCGATTCGTTTGTTTGTCGCTTTGCAGCTTTTCAATGCCTACCAGGGGCCACGGACGGGGTAAATTCCGAATTGGCTTGTGCTGCTTGGCCGGTATGGCGTCCTGCGGAACAAGCCTGCTCCGCCGCCAGCGGCACCAACGCCACCAAATCCAGCGTTACCGCCACCAGTGAACTGATGGTAAATCGGAATGCTACGAGTTTGTCCAACACCCCAGTTGTATTCGGTTTGGAACGCTGCAGTGGGTGGCACAACCAGCGCCATTGGCTGGCCGGTTTGCCAATTAGTGTGTCCGCCGTGCCATGCGTACTGAGGAGCACCATGGTTACGGTTCCAGTAGTCCATGCGTGTGGCATCCAATCCAGCAGGACCATACGAGTAGAACGGGTTGGGGCTGAAGTGATCTTGAACAGCCAGACGAGCAGTCACAGCTGGATGCAAGTAACGTTGACCCAACGGACCCACAGCGCCGATGCAATCCTTAGACGGAGGCAATTCTGCACAAGGCTGAGTGTTGTTTGGGTCGCAGTTTCCGTCGTTGCCTAGCGCCCGGCCTAAACCAGCAGCACCTCCGCAATTTCCTCCGGGACAGGCAGTAACGCCAACACCGGTTCCACAGTCGCCCGTTGCACAATCTTGTGCGTAGGTTGGACTGCAGTAAGCAGCCAAGGCCATCATGGCCAGCCCGCTCATCAGACTTTTCGCAAGTTTCATTTGAGTTTCCTGTCGAGTTTAATCAGCGATTGAATTGAAACATCCGCAGCGTAAATGTTTGTTTTGTTTGACGATCTAATTGGCAGTTGCCAAAAGCACATCTGCACCTATCGGCCCAGTAAACGGCCACCACCCAAACGACCAAATAGACCACCTGAGGAGCTAGGCCCGCTAAGACCATACTTCTTGGCCTCCAAAAAGTACAAAGCTTTCTGGGCTGGGTACGAACTCAATGGGAAGTCACCGAAGGCTAAACCAGAGCCCTTCCAAACAACCGATGTGCGATTCAAAGCGTCTCCGCCTTTGCCAAATCGCTGGTTGTCGCTGTAGAACTGATTCGAACTACCGTAGTAGTTGTAGTAGTTCTTGCTGTGTTGGTATAAGTGTTGGTGTGGGTACAAGGGTTGGTAGGTGTACATGCTGGAACCCACCCAATAAGGCACGGGTCGGGGGGCGTTGTACAGGGCCGCGGTTGTCAGACTGGGACCTTGCGGCGTATGGAAATTCTGGAATAGGTTAAATTCCAGCTGTTGTGATTGGTTGCCGTGGTAACCGTCTTGGGCCATCGCTGGCACGGCTACAATCATCATGGCACCGGCAAACAGTACGGTTGTTATGATTTTCATCTGGTTCATCAATCGCTCCTTCGACTTCTGATGGCGGCGTTTGCCGAACATCCAGTGTTCGGCAATTGATTTTGGCGACCCAAGGAGTCCAAAGAATCGGTGGATCGCAGAATTTCAATTCATTGGTGATTTCGGCATTTCCCACAAGCGGGTACATGGCAATCCGCTCAGGCCAAATGCAATTCGAAAAGCCCAACCGCACAACCGTTAAAAACCATCTGTGATCGAGTTCCACCTACCGCTATAATCTCCCCCAAATCGCCCAGCCGGAATTTCTTGACAGGCGATTTCAGACGGCCTGCCAGGTAGACCATCCGAACTTGGCTGTCATCGAAAAAACCCACGATAAACGACCATCTACGACCAGGCATTGATCGGGAAGGAGTGCCGATTTTGGCCAAGGCTAAGAAAAAACGTCGCAAAAAGAAGCAGTCAGTATCCGTCTCACAATCCGATGCAGCGCAAGGAAACTCGGCTCCGCGTCGTCGAAAACGAGCGACGGCTCAAACCATGGCGGCCGAACAGCGCAGCATTTCGGTTAGCGAGTTCTTTACGAAAAACCGACACCTGTTGGGCTTCGACAACCCTCGCAAGGCCCTGCTGACCACGGTCAAGGAGGCCGTCGATAATTCGCTGGACGCTTGCGAGGAAGCAGGCATCACTCCCGAAATTTGGGTCTGTATGGAACCGTGTGGATCCAAACGATTTCGTGTGACCATCCAGGACAACGGGCCCGGAATTGTCAAAAAACAGATTCCGCTGATTTTTGGAAAGCTGTTGTACGGATCCAAATTCCACAGACTACGCATGAGCCGTGGGCAGCAAGGGATCGGAATCAGTGCGGCAGGAATGTATGGCCAACTGACCACTGGCAAACCGATCAAGATCGTCTCAAAGATTTCGAAACGTAAACCGGCGCATTACTTCGAAATCCAAATCAACACCAAGACCAACAATCCAGAAATTCACAACGGCAAGGGCGAAGGCGAAGACCTGCCCAAAGACCCTGAAAAGTTTTGTCAGAAGAAGGGGATTCTGTGGCACACCGAAATTCCTGCAATCAACGAAGATGCTGAGCCCACCAGTGTCATCAGTGGCACAATGGTATCGATCGAAATGGAAGCCGCTTACAAAAGAGGCAAGGGCAGCGTCGACGAATACCTGGAACAGACGGCCATCGCCAATCCGCACGTGACGGTCCATTACACGGACCCAGACGGCGGGCACACCGTCTACCGACGCAGCACGAAACAACTGCCTCCCGAATCCAAAGAGATCAAGCCTCACCCTTACGGTGTCGAACTCGGCCGTCTACTGTCGATGCTAAAAGATCAAAAGCCACCCGTTTCGCTCTCACAATTTTTAACGAGTAATTTTTCGCGAGTAAGCTCGGCGGTCGCTCGGCGAATTTGCGAAGGTGCCGGCGTCAGCACACGGGCTTCGACTACCAAAGTCGGACGAGGCGAAGCGGATAAGATCTACCAAGCCATCCAGGAAACGAAAATCAGTGCGCCTTCCACCGACTGCATCGCGCCGATTGGCGAAGAGTTGCTGTTGAAAGGCCTGTATCATGTCGTGCCTGGCGAGTTCTTTGCCGCGGCAACTCGTCCACCTTCCGTCTATCGAGGCAACCCGTTTCAGATTGAAGTCGCTTTGGCTTACGGCGGTAGCGTCGCCACCAAAAAAGTCACTAGCGAAGAATTGGATCAACTGCTTAGTGAAACGGATAGCCGAACAACCAAACAATTCTTGATCAGCACTTTCGATGGCCTGGGGGCGAGCGGAGCTGACAATATCATCAAAGCTGCTGGCCTGGGCACTCGCCAATCACCATCCAAGTTGAAGCCCAAGGAACGCAACGCCTTGCACGAAGCGATGCGTGATGTCACCGTGGGTGATTCAACCTCCATGAACGTGCTGCGGTATGCCAACCGTGTCCCGCTGCAATTCAAAACGGGAGACTGTGCGGTTACCAGAACGATCATGTCAACGAATTGGCGCAGCTACGGCTTAAGTCAATCACGTGGATCGCTGCCGACTGGCCCAGTAACCGTCATGGTCCATATGGCCAGCGTATGGGTTCCATTCACCAGTGAATCCAAAGAGGCCATTGCTTCTTACGCGGAAATTGAAAAGGAGCTACGGCTTGCTCTGCAGTCCGTCGGCCGAAAACTGGGAATGTTTTTGCGACGTCGCAAATCCATCAAGCAGGAAGGCGAACGACGATCCATCTTTTTGCGGTACTTGGGTGAAGTGGCGACAGCCGTCAGCGACATCAACGGTGCGAATCGCGAAAAGCTGTACGAACAACTGCTGAAAGTTGCCCAACGCAAGACGAAAGAAGCGGACACCAAGCTAGACAAACGCGGCAAACGCCTAGAAGAATCTGACGAACTATATGGTGACAATGTGCTGATCGTCGATTCTGCACCCAGCAATGGCGTTGTCAAAAAGGATGGCACAACCGAATCATCCAGCTCGGCAGGCGACGTGCAAAAACAACTTTTTGACGAACCGTCCGACGATCCTAAACCTGGCAAAAAAGTTGTCCGCAAGAAACGCAAAAAAGTCGCCAAGAAGCGAACCGTAAAGAAGAAAAAGAAAGTTGCAAGGAAGAAGTAGTTCATGGGCAAACGCAAACCAGCAAATAAAAAAGCCAAGCCATCCAATGGCGCGGTCAAGCTGACCAAAGAGGACAAGAAAACTTTAAGCTCGCTAAAGAACTTGGCTGACGGGGTCGCGTCCGTCGCTGGACGCAGCCGCGCGCCACATCTCGAGATCCCGTCTCGTTCGCTGTCCAACGTTCGCTTCAATCGTTCTCGAAAAATCATCGAGATGGGCAGCAATCGCAACCGTCGCGAGTTGTTCAATTTATCGCAAGCCAAAAGCTACATGCAAACCTTGCTGGTCGGAAGTGGCTGCAAACAACTGATCGAATCGGGTAAGACAACCAGCATTCGTGGTTTGTACTACATGCTGAAACACACCATCGAAGGCACCAAGGAGGAAACGTTTGATACTCAAGGTGATTGCGACCCGATTATCGAAGACCTGGAAGTAACGCTGGACGCGTTGCGTGAAGAACTGCATCTTTATGCCTCCAACCGAGGCAATTTGATAGGCGATCTTACATTGGTCGACTTGGTCATGGATCCAGCAGGTAACGAACCAATCAATTGCTTGACGGTCGGTCGAAACGGATTCAGCATCCCGTCCATTGTGGAACCGAATTCGATCAAGTTCCTAAATTGCAAAGCCAAGTTTGTCCTGCATGTCGAAAAAGACACGGTCTACAATCGGTTTGTCGAGGATCGATTTTTTGAGAAACATAACTGCCTGCTAACCCACGGCAGCGGCCAACCTCCACGAGGCGTTCGTCGTATGCTGTTTCGATTGCACAACGAATTGAAGCTGCCCGTTTACTGCTTACTGGATAACGATCCTTGGGGGTATTACATCTACAGCGTGATTAAGCAGGGGTCAATCAACCTGGCATTCGAATCCAAACGAATGGCCATTCCCAGTGCTCAATACTTGGGTTTACGCAGTAAAGATTTTGATCGCTGCGATCTCAACGCCAGCGTCACAATCAAATTGAGCGATTCCGATAAGAAGCGGATCGGTCAGATCTCTCGCTACCCATGGTTTGAAAAGAAACCCAAATGGCAGAAAGAGTTCAAACAAATGCTGTCCAACAATTTCAAGCTGGAGGTCGAATCCTTGATCAATCGCGACCTTAGCTATGTCACTGAAGAATACGTGCCGCAACGATTAAAGGACCGTGACTTCCTGGACTGATGCGACCTTGAATGGGATCGGCAAAAAACCAAACGGCCCGCGGCATGTAAGATGCCACGGGCCGTTGTCGTTTATTCGAAATGGGCTGTGCCTTGTTGGTCTAGCGAACGCGGCATTTGAAACGGATGACTCCGCCCTTGGCCGGAAGCAATGGATCAGTGATCTCCCACCGTAGAATGTTGGAACCACCTGAGTTGGCTTCGGTGACGAATCTGGCATCAACCGAACACTGCTCGGAATCGGGGATGTAGTCCAAACGTGGGGTCAGGTTGTCCAAGACGGTCACGTTGCCGATCGCACGAGCTCCGACGTTGTCGAATCGAATCGTGAATTCAACAATATCGCCAGGCAAGGCTACTTCCGTCGACGCTACTTTCACTAGTCGTAATTGAGCGTTATCGTCGCTTTCAATGTGAACGGTTTCGTGAGCCCGACGCACGTCCTCGACAATGATGATATCAATTTTGTTCGTCGTCGATTGAGCTGCAACTTCTGTGTTCCAGCTGTTAGCTCGTTCCAGTGCAATCGCCAATCGGCCTTTTTCTTTGTTGTTAAAGATACCAGTTCGCATCAGACGCAAGTTTTCATAAGTCTTAAACGAATTATCAAACTCTCTGATACGAGTCGGCGAATCGACCAGTAAACCACGTGTCCTGGACTCCAAACCGACGACTGGTTCCAATCGCGAGTGACGAGCAGGTTGCAAGTGTTGTAGCGTGGTCGACGAGAAATCAACTTGATCGGAAACCGACGATGTTGTTTTTTCCTGCAAGCGACCGACCTCGTTGGTGTAGGCCGTTCTACCCAAAGCATCAATCTTGCGAACCGCCGAAAATCGCGGAGCATAAATTAGCACTCGATTACTGGCGTCGACGACTCGACGTCCGCTTAGAGTATCATAGTGGGCGATCGTGTCTTCGGTCTCCAACCCTTGAACTTCCCAGCGGTTACCAAAGTCTTTGACCAAGGCGTGATCGTCGCGATCACCGCCATCGATCAGCAACTCATCAGGCCAAGGTGGCAATGGAAATTGACTTCGAGCAGCGTCAAAGTAAGCGTTAGGCGAAACAACATTGGTACTCGGTTCGACCACGGGATGCAAAGGTTGTAAAGTCGTTGCACTGGGCTGAGCAGATTCGACGATGTTTGGCGTCGCTGGTTGAAATTCTTGAACGACGCCATCGTTGGTTAGACCGGTGTTATTTTGAACGCCAGTATCATTCAAGGACCAATTTTGAGGCACTTCTTGTGGAACGCTGTTGACGATCGGGGCAGGAGCCACTGGGGTCTGAGCCGTCGGCACAGGTGGCCCACCCGTTTCTTCTTGTAGGAAAGGATTCTCTTGTTGTGGTGGCAGCACGGGCTGTAGATAGGCAACTTGCCGCACAGCTCCATCGCGGAAATCTCCAAATCCATCGTCCAATGATGGCAAGACTTCCAAGTCATCCAGATTCAGTGGGTCCAAATCGGCTGGCGTTTCCGGCCGTTGGTCAATGCTGGACAACGATTCAAACCACATCAAGTACGGAGAACCAAAACCAAAATGGTTCAGTTCCTCTTCATCTGGAATTCTCGAACCGATTCGGACAATCACCATGGGGCGGCCAAACTTTTCAGCGATCCGAATCGGATCCTCAGTCAGCCCGACATCAAAGAACGGTTGATCGTTGGGACGCCGCTGTTCGGCGATTGCGGTTCGCGGGTTCTCTAAGTAGACGACTCGCGTGACCAACGAACCACTCATGGCCGGTTCCAGGTCCTCAACGGGAATACTGATTGGAATAGGAAACTTGGTTTCTTTACCAGCAGGTGGGAACAAACGCCCAATGATCTCGACAGATGGAAACAACTCGACTCCCGGATGTCCGGGAATGTTGGTGACTTTCAGACGGTAGACGTTGCCGACCATTAGCCCAGCCAACGTGTTCGGCGATGCCGCCTGAAATCGACCTTCGGAAAACACTGAGACTTCTGAACCTGCCGGACCTACGAAACGCACCGGTTGGTAGTAGCCCTGCATCGATTGGCGAGCCAGCAACTTTCGGTGAGCGATCATGCCCGGTTGCATCTCGTAATCGTAAAGGTAGTGCTTGGATTTGTGATCGGGCACTTGAGCGTCCGTCGTGCCAACAAACAACAGAGTCAACAAGACGACTAGAAGGTTAACCGTCATCAGAAGATGAAGCTTCACAGATTCTGAGCGACGTATTGCAACAGTACCAGGTTGTGTCATGCGATTAACCTTTTCACAAACAAGAATGACTCTGTTGGCCGGTGCCAGTGTGTTTCCATTTGACTTTTGATGAAAACAAAAAAAGAGCCGCGCCTGCAACCAATGGCAGAGTCGCGGCTCTTGGTAATTTCAAGATCGTGCCGTTAGCGGCAGCGATTGCAACCCGCTCCGCCGCAGACGCCACAGCCACGAATGTTGCCGTGCACTGTGTCGGCTGGTGGTTGAGCATTGAAGTGCGGTGGACGAATCGTGTGCTCTTGGATCAAAACCGTATCGGCAGGACGCGGATAGGTCAGACCTGGCTTTTGCTTGACGTGAACATTCACTCTTGGCGTTGGACCAGGGATCGCATGAGCGGTGTGGTTATGAATGGAGTAACGTTGCAAGCCAGCTGGACCACCCTGTGGAATATGTGGAGGACCGGGCAAGCCAATGTTGGTACCAACAGCAGGAATGCCGTAGTGAGGTCCAGTGACTCCAGAGATGTAGTCCGACGTATTGTTGCCGCCAGCACCTGCGAATCCAGGACCGCCACCGAATGCACCTGCAAACGTCTCGCTGGTTCCCGGCATCTCCATGTCCTTGTTACCCATGCGGATGATTGCCATCACGCTACCGCGACGATCCGCTTCGGTGACAGGATCGACACCTGGATCCAATCGAGTGCTGACCAGAGTGTCAACGCCGGCCAAAGCCAACTCTTGGAACTCAGGATCGGGAACGTAGATGACTTTGGTGACAAAGTTACCTGCCAACACTTGGTCGAAGTCCTCATCCGTGAACTGGATAGGAATGGCCGAGTGGCTTAGGTACGACGAGGTTCGCCGAGTGACTCGGGCCAATTCGACGGTTGGATACAATTCCACGCCTTGACGACCGGAAATGTTGGTCAATTTCAAACGGTAGACACCGCCCTGACCAAAATTCTGACGACCCGGTACAACCAATGGAACAGAATCGTACAGGCCAATACTGGAAACGTCCCAGGAGATTTGCATCGACTCAGGACGGTCGAAAAGGACTTGAACGTTTGAAGATACGGGCAAGCCGAAACCTCCAACGCCTCCGCCATACGAAGCAGCAGGGCTTGTTTGTGGTACGCGTGCAGCTAGTACACCTGGGCCTGGCCCGCCAACCCCTGGGCCGGGTTCTGCAAGCATTTGTGCTGGTGGTAGATTGTGACTTACGGGCAAGCCAGATCGGGTCACCGGTACTTGGCAACCGACCAGCGCCGCGACCGCCAGCAGTATTAATCCCGTAGATAGTTTCGAATACATTGGTTTCCCCCCTTGATGGAAATTTGTCTGAGATTGCTACGTACAACCCAGACATTCGCGGGCCGTGGTTTGCATCAGGCGTCGCAGTTGTCTTTGCATCGCCATGGGCGATTGGCTTGTTTTGCCCGGATTGGCCGTCATTGGCGGGTGCCAAGTGACATAGACGCTTCCGAGACTTCCTTCTAAAATCCCGCACCCTCCCGACAATTCCATTTGTCGTTAGGTACGACCAGAAACTTCGCTCTTGCGGTCCTTCCGTTGAATCCTTTCAACGTAACGGGCGCACTGGTATGAACCAGAGGTTCCTGTGTGTTTCTATGTTCGGCGTGCTACAACGAGTTTCTTTGGAAAATTCCTTACAACCCGAACATGAAAAGCGAAATACTGCTGGTAATCGGATTTGTGCTATGCGTTCTGATCGCTATTCAACACAATCCTCTGCATGTGCCTGCCCAGCTGGTAGCCGCAAACTCGCCCCCGCTTGCCACGACGACGCCAGCAGTGACTGCTATCAGCGGACTCCAACAGCAAGACTCGGTGCGGATCGCTCGCAACCCGACCACTCGTGATGTTCAAAACCAAAATGAACTGATTCGTCGCGCGGCCCGTTCGCTTCGCGATAGTCCACCCTTGGAAGCGCGTCTGCGATACAAGATCAACCTTTTTGGCCAGCAAATCAGTGGACCCGGACGATACCTGCAAAAAGGGCAGGGGACTCGCCTATCACGTTTAGAATTTGAATTCGGTTTCGGAGACTCGTCCGTTCAAATCCACCAGTTCTGCGACGGAGATTTGCTGTACACGCTATCTTTGGCTGGCGAGAAATCGAATCTGGAATTCGTGGACCTGCGAGAACTGGAGTCGTTACAACAAAAATCAAGTGCTGCCAGTCGAGTCACCAGCTGGCTTTCGGTGGGCAGTTTGACGGGCCTAATGGAACAACTTTCAACTCATTTTGAGTTCAACGAAATTGAAGAACAAACTCTGGATTCCATTCCCGTGGTCCAATGCAAAGGCCGTTGGAATCCGCTGGCATTGCAACGACTGCTAGAGGGGCAACCGGAGGCTGAAGCGATCGTCGATAACGAAATTGGTTGGCAACACCTGCCCAGCCACCTACCACATCAGGTCACACTGACCTTGGGAACCGACAAACGTTTTCCGTTCTTCCCCTACCGCATCGTCTTTCAGAAATTGCGACTGGTGGACGGGGCACTCGTCGAAACACCAATCGCTTTGTTGGAACTGTTCGAGGTCCGCCAGGCTCCCAACTTAACCGACGAGATGTTTAGCTTGCCAAGCATCGACGCCGCTCCAACCGACTCGACCAATTTCTATCGCAAACGCATTCAACAGTTCACTCGCTAAACTTCAAAGACCCACGTTAACCATGTTGTCAGGTTTCCCCAGCAAGCAAACCAAAAGCTGACAATGCTTTGCCTTTTGGTACAATTAAACCTCTCTTGAATTGTACAAATGGTGGTTGGCGATGCGGTTGTTTGCGAAACAGGTTGTGTGGAGCTGCATTTTTCTGATGGCGTTGGCTTCTGGGGTCTTACAAAAACCCTTGTCCGCGCAATTGACGGAAAGTGACCGAAAGGTTCTTGATTGGTACGACGGTCTGGAATTGCATGATTTCTCGATGCAACCATTGGTAAAGGTGGATACTGGTTGGTGGTCACAGGCCCAAAACGACCCTCCCAAGAACCGCTCGATTCATGCGTTTCTTGTTGACGAATCAGGGGATGAATTCTCTGTGATGACGCTGGGGTTGGAGAAACGTACATTCAAGCGAACGGCAGACGGCACCCCGGCTCATGAGAAAGTCGACTTTCAAGAAGTTGACCTGGCGGAATTTGCTGGTCAGTCAGCGAC
>CAZJBW010000016.1:61319-75908 GCA_964543985.1 uncultured Pirellulaceae bacterium | reverse complement strand
CGAATACGACTATTCCATTGAGATTGATTCGCCAAAAAAATAATAATCACAGCAGTATTTGCACCAGCAAACTGTTTATGCGTTTTTTATGTGACGAAAGCATTGGGTGTTCCGTTTTTGGCGGAACTGCAGACTCGAATGCTCGCTGTTTCGGCTGAAGGCGAGACTACGAGCTATTTATTCATCGGATAGTTTGACCGCGGTGCCGTAGGCCAACATTTCTGCGGCACCGCCGATGATGACCGAGGTCGAGAAGCGTACGTTGACGACCGCGTCTGCACCTAGAGACTTCGCCTCGGCAACCATTCGGTCGATCGCTTGTTCGCGTGCTTCGCCCATTAGTTTTGCGTACTCGTGGATCTCTCCCCCAACGATCGATTTCAAGCCAGCCATGATATCGCGACCGAGGTGTCGGGCGCGGACATCAATCGCTGTTTTTGCTTTTCCATACATTAAGCAGGCGAGAATCAAGGCGAAATTGAATGACTATGCTGGTTCAAGAATCTGGTATCGCTCAAAACAAGAATTCTTTCCTTTTAACCTTCAAACGCACAAGGTTTATACGGACACAGCGAAAATCGAAAACGAAAGGATTGCGGCGCTAGTCAAGCAGCTCCCCTTCGTGCAAGAAGTGGTTGTCTGTGACCCTTTTCAGCTTGAACGCTGGCGTGAGCGTCACAACCAAATTAAAGAACGATTTCGTGGCAGTATGATCGGCCTTAAGTTTGACTACGAGCCAGCTGGAACTCTCGAAGTCGTTCCGCCTCGATGAGTGAGGGAAAGGAAAATGGGAAAGGAAAATGGAGAGCAATGAAAAGGGAGCAGGACTCATTGTTTAGATTGAGCAACCCCTTGAACTTTCAAGCCAAACGCAACTGGTTGTTGAATCGGTGGCGTTTTTTATTGCTGCACGGAGGAAGAAAAGAGTCGAGACTTATTGATTTGACTTGTCCACCCGCGCTCGTCCTCTGTTTCTCAATGTGGATTCAATCCCGAGTCGCTTTGCTTCGCGAGCAATCCACTTTTCATCACCAAACCGGGCGCGCATCTGTTGGTGGAACGTTGCATTGAATCCAGTTCCGCCTGGCTTAGCGCCATGTTGACTCGCGCGGCCCATCCTGGGCTGCGGCATCTCAACTTACTAAACTGCTACAATACCGCGTGAAAGTGGCATCCAATGATGTGGATGTTTTTTCGTATGGATCGTTAAAAGTTCCGGCTGGAAAATGGCGATGGTTTGGCCCAGATGGAAACCCAGAATAAATATGGAGAATCCAAGTGTCGGTACCAAAGAGAATTGATTCTTCTAGACTACAGGTAATTCCATTTTTAAAATGGAGAGATAAAAGGTTTGCAAAATGGATCGAGCAACAAAAGTCAAATTTTATTGACGACAAGCCGGAAGTATTGAATTACTTGCAAAATGCGTACTGTGTTTCAGCGGTTCCAGGATTCGAGCGAGATCCGTTTAATTCACATCAAGCAATAGCAATAGCGCCAAACAAAAGAACTGATGGTACATGGGTGTGGGTTGAGACAATCGCTTACTGGGTAGAGAATTACGACCTGAAATTAGTGCCAACTTTTCTGGCTCATATTCGAGAACTAGACTACAAACCTCCAAAGTTAATGCTGTCGGATTTCCAGGGTGATTTTCCGTGGGTGAACGATACTTCATATTTTGAACCCAAGCAAAACAAAGGCACAGACTAACGGGTGCGTTAGCCCAGTACTGGCGGGACAAAAAAAGCGGTCAGGACGGCTCTGTAGAGCAAAGGGGCAAGAAAAGGGGGCAGGACCTCCTGCCTCCTTTTATTCGACCTTTATTCGAGCCTTAACCATTTCGCAAATTTGACAATGACAGTGTTTTTCTGTCATTCGTATTAAGTCAAAGTCGTTTGGACGGACTTAGCTTCAGACCAGAAATGCCAGCGTTTGTCAGCTCATTTCCCAGACTCGATTTTACGAATTTCGTAATCGAGATCCGTTCGAATGAAAACAAGTCTGATTCGGGTTTTCGGTTGTTCAGAAGGATCAACATCTTTTTGCTGACAGAACTGCCGAACTCAAATTGAGGATGCTCTTCGTCAGTGATTGCTCGATTGATCTCCATGAATTGCTCAAGCGATGAAACCGAGATGTCGGCAACGAATTCGCCTAGCGTATCTTCAACGTAAAAAGTGGAATTCTCAAAATCGATCAAATCATCGATCTTGTTTTCAAAGTGCAAGTAGAAATAGGAATGCTTTTCCGCTCGGAATAACGACTTCTTCTGCCGTACTGTTACTGGATAGATGGCGTGACGTCCCAGTTTGAATTTTGTAAAGATATCAAGAGTTCGTTGATTCATGGTGAAGCCGTCACCAGGTTCGGCAGTCGAAGAGATCACATCGGTTAGTTTTGCGTGATTCTCAAGTGTTACCGTTGGAAGGCTAAAGCCACTTGGTTGTAATTCACTGTCGAATTCCATTGAGTCGTCTCGATGTACGGCCTGTGGATACGCTCCGACGGAGTCGTCGGCTGCATTGTCGATTTCCAAAAACTCGGACGAAGGTTGTTGGTTGACGTAGGCTTGCTCTGCCCGGGCTTCAAGTTGTTCCGCGACGCGATCCAGAGGATGCTGCGAGTCATACATGATTCATCTCGAAAAAGTGGCAATAGGTCACTGACCGACTACACGATCGATCATGGCGGCGTTTTGACTAGCTTCCCAACAAATCTGAGAGCAAACGGCAGTTTTGCTTGAATGTCCAACACATTTGCAAATAAAAGGCAGCATTTTTTGAATTGGTCTTTGGTTTGGATTCTGCCATTGGCATGAATGGGATCTGTCATTCCGCTCAATCGGCAGCTCAGATTCTTCTTTTAGATACGGGAAATGCCGTGAAATTCGCCAAAGAAGACCGGCATATTCTAACTCATTGCGGCGGAACGTCCAAATGCTGATGTAATCGTTCATTTGCAACAAGGTTTACTTGTAGGGCGAGCGGGAAAGGGTCGTCCGTAAACCAAAACGTCCAATAGGCCAACGAATGGGTTTTTCTTTGTCCACGAATATACGGCTGATACCATTCACTTATTGCCAGGATGGTTTTATTAGCGAGCGAATCGATTATGACAAGTGCCGTTATTGCGATTGCTGCGTATCAAAGATCGGATGGTTTGTTGTTTATTGCTATCGACTCCGATTCGGACGAGGTGGCTAGAGACGATCTCATTACGATCCCTGTTCAGCATGGCGACCCGATAGTCAGGTCAGTGGATCACGTTTGTTACGTTGCGATAACCAACCGCAGCCACAAGACGTTAGTCTTTAGAGACATCGACGAGTCAACACGCCAGTTGATCGAATCTTCTATCGAATCGGGGTCCAGTCTTAAGGTGACTCACCGTAGCATAGGCAGGTCTAGCGTCTGTCCGAAGGACTACAATGTTTCAAGTTACTAACTGAAGCGATAGAAGCTTTGCTGAGACGGCACAATTATTCAAGCCGCACGCAATATTTAATCGCTGTCGAGAATTTCTTGGATCTCGGCCATCAGTGCGGCTGTTTCGTTTTGTAGCGAAGCAAAGATTAATTGCGAGTCCATAACGGCAGGTGGGATAGACGCTTCCAAACGCTCTGCAAGTTTCGCAATCTCGCGGGCCTCGATGTGTTCCAAGGAAGACTTCAGGCGTTTCGTCAGCATGGCAAGTTCGGGCCAGCTTTCACTGTCCAGGCACAGCCGGATTAAATCCACATGCTTCATGCCCCATTGAGTGAACATGTCGAGTGTTTCGGTCGCTCGGTCGACGTCGCCCGAGTAGTTATTGGTCAGTGTTGAAAAGTCGATTCGCATGGATTGGCTGGGTGCGATTCAAGGAAGAGTAAGTGGTAGGAAAAGAGTGATC
The DNA here is from genome assembly GCA_964543985.1 of uncultured Pirellulaceae bacterium. Taxonomy (GTDB): domain Bacteria; phylum Planctomycetota; class Planctomycetia; order Pirellulales; family Pirellulaceae; genus CAJQPP01. Next base: position 72,017 of record CAZJBW010000016.1, on the reverse strand, counting down.
AAAAGTGATCAGAGAAGAATAGGTCGGTCTTCTGACAGGAACTGGGATTGAGCCCAGTCGGCGTTGTTTTTGCCAGAATCGCGGCAGCAACTGATGATGAAAATTCCGCTTGTATCGAATACTTGGACCGGTCGATCAGCCAAAGTCGGTCGGCTGGCGGGCGAGGTTTAGCGAGTTAATTCAAATTGAATTTGCCATGTAACCGTCATAGGAACGGCGGAGATGACATCTTGCTGAGCAACTGAGAACGATAATTGTCGGCTGTCGGGATGCCAATTGATCACGGATCCAGCGTTGGGTGTGATAACGATATTGATCGAATCGTGTGTTAGAACCACGTGATCGGTGACGACTTCCGGCTTCCATGGTTTTTGTAAGTGAAAGCAGCATCCCGGGTGCTCAGGGGCTCGGTTGATACGACAAGCGAAATCGAGCAGCAGAACAGACTCGTCGGCGGTAATCGATGCCGACCAGTGATTGCGATTCGCTTGCCCAACAGCTAACAGCAATGGACCGTTACCGTGATCCTCGGCTACCAACTCTTGAATTGGGCAACGGATCGCTGGTGATTCCAGCACACTAGATAGGACCACGGTCTTTTCGGGGTTCAGGACGTGCAGCTCGGTTTGCCACTGCACGACATTTTCGGCCGTTTGGACTTTTTGAAAACCAACTTGCAGATTGCCGTCGCCGGTGGTCAGCGACAGCGTAGGTTCGGGGGTTTTTGACATCGTGCGTTAGCCGTCCGCCTTGACTCGCCACCGCAGGTAGGCATCCAGAAAAGGTTGGATCTCTCCGTCCAGGACTTTCGAAAAGTCTCCGATCAGATGACCGGTCCGAGCGTCTTTGACACGTTGATCGGGGTGCATGAAGTAATTGCGGATTTGCGAGCCAAAACCGACTCGCGGTCGGTTCTGGTACTTCAATGCCTCTTCCTCCTCGCGTTTCGCTTCTTCCAGCCGTGCTAGTTGCGCGCGAAGCATCTTCCAAGCGGTAGCTCGGTTTTTATGTTGGCTGCGTTCGCTTTGGCATTGCGATACGGTGCCGGTTGGTAGGTGAGTCAACCGTACGGCGCTATCGGTCTTGTTGACGTGTTGGCCACCGGCGCCGCTGGCACGATACGTGTCGACTCGCACATCCGCTTCGTTAATTTCGATATCGACGCTTTCGGAAATTTCAGGCGAAACATCGACGGCGGCAAAACTGGTTTGGCGTTTTCCGTCCGCATTGAAAGGGCTGATACGTACCAGGCGATGCATACCGTCTTCCCCTTTCAAGTAGCCGAAAGCCATGGGGCCACGAATCACAATTGTGGCGCTATTGATTCCTGCCTCGTCATTATCGCTGCGATCCAATAGGCCGACCGAGTACTCGAATTTGGTGGCCCACTGGGTGTACATTCGCAGAAGCATTTCGGCCCAGTCATTGGCATCGGTGCCTCCGTCGCGAGCGTTGATGGTCAGGATGGCACCGCAATTGTCGTGAGGACCGTTCAGTAAAGATTTTAGCTCGAGGTCTTCCACGAGTTTTTCCAGCCGATCGATTTCCGAAATGACCTCGGCTTCCGTTTCGGCATCCTCATCGGCCATTTCCAGCAACGCGCCCATGTCTTCGGCGGCTGCGATCAGTTCGGTCAATGGACCGGCGATGGCCTTCAGCGATTTTAGCTCGCCGACGGTTTCCTGAGCGGATTCTTGATTGTCCCAAAACCCAGCAGCGGCCATCTTTTCATTTTCGATGATCCGAATTTGCTCGACTCGTTGATCGTAGTCAAAGACTATCTCGCAATTGAGTGATGCGCTGTTGGATCGAGTTGGCTCGGTCGACGTATTCTGCTTCCACCGATAAATTTCCTCTTGAGCAAATGGATCCGAGACTTCGGATTCGGGTGCGGGGTTTTTGGGACGGCTTGTACCGTATGCTGGGTAACAAGGATAGACGATCTGTCGGGCTGGAAAAGGCCGGTTGAGCACTTGCTGGGCTGAGTTCCAGATCTTGGCGGTCGCCATTTTTCCCGCAGGCTTGAATTTTGGGGCGTTCTGCCAGCGTCGATAGATAGCCATGTGTAAGGAATTCTGGCTGGGGCCATCAACCTATTGCCGACACTTTGAGTCGGATTCTGACGTTTATATTGGCAATTTCGTCCGATCCTTGGCCTATCTGTGACGCGGGGAAAGACGATCAGCAAAGCTTCGTATAAAATAGGTGCTCGACCAGATTCAAAGGTACATTAGGGTGTGACAGGCTTCGCTTCCCGTCATCCACTTCACCACCCTGAGATTTTTTGAAGGCGGGCGATTCGCATTGGATCGCCGCGTGCAGTTGGTCGTCGGACTTGATGACAAAGAACCTAGCGTCGTTGGAAGTGTCGTACCGACCTGTTTCGTCGGTATCGGCATCGAAGAAAATTGCCACAAGTTGAATATTGCTGTCCAGGCAATCGCCTGGCAGTGTGCTGACAAATTCGGAGAAGGAACCCATGGGATCATCCAAGAAAAACAATAACGCCCAGCCTCAACATGAAGTGGTCGATCAGGAAACGGCTGCCAAGGAATTGCGAACGCGATTGCTGAAGGTCGCTCAAGAAAACACCGTGGATAAGTACTTTCGTGCTTTGGTGAAGTTAGAAGGCAGTGACTTGCACATGAAAGTGGGTCAGCCGCCGATTATCCGGCAACACGGAACGTTGAAGCCGATGAACCGTGAAGGGGTCAGCGCCGAGGAGATGATCGACCTGTTGGTGCCCATGATGGACCAACGGACTTTGCAGATCTTCCACAACGAAGGCGGTTGTGACTTTGCCTATGTAGTGAACGTGGACGGTGTTGACTGGCGTTTCCGAGTCAACATGTTGCAGCAGTTGGGTCGCATCGGTTTGGTGGCGCGTCGCGTTAACAACTTCATCCCAAACTTTGAAGGCTTGCACTTACCGCCCATTATTGAAACGTTGTGTCACCACGACCAAGGGATGGTGTTGCTGGCTGGTGTCACTGGTTCTGGTAAAAGTACCACGATCGCGTCGATGTTGAACTATATCAACCGTCATTACATTAAACACATTCTGACGTTGGAAGATCCGATCGAGTTCGTGTTTAAGGACGAAAAGTGTTTGATCAATCAGCGGGAAGTCGGAATCGATGTGGTGGACTTTGGTGTCGGTATGAAGCATGCTGTGCGTGAAGATCCCGATATCATTCTGGTGGGCGAGTTACGTGACGAAGAGACGTTTATGACAGCGATCCATGCTGCAGAAACGGGTCACTTGGTGTTTGGAACCATTCACGCGTCCGGTTCGCCATCCACGATTGGTCGTATTTTGGACTTGTTCCCCGAGGAAATGCACTCGGCCATTCGGTCAGCCATCGCAATGAATATGAAGGCGATTGTTGCTCAAAAATTGTTGCCGAGTATCAAGGAAGGTGTCGGCCGTGTTCCCACTTGTGAAATCATGACATTCAATCCCACTGTGCGAAAATTGGTGTTAGAGGAGCAGGATCACAAGTTGTCGGACGCGATTCGAATTGGTGCCGAAGAAGGGATGCAAGACTTTACAATGAGCCTGAAACAGCTGGTCGATGACGAGTTGATTGATCGCCCGACCGCATTCCAGGTGGCACCAAACCGGGATGCTTTGAAAATGGCCCTCAAGGGTATCAACGTTTCGCAGCCTGGAATCCTTTAATGAAATTACGGTTCGTCACGCAGTTTGGACTGCTGTTGTTTGGCCTGTTGGGCTTTGCCGAAATCGCGATGGCCCAGGATGACTGGCCTCCTTATCCGTCGTCCAATGGTGGCGAGCACGATATTGTGCGCGGACCCGGCGGATACTTCAGTGTCGTCAAAATAGGATTGTTGGTTCTGGTGTTTCTAGCTTGGGTCAAATTGACCGACTGGATGAACCGGGACGCCATTCTTTATTCCGAACATACCGGAATGACCGCCGAGGTTTGGAATCCAATCAGCGTTGGCGCCTTCGTGCTTGGATTGTTGGCGGTTTTCTTTGTGCCTCATTTCCTGGGTGGATTTCCGATCTATCTGGCGTTGGCTTTATTGCCGTGGGGACTGTACGCATTGCAACGCCGTGGCCAAATCCCCGACGATGCCAAGACTGGCGAGATGTTCGGTGCTCCTAAAACCGAGGCCGGTGTTAACGTTCCGATCAAGTTAACGGCTGCGGGTCGCAATAGTGACGAATCACAAGGCAATTTGATTCGAGCCAGACAATCGGAACTGTTTCCCAAAACTTGCGAAATTTTACACAACGTCTACGAGTCGCGAACAGAACAGGTGTTGTTGGATTTTACTCGCGATCAAGTGACTCACCGTATCCAGGTTGATGGGCTGTGGCACCAACTGGAATCAATGGACCGCGAAACGGGTGACGGCGTTCTGTGGGTCATGAAAACGCTGGCGGCTTTGAATCCTGCCGAGCGGCGGCAAACCCAGAAGAACTCTTTCAACGCCAAGGTTGGGCGTGAAAAGATGGAATTCGAACTGAGCAGCCAGGGCGTTAAAACGGGCGAGCGAGTGCTACTGAAGCTGCAACGTCAATCGGCCATGAACTACGACCTGCAGGCGCTGGGCATGACCGAATCGATGCAGTCTAAGCTTTTGGAAAAAGTCGACAGTGATGGAATGGTGATTATCTCAGCACCTGTGGGCCAGGGCCTGACGACATCGTGGCACGGTGTGCTTGAAGGCGCCGATCGGTTTACTCGTGACTTCGTTGGTATTGTCGATCATGACGATCAAGAAACCGAACGTGAAAACATCGGCTGCGAACGTTTCGACAGCCGCCAAGGCGAATCGCCTATAAAACTGTTGCAGAGCATCATCCTGAAAGAGCCCAGCGCGTTTGCTGTGCCCAAACTGGTTAATGCTGAAATGATCGATCTGCTGGCCGATCAAGCCTTCAACGCCAAACGCACCGTGGTCACTCGATTGAATGCCAATTCAGCGATCGAAGCATTTTTGAAGCTGGTTTTGGCAGCCGGAGATCGCGAAACGTTTGTTAAAGGCGTTGGTGCGGTTACCTGTCAAAGACTGGTTCGCAAACTGTGCGACAAGTGCCGTCAGCCAGTGCAGCCAAACCCTCAAGCCATCCAGCAAATGGGCGGTAACCCACAAGTGCATCAGGTGTTGTACCGCGATTACCAGCTGCCACCCGAGGAGGCTCGGATCGATGAACAAGGCCGACCTGTCAAAATGGAACCGTGTGCCAAGTGTTCGGGGATTGGCTTTTTGGGCCGCATCGCGATCTACGAACTACTGCTGGTGGACAACGACATTCGGGCAGCCGTTCTGAAAGCGCCCAAGGAAGACTATGTGACGCAGGTAGCTCGCAAAAAAGGCCACAAAACATTGATCCAGGAAGCCTATATGGCGGTTTTAGAAGGACGTACTTCCGTGGCGGAAGTGCAACGTGTCTTCCAACAAAAACCGGCTCAGGCCAAACCGCCACAAGCTAGACCTCAACGATAGGGCAGATAGGCCGGCATCTTACGAGAGTTGCCCGTCAACAAAGAAACTATGGACGAAGAAGAACTACAGTCAATTCCACTGAACGACTTGCCACCGTTAACCTTCGAGGCCAATGGTGATTCAGCTGACTTGCGCGAAGCGAATTTGCAGGCCGTCATGCCCTCGCCCGGCTATCCTCATACCGTCATTCTGATGGCGGACGCGATAAGTAAGCGAGCGGACATTGTGTTGATGGACTTCAATCAAGCGGCCGCCACCGTTCGCTATCAAGTCGATGGTATTTGGTTCAACATGCCGACACTGACGCGAGTGGTCGGGGATTACATGGTCGCCTCACTAAAACAGCTCGCCGGATTGGATTATCGCGAACGACGCCAACGCCAAGTTGGAAAGTTTAAATCTGAATACCTGAAGACCAAGTTCAAATGTGAACTGACAGCCCAGGGTGTTGCTACCGGTGAACGCATCGCCATCACCATCGATCGCCCCAAGCCACCGTTGGAAAATTTGGAACAGATCGGCATGCGAACGCAAATGCAAGAGCAGCTGGTCAAGATCATGAACGAGCCCGGGACTCTGACGTTGTTTAGCGCTCTACCTGGTGACGGGCTTTCTACGACCTGGCGAGCTGCTTTTCAGACCACTGACCGCTTCATGCGCGACTTTGTAGTGATTGAAGATAAGGCGCAAAGTGAGCCCGAAATTATCAACGTCGAATCGATCAAATTTGACAAGTCTGCTGGGCAAACGCTGGAAGAGACGCTGCGTAGCGTGTTGCTTCGTGAGCCGAATGTTGTGGCGTTTCCCGAAATTCCCGACGGTAAAACACTGGACCTACTGGTCGACCTGACCAATTCCAATGAGCTGACCACAATGACACGGTTGCCTGCCAAACACGCAATCGAGGCGGTTTTGCGAGCTCTGATGCTGAAGCCCAACGTCGAAGGGTTTGCTCGCGCGTTGGATGCCGTCGTCGGGCAACGAATCATTCGTTTGCTGTGTCAACACTGTCGGCTGCCCTACGAACCTAACCCTCGCCTGCTAAGTCAATTGGGATTGCCTAGTGAGCGAGTTCCGGTTCTGTACCGACACTTTCAACCCAGCCAAGAACAACTATCTGGTCAGCATGAATTAGAACCTTGCGAAAACTGTGGTGGTCCCGGCTATTTTGAACGCACCGGCATTTTCGAGGTTCTGTTGGTTGACGATCGATTCCGCCAAGCCATGCAGGATCCTCAGCCGACCTTGCAGAAACTGGCTGACGCTGCGACTCAGTCAGGTCACATCAGTCTGCGTGACGAGGGGATCGTGATGGTTGCCCGTGGTGATACTTCGCTGGATGAACTGCAACGTGTTCTAAAAAAATAGTGGCTGATCGATAGTGGTTGAATTCGAAAGACAGTTGATTTCAGCTGAACCATATCAGATTTTGATTCGTAGATTTTAGTAACGGTAACGACAAGGACAACAATCATGGCAACCGGTTTGACGATCGCCGCGATCATCATCATTCTGGCCGCGACTTGGTGGCTGGGCGTTTGGAACAACGTGATCACGTTTGTGAACACCGTGTTCTCGACCATCATCGCGTCGAACTTCTTCGAGCCCATGGCGAATGCTCTGGACGGAGGAACCAGCTCGTACACCTACCTGTTAGACTTCGTTTGTCTGTGGTTGCTGTTCTTTATCAGTTTCATCATCCTGCGTTTGGGAACGGATTTATTGAGTCGCCACCGCATGACAGTTAACAAAATCGTGGACTACGCGGGCCGGACCGTTTTTTCACTGGCCACCGCTTGGGTGTTTGTTTGTTTCATGCAGTTTTCGTTCCACACAGCGCCGTTTCCAATTGGCGAAGGGAACTTTCAGGAAGCGCCCAATACTTCGAACTTTGTAGGCTCTCCTGACCGCCTGTGGATGGGTTTTCTGCAATCGCGGTCGCAGGGTGCGATGTCGGCTTCCTTGGACGCGTTGTTGATGCCTACGTATGAGCCAAGTTTATTGCACGAAGACGACAAAGACTTGGATTGCCGAGTATTTGATTCTGATGGCGATTTCATTTACAAGTATCATAATCGACGAAGAGTATTTGCCGACCAAGATGCTATGCGAGTGTCGCGTTAAGGAAATCAGACCGATCTGATTTTCAATCTTTCGTCAAGCTCGTAGAATATCTCCCCAACAGTTTGTTTGGCTTGCACGTCCGGTGAGGCGCAAACGACACTAATCCTGACTGAACGAGTGGTCGCAATGAGTGACAAGACATTTCAAATCGAAGATGATCCCGGCTTAGAGTACAAGCCTATTCATCCGCCCGTCGTCATTGCTTTAGGCATCGCATTGTTTGGCATGTTGACGATCGCATTCCCAATCATGTTGATCGTACCCTGTGTGGCTGCCTTGCTGGCGATCTTGGCATTATGGAAGATTCATCGTTCGGAATATAGTCGATCCGATAGCGTCCCTTTAGGTGGTGCAGCGATTGGGAAATTTGCTCTGTTTCTGGCGATGTTTACGATCGCAGTTTCTCTATCTCACACCATGGGTCGAACATGGTACCTTCACCGAGTGGTCAAAAAACACTCAGACGTATTGATGGAAACCGTATTGGCTGGCCGTTACGCAGAGGGTTGGGAATACGGTACTGAAGCTCCCGCCAGACAACCCAAAGGTACCGATCTGGAAAAGTTCTACCTGATTGAAGATTCCGTTCCCGGATTGATGGCACCTCCGGCAGTCATGTTGGCCGCATGGTGCGAATCGCCACCTGTCTACAGCATTTTTCAAGACAACGGCAAAGGGAAACTCACATTTCTGGGATACGAGGAATACACTCGCCAAGATCCTTTTTGGGAATCGGTGGGATGCGTCTACAAATACGAATCCGTTACGCCTGATTATCAAGACACATTTTTTCGGGTCCAGTTTATGCGCCGGGTTTATCCCAGCAAGCTAGGGGTCCAATGGCGGTTTCGACGTTGGGAACAAATCAGTGGCCCCAAGCGTGTTGGCGAGATGCGAATTCTGGGACCGGCTGGCAAGAAAAAGAAGGAAGAAAACAAAAAGAAACAGGACGGCTTAACCAAAGAACAAGAAACGCCTGAACAGCCGAATTAGCAGCGATTGATTAGGGTTAGTTAGCCAGCGATTGATTATTTAGGAAGTGTGGGTTTGAATTCCGAGGCTTCCAACCAAGTTTGCAAATGATGGTGCCAATTCGAAACGGCCTGTTCGGACGGTTGGATCCCATAGCCATGCCCTCCCTTTGAATAAATATGCAGTTCTGCCGGCACGGAATGTCTTTTTAATTCGGCAAATAGCAAAGCCGCTTGAGCCCCACGAAATCGATCGTCCCAAGTGACGGCCATGAAGGTTGGTGGCGTGTTGTCGGTTACGGTCACCAGTGATCCCAATTCCGCATGATCGTCTCGATAATTTTCACCCAGATAAGCTGCGTAGATCGGGCATATGAAATCAGGACGTGCCGAAACATCGTCAATTTCATCTTGAGGCTCGTAGCACTTCGTGTTGAACTGAGTGCCGGCCATCACGGTCAGATGCCCGCCCGCTGAAAATCCAAGCACACCAATCTTGTTCGTGGCGATGTTGAATTCAGAAGCTTTGTGACGGACCGTGCGGATGGCACGTTGCACATCTTGCATCGGTTCCCAGTGAATTTGATCTGGAATTCGGCGTGGAACGCGATACTTCAATACAAACGCCGTGATACCAATGGAGTTGAACCACTCGGCTAAAGCAACGCCTTCGTGTTCCCAAGCCAGTAAGTTATAGCCACCGCCCGGACAAATAATGACGCCACAGCCTGGCGTTTCTTGTTTCGCTGGATAGACGGTCAACGAAGGTTCGTCAACGAATAGCAAATGTCCACGAGGATGTTGGCGTTCTTTTTCTTTCAGCTCTTCGATTCGGTGCTGGTCCAGCCGTTCGGCATCCATTGGTAGTCCGTCGGGCCAAAGTAGGATTTCTTGTTGCTCGTCTTGTTGACGTCTAAGCTGTTCTTGAGCGGCTGGCCAGGGTTGCTGGGTAGTCGTTGGGGCTTGAACAAAAAAGCCACCGACCAGAGCAAGCTTTTGAGCGTGCACCAAGCCGATGGCAAGTATGATTAAAAGGCCGAACGTTAGTACATTCGGACCCAATAAATTCGGACCCAATCCAAAACGTAGCTTAAAGAGCACTAGTCGTTTTCGCCGCTACCTTCGACATCGTTACCTTCTTCGTTGTCCTCATCGGAACCTTCGTCACTGTCTGAACCAGATCCATCCTGTTCTTTTTTAGCAGCTTCTTCCTGTTCTCTTTTCTTCTTCTCGGCTTTGTAGTCTTCGTATTGTTGGTTTGAGCCACCGCCGCCGATGGATGGGTCAGGTACCGAACCCGGTTCGCCAACGGTCGTTTGATTTGGAACGGATTCTTTGGTTGGTTCTTCGTCCATCACGCGATACATTTCGTCGCGTTCATCTTTCTTCTGATAAATCACATACAGGTTGTAGCTGCGACCTGGAATGACGCGTGGCCACGAGTAAGTTTCGTAGTAGCGTTCTTCCGTCAGTTTTGTTGTTTCGCTTGGTTCTCGATCAGCGACTTTCCGAACATCATCGGGAGTGATGAAACCGTCACCGTCTTGGTCACCCTGTTTGATCGATTTGCCACGAGAATCGACGCTGCTGGCACCGTCAACACTTTTCAGTGTTCTCATGTTTTCCATGAGTTCTTGAGTCTTGGCAAATTGGTTTTTTGCGACCAGCTGATCGTAGGCAAACAGGCCGCTGATTAACAGAAATATTCCCAACAGCAGCAGCTTGCGACCGCTACCGCCACCACTTGTCATCGGCATAGGTGCCGAACTGGTTTCAGGTGTTGAGATTTTCTCTTCGACATTGGTGTCGTTGGATTCATTATTTTCAGTCATTTGATTCACCGCTTCAGATTGATAGATGTGGTTGCTAAATATATTTATTTACGTAGCTAGTGTCCCGGTAGTTCGCCGGGTAGTTGTCCGTCTATAAGCAAAGCCGTCAGTCAAAAACTGCGGCTTTGTTGAATTTGAATTGCCTGTCATCTGTTCCAAGATGTTGAGTTTTAGTCAACGATTTACTGGTTGTTGCCCGAACCTTCGCTTTGTTCTTCCGAGCCACTTTCTTCGACTTCGGTAGATTCACCTTCGCCAGTTTCGGACTCGCCGCTGCCTTCCGACTCGCC
>CAZJBW010000016.1:30106-61219 GCA_964543985.1 uncultured Pirellulaceae bacterium | reverse complement strand
GACTCGTCGTCGCCTTCTTGCTCGGCGGCTTCTTCAGCTTTTTCGGTATCGGACGGTTCGTCTTCTTCTTTCTTTTCGTCATCTCCGCCACGTGGTGTGGCAGGACCACCGCCACCGAATGCCATCGGAGATGGGTTGCGGTTAATGACGATCGTTTCCTTTTCTGCAGGAAAATTGTTTTCTCGATCTAATGGTTCGTTGGCTGCCGCTGAAAAGTAGTAGAGCTTGCCCTTCAACTCGGGTCGCGCTTCAATAATTCCAGGGCTCAATTTGGTGTACACCACATGGATATCGTGATTCTTAAACACTAGACCACTACGCCAACGGTAGGAGTGGATAGTGCAATCGGGGTGAATCGAATCATCGATTCGGATCGGTTCACGCTCAAACAATTCTGCAATTTCGTCGGCAGTGAATTCACCCGATTTTGGGCTGACGTCAATGGCTTCGATTTGTTCCCAAGCTTTTTGGAACGCTGGTCTAGCGACTGTAAATTCGTAGGCGCAACCTGCGCCAATCACGACCAACAACAGTAGCAAAACTGTCAAACGGGTCGAAGATCCGTTGCGATTCGGGAGTGGTTTTGTGCCTGTATTCATGAACCTCGTTGCCTTGATATCCTGAGGACAAATTGGGAAGGGGGAAGGCAGTTAAATGCTTGTTTCACTTGGTAAGTGAATCGCCTATTCTAATGAGTGGATTTTCCAGTTGCAGGGTGAAACCTGAAATGTAGGCAGATTTCTAGATCTTGCCCTTGAAGTCTTCGTGATCGTTGAATCTTAAGCCAAAACTATTTGGTGGCTAACATTTCCAACATTCGACCGGGTGAACCCATGGCGTTATAGCCACCGTCAACGTGCAATATTTCACCGGTGATTCCATTGGACAGATCGGAGAGCAGGAACATGCCAGTGCGGCCGACTTCTAGGTGGTCGACGTTCCGTTGTAGAGGAGCCATCTTTTCGTACAGTTGCAACATTTCGCCGACTCCAGCGGCCGATCCAGCCAGTGTTTTCAACGGTCCGGCGCTTAGGGCATTTACACGTGCTCCTTGAACGCCTAGATCGTAGGCCAAGTAACGGGTTGCTGCCTCCAACGCGGCTTTGCAAATGCCCATGACGTTGTAGCCGGGCACGCATTTTTCGCCACCGAAATAGGTCATCGTGGCAATCGCTGCAGATTCATTCAGGATCTCGCGGGCCGCATTGCACACGGCCAACAAGCTGTAGACGCTGATTTCCATGGCCATTTTGAAACCGTCGCGACTGGTTTCGATGGTGTCGCGTTGTAGGTCGGCTCGATCGGCAAAGGCAATGCTGTGCAACAGAAAATCGATGCCACCGAATTCCTCTTTGGCGGTGGCCATGACCTGACGAATCTGGTCATCGTCATCCGCGTTCATTGGGGTAATGAACTTGGCATTGGCGTGACCGTTGATCGCCTTTTCGACTCGGCGGCGATTCTTTTTCTTTTCATCGTCGGGGCGATCGGGCAGGTGAGTAAATCCGCAGTGTCCACCTTCATTCATGATTTGTTCAGCGATTGCCCAAGCGATTGAGCGGTCGTTGGCCACACCAAGAATGAGACCTTTTTTGCCTTCGAATAAGCCCATTTTTATTTCTCCATCGAATCGCTCTAGTACTGGTACCACAGGTCGAAACCAATGGGCAGCACGGCGATCTAACACATCTATTGAATGACAATCGTCCTGCCCGACTATTGTTGGCTGGACTCAAAATGACTACGATCGAACTGTCGCTTGGTGGTCTGTTTGATAACAGTGCCAAGTTGTTCAGTTTAACGAGTCGACATTCTATCGACTTGTCGAGGGCAGGGCGAGGCACCGATCAGAGGGCAACAACTGTTATGGGCGGGATTAGCGAAAAGATTCAACTGGATTCTGCGGGGCATCGAATTCTTCCCAGTCTGATCGATCTGGTTTATCGATCGAATGATGCGGATGAGTTCATTGCCAAGGCCCTGGAACAGATCTCTGGCGACTCGAATTTCGGAGTTTCAAATCTGGCTTTGATTCAAGGAGTCAAAGGAACTTGGCGTTTATTAGCCTGTGGATCCGATTTACAGGAGCCGTTGCCCACGGAATTGTTGGCTGAGTCGTTGGATCAGTACCAAGCGATCCAGCAAGCAGATTGGTTGGTGACGCCCTTGTTTGCAGGTCAACAGGACAATCGGTTGTTGCTGGCCAAGCAGGCTGGCGGTGTCATGACGAGTGAAATGTTGACGAGTTTGGCAGTGGCGATCGCCGCCAGTTGGCAGATCTGTTGGAAGATGGGTTCTCATCGTCAACGTTCCCAGCGTCTGTCGGCCATGTTGGATATGACGGTTCGCTGGAACCAGACTCAAGAGACTGAGCAGCTTTTGCAAACGATGGTCGAGACGTCGACCGAGTTGTTGGACGCTGAACGCGCAACGATCTTTTTACGCGACCCCAAGTCGTCGATGTTGATCGGTCGGCCAGCCTTGGGGGTCGAAGGTGGCGAGCTGCGTGTCTCGCAGGGCAAAGGAGTTGTTGGGCAAGTCGTCGAATCCGGCCAGCCGCAACGTGTGGACGCCGACATTGAAGGCGAGCAAGCCAAAATCGATCGATCGGTGGACCAGCAGGTCGGTTTCCAAACGCGTTCCTTGTTGTGCGTGCCCATCTTTTCCAAGAGTGGTGGAGTCATCGGTGCCTTCGAATTGTTGAACAAGATTCAAGGCAATTTCGACCAAGCGGATGAAGAAGCTTTGGCCGAATTGGCTGCTCATGCCGCCGTGGCGATCGAAAACACGCAACACGTCGAGAGTCTAAAAACCACGACGCGGCACATGGCCGATCAGGCTGCCGAAAAAGTTAGGTTGATTGGCAACAGTCCCGCAATCCACGATTTGAAAGAGACGATTTCACGAGTCGCGGGAACCGAATTGGCCGTCTTGATTTTGGGCGAGAACGGAACGGGTAAAGAGGTGGTCGCCCAGTTGACTCACTTTTTAAGTCCGCGGCGTGACAACGTACTAGTCGCGGTAAACTGCGCGGCGATCAGCGAGACCCTGCTGGAAAGCGAATTGTTCGGTCACGAAAAAGGGGCTTTCACGGATGCTCACGAGGCGCGAGCTGGAAAATTCGAATTGGCCGACGGAGGGACATTGTTCCTGGACGAGATCGGTGACATGAGTCTTGGCGGGCAGGCGAAGCTGTTGCGAGTCCTTGAGGAAAAAGTGATCGTTCGCGTCGGAGGGTCGCAGTCGATTCCGGTCGACGCGCGAGTCATCGCGGCAACAAACCAAGATTTGGCTCAGCTGGTTCGGGAAAAACGTTTCCGCGAAGACTTGTTCTACCGCCTGAACGTTGTGAATCTCAACCTGCCCCCGCTTCGTGAACGAGGTGACGACATCACCATGTTGGCTCAGCATTTTTTGGAGGATTTCTGTGCGAAGGCTCGTCGCTCGGTCCCCAAATTTACGGCCGCCGCCCGCAAGCGACTGTTGGGTCACTCGTGGCCCGGCAATGTGCGAGAACTTCGCAACATGATGGAAAGGCTGGCCTACTTGTTCAGTGGTGAAAAAGTGGATGCCGGCGACCTATCGTTCGTGATGACCGCCGGGTCGGACGAAGCGATTGTACCGATGGACTTGCCACTGACCGAAGCTACTCGCCAATTCCAGGCCGACTATATCGAGCGACATATCAAACGATCCAACGGCAATATGACCGAAGCCGCGGAACGAATGGGTCTGCATCGTTCCAACCTGTATCGCAAAATGAAACAGCTGGATATGGAACTGGACTAATGGTTCGCCAGATGGCTTCCGTCAATCATGCGATGGGTCGTTTGCGTCGCGAAGCACCCACCCAAACGCCAAGCATTAAAAGGCATACGCCACCTGGTTCGGGAACGATTGAAACTTCGAACGCATTTCCTCGAATGCCGATCGTCTGAGTGGCAGCTCCGTTATTCGCCGTGTTCAAATTCCAGTAATAGATGGAAAAAGAGCTCAGCTCAGAATCGAAACTAATGTCGATATCATTTTCTGGAGTGTTTAGAACATTGCCCGTTGCTCCCAACGGCCCAGCTGCACTTAAGCCCGCAACGGTTCCAAAGCCAATATTGGAACCTCCCACATAGTTTGCGCTGGTCCCTGTTCCCACCGCACCCACGGCGGTTGTCGTGAATGCCTCCGCAGCAATCACGTCGTACCACTGTCCGTCTGTGCGGTCGACATCTGTTAACGTGAACTCGTCCAATCGGATAGGTGCCGAAAATGACAGGTCAATTCTTAGGAAGTTCGTCAGCGTCGCACCGTTTTGGTCAGTAGTATTCGGGATCGCTTGGATCGCGAAACCACTGAAGAAAGATTCATCGATGCGAGTAAAATGGTCCGCTGTTGGTGTGGCAGTCCCAAACGCAGTCGAGGAAACGGTTAACGTCCGCCCCAGTACAGTTGTAGTGCCCGATGTTTGACCATCGATCCATCCCATTTGCGGGCCAGAGCCATGATCCCAAACGCTGGTATCAAACGAAACGGTATCGGCGTTACCGGTTCCAGCAATTAACGAAAATGCGACTACAAAACTAATGGAAAGGAGCTTTGACATTAATTGGTTAACAGCAATACGAAAAAGCAAGTGATGGACCGACTCAACCCAGAATTCGGCTGTCCGATATTCATGGCTGAAACAAGTTGGGTGTTTTCCCTATAAACCAAAGAGGTACCCACGGAAAAACCCGCAAAGAAGGGATTTGCGATATGACTAAAACGTAGGATCGGAAAAACCAGAGTCCGCTTGATGGGCACCAAAACCGACCTCGTTGCCCACCAAACGACAGGTGTTTTGGGCGGTTGAGCAATATAATCCGCAGCCGCTGTTGTTCTATGCATTGGCTAAGAACGCTGGAAATCAACGTTTTCGGGGCGATTTTGCCCCTTCTCGACGAGTACGCATTCAGCTAGAATCCTCGATTCACAAATTCTCAATCTCTGCCCGATACGAATTAATTCCATGTACGCGATCATTGCCGACAGCGGCCGTCAATACAAAGTTGAAGAAGGTCAAACCTTGGAAGTCGATTTGCGCGAGGCGAATCCTGGCGATTCGATCACGTTTGAACGCGTGCTGGCAGTTGGTGGCGAGGGCGATTTCCGCTTGGGGACTCCGGAAGTTAGCGGCGCTTCGGTGACTGCTAAAGTCTTGGACCAAACCAAGGGTGACAAGATTTACGTGCAAAAGTTTCGCCGCCGTAAGAACAGCAAGCGACGCACAGGCCATCGCCAAAAATACACACGTGTGCGTATCGAGAAAATTGCTTAGTTGCCGTTTGGTCCGTGACAGACTTTGTCACGCTAAAATACAAAAGCAAAGGCGAGACCAAGATGTCTCGCCTTTTTTTTTGCGCAATTGAAGCGGCAGAGTTTCAAGTTTGCGATTTAATTCGTAACTGGATTCGCCAGAATTCAGGAGCGTTTGGAAAAGGCAAGAATAGCACCTCTTCGATTCGTTCGATTAGAGCGATTGCTTTAAGAAGTTTACACCGCATTCTAGCCAAGCCTTGCGACGTTCCAGATCGGCGTTCAACGGAAGTTGGCCTACCCCTATCAAGCGGCGGACGAGTTCCGCGCCCGCGAATCCAAGAATCAACTTACGCGAATTCTCGCCATTGCTTTCCGCGCAGACTCGATCAATGGTCGCCATGCTGGCCTGGTTGCCGCAAAATATCCAGTGAGCGGCCAGCACCCCCAAGTCGTATTCGGCTGGGCCACAAAAACAAAACTCAGGATCGATGACGCGAAAACCAGCATCTGTCTTCAGCCACGAACCTGGATAGTAGTCACCATGCAGCAGCGGACCGTCGCCGCCTGCCAGGTAAATTTCCCCAAGCTGTTGCATGGCATGGCTGACGGAATCGTCAGTACACAACGGGCGACTGGCAGCAGTCAGCCCCGGACAAACCTGATCTAGATCAATCGGGGGCGGGTCGTTCAAAGGGATCGAAAAGATGTGTTGATGATTGAGTTCTCGCAGCGGTAGACAGCCGATTTCCTGGACACCAGACAGGTCGCTTTGATGAAGTCGTGTCACCCAGTCGATGGCCTGTTGAAACACCGCGTCCACCTGCTCGGGTACGGTTTGGCCCGCGTACAACGAGGCGTAGTCCGACGCAGTCCCCAGGTCCTCAAGCACCAACAAACGCAACGAACTGTCGGCGGCTACGACCGCTGGTGTCGCGGCACAAACGTCTTCGGCTGCTGTTATCGCATGATAAAAAGCAGTCTCGGCGATTATTCTTTCTTCCGGTGCATCCAGGCTGGGATACTTCTCAACCCAGGGCCTGGATTGTTTTACGATGATCGAACGCCGATTCGTTTGGACTCGAAGCGCAAGATTCATGTTTCCTTCACCCGCCTTGGTCACTTGGGTAATGGACTCATCAGCTTCACATACATTCAGGGCAATCATGATGCGAAGAATGGCGTCTGGATCTTCAGCATTCAGCAACTCGTACGCTGGAGATTTTCCATTTGGTACTTCAGACATAATCAATCTCACTGGCGCCGGCTGTCAGGATTCGATGGTTACTTTTTCGATCCGATACCTAAATCGGATAGTACTTTGGGTGTATAGCCGATGATCAGTCCAACGACGAAGCCGATTCCGTGAGCCCAGTTGGCGACATTCAAGAAAAAGTTGGGAGACAGACAAGCAACGAACCAGACCATCAAAATGGCAGCGCTGATCATCGAGATATGAAGTTGCGATTTTGGATCGAAGATCATCTTCATCCAAACGTACCCAAATAGCCCGTATAGGACGCCAGACATTCCACCAACCGCGATCGTCCAATGGTGTCCGTAGTCGTTGATTACAGATCCGTCCCACGCTGCCGGGACACCGCACTGCGCGGCGTTGGACAGGATGGCGGTGACCAACACCAGAATCCCTAGCCATACGGGTCCATACCGCGCTTCAATCTGCTTGCCGAAGAATACCAACCAATACATGTTGAACAGCAAGTGCAGGATATCAAAGTGGATAAAGATGGGGGTGACTAGTCTCCAGAACTCGCCCTTTCTTATACCGGCGAAACGCAAATAATTGCTGTCGGCTGGTATATCGGTCACGATGGTAGCCGTGCCGTCTTCTTCGATTAGCCGAGGTGCGAACTTTTCGACATCGGATTTCGATATCGACGAAAATGAAAGTGCACGAAACGCAGCGCTGTCAGTGCTATCTCCAAAATTCGTCAAAAACACACTGACGATCACACTAATCACCACCAGGGCGATCGTGAACGGCGCGACCTTGGTGATGGGCGCGTTCCAGCGGTCTTGGCTAAGTATTACTTGATTGGCTTTGGCCTCTTGCCGTTTCTTTTCTTGTTCACGAGCGATCTTTTGAGCTTCGGCGACCGCTTGCTGATACTTGATGTCTTCCGGATTCTCGCGAAATTCAGACAACAGTTCTTTGGCCTGTGGGATTTGGTCTTCATCGCGAACCCAAACCTGCCACTCGCCCTGTTCCTCTTCGCAATGGGTCGAGACCTCCTGCGTCATCATGTACGCTGCGACTCGTTCCGCGTAGGTCTTGTTTTTAACGGTGCCAATCAGTCGCATGCGAAATGCTCTCGGAGACTTTGTAGGAATGTGGTGCGCGTCTGGATTTGCTAGCGAAGCGTGCTTCTATCCGTCGAGTTGCCAAGACGCCAATTCACTACTTTATCCAATCGATGGGAATCTACCAACCGTCAGCCAGCGATTCGTCGTCTCGAATACCAAATCGGTCGAGTTTTGTATTGCCAGAATCAGCAGAATTCGCGACAGTTGCCGCCCCGCAATGCTTCGAACAGAAAGACCGCGTCACATGTCAACCGATTCATTTTCCAACACTGCTGATGGTTCCGAGCAAGCGAAACGATTCTCGGTCGGTTTGCGCAAGGACGAACACAAAGACGCGCCACCGATCGACCGCAAATTGATCAAGGAGACTCGTGATCAAATTCGCTTGATGGTCGACGAGATCTCGCAACTTGCCCAATCCGACTGTACGCAGGAGGAGTTCTATCAAGGCTTCCTGACTCGCACGGTCGGGGCGTTGGCCAGCGTCGGCGGCGTCATCTGGAGCCTGAAAGAGGGTGGGGGACTGCACCTGGAATATCAAATCAATTTGGCGCACAGCGGCTTGGTCGAGAACGAGCCTGCGCAAATTTCGCACGGACGTCTGTTACAACAACTGGCCGATCGCGGCGAACCCGAATTGGTGCAACCCAACAGCGGCAAGTTGGAATCGGGCCAGCCCGGCAATCCGACTAGTTACTTGCTGATCGTGGGACCGATTGTCGTCGAGCAAAAAGTGGTTGGCCTGGTCGAAATCTTTCAGCGGCCTGAAGCTGGCCCCACGACACAACGCGGTTACCAGCGTTTTCTGATGCAGATGTGCAAGGTCGCCAGCGACTATTTAAAGAACGATCAACTGCGACAGTATTCGCGGCAACAATCTTTGTGGAACCAGATGGAATCGTTCGTGCGAGCAATCCATGGTGGTTTGGATTCGCGAGACACTGCCTATGCCATTGCCAACGAAGGACGACGCGTGCTGGATGTTGATCGAGTTAGCGTTGCCATCCAACAGGGAACACGTCTTCAAGTCCAAGTGATGAGTGGACTGGATACGATTGAGCGACGAGCTGACCAAATCAAGAAACTTTCGCGACTGGCAACGACGGTCGCACGAGCCGGTGAACCGATGTGGTACTCGGGCGACGATACTCATTTGCCACCGCAGATCGAAAAACAACTGCATCAATATCTGGACGTTTCCCATTCGAAATTGGTCGTCGTCAAACCATTGCACGAAATCATTCAGGATCGAAGTGAACAGGATCAGCAAGAACAAGCCGAGCCTAGACACGGCAAGATCATTGGTGCAGTGATCGCCGAACAACTGGGTGACAATCGCGAAGCGCCCGATCTGCGCAACCGTTTACAGACGATTGTGACTCACAGCAACGATGCTCTGACGAACTCGTTGGCTCACAGCAATATGTTTTTGGGCAGTCTGTGGACTTGGTTGGGTAAAACCAAAGCGGTCACCAGCGCCAGAAACTTGCCGAAAACATTGTTGGTTCTGGGCGTGCTAACGTTGGTCGTCGCCGCGCTGTGCATCTTGCCCTATCCGTTTACTTTGGGAGCCAACGGAAAACTGGTCCCCGAAAATTCTAGCGAGGTGTATGCCAATATCGAGGGAGTGCTAAAAGAGATTCGCATTCCTGACGATCCACATACGATCGTGCAAGCCAATGATATTTTGGCCGTGATGACGAGCAACGACTTGCAGGTCGAAATCAAGAACTTGCAGGGCCAGTGGAATACGACGCTGGAAGAGGTCAACAAACTGAAACGAGCTCAGCATTCACGGATGACGCCTGTCGAGCAAAGAATGGTGGCTGGTGAACTGGCGGAAACGGAACAGGAACTGGAAAGTATTCGCTTGCAGCTGGAATTGAAACAAGGCAAGGCCGAGCTGTTAAACGTGCGAGCCCCCGCTACCGGTCGAATCTTTAACTGGCAGTTACGGCAAAATTTGTTGCGTCGCCCAGTGGGTCGCGGCCAAAACCTGATGACAATCGTGCATCCGGATACTCCGTGGCAAGTCGAATTGGAATTTCCCGAACGCAGGATCGCGCATCTGACCAGTGCGATGCAGGATTCCGACGAGCCTCTGGAAGTGACGTTTACCTTGGCATCTCATCCCGGTCACGAGTACCAAGGCCAGCTAATCAGCATCGACAACAAGCTGGAAGTTCGCAGCGATGAAGGGAATGCCGTATTGGTGCGTATCGGTTTTGAGGAGTCTCAATTTCCGGAAGCCTTGCTGAGAAGTGGAACGCGAGTGACAGCTCAAGTTCACGCCGGAAGTCGCTCGCTGGGCTACGTGTGGTTCCATGAACTTTACGAGACCGCCCGCTCCACTTGGCTGTTGTGGTTCTAAGTCGGATGGGTTTCTAAGCCGTATCCACCCTATTTTGTTTCCTGCGTCTCATTCAGTGCAGTGACGACACAAAGTTTGTCGGTCTGTTTCAAGCAACGTGGCGGTTGACTTGCTAGCAAATTTATCTGTCAGCTACTACGAACCAAAAAGCTGGTTGCCAATTCACCTCAACTCAACTCGAAACGAATTCCGATACTCTGGATATCTTGTGTCGATTGAGAAAGATTGGGTGAGTCCATGATGAAGAAAAATTTGCTTGCCGTTGTCGTGTTTGCGAGTCTCGTTTTCAATCCGCAAGTCTGGGCGCAAGGCTATCCAGCTACCTTTGACCGAAACGATCAACAGGCTGTGGCGGCGCCTGTGAACCACGTTGGCGACGGACACGTCGATTTAGAATTTTGCCGCGTGTTGATGATCTCGGAAGTCGAGGTACCGGCAAAAGAGAGCGGGCCATTGGTCGATATCCCAGTTCGTGAAGGGGCTGCGATTCAACACGGTCAGCAGGTGGCGCAAATCGACGATCGTTTGGCGGTGCTACGCCTGGAAACAGCTCGTACCGAACTGGAATCGGCCAATCACAAGGCCAGTAATGATGTTGATATCCGCGCAGCCAACAATGCTTTGGCATTGGCCAACCGAGAAAAGCGGCGGAATCAACAACTATATAGTCGCAAATCGGTGCCTAAGGCTGAGTACGATCGATCGGTTTTGCAGGTTAAGCAAGCCGCATTGCAGGTTGAGCAAGCCAAGCGAGATTTTGAGTCGGCCATGAAGGAAGCTCAAGTCGAAACTTACAACGTTCAGGCCGCATCGCAGAGCATTGATCATCACAAACTTCTTTCTCCACTTAATGGTGTGGTGATGGAGTTGCACAAGCAGGTTGGCGAGTGGGTAAACGCTGGCGACAACGTCATGCGAGTGGCTCGTATGGATCGCCTATACGTACAGGGTCTTTTGGATTCCAGTCTGTACAATCCCCATGAAGTGGAAGGCAAACGAGTCACCGTCTCGATCCCTGTAGCGCGTAATGAAACGCTACAGTTTGAAGGTCGAATCGTGTTTGTCTCGCTGGAAAAGTACAACGCCAAATCGTACGTGGTGCGAGCCGAAGTCGAAAACCGGCAACAGAACGGTCGTTGGTTGCTGATGGCAAACGAGGACGAAGCGTTGATGCGGATCCATTTTGACGACGCCATCACGCGTATGTCAGAACGCCCTTCGGAAATGCCCTACAATCGATAAAATGCTTTTTTAATCGGTAAAATGTTTCAACCGATAGGCCGGGCAAGTTTCTGCCGAAATGGCCTACTGTGCCGAGAACCAGTAGAACGGCTTGCCATTTTCGTCAACGCGGATTTCGTGTTGCATTCGAGGTTTCGCTTGGACCACGATTCTGCGGAGAACCAAGATGTACGACATCTTTTGTTCACCCGATTGCAGATTGACGCGGATGTCATTCAATTCGACTCCCTCGCGAGCCATCGAGTTGTAATCGTACAGGAAGGGGACTTCTAACGCTTGTTGAATCGCGTTTAACGTGTCACCCATTTTGAAGTTTTGGATGTTAACCGGGATTCGCTCGTTAAGCTTGGGCAGAATCTGAGTGGGTCGGTTCTTTTCCAATGGCCAGCCGATAGGCCAGTGCTCGTCGATTCGTCGCGCGTCGGAGATCATCAACCGGATCGGCTGCCCTTGTTCGCGAACGGGTGCGATTACCAATCCCAGCGGACGCAAGCTGGCAGCGATCACCGTTCCGGCTGACATACCCTGCAGATCGTCTTGCAATTGATAGTCGCCACGTAAGGCTTCGGCGGCCGACTCATCGATCTCTATCGGCAAGGAGATTTTGTTTTTCAGGTTCAAAAGGATTTCGGAAGGCTTGGCACCTTTGGTGCTGCCTTCGTATGCTGGCGACAACGCGGTATGCACGCCAACCAATTGTTTTGCCGTCAGACCGAAGGCTAGTTTTTCGCTTAATGCAACCTCGGCTCCGTCAGCCCGGATGCTTGTGATGTACTCGCGGATCTTGGCGGTTTGGCTCAAAGTGAAGCGACCCGCCGGCAGGATCAAGCGATTGTCGGCGCTGATAGCGCCAAGGATTTTGTAGCTGTTACCTGTACTGGTTTCGGTCTTCTGGACATCAATTTTGACGCGTCCGGTTGTGGTGACCATGCGGACGGAATCTGCACCGACGTTGGACAAAACCTCCAACCACTTTTGAGCACCGCCTAATCGCGCGGATCCCTCGGAAGCCAGTTGCAATTCCACTCGGTTGCGACCTTGGCCGTAGGCTGGTTGGCACAGCAGTCCCAAGCATACGAGTGCCAGACAGGTTGTCAAAGCTCGACCGATTTGATTGTTTAGCACGTTGATCTCCATAAATGACCCGCCAATTATTATTGCACAGCAGGTTCACAGGTCGAGTCGTCCGAATCCAGTTTCGGTGACATGTGTTGATGTTTTCGATGCTGCTAGTCCGAAACGCCGTACCTTCCGATACACCAAAATGCCTTGAATAGGTCTTTGACGCCGATCTTTTTGCCCTCATCGTACCCTCGCGGCTGATAGGAGATGGGAACTTCGACGAATCGAAAACCTAAGCGAGCAAGCTTGGCTGTCAATTCCGGCTCGACGCCAAAACGGTTTTGCTGGACATCGACACATTGAATCGCTTCACGTCGAAACGCTTTGTAGCAAGTCTCCATGTCTGTCAGCTGCAGGCCACTGAACAGGTTGGACAATTGAGTTAGAACGGCGTTGCCTGTGCGATGGATCCACGACTTATCGTGTTGTTCCTCGCCCAAAAACCGCGAGCCGTAAACCACATCGGCTTGGTCATTCAAGATGGGAACAAGTAGGCCAGGGATCTCTTGAGGGTCGTATTCCAGGTCGGCATCTTGCACGACAATGATGTCACCCTTGGCTGCTTGAAAGCCCGTTCGCAGAGCCGCACCTTTGCCGGCGTTCTTGGATTTGAAAATAATCTTGACACCCGGTACGGTTTCCAGTCGCTTCAACACGTCGACGGTTCCATCGGTGCTGCAATCGTCAACGATCAATATCTCTTTGTTGATCGGCAGCGCGGCGACACGACAAACTACTTTGGCAACAGTATTAATCTCGTTGTAGACCGGGATCACGATCGAGGTCAAAGTTGCCTGTTGATTGGGCGCATCGATCGTGGCCGACCGATAGGCGTCCAATTCATTGGCAATTAGGTCTTGGATTCCATCGATTTGCTGGGCGATTCGTTCCAACATGACATGGTTGGAATTGTTCGTTCGAGTTTCGTGTGTAGACGTAGGCATAGTGAATGTTATCTCAAAGGTTATTGGATTTTTCCACCGGTTAGTTGAAATGGTTGATCCGTATTCGGTTGTGGTTGGACGGGTTGAATGGCCGGCCAGGTAATGCTGTCTGTACAACGCGTGTCGCTGATAAGACGCAAATTCTTAGCCACGTAGCGTTCATGGTTCGCGTTGTCGAAGATGTTGCGACGACCCCACACTTGGGAAATGGCATCCTGGTAAAGTAAAGACCATTGTTCTGTTCGGTCCTGCATGTGTTTTTCGGTCAGTTCGCCTTGCCGCCGAATGAGTACCAATTCAGGTTGGCCAAATTTCAGAACTCGATCGATGTCGATCAGTTTCGAGTCTCGGCTGCGATGCCGTTGACCGTTGGCTCGTCCGTACAAAAAGTCAAAGTGCATGTCGACGACTTGTTGTGGATAGCACGTGCGAAATCTGCCGTCAAAGGCGACTCGAGATCGCTCTTCAGGACAATGCTCTTCGCTACACAAGGCTGCGATGGCGTATTGAGCCCAGTCGTAGGTGACCACTAAATTGCCATGCAGATTGTTTTGTCGCATGTAATCAATGGCGTCGACTGGGAAAACGTCCCTGCGGACTTGCAAGTCGGATACGCGATGGACCACGCTGACGCTGATGCACAATAACGCACCAACCAATCCGGCTTTCAAAAGACCGTTGGCAAATGTGCCCAGCGGTTTCGCTTGTTTTTGTTTTTCAAAACGTGCCATCGCTGACTGCAGGTGCGGTCCGATCCAAAAGCCGGCGGCGATGGCAAAGAAGGGCACGTGTCGGAAATGCGAAAGCGATTGCCACAACAGCAGGCTTAGCACAATCCAATGAGTTGCGTCGTGACGTTTGCGGGAGGCCAGTAGAGCGAAAACTGAAACGGCAATCAACAACCACAACTTGGCACCAACGATGGTAAATAACTGACTGGTTGACCAATCTGAGATTTCTGGTCGAGGGCTGCCTAGCGATTCGATAAGCCACAGGTGCAAGCCCGTTCCGTACGGATTTATCAATGTGGCCAGCAGGGCGACACTGGCCATCAATGCCATCCGCCGGGCCAATCCCCAGCCGAAGTTTGAAAAATCCAATCGTCCGCCACGATGGATCGCTTCGATGGATCGCAGGCCCAGGTAGGCCGTCAAAATCAGTAAGCCGGCGACAAAGCCGCCATGCGAATTGCCCCACACCAGGAACAAAGGAACAACCAGCCACAAGAATCGCAAGCGGTTTGGTTCGTAGCCCAATGCCATCCGCATATCGGTGCTGCCATCTTCACGTATCGAAGGGTAATTGGGATGATCCTGGTACCAGTAGTTTGGAAACGCCAAATGCCAATGGTCTCGCCAGCCTCGGAAACAATACTGCAACAGTAGAATCAACAGTGTGAAGCAGACAAAGGAGCTAATTTGAGGTCGTATGCTCCAGTGGTAGCCCAAGTTTGCCGCTACCAGCAGGGTCATGATCGACGCGACCATTAGTTCAGTCCCGTTGGCCAGGTTCCATCGCAAAACGCATACGATGACCAGCAAACTGAGCAGCATTTTTCCGAGCACTAATCCGATGGGGCCAAATGTGTTGGCCACCACTGCCATGACAATTTCGGAAAGGTTCTCGTGATTAATCCACCGAAAGCCCTCGGCGGTGTACGAGTAACTAGTGGTTTCGGCGATGGCTCCGTCTTTTAGGACGTCGCGACCAAATTGGATGTGACCCCACAAATCGGGGTCTGCAACGTTGGGCGACATTGCCAAGGCAGCTGCGACGACGACCAGCGCCATGCAAATTTTTTCAGTCGACATCCAATTTGCCCAGCCCTTGCTGGGTGGTGATTGAGATTCTGTTTTGAGGGATTCTGAGTCCATCGGTTTGCAACGTTGTGGGGAGACGGGATTGCGGTACGGTGTTATTTGTAAACATAGGTCAAATATCCCGCCAGACTTGAATCTCTATCCTCGTTTCACGTTCTGTCGTTCCGGTTATGATGGTTGTCCCATTGGTATCAATCCATTGGTATCAAAATTGGACCCACAAACGCCAATTGATCCACTCGCGAAACATCCGTCTCTGCTAATCAGAAACCACCAGCTCAATGACCACCAAACAAGTCAAGATTCAAAATATCGACCTGAACCTCAGCGTTCCCTACACCGGTTCGTCAACGTGGATCGGTCAACAAGAGATTTTGCAACAAGTACTGGCGTGTTGGTTGGTCGTCGACCAAAAGGATCTACCATTGACGCCTCGCCTGGTGGGAACGCCCGGAATTGGCAAAACCGCGTTAGCGACAGCTGCGGCAAACATGATCGAAAAGCCGCTGTTTATTTATCAGTGCACGGCGGATACTCGCCCCGAAGATTTGTTGGTCACACCCGTGTTGTCGGGTAACGGTAAGATCGCCTATCACGCCTCGCCCTTGGTAACCGCCATGATCGAAGGTGGCGTCTGTATCTTGGACGAGGGCAATCGGATGAATGAAAAATCGTGGGCCTCGCTGGCACCGCTACTGGATCATCGTCGGTATGTCGAATCGATCGTTGCCGGGATCACGATTAATGCTCACCCAGATTTTCGTTGTGCTGTCACCATGAACCAAGACGAATCGACATTCGAGATCCCCGACTACATCCTCAGCCGACTTCAACCCACGTTGCAGTTGGGCTTCCCAAATCGGGATGATGAAATGGCAATCTTGGAATACCACTTACCGTTTTGCCAATCGGAGATGCTGGCCATGACGGTCGAGTTCTTGCAACGAGCTCATGGTTTGAATTTGGAGTTTTCTCCACGAGACGGCATCAACTTGCTGCGATTTGCCATGAAAC
Organism: uncultured Pirellulaceae bacterium; assembly: GCA_964543985.1. Taxonomy (GTDB): domain Bacteria; phylum Planctomycetota; class Planctomycetia; order Pirellulales; family Pirellulaceae; genus CAJQPP01. Next base: position 45,095 of record CAZJBW010000016.1, on the reverse strand, counting down.
GATTGTCGCAAAATCCAGACCACCCCGTCAGCCATGATCAAGCGTGGCAGGAAGCTTTGGAAAAGTGTCTGGGGGAAGAGGCACTGGATTTGGAGACGCTGGCCCGCCAACGCACGCAAACGCTGGGTGGTCAGATGCTACCAATGGGCTTAGGCGACTTCTTCTTTCCCACCGACGATCCATTGCACCCTGACTTCGATGACGAAGATGATGATGACGAATAATAATACCTATGTAACGTTGCAAACCATCTTCGACGGAACGCTGTAGTAATTCGATGAGGCGGATTCAAGCGCCCAAGTGCTGATGATTTTTGGACTGTTCCAACCAAGACAGACGATCCGTTGCGACGTGGTATTGAGGATCGTCTGAGACACTGACCTCGACTAAATCACCGGCCTTGACCAACAGTTTTTTGCACTCGGGGCTTAGATGAGTCAAATGCAAGCGTTTGCCAACGCTTTCGTATTTCTCAGCCAAAGCGTTGATCGCTTCCAATCCTGATTGGTCGTAGACTCGCGAGTAGTAGAAATCAATTACGACGTCGTCGGGATCACTGGAAGGGTCGAACATTTCCTTGAATGCGGATACGGACGCGAAAAACAGTGGACCATGCAGCTGATAAATCTTGCTGCCGTATTGGTTGTATTTCACGTCGGTACCAATATGTGTTGCGTGTTGCCATGCGAACACCAATGCCGAAACGATCACTCCGAGAATGACGGCGGAAGCCAAATCATGCATCAAAACGGTGTAACCAGCCACCAATGTCATGACCAACATGTCGGCAATCGGCATGCGACGGAACATTCTTAGCGAAGTCCATTCGAAAGTTCCAATCACGACCATGAACATCACACCCACCAAAGCTGCCATTGGGATTTGTTCAATGACGGGAGCCAGAAACAGCACAAATGTCAGCAAGCAGATAGCGGCCGTAATGCCAGACAAGCGACCTCGGCCACCTGAATTCACGTTGATGAGTGATTGGCCGATCATGGCACAACCGCCCATCCCACCGAAGATCCCGCATACAACGTTGGCGAGACCTTGCCCGACACACTCGCGATTTCCCTGGCCACGTGTTTCTGTGATCTCATCGATCAACGTCAACGTCATCAGTGATTCGATCAACCCAACACCACACAATACGATGGCGAATGGAAAGATGATTTTCAAAGTGTGCCAATTCAGCGGCGGTATCGTGTATTGCAGGAAAAACGGAATTGGTAATCCGCCACTGATGCTTGTCTTCTTGGTAGTGCCTTCGTCCAAATTCGACGCATCGAAATGGTTACTTGCGCCGGTCTCGACATCGATATGTTGGTGCGAATGCGAAGTGGCCGCTACGGAATTGGTGTGCAGCATATCTCCGACAGTGGCCAAGATGTTTTCCGAACCTACTTTGTCACTAGCGGATTGATTAATGGCCATCGCCATAATTGTCACCGCAGTAATTGCCACCAGCGAGGCGGGAACTGCGCGAGTGATTTTGGGTAGCAGCCAAATGATGCTCATCGTCAATCCGACGAGTGCCAGCATTAGCCACATCTTGGGACCCGTCAGAAAGACCAGTGTGTTGTCAGCAGCAAGTGTTTTGAAACTGCCAAACTGAGCCAGCAAAATGACGATCGCCAAACCGTTTACAAACCCCAACATTACGGAATGTGGGACCATGCGGATGAGTTTACCGAGTCGCCCAACGCCGATCCCAATCTGCAACAGGCCGCACAGGATGACCGTCGGAAACAGGTACTCGATGCCATGTTGGGCCACCAACGCCACAACCACAACTGCCATGGCACCGGTCGCTCCGGAAATCATGCCGGGTCGTCCGCCAAAGATGGCCGTGATCAGGCCGATAAAAAACGCGGAATACAGACCCACTAGTGGCGAAACGCCAGCAACAAACGCGAATGCAATCGCTTCGGGAACTAAGGCTAGGGCGACCGTCAGGCCAGATAAGATGTCTTTGCGGTGAGTTCCTGATTGAAGTCGAAAAAAGTTCAGCATTATGGTTCCGGTAGATTGGTCGCAGCTCCACCATGCCTAGCTGCCTGGTGGTCTCCCACAACCCGACTTCCAAGCCGTGGTTTTCGTCATGCCCAGTTCGTTTTTTGTAGGCATTGGTAAATGGGAAGGCAGGACTATAACTCGACTTGAAAGTGGGTCAACGTGATTCTGTGGCGAAGATTCTTCCAATCGACCCGCGTATAGCTGCGACAGAATGGCTCAACGACCCAGTCTAGGGGGCGGATTTGCCCATGCACCCTAGCCGACGTTGCGGCATTGCACCTACGTGTTGTTGTTGGCAGCAAAAACCGGGACCAATAAAATAAAACTACTTTGTTTTATTGTGACGATTATGCTTCGGTGGACCGGCGTTTAGATTTCTGAGTGTCAAAGTGTTGATACAGCAAAACAAAATTCAGATCTTGCTGAATAGACAATGTTGACAAACTAAACATAATTGCCGCAGCAGCAGGCAACCATGCAGAAGAACAGTTCCATGTCGTCACCCTTTCATGACATTTTGAAGATTGGTCCGCACGTTACGGCCGTGCCTGTGGTTCACGGCAGTGGCGATTTTGCGTGGGCGGTTCGCAATATCATGTTGCGAGGAGATTTCGATTGTTTGGCGGTCCCTATCCCGCCGTCGTTCGCTGGCCCTGTGGAGACGGCTATTCTGGAATTGCCAACGCCGGGCGTGGTGACTCAATACGAATCTAATCTTTTCGGTACGGCCGACTATCAAGCTGACACAGAAACCGAAAGTGAACCGGCGGCCAGCTACGTACCGATTGACCCTTGCCAACCCGTCATCGCAGCTTTGCGGACGGCCTTAGGCGAGCATTTGCCGTGTCGTTACGTCGACTTGGAGACCATGGACTTTCATCCCGATCCCACTCTGTTGCCGGACGCCTACGCGTTAAAGCGAGTTCCCTTGCCACAGTTCGCGGCATCTGTACTGCCGTTTTTGAGTGCACCAAAAGACGCTCAAGTTCACCAGCGAATCCAGCACATGGCTTGGATGTTGCGCGAGCTGTCTGTTGATTTCAAAAACATCCTGTTCGTCTGCAGTGTGACTCACTGGCCATGGATTCGGGCAGCGTTTAACGATCGCGAGCTATTGAGGCAGGAACACGAACCAGTTCAGCAGCCGACAGCTTATTCGATCGAAGCCGACTCGCTGTACTTCATGTTGGGCGAATTGCCCTACATCACGGGTTTGTACGAGCAGGCGAGAATGGAACTGGAACCAGACGACAACCTGTCGATCGATGGCGTCAAGCAGCTGTTGATTGCGGCGCGAAGTCAGTACAAGAAAGACTATCGAGGTCGCGCCAAAAAGGTGACTCCGTTTTTGCTGAAGCAGATGCTCAAGTACATTCGCAATCTCAGCCTGATCAATCGTCGTTTCACACCCGAACTGTCCACGATCGTTACGGCCGCCAAGCAAATGGTTGGCGATGGCTACGCGCTGGAAACTTTGGACGTCGCTAAGCAATATCCGTTTCATCGTGTCTCGCCATTCGAACGGATCCGTATGGGCATCGACGAAGCTGGTTTTCCAAACGGTGACGTTCTGCCAATGAAGAATCGGCTGGCCGGTGCGCCGTTGGTTTGGTCCAACATTGAATTGGTTCCCAAACCAAACGACCAAGATCGAAAGAACTGGAAGCAGAAATGGAATCCGTATTCTCAGTGCAGTTGGCCACCCGAAGATGTGTTGATCGAGAATTTTCGCAGCGCCGTTTTTGAACGTGCCAAGCAGGTGATGGGTGCCGATCTGGCAAAGACTGAGAAGTTCACGACCAGTGTTAAGGACGGCATCGATATCCGGGATACGTTGCGTCACTGGTACGAAGGGGACATCTACGTCAAAATTGTGCCACCGAATCGCGGCAACCTGGACGCCGCTGTGCTGTTTTTTGATACTCCGGCCGACCCGCGTGACTATCCGTGGTGCACGACATGGTTCGCCGAACACAAGAACGAGTCGACGTTAGCATTTTATGCCTCGGCATTTGAAGATTCTCCTGTCGGTCCAGGGATCTGTGTTGCGACCTACGGCGGAGCGATGTTTTTGTATCCGCCAGTCGCCATTCCAGATATTTGGGCCAACCCGGAATTCGACTTCGCGACGACCCTTGAGGAGCGTCTGTTGGCAGCCACCTGTTTTTACAGTGAGTGTCGGCATGTGGCGTTGGTTAGTCCATCGCCACCGGGCCGAGTTTGGAAGCAAATTGCCAAGAAATACAAACGAACGTTAGTGCACGTGCCCTTGGGACAGTTCAGCGATTCCACGGTGCAACAGTTGCGGATGGTACACGTGCTGAACGGCAAAGAGGTCCGTAGCTACGCTGCTCAATTCATTCGTCGGGCTTAATTCGTCGGGTTTCGTCTGCGTCGCAGGTCGCGTTACTTTTTCTTGCGACGGAACAGACCAAACAGTCCACCCGACTTCTTCTTTACGTTGTCGACAATGTTTGCTGCCGAGTCGGCGGTGGTCGCTAGGCGTTCCAGAGCGGAGGACACTTGAACGTTCCCTTGATCGACACAATTTTGGTACAGCTGTTTGGCTTGGTCAGGATCGGCCGCGACACCGATCCCTTGTTCGTAACAGTCGGCCAATTCGGCCATCGAGGGACCGTGTCCCAAGTCCGTCGCCTTTTGCAGGAAGCTGATTGCTTTTTCAGGTTGGGCTTCTGTACCGATACCTCGCTTGTAGATTTCTCCCAATCGAAACAGAGCCTCAGGCGTCTCTTGGGTTTCCAGACTCTTGTTTAGCAATCGCACAGCCATGTGAGGGTCCGCGTCGATCCCGCGTCCTTCAAGCAAGGCGTCGGCTAATTTCACTTGAGAAAGCGGACAGTCTTGCTGCAGACCTTGCGCTAACAAAGTTGCGGCCAGCTGTTCATCCTGAGCAACTCCGTCACCCTTTTGATAAAGCTCGGCCATTTCGACAGCCGCCACGGTGTTGCCTGCCTGAATTTGTTGCTGCAAGTCGAACAGACAATAGTCGTTGGCCTCGCCTTCGTCGGCCCACTTTACAAAAGTTTCGCGTCCGGCATGCTCGGGCAGGGCATCGACAAAGTAACCCTCAACAGGCTGCAACGATGCCTTGGCATAAGTCAACGAGTGGGCCTGTCTACCAAGTCCTGTGAACTGGTTGGATCCAAGACTGTTTTGCCATTGCGTTTCGGTAAACTGCATTAGTTCGTGCAGCTGTTCCGTATCAGGTTTTTGTGCGACGAAATAGCTTGTGGTGATTTGGAACTTTTCACGATCCTCGTCAAACGCAAACCGCATGCGACCACCACCCAATCCCAAAGCCTCGGTCAGTTCGGCCGAGGCGTGTTGGCTACACGTTTGATCTCCCGAGTGGATTCCGTGCAAATTCTTCAAGATGTCTAGGTCCGTTACCTCGTTAGCCGATTCTGGGTTGCCTTGGTAGACAGCGGCGTCCGAGTGAAAAGTGATTCGCGGCATGCTTGGAATGTCCGATTCAATTGAGTTGTAAGAATTGAGTTATAAGAGTAGCGGGTTTAGCAATCCGAGTGCTTGGCTGTTGCTTGGGCGATGAGTAACAATGTAAGTGTTACTATCAGGAAATCAATATTTTGACACGCAATCGAAATGAGACCACTCAAAACAAAGCCTGATTGAGTGAACTACTTATCGTTGGTTTGTTCAATCTCGCGACCGAACGGTTTGTCAGGGTGCGGCCGGTGCCCTGCGTTCATCAAAGTGGAAATGGTCTGAGTGAACGAAGGGCTATCGGGCGATACGTTGGTCGTTTCTCCGGGATCTTTGGCCAGGTCATAGATCTCAATTGGGCCGTCTGGATTCTTATTAACATTTAGACGGACGCCTTTCCAGTTTCCGATCCGCACAGCCTGTTTGCCGCCCTGTTCGTGGAATTCCCAATACAGGTAGCGGTGTTTGGCTTGGGCGGTGCCATGCAATGTGGGGACAAAAGAAATTCCATCGGTTTGTTCAAGCAATGGCACGCCGGCCAGGTCACAAGCCGTAACAGGAAAATCCCAAAAGGCTGATATGTGATCGGATCGGGTTCCAGGTTCGATGTGACCGGGTGCCCAAGCGACAAACGGAACGCGAATGCCGCCTTCGTACAGATCTCGTTTGCCGCCTCGGAAAGGTCCGTTGGAATCGAAGTAATCGGGGTGCGCGCCGCCTTCGAAATGCGGGCCATTGTCACTCGAGAAAAAGACGTAGGTGTTCTTTTCAATTCCTAGCTCGACCAGTTTATCCAGGATCTGTCCCACGGACTGATCCAGGTGTTGAATCATTCCAATGAACGTCGCTTTGGGGTGAGTCTCAGCGCGATAGTGCTTGCCTTCAGGGTAGGGCTTCTCTTCAAACTTGCCGATGAACGGTTCGCGGAAAGATTCCGGAACGGCCAAGTCAGCATGAGGTTGTTGCAAGGCCACGTGCAAAAAGAATGGCTCGGTTTGATTGTCGTCGATCCATTTCAGAGACTTTGCCAAGATCAGGTCGCCGCTGTAAGTGTCGCCATGTTTGCCGTGATTGTTTTCGAATTCAATCTTGTTTCCGTTCTCCCACAAGAACGGTGGGTAATATCGGTGAGCGGCTGCGTGCGCCAAGTAACCGTAGAAGTAATCGAAGCCTTTGCGATTAGGCAGGCCCGCGTCGTCCGAGTTGCATGCCAAACCAGACTTGCCGATCATGGCCGTGCGGTAGCCTCGCTCTTTCAACATCCGCGCCACGGTGATGTCTTGATCGTCTTCGCGAAACTGCACTTTGCCATTGAACCGTTGGAAGACATGACCGGTGTGAAACCCAGTCAACAAACAAGCGCGTGACGGACCACATACTGTCGATCCAGCATACAGTTGGTTGAACACCATCCCTTCATTGGCCATCCGGTCCAGGTTGGGTGTTTCAAAGTGAGTCTGGCCATTGAAGCCGACGTCAGCGTAACCCAAGTCGTCGGCCATGATGAAGATAATGTTGACGGGTTGATCAGCGTTGACCGTCGGCAAGGTCGATTCTGCCACGCTACCCAGGACTAAGAGGATGACCAACACGATGCCCGCGACCTGATTTTGCATGTTCGTACTCGCTGTCTAGTGAAATTCATCACGATTATAACAGGCTGGAATCCAAGTTTGTGTCAGGATAGGTAGTTTTCCAGCCTGCTAAGGGCAATTTGCTGGAAAGGTAAGATCGCTTTCGGTAATTTGTTAACACTTGTTTGAAAACCCCATTTCTGAATCGGAAGTCGATCATGAAAAATATTACGAAACGTTGCTTGGTGGCGTTTTTGGCGCTCAGTTTTTTGTCGTGTGGCTTGACCGCTCAAGAGCATCTTGAAAAATTGACTGCTGGAAACGTTGATCTGAAGATGGCCGGCCCAATGGCCTTCGGCCCTGATGGTGTCTTGTTTATTGGCGACCCTAGCGCCGCGTGCGTTTATGCGTTGGACACAGCGGATCGCGAAAGCGGCGAGTTCCAAGCGTTTGAAGTTGAGAACATTGACGAAAAAGTAGCCGCAGCTTTGGGTACCACCAAGGATGCCGTACGCGTCAACGATATGGCGGTTAACCCGATCAGTGGTCAAGTTTACTTGTCCGTCAACGGTGGAGACGCCGGTATCATCTTGAAAGTTAGCCAGTCTGGCGAAATCTCAGAATTCGCACTGAAAGACATCAAACACGCAGTGGCCAATCTACCCAATGCACCTGGCGAAGACGAAAAAGATCGTCGTGGCCGTTCGTTGCGAGTGAACTCGATTACGGACATTTCCTTGATCGACAATCAAATTGTCGTGGCTGGTTTGTCTAACGAAGAATTTGCTTCTAACCTTCGCGCTATCCCGTATCCGTTTGCCGATGACATCGAAGGCACGTCGATTGAGGTTTACCATGCGGCTCATGGTAAATACGAAACGAACGCTCCCGTGCGCACGTTCGCCGGCATCACTTTGGACAACGAGCCCTACGTCGTGGCGGCCTACACATGCACTCCCTTGGTACGTTTTCCTCTATCGGACGTAACCAAAGGCGAGAAAATTCGTGGCACAACGGTTGCCGAACTTGGCAATCGTAATCGCCCGTTGGATATGTTCGTCTACCAGAAAGATGGCAAGAAATTCATCCTGATGGCCAACTCCCATCGTGGCATGATGAAAATTTCTACCGAAGACATCGGTCGTAAAGAAGGTCTTACTTCGCGCGTATCTCGCGGTACAGAAGGTCAGCCTTACGAGACCATCGATGAACTAAAAACGACCGTTCAACTGGATCGTTTCGGTGAAAACCACGCAGCCATTATCTCGCAAAGCGATAGCGGCTTCGATTTGAAAGTGATCCCTCTTCCGTAGGTAGATGGATTTCTTTGAAAGTTCACAGCAGGTTTCGCGAAGTCACGGACTTGAGTAGAGTCTCATTTAGAGGGTTTAGAATCGATTGCAATCATGCAGATTAATTCAAATCAATCGATAAAGTTGGCACGATACAACCAAGCATTGTTGCTGAGTGACTTCGCGTTTCCACGCTTTTTATTGTTGGGCGTCTGTTTTGCAATTGGCAGTTTCGTTTGCTCGGCCTTTGGGCAAACGCATCCGTCAAGCAAAACAGAGGCCACGCAGGCAACATCTGACCAGGCAACATCTGATCAGCCGGTTACTTTTGACCAGGCCAGTGGTGGCATCCGTTTGTCACTGGCAAAAATCGATTTGGCCAGTTTCGATCTGGATTCGAAACAAGGTCAACAACTGGTGCAAGTTTATGTCGCTGACCGTAAACAGTCGGTGCTTGGGCAGTTAACCAAGCATGATCAGTATTTGCTTTTCAAACCTCGGTTTCCATTCCCAACCGGTGTGGACTATCGTGTCGTTTTCAATCGACAGTGGATTGACACCACAGTTGAAGATCCCATTGAATTCAAGCTTTCTGGCAAACCGACGGAAGATCAGATCCCAGCAACATGTCAGGTTTTGCCAAACCTAAATCGCTTTCCTCAGAATGTGTTGAAAGTGTATTTGCAGTTCGACCAACCCATGCGACGGGGGGGCTACCAGCACATCCATTTCGAAGATTCGTCCGGTAAGCGAATCGAAGATGCTTATTTAGAAATTGCCGAAGAGTTATGGAGTCGTGACGGTCAACGATTGACTCTGCTGTTTGATCCAGGTCGGATCAAACGAGGCTTGGCGCGGCACGAGGCCATGGGCTTGGCTTTTCAAGTCGGCAAGTCCTACACGCTGGTTGTGTCCCAAGACATGAAGACTCGCACGGGCGCTTCTTTAACGTCCGAGATTCGGAAGCAGTTTTCGATTGTTGATTGCGATCGAACTCAACCTGCCATTAATCGTTGGCAGATTGCCAGCCCAAAAACTGCCACACGCGACCCTCTTACGGTTACCTTTGACGAGCCCATGGATGTTGCCATGCTGCAGCACTCTTTGACCATCACCGCCGCCGATGATCAATCTGTGCCTGGGCAAGTGCAGGTTTCTAAAGACGGATCCGTTTGGGAATTCCATCCCGACCAACCCTGGACTTCGGGCACATTCCAATTGTCGGCCTACGAGCGACTTGAGGATCTTGCCGGTAACAGCCTGTTGCAGCCTTTCGAGCGATTGATAAACGGCGATGAGCCGAACGAAGATCGACCCTCGCCACCAACCACTCGAAAAATCGTAATTGAGTAGCTGTCACAACCCTCGATCAAAGAACTCTCTCATTCTTCAATCGCGGCGCTAATCTCCGATCGAATTCTGCATTGTGCAAAGGCAGCTGCGATGAATGCTTTGACTGTTGAAAAGCTCTGCCAACGAATACTTGAGTGTCGTCTTGTCGACGCTCGTTCGCAAAAAGGCCGCGAGAGACCAAATGATTCCTCGCGGCGTCGCACCTTAATTGCTTTTTTTAGATCCAGTGTTGCACCGTTTGCAACAACTGGCCGAAGTCCCAATTGCCAAATTCGCGACCGGCGTCGACCAGCTTGAAGACCAACGCCATGTCCAAAAGACCGAAACTGTAAGGCAGTTTGCGACCGTTGAACTTGCGAAGAAATCGTTCTCGCTGCTTACGCTTTTTCAACTTGGTACCGGAACGGACCCAGCGTTGACGAGCCTGTTCTGTACTATCGAACAGACGCAGTAGCTTCATTTGCGAGTGGTAGTCGGCGGGACTGCCAATCGTTACTTCATGGCTTTTACATTCTTGTTCGACGGTGCGAAAAGTACTGTCAGCCAAGTCGTAAGCTTTCTTTAGTCGGTTGTGTTTCCACGCAGCAAATTTGCGGAGAACCACAGCCCAACTACAAATCGTTGCATAGACTATTGCCATTGGATGGTTCCCTTAATGTAAGGTATTGACCTTCGTCCGAACGTCCGCACCGCGCGCGCTTCGGGTGTCCAAGGTCGACAAAAATGGAGACAGGTACCTGAGAAAATGGTGTGACCAACGTCCTGGGTCACGCACTCTTGATCTTCGCTATCCGTGCGGAATGAAGCTCGGCTAGATCGGGCGACGCTCGTCAAATTTTGAACAAACGTTGCACAGGCCGCTATCAAAAAGAACGTTGCAACCGTCAAAGGTTCACAAGGTAAATCAAAGTTTCCTGCCAGCGATGGCGAGGGTCTGATCGATCACTGAATAGCGAGTGTCGAATTGTTGGATATCTCATTGAATTTTTTCCAACAATCGTACGAACGGCTAGCACTGTGTTTAACTTTGCGGGTCAAGTCGTGCCTGTTGGTTTTGCCGGTTGTTAACGTGGCAAGTTTGGCAGAAGTGCGTGTTGTAAGGACTCGAAGCAGTTTGTCATGTGGGTAAACTTTGAATTAAAAACGGAATGTTCTGCTAGCCGAAAAACGTGATATTCCACCCGTATATTGTTTTGGTTCGGCTTCTTGAAAACCTTTCGACCAGCTTGGCTATTGCTGATCATCGCTGTCTGCATCGGCGCGCTGACTGGTCCAGTGATCGCTATACAAAATACGACGCCTGCTGAAGTCGACGGTCTGACCGAGCCATTTGCTGGTCAGCAGACCGCCGCCTCATTGCCGCTGCTGGGTGACAAGAACCATTGGAGTTCTATTTTTGCCGAGAGCAGGGCCACGACGTTTGCCCCGCAGATCACAAGCGAAACCCAAACTGGCTACGCCTTTCAAGCGGTGGGGCGAGCGTTCTACGCAAACGATCAACGAATTCGGTTCACGGGCCAAGAGGAGACGTTTGGTGTCGAAGGTGTATTGAGCGGCGCCCTGTTGCGGCAATTTGGATCGTGGGACGTTGGTGTCGAGGCCGAGTTCTTTTTGAACCAGCCATTTGATCGAAATATCTTGGTCGATGCTCCAGAACGCATCTCATTCAGCAACAACTTTGACATCGATCCTTTCGAGATCTCGCAGTTGTTTGTCGAAGCGACTCGTGGCGACTGGGCCATTTCTGCCGGTAAACGGCACACTCCGTTCGGTCGGTTCTACTACCCGCTGCATACTAACCCGCAATTCGATGCGCCGTTTATTCGCACTGAAGTCATTAATATTCGAGAGACCGGTTTGCAAGTCGACTACGCGCCTGGACCATGGGAATTCACATTGGCGTTTGTCAACGGATCCAACGACCGAGACACCAACTCAGCAAAGGCGGGGATTGGTCGGGTCGGTTGGAGCAACGATTGGCTGACGATCGGTGGATCGGTGAAGTGGCAGGACGGGATCGGTTCCGAGTCTCAAAAATTACGAAATAACCATGTTGGTTTAGACGTCGCGATACACCGTAATAACTGGTCGCTTTCCGGAGAAGTGGTCTATGATCAATACGGATTTCGGCGGTTCTTTGATCCGCTGGACATCCGTTTTGGTCGCAGTATCTACAATCGCGAACAGTTCTCGCCCGAGGGGATCCTTAGTGGTGTTGGGTACTACGTCAACCTGACACACCAGAGCGAAGCTTGGACAACGGTTCTGAATTTCGGTAGTTACTCGCCGCGACGATTCACGGGCGATACTGTCCACGATCGGACGACTCATCGGTTTCTTGGCAAGTTTGTTCGCCACTTCGGCCAAGGGCTAGACGGAGTCAACATGATAATCCTGGAGAACAGTTTCCGAGGCGCGCAAGCTGGGCAAGATCGCAATGGATTGTTGTTGTATTCGGGACTGGAATACCGTTTTTAAGACTCTTTGTTGAGGAATGGTCCATTTCATCGTTTTGCGTCGTCGCCAAAAACGAAAAAGGGCTACCCACGATCGATCGCAGATAACCCATTCATTGTTGTCAGTCAGTTTTTGTAGGCTGTCTGTCCGTGTAGGGCTTTTATTCCGTGATCACGGTCGAAAAGCTTCTGGCGATTTCACGAAAGACTTCGATCAGCTCGTCACCGTCCACAGCATGATAGTGGGTGCCGCCACCGATTGCGGCCACTTCTGCCATTTCGGTTTGATCACCGCCAGCAAAGGTAACCGTGTTGATGACCACGTTTGGATTGTCGGCGATGATCTGATTGGCAACATCGACTGGACTTGGATCCTGTTTGTTCACGCCGTCCGAGAAAATTAGAATGGTTGGGATCGCGCTGGATCGTCTTGATTCCAGTAGGTCGGCGACCGCCGTTTGCATTCCTTGGCCAATGGCCGTGGATCCTTTCGGGAACAACCCCAAAACAGTCTGTTTGGCGGATTGTAAATCGAAAGTCAGCGGAACGTCCAGTGTGGAAGTCGTTGCGAACGAACTAACGGAAACGCGTTCGTCGGTGGAAGACAATTCTAGCGTATCGAAGAAGGCAGTGGTTGCCTGTTCCAAAACGGCCCATCGAGACTGTTTGGGTGCTCGGATTTCTGTACGGTAATCAGTGTTAAATGTTGTCGCGTACTCAAGCAAGTCGCCGCTCAAAAGACTGATGACATCAGCCGAATAAGCGCGATCCCTTAGCGCTAGGTCAGCCAATCTTGGGTCAAATTGATAATCGGCAAGAGCCGCGTCGTATTCGGCATCGCTGATTTCGGAATTTGGCTGATTGAAAAGATGAGTGATTTCGTCAAACATAAATACTTCGTCTTCAAAGTAGGCCATGGAGCCGGAACGATCGACGATTAATGCGATATCGCGATCGACCTGTGAAGCGACCGATGATTCATATTGATTGATGTTTTCGATTCCCGAAATACGAAACGGTAGCAGGCTGTTGATCGTACTGCTGACACGCAGGGCCGTGATAAGCTGACCATTGTCAGCGCCATTACCAGGGTTGGGTGTAAAGACAAATCGACCCAAGGCACCGTCGCGAGTCGAGTTTCCGAATTGGACATCGCTACTAGCCAACGTCAAAGGTGCTCCTTGGACTTGATTGGCGGCCGCAGCATCGATTGCAAATTGAGTAGCAGTTGCTGAGTTGTTGGTCAAGCTCCAGGCGCTACCACCAGCACGGACGGCCGAGTCGGTGGCAATCTTCAATTCGGTACGCACTAATTGTTGCTGCGCGACGTTAATGCCAATGGCGCACAAAATGAACAGAACAGGTAACAAAACGACCATCAAAACCAAAATCGATCCTTGTCGACGATGGGATGGGCGAGGCGAGCGTTTTTGACGGATGTCGTTCATAAAATGGGTCTCACTCAGGGCGGTTTGTCGAAGTTGTCGTACTACGTATTAGCGGCTGATCACTCAAGAACCGTGAAAAAATGGAGACCCCTTCGGAAGGGACTTCAATCTCCACTTCAATGTTGGTGGTGTCATCATCGATGCCGTCGGGTTGCGGGTTGCCATTTTCAAAAGCGGTCAACCTTAAGGTGAAGTCATTGATTCCGACTACTGCCAATTCTCGTGTGGCAAATTCTTCAGCTTCTGTCTGGTTTCCACCGAATACTGAAACGTGCCGAGCCGACTGGAAAACGGCGTTTTCCACGATTGATTCGGCCATCCAGAATCTTGCAAAATCGATGCAACCAAATACGGTCAGGAAAAAGAGGGGTGCCACCAATGCAAATTCAACGACGGTCGCGCCTTGGCGTTTCTGTTTCATTCTGTTCATTAGTAACTAACTTTTTTGTCGAGCTTAAAGCTCTGTTGACGGGCAATTTCAAATGATGACGATTTGCAAGGAACATCAACTTGCTTATTCATTGTTCTCTTTGTACATCGTTACTTCAGCGACAATGAACGGACCATTGACGAACTGAAATAGTGAAAGGGGAAGACGGCGATTGGATTCCAGATCAATCAATACTTCGACGGTTAGAGGTTCTAAAACGTCGATCGCATCAGGGTCGTTGGAAAGTTGAACCACGGAACTGATGTCGGTGTAGTTGAGTCCTCGAATGTCCAGGTAGTCCTGAACGGCTTGCTCAACAGACGCTGTCGTCGAGTTTAACAGGATGGCTTCGCGAGCTCCCTCGTAGGCAGCCAATTCGGCTTTCTGCCTGAGGAAGATGCCATCACAGATATCCAGAGTGGCAAAAGTCAAGAAGAGTACGAGTGGGACCGCGAAAGCAGTTTCCACAACCGCCAATCCACGCCGATCGGTTCGTCCGCGACGATGTGATCTTGAAGTTCTCATTTTCTTTGACTACAGATAAAGACAAGCAAATTTGGGGATTGATAAACCATAGGTCGCGATTTGGTAGTCCCACGCGGGTTTTCGCTAAAAATTTTGCTTAGTGTTTCGAGAATCTAAAAGAGAGAAGCAATTGATTCGAAAATGCGACATTGAAGACAAAAATAAAAGCGCTCCCCACCTCTGGATTGCTGTGGGTCGGATTTTTCGAGATCGGTTGTGCCAGTTTTGATGCCGGCTGAGTTCTAAGAACGCGAATCGCTAGAGTTAGCGATATAGCCCTTACCAACCGATCTGGATGTCGATCGGCACATTCAAAGGACGCACCCACGATATGTTTGACTACCAAGCATTGTTGGTAGTGCTGTCGCAGCCAGAGTCGCAGCCAGAGTCGCAGCCAGAGTCGCAGCCAGAGTCGCAGCCAGAGTCGCAG
>CAZJBW010000016.1:0-30006 GCA_964543985.1 uncultured Pirellulaceae bacterium | reverse complement strand
TCGCAGCCAGAGTCGCAGCCAGAGTCGCAGCCAGAGTCGCAGCCAGAGTCGCAGCTTTAGGTTCAAGCGTGTGGAAGTAGGTAGGGCTTTGACAACATTGCCGTGCTAATTACTCGTTTGCTTTTTCGTCAGGCAACAGTATATGCGTCACTTGTCCGCGTCACGTTTGTAACGAGGCACCAACTGCACGTCGTGGCCCATTTTCTGGAGTTCATTCTGAAGTAATGTTTTAAAGGCTAACCCTCTGACATCAACTTGATCAATGATTTTTCCTTCTGCGTCTATCAGATAAGCCTGTTCCAACATGCGGCTGTTCCAAGCACGAGTAATATTCTTGTCTCCGTCATGAAAGCTTGGAAATCCAAACGCTAAATCCGTCGCGTCATTGGCGTTGGCACCTTGAAAAATCCCAACTATTTCAAACGGTTCGTCAGACAATTCCAAAGCCAGTTGTCTCTGTTCTTTCAACAACTCCGAGACAGGCCCCCCGCGATTCCAGAATTGTAGCAGTACGATTTTGCCGCGAAATTGGCTTAACGTCATTGGCAACCCTTCGACATTTAGAGCGCTAATTTCTGGGGCCTGCATTGCGTTTTGCAATTTCAAACTAATTAAACGTCCTTTGGCCGACGAACCCAAGGAAGCTTCATAGCCCGGCAGTACCATTCTTTTAGGGTCACCAAAATCAATGCAGCGAATGACGACCGCAGGCCATTCGTCACGACAGCGAATCAGCAATGCTTCGATCTCCTTGTTGATGTCTGCAACAGACCATTTGTCCAGGCAGGCTTGCAATTCCGGATCGACTGCCTTGTCGGTTTGGCTTTCCACCAATGATTCCGGTTGGTGTAGGTTTCTGGTGTGTTCCAGCATTCGTATCAACGTCCAGGTCGCGTGACCTTGGATGCTGGGGTTGGTGCTTTCCTCAATTAAACGACGCAAAGCGTTTTCAGTGGCGATGGACGGCTGGCCTGAAAATTCGATACCCCACAGAAAGTCGACCAATCCAAGGTCGTCCTGATATCGACTGACGATAAAGTCGGTTACCGCCTGGCGTGCCGTTGCTTTGGACTTGGACCAAAAATACCCAGCGTGCTTGATGACCAATGCTGAGTCGTCCAGAGTCGCCGCAATTTTGATGAATTGGCGAGTCGTTTCTATTTCCAGTTGGCGTCGTTGTTGGACGAGTTTCAAGCGGCGGGACTCAT
Source organism: uncultured Pirellulaceae bacterium (assembly GCA_964543985.1). Classification (GTDB taxonomy): domain Bacteria; phylum Planctomycetota; class Planctomycetia; order Pirellulales; family Pirellulaceae; genus CAJQPP01. The sequence goes on along the minus strand of CAZJBW010000016.1, from coordinate 28,798 downwards.
TCGCTTTTCGGTACTCGCGCGATAATTGAAGATTGAATTGGTCGAAGCTGGTCCGCAGCTTGGGTATGTCTGTCAGCTTGGCAATCGGTACCTCGGTGGCTTGTTGAGGCGTTGCCCAGGCGGCGATCGAATCTAACTGGCTTGTGATCGTGAACGCGATAAGCAGGACAGCGGCATTGCGGACGGGCGGACAATTTAGAGTCGAGCCAAACATGGAGATTCTCCTATTCAATCAGCCAAAGAACCAAATTCCGTTGTATTTAACCCGCCGGCGTCAAATCGGTTTTGAAGAAAAGCCCATCGAAAAAGCTCGGGCGTTGAAAGTTGAATTGTCGAACGCTCGGAAAGTGAGTTGACGAGGTTGAATTGGTTTGCGGCAAAACCAACCACGAGAAAGTTACTTCTGGTTTAGCTGATCGTGGATTGCTTGGGCCAGTTCGGGTAGGCGTTCGGCAGTGGTCAGGGATTGCCAAGAGATAAGATTGCCGTTGTCGATTCGACGGATTTCAGAAGACTTGGACCATTCGGCGGCGATGATGCGGCCCAGAATGTTGACGTAGCGAACGGTTTGTGGATCGTTGTTTTTTTCGACCAAGTCTCTGGCTGAGACAGTCCAGCCATTGCCGACGATACCTCGTCCACTATAGAAACCTTCGACCCACTGTTTGTATTCCCATTGCCGATCTTGGCCTCCAGACCATTGTTGGTGACTCTGGTTAGCTTTGTCGTTGGCGAAGCGAGTTCGAAAATCTCGGTCTCCGTTTACGACGTAAAGCCGGCCAGACCCATACTTATTCTCGATCTCCAGTGACCAGCGAAAGGCCTCATTGGTACCTGCCAGAGTCTCTAGTTGTTTCTGGGAATCGGTTGGCTGAGTGGAATTGTCGTTGCCAGTGTTCCCGTTGGGGGCGGTCGTTTGGGAGTAATAAAAGTAGAAAAGTCCGCCGGTTGCCATCAGGAACGCGATAAGAATCAGAGTTTTTTTCATGATGGCGGCCAATTTTGGAGGTTAACCGGTAAGTTGTCGTTTTGGACGAATGGGTTCGCAAGGGGGCGGATTGTTTGGCGAGGGACGGTTTGGTTTTGACCCTCATTGGACTCGATTGTTGATTTAAGGGGCTGGTGGGCAAGTTAAAGGACCCTTAGCGTTTGTTGGTTAGAGAGTTACCCGTTAAGGTCCGCGTTCGATTCAAAAAACTTGGAAATGCCAGAATCGGCAACTTCAAACTCTTGAGGAATGCCCCCGAACCGAGCGGGTCGAAAACGGGTCTAATGGTTGGCTTTTTCGTATTGCGGGTAGGTCGAGTTTCAGTATATTTACTGGTTTTCGCATCTCCGCCAGCGTAGCTCAGTTGGCAGAGCAGCGGTTTTGTAAACCGCAGGTCGTGGGTTCGAGCCCCTCCGCTGGCTCTTTGACATTAGATGGAGAATTGAAAAAGACATCCGGGGGGTTACCGAAGCGGTCAAACGGGACAGACTGTAAATCTGTTGGCTCATGCCTTCGGAGGTTCGAATCCTCCACCCCCCACTTCGTTTTGGTGGTTTCATTGAAGCCCAGCGATGATTCGGATGTCTGGTGGAATTCAAAAATTGCGAGTGCCCTAGTCAGGGTGTTCGTGGATTTTGGTGCGAAAAATGATGGATCTGAAAATCAGGACGAGAAGTGTCCAAGGCTGGACGTTGGATTTGATAGACTAATTTGGATGTTTAAGGCGAAGTTGTTGCTAACCGGCGGCGACTGAGTCTTTGAATATAGATTAGCGGGTGTAGCTCAATGGCAGAGCCCCAGCCTTCCAAGCTGGTTGTGAGGGTTCGATTCCCTTCACCCGCTCATCAAACAGGGTGTTTGTTGTATTGATTGATTTGAACCCGGTTTGGCAGAAAACTTGTGCGGGAAACTGTTGCAAGGTTTTGGTCGATGCTGCTGTAGCTCAGTGGTAGAGCGCGTCCTTGGTAAGGACGAGGTCATGGGTTCAAATCCCATCAGCAGCTCTGATTTGTTAGTTGGTCGCGTTGGCCGACAATTTCGTTTTACTTGGTTATTAAAGAACAGGTGTATATACAGATGGCCAAGGAGGAATTTCAGCGGAATAAGCCGCATGTTAACGTTGGCACGATTGGTCACATTGACCATGGCAAAACAACGACTACGGGTGCGATCGTAGCAGTTCAGGCTGCAAAAGGTCTCGCCACGCCCATTTCATATTCTGATATCGCCAAAGGCGGTACTGTTCGTGACGAAACCAAAACGGTTACGATCGCGGTTGCTCACGTCGAGTACGAAACAGATACCCGTCACTATGCCCACATTGACTGTCCCGGTCACGCGGACTTTATCAAGAACATGATCACCGGTGCTGCCCAAATGGACGGCGCAATTTTGGTGGTGGCTGCCGATTCAGGCCCAATGCCTCAGACGAAAGAGCACGTTTTGCTCGCTCGTCAGGTGGATGTGCCCGCTTTGGTGGTTTTCTTGAACAAGTGTGATCTTGTTGATGATGAGGAATTGCTTGAGTTGGTTGAAATGGAAGTTCGCGAACTTCTAACCAAATACAAGTTTGATGGCGATAACGCCTGCATCGTTCGCGGCAGTGCTTTGCCTGCTTACAACAAGCCGGATGATCCTGATGCCAGTAAGTGCATTAGCGAATTGATGGACGCGATTGATGCTCATATTCCCGAGCCTACTCGTGAAGATGACAAGCCGTTTTTGATGGCAATCGAAGACGTGTTCTCGATCGAAGGTCGTGGAACCGTTGCGACTGGTCGTATCGAACGTGGCGTTGTCAAGACTGGCGAAGAAATCGAAATCATTGGTTTGGAAGCCGAACCACGAAAGGTGATTTGCACCGGTGTTGAGATGTTCCGCAAGATCCTGGATGAGGGTCGTGCTGGTGACAACGTTGGTTGCTTGTTGCGTGGTATCAAGCGTGACGAGATTCAGCGTGGTCAGGTGCTGGCTAAGCCAGGATCGATCACTCCGCACACCAAATTTGAAGCTGAGATCTACTGTCTTAGTAAAGATGAAGGTGGGCGTCACACGCCATTCTTTAGCGGTTACCGTCCTCAGTTTTACTTCCGTACCACGGACGTAACTGGAACGGCTAACCTGCAAGGTGCCGAAATGTGCATGCCTGGTGATAACGTCAAAATTGTGGTCGAGCTGCACAAGCCGATCGCGATCGATGACGGTGTTCGCTTTGCTATTCGAGAAGGTGGTCGTACCGTCGGTTCCGGCGTCGTCACCAAGATCGTCGACTAAGAGTAAACGCTGGTTGCCGTCAGTCGTGCTGGTTTGGGATTTCCCAGGCTTGTTTGCGATTGGCGGTCAGCTGTTGCGTTATTGAATAGGGTCGCCGTCCCAGTGGGGCTGGTGGTCCTTTAATTGGTAGGGGTGTAGCTCAATTGGCAGAGCACTGGTTTCCAAAACCAGCGGTTGCGGGTTCAAGTCCCTCCGCCCCTGCTTTTGGTGATTGTGATATTTGGATGCCCAGTGCGGCGTCCTCGATCGATTGGTCCATGGCTGATCGGCGACACTGAATCACCAACGAAAATAGCAGGATTAGTGCAAGATCGACGGACTGGCGTTCGCTGGAGAGCAAAAAAAGATGAGTTCTGTTTCCAAATCGGGATCGAATAGCCTAGTGGGTTCGATGTTCCAAGCGGGGTTGTATAAGCCTCAGCAGGGTCGCATCGTACGGCAGGTGACGTTCGTTTCCATCGCCATTTTGGCGCTGTTGATTGCATGGCAGATCGGGCAGATTACCTTTATTGAGGATCTGTTTTCGGGGTCCGTCTACGCAGTTACCGGTATCCTTTCGGGGCTGGGACTGTGGTTTGCCTACCGTGTTGTCAATCATCCACCCTTCACGGACTTTTTGATCGCGGTGGAAGCCGAGATGAAAAAGGTGTCCTGGCCCGCATGGCCAGAACTGTGGAAGGCTTCGTTGGTCGTTATCTTTGTGATCTTTTCGATGGCCATCTCGTTGTGGTTGTTTGACGTGTTGTGGACCAAGATCTTCCAGATTTTGGGTATTCGTGCCTAACGTTGGCACCAGTCGATACAGCAGTTTTAGTAAGCCAGTGTTCAGATTAAAGGTTTGATTCCCGATGACGGAAGAAAACAAAACCCAAGAAGAAGCGGTCGAGGCCGAAGCTGCACCAGCAGTGACCGAGGACGCCAGCGCTGAAAGTGCTGAGCCCGCTGCTGAGGTGGTTGAGCCGACCGAGCACGAGACATCCCCAGAGGTAGAGTCTGATGCTGGATCAGAAGAACCCGAAGAGGTTGATCCGGCCAGTTTGGAGTTCGACGAGTCTGAAATTCTGGACGACGATTACATCGACGAAGACGAGGACGGCGACGAAGATGCCCAGCCTTTGCCGTTAGATGATCTGGTCGAAGAAGAGCCCGAAGAGGATGAGATTACCATGAATTGGTACATCCTTAAGGTGCAGGTCAATCGCGAGAATTCAATTTGTGACGCGTTGCTGCGTCGTGTCAAAGTGGCTGGTTTGGAACGCTACTTTGGCGAAATCCTGGTGCCCACCGAAGACGTGCGCGAGTTCACCAAGAGTGGTAAGCAACGAATCGTCAAACGCAAGCTGTATCCCGGCTATATCGTCGTCAATATGTCGATCAACGATGATTCCTGGTTCTTGGTGCGTGAGACACCAGGGATTGGTGACTTCACCGGCGCCGCTGGCAAGCCAGCGCCTCTATCGGTGGAGGAGATCGATCGGATCGTGGCTTCCACGAAACCTGAGACCGTCGATCAGCCGGAAGAGAAAGTTAAGATTGGCATCAAGTTCAAGCCTGGTGATCGAGTCCGAGTGAAGGAAGGTTATTTCCAAAACTACGAAGGCGAAGTCTCCAACATCGATGAACGCAATGGACGCGTTACCGTGATGATCAGCATTTTTGGCCGACCCAATCCGGTGGAACTGGATCACTGGCACGTCGAGGACATTTAGTCTTTGGCAAAGTATCGGTTGATGGTCGAAACCGATCAAAGAAACAAATCATTCCAAAAAATACGTTCGATAATCAATCAACATTTTAGCCAAATTGAATTGTAGGGAAGTTTATTGAAACGCGTCGCAGGTCGCTCGCGTCGCTCGTTCCCTCAAAGAAGGTAAGACACACAAATGGCAAAACAAATATCAGGTCAAGCAAAGTTTCAGGTGCCTGGTGGTCAGGCAACACCTGCACCGCCGGTTGGTACTTCGCTTGGTAAGTTCGGAATCAACTTGGGGCAGTTCGTCCAGCAGTTCAATGACCGAACCAAAGAATACAACGGGACTCCCATTCCCGTGATCGTGACGGTTTACGCAGATCGCACGTTTGATTTTGTTACGAAAAGTCCCCCAGCTGCTTCTCTTTTGAAGCAGGCTGCTGGAATCGCCAAAGGTTCCGGTGTACCGAATCGTGACAAAGTGGGCACAGTGACTCGCGCTCAAGTGCGTGACATTTGTGAAAAGAAAATGGCTGACCTTAACGCTTCCGATATCGATCACGCTTGTCGAATGGTGGAAGGTACTGCTCGTTCAATGGGCATTACCGTCGTCGACGACTAAATCGGGGGTGAACGGGTTAATCCCACCCACGGATTGCCGGCAATCAGGTTTGCTGATGGCAGGTGTAATCGGTGGGTTCGTTGTTCAAAAGGACCGCGAATTAGCGGTAGAGTGTTATGGCTAAACGATCGAAGAGATACAAAACACTCGCGGAAAAAGTGCCATCTGAGCCCCTGGAATTGCCCAAGGCTGTGGAGATTATCAAGGAATTTGGTGGAACGAAGTTCGACCAATCCGTTGAGGTCCACATGCGTCTTGGGATCGATTCCAAGCAGGCGGATCAACTTGTACGCGGGTCAATTGTATTGCCGCACGGCATTGGTAAAACGCAACGTGTTGTTGTGTTTGCCAAAGGCGAAGCGGCAACCGCTGCCCAAGAGGCAGGAGCCGACGAAGTCGGCCAGGAAGAATTGGCTAAGCGAATTCAGGATGGCTGGACAGATTTCGATGTCTGTATCGCCTCGCCCGATATGATGGGTGTCGTCGGTCCCCTGGGCCGAGTGCTGGGTCCGCGAGGCTTGATGCCGTCGCCGCGTGCTGGAACGGTTACGCCCGATGTGGCCAATACCGTAAAGGAATACAAAGCCGGTAAGGTCGAGTTCCGAAACGACAGTGGCGGAAACGTCCATGCCGTTGTGGGTCGACTGAGTTTTGACGCCAAGAATCTGGAAGAGAATATCAAGGCATTTATTGACTTGATCTCATCCATGAAACCCAACGCCGTCAAAGGGACCTACATCAAAGGCATTTCAATAGCGGCGACGATGAGTCCCGGAATTTCGGTGGCTGCCTAAAGCAGTAAGCGGGGGTGCCCAACAATTTTTGGGTGAACCCACACATCAAATTCTGTGACATCGTTTCAGCAAAGGTATCGATATCATGAGTAAAACCGTCAAAGACCTACTGACCAAAGACATCGCCTCGCGATTGTCCGAAGTCGAAAGTTGCTTGGTCGCCAATGTGATTGGGCTGGAGGCAAATGACACCGTCCTGCTCCGCAAACGGCTTCGCGAAAAAGACATTCGGCTGATGGTCATTAAGAATTCCATGGCTCGACGCGCCACGGAAGGAACTAGTCTGGCTCCCGCATTTGAAGAGTTGACTGGAACCGCTGCCGTCGTCTGGGGTGCCGAAGATTTCGTCACCTTGGTCAAAGAGGTCGTGGAACTGGACAAGGGAGAAGAGTTCGATGCGTTCTCCGCCAAGGGTGGCGTGATGGACGGCGAAGTCTTGTCTCCTGAAAAAGTCAAAGAGATCAGCAAGTGGCCAAACCGTGCCGAACAGTTGAGTATCCTGTCGGGTCAATTGACCTCGCCATGGCGAACTCTGCAAAGTCAATTGACTGGCCCTGGAGGTATGGTGGCCAGCCAAATTGAAAAGAAATCAAAGGAAGGCTAGGCCTGCGTTCAAGCGTGAACAACACGCCTGCACAAACGCCATACGTCAACCTTTTTAACTTGAATCCATCGTCCAATCGGCCCGGCCTGGCTCCGATGATTGAGCGATTAAAAATATCCTTCGAATAATAAAAATTAACAACCAAAGTGAACCTGATTTCAATTCCCGATCAGGTTCAATTAAGAAAGGTCCTGTCATGAACGATACAGCAACCATCGAATTTTCAGCCGAAGCTAAAGATTTGGGCGACAAAATTGCCGCACTGAATCTGAAGCAAGCCAAAGAACTAAGTGACTACTTGAAAGAAGAGCACGGCATCGAGCCAGCTGCTGGTGGCGCCGTAATGGTTGCCGGTGGTTCCGACGGTGGCGCAGCGGCTGAAGTAGAAAAAACCGAATTCGACGTTGTGTTGACCGGCTTTGGCGACAAGAAATTGGACGTCGTAAAAGTCGTTAAGGCAATCACTGGCGCCACGCTGATGGAAGCCAAGAAAATGGTCGAATCTTGCCCAGCCACTTTGAAAGAAGCGATCTCGAAAGAGGACGCTGAGAAAGTCAAAACCGATGTCGAAGGTGCTGGCGGTAGTGTCGAGTTGAAGTAACTGCTGGCTGGTGTCCCAAAGACAGGTTGATCGGAATCAGCGTCCCCGCAAATGACGCTGGTTCCATCTGATCAATTTGTGCTGTCAGGAGGCCTGCCGATGTCCGATGCAGCGAACGCCACGGTGGGCCTGCTGTTTACTTCAATCCCATTACCCAACAGTCCGATTCGACTTGTCACTATTCCGTTGTAACGCCAGAACCCGGCAAATTGTTGGCTCGTGGAGTTCACGAGCTCTCGTTGCGCGCGGTCTAAGTGCCTTGTCGTCCCGTTTGGATACAATCTGGTTTCCCCAGATTCCCGTCCCAGCTTTGGCCTGTTCCCCAGTTTGTCCCAGCTTTCTTATCCGAGTGGATCGCCAGCCCGCCGTCCACTCGAACCGATTTGTAGCCCGATCTAGCAATCATTAGCGGAGATTTCGCGCACATGGCAACCCCAACGCAACGCCGTCTGAAGCCGGCCGACGTTCGAAAATTTGGTAGCGGTCGAGAGTATCCCATTCCTCCCGATCTGACCGAAATTCAAACCGCCAGTTATCAGGCGTTCCTGCAGTCCAATGCCGACAAACGCAAACTGCACGGAATCGAAGGAGTCTTGCAAGAGATTTTCCCGATCCTGTCTTACGACAAACAAACGTCCCTGGAATACGTGCGCTACGAACTCGGCAAGCCACGTTACACCCCCAATGAATGTCGCCAATTGCGACTGACCTACGGGCAACCGTTCCGCGTCTGGTTGCGGCTTATGAAAGAGCAGCCGATTGAAGAAGAGGTGTATCTGGGCGATATCCCCATCATGTTGGGCGGTGGTGAATTTATCATCAACGGTGCCGAACGTGTGGTTGTTAGCCAGTTGCACCGTAGTCCGGGTATCGATTTCGTTCTGGAATCTGACACGACCAGTGATCGCAAGTTTCCAAGCTGCCGGGTGATTCCCGAACGTGGAAGCTGGATCGAAATCAATGTGACCAAGAAGGATCTGTTGCAGGTTCGGATCGATCAAACCGGTAAGTTCTCGGCCATGACTTTGTTACGAGCCATGTCGCCGAAGTTCAGCGAAGACTCGGACATCTTGCGAGCTTTCTACGAAACGCAAAAAGTCAAAGTGGTCGACAAGCGAAGCGCTGGCAAACTGGAAGGCAAAATCGCTGTTGACGATATCGTTTACCCAACCACATCGGATCGCGCAGGCGAAGTGATTGTGGATGCCGGAAACAAGATTTCCAAAGAGCATGCCGAGATCATTTGCACGGCGGGTGTGAAGGCTTGCGAAATCATGCCGATGCCTAAAACCAGTCTGGTCTTCAACTCATTGAAGGACGACGCCACGGGCAGTCATGAAGAAGCTCTGTTGCGAATTTATCAACGACTGCGTCCAGGTAACCCGCCCGCGCTGGAAAAAGCTCGCACACTGTTTAACGAAAAGTTCTACGACGAGAACCGTTATCGTTTGGGCAAAGTTGGGCGATTCCGTATCAACCGCAAGCTGGACTTGGGTGTCTCGGAAAAGGAAATGACGCTACGGCCCGAAGACATTTTAGCCTCCATTCGTTACGTCCTGGACTTAGCGGTACCAGGCAGCGAAGCTCAGTTCGACGACATTGACCACTTGGGTAATCGTCGTTTGCGAACCATTGATGAATTGGCTTGTGACGAACTCCGCAAAGGTTTCTTGAAACTGCGACGAACGGTTCAAGAGCGTATGAGCCTGAAGGATCAGGAGGACATGACGCCTCGCAGTTTGATTAACCCCAAGAGCATTTCGGCGGCCATCGATTACTTCTTTGGTCGTGGCGAATTGTCGCAGGTGGTGGATCAAACGAATCCGCTGTCCCAGTTGACTCACGAACGACGTCTTTCCGCTCTGGGCCCTGGTGGTTTGAACCGGAAGCGTGCGGGTTTCGAAGTTCGCGATGTTCACATTTCTCACTACGGTCGAATTTGTCCGATCGAGACGCCGGAAGGCACGAACATTGGTTTGATTTCCAGCTTGGCGATTTACGCCTCGGTGGACGACTACGGTTTCTTAGTGACTCCGTATCGCAAGGTGATCAAAGGCAAGGTCTCCGACGAGACGGTTTGGCTGCGAGCCGACGAAGAAGCTGATTCGTTTGTGGCTCCTGCCGATACGCCCGTCGAAGGTGAAGCCATCGTGGGTCAAAAAGCGCTTGGTGGAAACATCATCGCTCGCTACCGAGCTGACTTTGAATTGGTCTCTCCCGAAGATGTTCAGTTCATGGATATCGCGCCCAGCCAGATGGTTGGTGTTTCGGCGGGTTTGATTCCGTTCCTTGAACACGATGATGCGAACCGTGCTTTGATGGGTTCGAATATGCAGCGGCAAGCCGTTCCACTGTTGGTGGCTGAAGCGCCGATCGTAGGTACCGGCATGGAGCAGGTGATCGCCGAGAACTCCAGCATGGTCACTCGTGCACGCCGCGCCGGAAAGATCACTTATGTGGATTCCACGCGAATCGAAATTGGCTCGGACAGCTACGAGCTAAAGAAATACGTCGGCTTGAACGAGCGAACGTGTTTGAACCAGAAACCGTTAATCAAACCGGGCGACAAAGTCACCAAGGGTCAGGTTTTGGCTGATGGTGCCGCTACCGAAAATGGAATTCTGGCACTCGGCCGCAACGTGCTGGTTGGGTTTGTGTCATTCGATGGTTACAACTTTGAAGATGCGATCATTATCAGTGAAGAACTGGTAAAGAATGACACCTACACTTCGATTCATATCGAAGAGTTCGATGTCGAGATTCGCGAAACCAAGTTGGGTCGTGAAGAATTCACCAAGGATATTCCGAACGTCAGTGAAAAAGCGCTTCGCAACCTGGACGGCAATGGGATCGTGCAAGTCGGTACCTATGTCAAACCAGGTGACATTCTGGTTGGTAAGGTCTCGCCAAAATCGAAGACCGAACTGACTCCAGAAGAGAAGTTGTTGCACGCGATCTTCGGTCGTGCTGGTGAAGATGTGAAAAACGATTCGTTGGAGGTGCCATCGGGTATCGAGGGAATCATCATCGACACCCAACGGTTCTCGCGACGCATGAGTTTGTCGGAAGAGGAACGCAAGGTTTACGAAAAAGATCTAAAGGCTGCCGAATCGGATGGCAACGACAAGATCGCTTTGGCGTTCACCGAAATGATCGAGGGTATGGAAACCGTCCTTGGCAAGACGATGACTGACGAAGACGGTGTGCCGCTGATTCGCGACCACGACGCCAAATTCATCGCTGAAAAGGCAGAGGCTTTCCGCATCCAGAGTATCCTGGACGGAATGCGTAGCGAAGATCGAATCAAGCAGCTGCGTGCCGTTCATGACGAGCACGAACCAGTGGTCACGGGCGCCATCGATCGACGCGATCGTACCTTGAACAGCATGAAGCGTGGCGACGAACTGCGAAGCGGTGTTCTGCAAATGGTGAAGGTTTACATCGCCACCAAGCGAGTTATCTCAGTCGGTGACAAGATGGCTGGTCGACACGGTAACAAGGGTGTGATCGCCAAGATCATGCCTGTGGAAGACATGCCGTTCTTGGCCGATGGAACGCCATTGCAGATTCTATTGAATCCGCTGGGTGTGCCTTCGCGGATGAACGTGGGTCAGATTTTGGAGACTCACTTGGGTTGGGCCGGAGCCAAGCTTGGTTTCCGAGCGATCACACCTGTGTTCGACGGTGCTTCCGAAGAGACGATCAACGATTGCCTGGAAGAGGCCGGTTTACCGCGGCACGGAAAGGCACAGCTATACGATGGTCGTACTGGGGACCGGATGGATCAAGAAACCACGGTCGGCTACATCTACATGTTGAAGCTGCACCACTTGGTCGATGACAAGGTGCACGCTCGCAGCACCGGTCCTTACTCGCTGATTACGCAGCAACCCTTGGGTGGTAAAGCTCGCTTTGGCGGTCAACGTTTCGGAGAAATGGAAGTATGGGCACTGGAAGCTTACGGTGCTGCCTACATCTTGCAGGAACTGCTGACGGTCAAAAGTGATGACGTCGAGGGACGTACCAAGATCTATGAATCGATGGTTAAAGGTGAAAACACGCTGGAAGCCGGTACTCCGGCAAGCTTTGACGTGTTGACCAACGAGATTCGTGGTCTGGCCTTGAATATGCAGCTGGAAAAACGACGCGGCTAGTACCGCCTTAATTAAGCGGTCAGTTCCGCCAAAAACAACTGGATCCGATCCCCCAACAATTAACGAGACCTAAAACAGGAGCTGGTGAATATGGCACACGCCGACACCGCATACGAACGAGTCAACGATTACGCCTCGGTCAAAATCAGCCTGGCTCGACCTCACGATATTCGCAGTTGGTCGATGGGCGAAGTGAAGAAGCCCGAAACGATCAACTACCGAACCTACCGCCCCGAAAAGGACGGTCTGTTTTGCGAACGGATTTTTGGTCCTGAAAAGGACTGGGAATGTGCCTGCGGTAAATACCGTGGCATGAAGTACAAGGGCATGATTTGTGACCGCTGTGGCGTCAAGGTGACTCACAGTCGCGTTCGCCGTAAACGGATGGGCCATATCGAATTGGCTGCACCCGTGGTCCACATTTGGTTCTTCAAGGCGATGCCAAGTCGTCTGGGTAACCTGCTGGCGATGAAGACCACCAGTATGGAAAAGGTGATCTATTTCCAGGACTACGTGGTGATTGATCCGGGCGACACCGAATTGGAACACCGTCAACTGTTGACCGAAGAAGAATACCGTGCAGCTCGTGCGGAATTTGGTGAAGGTTCGTTCGAAGCTGGGATGGGTGCCGAATCCGTCCGCAAGCTTTTGATGCAACTGGACCTAGTCGAACTGTCAGAAAGTTTGCGAGTCGACTTGGCGGAAACGGGTTCGAAGCAGAAGGCCAAGGATTACACCAACCGTCTGAAAATCGTGGAAGCAATTCGCGATAGTGAAAACAAGCCTGAATGGATGGTGTTGGATGTGATTCCAGTCATCCCTCCCGACTTGCGACCTTTGGTTCTGCTGGATTCGGGTAACTTCGCAACCAGTGACTTGAACGACTTGTATCGTCGGATCATCAACCGTAACAACCGCCTACGGAAATTGGTGGACTTGAACGCTCCTGAGGTGATCATTCGCAACGAGAAGCGGATGTTGCAGCAATCGGTCGACGCTTTGTTCGATAACAATCGCTGTAAGCGGCCAGTGCTGGGCTCCAGCAATCGACCTCTGAAATCTTTGACAGACATGATCAAAGGTAAGCAGGGTCGTTTCCGTGAAAACCTACTCGGTAAACGGGTCGACTACTCAGCACGTAGTGTGATTGTGGTGGGTCCACGTTTGAAATTGCACCAGTGCGGTCTACCCAAGAAGATCGCCTTGGAACTGTATCAGCCTTTCATCATTCGTAAGTTGAAAGAGAAAGGGCACGCCGACACGATCAAAAGCGCCAAGAAAATGCTTGAGCGTAAAGACGAAGAGGTCTGGGATATTTTGGAAGAGGTGATCAAGAATCACCCGGTTCTTTTGAATCGTGCTCCCACACTTCACCGAATGGGTATTCAGGCGTTCGAACCTGTGTTGGTGGAAGGCAATGCCATTCACCTGCACCCCTTGGTTTGCAAGGGCTTCAACGCTGACTTCGACGGTGACCAGATGGCCGTCCACTTGCCGCTTTCGATCGAGGCCCAAGTGGAAGCGCACACGTTGATGATGTCGACGAACAATATTTTCGCTCCGTCCAACGGGCGACCTATTATGAGTCCGTCTCAAGATACGGTGATGGGTTGTAACTTCATCACGTTGATGGCCGTTGGTCGGCCCGGTGAAGGCATGGTCTTTTCGTCCGTCGACGAAGCCGACCTGGCCTACTCGCAAGGCGTCATCCATATGCACGCCAAGATTCAAGTCCGTCTACCAGAAGGGCAAGCGTGTCGATACGGCGAAGAAGATCGTCGTACCGAACGCATGATTGAAACCACCTACGGTCGCATCTTGTTCAACATGATTCTGCCCGTGGGTTTGGATTTCTATAATTACCCAATGAAGAGTGGTAATTTGGCTTCGGTTATTTCTGACTGTTACCAACAACTGGGTCGTCGCGAAACGATTAAGTTGTTGGACGATATGAACCAACTGGGCTTCCGCGAAAGTACTCGTAGTGGTCTTTCGTTTGCCACCGACGACTTGGTGACGCCCGACTGTAAAGAGAAAGTCGTTGCCGATGCGGACAAGCAGGTTCTGCAGTTCCGCAAACAGTACGAACGTGGTTTGATCACGGACAAAGAGCGTTACAACAAGGTATTGGATACTTGGACCAACGCTCGTGAAAATATTACCAACGAGATGATGGACGCTATGGAGGCGGACGATCGAGGCGGTCACGGTTATGTGAACCCAGTATTCTTGATGGCCGATTCCGGTGCTCGTGGTGGTCGCGAACAGATTCGACAATTGGCGGGTATGCGTGGTCTGATGGCCAAACCGACCGGTGAAATTATCGAAACGCCGATTAAGGCGAACTTCCGCGAAGGCCTGTCCGTGCTTGAGTACTTCTCGTCGACGCACGGTGCCCGAAAAGGTCTGGCCGATACGGCTTTGAAAACGGCTGACTCCGGTTACCTGACTCGTAAGCTGGCTGACGTGGCACAGAACGTTGTGGTCACTATGGAAGACTGTGGCACCACGCAGGGTGTTACCAAAGGTGTCATTTACCGAGGTGAAAATGTCGAGGTCCGTCTGACAACGGCGATCAACGGTCGTGTCAGTCGCCAAAACATCGTGAACCCTGTGACCGACGAAGTGATCGTCAAAGAAAACCAGATGATCACCCCAACGATCGCTCGCAAGATCGAAGAGATGGGTCTCGAGAAAATTCAGGTTCGTTCACCAATGACCTGTGATGCTTCGCTAGGTACATGCCGTAGTTGTTACGGGATGGACATGTCCACGGGTGCCTTGGTGGAAGAGGGGATGGCGGTTGGAATCATCGCTGCCCAAAGTATCGGTGAACCGGGTACCCAGTTGACGATGCGTACGTTCCATATCGGTGGTGTGGCTGGTACGCAAACCGAAGAGAGCGAAAAGAAATGTAACAAGGCGGGTACGGTCAAGTTGACTCGTATGCGGTACGTGACCAATGACGCTGGCAGCACCGTGGTGCTTACTCGCAATGGCGAGATCGCTATCCTGGATCCGAAGGGTCGCGAACTGGAATCTCACAAGGTTCCGATGGGCGCCATCCTGGCGGTGAAAGACGACGAACAGGTTGCAGCGGATGCGGTACTTTGTAACTGGAACCCGCACATCATTCCGATCCTTTCGGAAGTCAGCGGTAAAGTTCGTTACGAAGATATCGTGGACGGCGAAACCATGTCGGAAGCTCCAGACGCTACCGGAATTATTCGTCGGACGATCATTGAACACAAAGGTGAATTGCATCCGCAGATCGTTATCGAAGCTGATGACGGTAGCGTGGCAGATGTTTACTACTTGCCCGAGCGTGCAGAAATCGCTGTTAAAGATGGAGATAAAATCTCCTCGGGTTCAGCGGTCGCCAACACGCCGCGGGAAGCCAGTGGTGTTACTGATATTACGGGTGGTTTGCCACGTGTCACTGAAATTTTTGAAGCTCGGAAGCCAAAAGATCCTGCCGTACTGGCTGAGATTGACGGTGAAGTCGAGATCATGGACGAGAAGCGTCGCGGTAAGCGAAACATCGTTGTGCGGAACGAAAGTGGTATCGAACGCGAACACTTGGTGCCGCCTGGTAAACGTTTCATGGTGCACCCTGGTGACTTGGTGAAAGCCGGGCAGTCGTTGGTCGATGGACCACTGGTGCCACACGACATTCTACGAGTCTCCGGCGAAGAAGCGGTTCAGCAATACCTGTTGCAAGAGATTCAGAACGTCTATCGCAGTCAGCGAGTGGAAATCAATGACAAGCACATTGAGATTATTGTCGCGCGTATGTTGCGTAAGGTGAAAGTAGAAACGGCTGGTGACACGAATCTGTTGCCGGGTTTGATCTGCGACCGCTTCGATTTCCGAGCCGTCAATGAAGAACTGGCCAACAGTTTGCGAATCACCAACAAGGGTGATAGTGACTTCGAAGAAGGACAGATTATTGCCAAGGCCAAGTTGGAACAAACCAATACTCAGATCGAGGCATTGGGTGGTACCGCGGCCAAGGGAACCAAGTGCAAGCCAGCCACTTGTAGCACTCAGTTGTTGGGTATTACGAAAGCGTCTGTGCAATCGGGCAGCTTTATCTCGGCGGCTAGTTTCCAGGAAACCACTAAGGTGCTGACCGAGGCCGCTTTGGCCGGTAAGGTCGACAACTTGGTAGGCCTGAAGGAGAACGTGATTCTGGGACACCTGATTCCGGCCGGTACCGGATTTCGATCGTTCCAAGAATCGGAAGTGCACTTTAAGTTGGAGGCCACGCCAAGTATGGGTTCAACTTCCAATATGCTGGAAGAGTCGTTCCCGCTGCTGGAATCGGCCACTGCTTCCGAAATGCCACCACCCAGCAGTGGCGGCTTCTCGCCGGGACCAGCCAGTCCGGGCGGAGACCTGGCCAGTTTGTTGGGTGGACCAGCGACGCCTGCGACGGGACAAGAAATGGGCTTTGCCAATGATCCCGGTGCAGCTGCTGTCGTGCCTCCCGCTGTTGGCCCAGCCGATGACTTGACTCGCATCGAAGGGATTGGACCGAAGACTGCCGAGTTGTTAAACCAACATGGCATTACCACTTACGCTCAACTGTCGAACACTCGTACGGATCAAATCCGCGAGAAGATGTTGGCCGCTGGTGGCATTTACGCTCAACAAGATCCAACAACTTGGCCTCAACAAGCAGCCATGGCTGCTCAAGGTCAGTGGGATGAGTTGAAGGCTTGGCAGGAC
Organism: uncultured Pirellulaceae bacterium; assembly: GCA_964543985.1. Lineage (GTDB taxonomy): Bacteria > Planctomycetota > Planctomycetia > Pirellulales > Pirellulaceae > CAJQPP01. Next base: position 12,340 of record CAZJBW010000016.1, on the reverse strand, counting down.
GAACTAGATGGTGGCAAGATGGTTGGTGGCGCTCCGCCAGCGACCTCAGGTCCGAAAGATGATCTAACGCGTATCGAAGGCATTGGTCCTCAGATTGAAATGCATCTGAACTCGTCTGGTATCTACACTTACCAGGAATTAGCGAACGCGTCGCCAGACCAAATCGCCAATATTCTGAAGTCGGCCGGCGGAGCATTTTCTGGTCACGATCCCACCACTTGGCCACAACAAGCCGTCATGGCTGCTCAAGGTCAGTGGGGCGAACTGAAGCAATGGCAAGACCAGTTAGACGGCGGCCGCGTTGTCCAAGCTGCCGCGGAACCCGACGATCTAACAAAGATCGAGGGAGTTGGTCCAGCCATCCAAACTCATTTGAACTCAGCAGGGATCACCACGTTCGCGTCTTTGGCATCCACCTCGGTCGATGACATCCGCGGATTGTTGGCCGCTGCCGGTGGAAACTTCACGGCTCATGACCCCACGACTTGGCCCCAGCAAGCCGCTATGGCTGCAGCCGGTCAGTGGGAGCAACTGCAAGCGTGGCAGGATCAATTGGATGGCGGCAAGATGTAACTGGCCCTCATCTACCCTATGAAAATCAAAAAGCGTTGCTCGCCTGCTGGCAAGCAACGCTTTTTGCGTACGGGATACAATTCTTTCGGTTCCAGTCTGATACTATGACTTTTCAAGCGACGTTTGAAGCTAAGAGTTTGAGCTTCGGCTCGACCAATCCGTCGAACCACATCGCTCGACCAACACGTTCACTAAATCCCACAAGCCAACTACCGACCACGCGAATTCAAACTCTCATTTATTAGCCAGCGTCTGTAATTTCCAGTTCGGAGGGAAGCTTAACGTATGGCAATTCGTCGTGCGATTTTCTTAACTCGCGATAATAGTTGACCCAAATCCCCCGCCCCCAACCGATTCCTCGAACCCCAGGGTGCCAGATGTCGTATTTTGAGTGGCGACTGACGTCAGGCAATGCGATCAGTATTACGAAATTTTTCCCGCAAGTATCGTACAGGCACCAGAGTCCTGTCTGCTCATCAATGAAAGAATCAAACGCAATGTCTCCGACATTGTTCTCGCTGGAAAGAACGATTGGGTCGGAATGATGGATGTCATCTTCGCCGCCATTCTTCTTTGTGAATTCCACTCGAACCCGCTGTTGCTGGGGCTCGGCTTCTTGCTTGGTGTAAATTTCAATTTGACCATGAATTGCAGAGATCTTCTTGAGAACCAATTGATACTCACCATCGTCAAACTGGCGCGAATCCGCAAGATTTTCGGTTTGCTGTTGCGCCGCGATTTGTTGAGGTAGACAAAAGCCGTTCAGTACCGCCGCCGACACAAAAAATTGAAGCACGAAAACTACCTTAAACATTGCAAGCTCCTGAATCGGGGAAATGGTATTCATCGCCCAAGTCTTCTGAGCGGAGGCGTAGGACTAAAAGGTTATCCTATGATTTGCCTTGGCGGGGTAACAACATCGTAACGGCAAGAGTCGGAATGCGTAGCTAGGTTTGGTAGCACCAGTCAAACACGGCAATTGCCAGACCGAAGGTTTTTCGGAGCCAGTGATAATCTGCCCGAAAAAGGCTTGTTTGGGTATTCGTTTGGCTAGTTCGCCGGAACCCGTAAAAAAGCCGCTATTTGCCTATGAAAAGCTGGGATTTTCCGGTTGACAGTTAGGGCAAAAAGGTTAACCTTATTCGTTTCAAATTCGGCAAATCCGGCTAGGCGTATGCGCCGGACCGCCTTCACAAATGGCCAGGATACTCCATGCCAACCATTAACCAGTTGGTTCGCAAGAACCGCAAACAAAAACGCAAATTCACCAAAGCACCGGTGTTGGAGAAGTGCCCTCAGAAGCAGGGGGTTTGTCTTCAAGTGCGTACGATGACGCCCAAGAAGCCGAACTCGGCTCTCCGAAAAATCACTCGTGTGCGTTTGAGTAACGGTAAGGAAGTCACCGTTTATATCCCTGGAGAAGGACACAATTTGCAAGAACACTCGATCGTGTTAGTTCGCGGTGGTCGAGTTCGGGATTTGCCTGGGGTGCGTTATCAAGTCGTTCGCGGTGCTCAAGACACATTGGGTGTCGAGAACCGTAAGCAGTCACGAAGTCGCTACGGCCAGAAGAAGAGCTAGTAGCTGAAACTTATCTGCCGTTCATTCGGTGGGCACCTGAAAATAGAACAAACCAATAGAGTGAAAAACAATGGGTAGAATCACTGCCAGTCGAACTCAGTTGAAAGGCGATCCGGTCTACGATTCGCTTTTGGCAAGCAAGTTCATCAATTGCATGATGTGGGACGGTAAGAAGACGGTCGCGCAGAATGTCTTTTATAATTGCCTGGGTGAGATCAAAAAGCGTGTTCCAGACCAGGAAGCGATCGACGTGTTCACTGAAGCGATTGAGAACGTGAAGCCTCATATTGAGGTGCGTTCCAAGCGAGTTGGTGGTGCCTCGTATCAAGTGCCGATGCAGGTCAGCCGCGCTCGACAACAGTCACTGGCCTTCCGCTGGATTTTGAATGCCGTGCGAGACAAGAAGGGTCGCCCGACTCATTTGAAGCTGGCCGACGAATTGGTCGCTGCCTTTAATAAAGAGGGTGCAGCCATGACCAAACGAGAAAATACTCACCGCATGGCTGAGGCAAATAAAGCTTTTGCTCACTTTGCCTGGTAAAGCCACGAACCATTTGGCCGCTCGCGTATCATACGAAGCGGCCTTTTTTATGCGCTGGCTGAACGAATTAATGAACCTCGCTCACCAAATCGCACCGGGCCCGACGTAACCCAACCACTGAATTTCGACCACACGACTGTCGCGAACAACCCTTTTGGACTGAACCGAGACCTCTGTCATGGCCCGCAAACTGGAAAACATTCGAAACATCGGAATCATTGCCCACATCGATGCGGGCAAGACGACGGTCACCGAACGGATGCTATTTATCTCGGGTGCTAAACACCGCGTGGGTATGGTTGATAAAGGGACGACCGAAACCGATACCGACGAAGAAGAACAAAACCGAGGCATCACGATTTACTCGGCCTGTGTCACGTTCCAATGGAAAGACATCGATATCAACCTGATCGATACGCCTGGGCATGTGGATTTTACGGCCGAAGTCGAAAGGTCTTTACGGGTCCTGGACGGCGCCGTGGTGGTGTTCAGTGCGCGAGAGGGCGTGGAGGCTCAGAGTGAAACGGTTTGGCGACAAGCCAACAAGTACAACGTGCCACGGTTCGCCTTCATTAACAAACTGGATCGCGAAGGCGCCGGTTTTGAACGAGTGCTAGACGAAATCCGTCAGCGATTGAAAGGCAATCCTTTGCCGATTCAGATCCCAGTTGGTTTGGGCCCCAAGCATGTCGACAATCCGTTTCGCGGTGTTATCGACTTGATCAAGATGAAGATGCAAGTCTTTGAAGAGGAAGGTAAGAAGCTGAAAGAGCAGCCAATTCCTGACGAACTGAAGGACGAGGCCGAATTCGCACGGCACGCCATGTTGGAGGAACTGTACAACTACAGCGACAAGATGACCGAACTGGCACTCAGTGGCGAACCGATCTCAAACGAACTGATTCGCGAAGTGATTCGCAAAGCGACCCTTGCGCAAATGATCCAACCGGTCGTTTGCGGTTCCGCGTTGCACGGGATGGGCGTTCAAGGCGTGTTGGACGGCGTTAAGTATTACTTGCCCAGTCCGTTGGATCGACCACCCGTGGAAGGGACTCATCCGAAGAAAGAGGACCAAAAAGAAACTCGCAAACCGGACAGCAAGGAACCGTTTTGCGGTTTGGTATTCAAAATCTTGCCCGCCAAGACAGGTGATTTTTACTGGGTGCGAGTCTACTCCGGCGAACTGAAATCGAATTCTCGAATGCAGTGTCCGGGCAAAGACAAAAAAGAGAACGTAGCCCAGTTGTGGCAAATTCACGCTCAAAAGAAAGACCGTGACGGGCAAGTGGATTCCGTTTCCGCTGGCGATATCGTCGGTATCATCGGACCTCGATTCGCCGTAACGGGTGACACGTTGTGCGACGCCAAGGCGCCGATCCTGTTGGAACAGATCGAATTCCCGGAAACGGTAATCGAAATGGCGATCGAACCAGAAACGACTGCCGAGCGAAAAAAGCTGGCCGATATATTGGAGATGTTGAAACGCCAAGACCCCACTTTTCGCGCCGTCGAAAATCCAGACACTGGCCAAACTTTGATCTCGGGAATGGGCGAATTGCACCTGGAAGTAATCAAGAATCGGTTGCTACGCGAATTTAACTTGAACGTGAAAGTTCATAAGCCTCGTGTTAGTTATCGAGAGACCATTGGCAAGCAAGTCGATGTTGTCGGCGAATGCCATCGTTTGGTGGCGGGACAACAACTATTCGCCAAACTGAATATGAAAATGCAACCGGACGATTCCATTGAGGGTGTTCGGATTTTGCGTGGCGGAATCGCTGGCCAATTGGACGGCGAAATGATGGAAGCCGTGATGGGCGAATTGGAATCGCGAGGGCAGAGTGTTGGCATCATCGGAAGCTTTCCTTTGACGGGCATCAAGATCTCGCTAACCGGGTGTGAGGTAAATGCGGAACAGTCTAATGCCATGGCGTTTAGTATCGCGGCGGGCGAGGCGTTCGAAGCTGGCCTAAATCATGGGCAGCCAGTACTACTGGAACCAGTCATGAAACTGGATATTTCGACTCCCGATGAATATTACGGTGACTTCGTCAGTGATTTGGCGCAGCGTCGCGCGCGAGTCGTCAATACGGACAGCAATCAAGGCACCACGTTTATCGAAGCACATGCCCCATTGGCTGAGTTGTTTGGGTATTCGGACGCCATGCGGTCGATTTCTCAAGGTCGCGCCAATTTCAGTATGGAACCACTGCAGTACGAGCCGGCCCCGGACTCAGTAAAGGACAGCGTTGGTTTTTAGACGCCGAAGTCGCTAGAAAAATTGAACCGCATAGCAACGCGTCGTCCAGAAGCGCTGCTAGTCTCGTTTTTGAAACTGATTTCCCGGTTCCGAGTCTGTCTCTTCGTCACGCCCGTCCGGCACAGTGGATTTTAGCGTCCAGTCAATGTCGTCGAGATCGTCGGTGACATTTTCAAACCAGATTGATTGTGTCGATGATCCAGTAGATTTGGGGTGTGCATTTGGAATCCCGTGAAGCCATTCACCGGACATGGGTGTTGTTCCAAAAACCTGCACAAAAAACCGTTGGCCTCCCTTTGGAATAGTCACGGTGTAATTGCCTTGCATGTCCGTCTGTGTTGTTGCGATTCGAATTTGACTTCCACCACCCATGACGCTTGCCATGACTTCAACTTCTTGCGCAGGATCGCCGTCTTCCAACAAAATTTGACCAGACAATCTCTGTGGGGCCGATTCGGTTAAGACGACCTCTCCAATATCACTGTCGGCTTTCAACTCAATCTGCACAGGCAAAACACAAGGCTGCTCCCGAGGATCAGGAAACAGCGAAGTGCCGAAAGTTGAATCGCCTTCCAGACCAACCGAGATGGTGCAGTTGCCATGGTGTGCTGGAAACTTATATCGGCCAAAGCGGTCCGTTTTCACAGATGACTTTACGATCATCAGGGTGTTGTTAACGAAAAAGCCTTGATCTTCGGCCAGATGAACGATTTTGTTTGGCAGTGGATTATTGTCGCGGTCCCGTAAGACCCCGCTTACCTGGACGCCATTGGGTAGTGAGATGTCGGGAACGGTCGTGGCATCTTTACTCAGTGTTATTCTGGCAACGCTATAACTATCAGCGGTGGCGAGGATTCCAATTTCGGCATCTTTTGGTGCAATAAATTCAAACTCGCCGTTTGCTTGAGCCTTGGTCTTCAATAGAAAAGTTTCGTAATAGTGAGTGTTGCCTTCAGCTCGGTCAAACACCGTTCCGTAGGCTACGACAGTTGGCGCGACCAATTCACTTGTTTTGGTTTTGTCAAAAACTAGTTTTCCAACAACGGTTCGACCTTGTTTTAGTTGGATCGTTGGGATTTCGTTTAGGTCCGTAATTTCATGTTCACGGACCGATTTCAGACGCTGCCAACAATCATCGTTGCTGACTGCGATTGACATCAAAAAAGAACCACCACCAGATTCAGCAGCTACAAATTCAAACTGGTAGGTTCCCGATTGATCCGTTGTCGTTTCAATTTCTTTGAGTTGCTTGGATGTGCCAAATCCACTTGAATTCAATTGATACACGGTGACTCGTACCGTGGCATCCGCAATTGGCTCATTGTTTTCGTCAATGATCTGGCCGGAATAACTGTCTTCTTGATTGGTTGGTTGGCTCGGAGTAGAGGTTGTATTGCCAGGCACCTCTGCGATTGTCGGTGACGTTGACGCTTTGGAACTGGGTGAATCAGCCATAACGACGGCAAAGGTCAACCAACAAGCTGAAAATAAAGACGCCATCATGACAATGGTTGCCAACCTTGGTCGCGTTCGAATAACGGTTTGATCAAGAATCGAATGTAGGCGGTATTCGATTGGTTTTTGGAGTGCGTACATTGCCAATTCGCACTGCGCCTGGTCATTCGAAAGTTCAGTCGCAAGTTTGCAAAGAGCTTCGGCATAAAATGAACTTCCTGTGCCCGTTTCCAAGACAGAATTGTCGCACGCCAATTCTCGTTCCAGCAGCATTTTGCGATTGCCAACCCAAGCCAATGGCTGAAACCAAACAATACACTTTGTTAGTGAGACGACAAGTTGAGTGAACACGTCCTTACGCCGTACATGAGCAAACTCGTGAGACAAAATTGCCTGGATCTCTGCGGGTGCCCAATGTCGAGCCGAAAAGGGCACGAGAACTTTCGATCGAAAAACCCCCACGGTTGCTGGAACTTGGATGTGGCTACAAAACCGAACAGGCTCTCCTGACAGGATTCCTGGCTGGCTTGTTTTGATTAGTCGTCGTACCTGCCAGTGAATTGCTATCAGACGCCCTGCCATTCCCAGGCTTCCGAGCAACCAAATCGAGACGATAAGCAGCGAGCAAGGTACACTGGAAAACAAGCTCGCTGGCCGTTTTTGAACTACCGTGTTCTCAGCCCGAACATTGGCTTTTGGCGCCGCGGGTAGAGCTCCAGTTCCAAAGGTGGCACGCTCCGAAAAGGTAATCTCGAAAGGAATTGCGCTCGAATGAGTGTTTGCCGTGTTCGTTGTGGAATCGATGCTGACCACGTCATGCTGAATCATGCCACGCACCGATTGGATTCCTGGCAAAGGCAGAAGAGTTAGTGGCACAAGTAGTGTCGTTGTGAATGCGGCCAACCAAACATAGTAGCGGGTTGCAGCTGAAAGTCGTGGCAAGACTCGTATCACAATCGCGGCGATTATCAACAAAATGGAACTAGCGACCAACAAAAACAGAAACAGATTGATTCCGGTCGCTTCCGACCATCTCACGTAAGATTGGATCATTTTTTCTCTCCCTTGGCCTTTTCGATTAACTGATTCAGGCGATCGAGTTCATCTGGAGTTAACTTGTCGGTTGACGTGTCCAATAGCGAAGCGAGTGCCTCGGAATAAGAACCCGCAAAGAACGTTTGCACGAGTCTTGAAATCGCGTTCTTGCGATAGGTCGATTGATTTGAGGCCAGTCGGTACAAATACCGCCGGCCGTCTTGCCGAACCTTCAACCACTTCTTGTCCACCAGGATGCCAAGCATCTTTCGAACCGTAGAATAGGATGGCGGCTCTTCCAGGTATTTCAAAACCTCGGCGGCAGTCGGTTCGCCAAGTTTGGCCACCGTTTCCACCAATTGGCGTTCTCTTCTGCCTAGTTCAAGTGGCGTTTTTTTCATTGCTAACCCATGGTTTTATTGTGTGCGAATTGGTTCGCATATGCGAATGTATTCGCACTTTGCTCAGTTGTCAATCGAAAATTATGAGTATTTACGGTCAGCGACTAATTCACGTAATGCTCGGAATTACCAGAGTTTCAGCTCCGTTGAGCTTCTCTGGCTCGTGGCTATCCAGCTCGCCGCAACATGCCAAATTCAAACAGACATCGACAACGCTGGTGGTTGATGCTACAGAATACGGCAAGAAATCCCTTTGCTGCCGACCAGATAATGAAACGTCCACCACGCGAAGAAAAATTGAACACAGCAACGCATGGGTTGGGTGTGGTGCTTGGTTTAATCGGCTCGACAGTCTTGTTGAACCGAGTCCATCAGCAGCAGCCGTTCGCGATAGTGTATTGCGCGTTTGCGGTTTACTGTTTCAGCTTGGTGGGAGTTTTCGTGGGATCGACTCTGTCGCATTATTTTTTGGAGGAACCGAAACGGACTCAATTTCGGAAGCTGGATCAGGCTTTCATTTACCTGTTGATTGTCGGCACCTATACACCCTTTTCAGTCGTGTTTTTGAAGTCTAACTTTTCGTGGATCTTGCTAACAGCGATGTGGGTGGTGGCCTTGATCGGGTTCATCAGTAAGTTATTCTTGTCGCACCGCGTCAATTCCGTCTCGTTAATAATCTACATCGTCTTAGGCTGGATGCCGATTTTGGGCGGTTCGGCTTCTTGGAACAGCGCGCCAGCTAGCGCTCTTTGGGGAGGTTTGTTCGGTGGCGTTCTATACACGGTAGGCACTCTGTTTTTAAAGTACGACACCAAAGCCTGGTACTTTCATGGTATCTGGCACGTGTTCGTCATATTGGCTGCAGCTGTCCACTGGTGGGTGCATTTCACCTACGTCGCAACCGGTCAATAAATGTAAATGCCCGGTATTGCACGTGGCGATTTCGTAGGCCTGCCCGATTTGCTGTCAAACTACGGTTCGCAGTAGGTGATGGAATGGACAATAGACTCAAGTCGATTATTGAACTTGTTGCAGCGCGGTGCCCACTGAAAATTTGATTGAGTTGCGTTCGTTAATTCAGTTTACGCAGGACGACTTCAGAGATGTCAAATGCGTTGAATTCGATATTTTCCGGACCAAACCAGACCCAAACGGATCCGTTTCTTGCACCCTCGACGGTTCGAAAAACGAAGCGATCTTCATTGTTAAAGCGCGAGTTGAAAAATGGGGTCGCTCTGTTCACGTTACTTAAGAATTGCCAACCTTGGTCATACTGATCAACACCAAACGAGATTTGGCCTTCGCCGCTGTAACGCAGGATTAGCTCGTATTCCGTTTCAGGTTCTAGGCGAATGTTTTGCCAGTACGATCCAACGCCAGTCGAGAAAGCAGCGGTTCCGAAACTGAAACGTCCCCAGATGGGGTCCTGCACTGCTCCGAATTTTTGCCAGAAACTGTCATCGGTGCAGATCACAAATCTGCCGGGGCGGTTCTCTTGTTCCAAAGGTAGCACGTCGTCAAACGCGATGATTGCCAATAGCGAGCTGTTGACTACCAAATTGTCATTGGCCGGATCCTGTGTGAATTGCTCACCCACCGGTTGAGATTCGTCCACCAGCGGAAGGCCGCGAAACATGTTTAACAGGACGAAATCGTCAGCATATAACTCTGTGTTATCTCCGTCGTTGGACAACCAAAGGACTGAGTGCCGAGCTGCTTCGGGGACCTGGATTCCGAGTCCTGTTTGCGAGTAACCGTTTGGGAAATTGAAGTTGGCCAGTTTCACGTCAAAGATCTGTTGTTCGAAAGTTTGGATCTGATTCCAATCCTCGTCGTAGTAGGTTACTCCGAATCCAGTCCAACCCAATGGTCCAGCTTGTCCGTCGATTCTGCGCTTCCGCGCGTTGCAAACGATGCGTTGCGTGTCAGTCTTTCCGTTGACAGGGGCGTACTGCCAGATGGCGCTTGAGCCAGTTAGCTTTACGACATGACCAAGATCGACGGCGTCAAAGAAATCGTCCGCTTCGGTCAGGTACTGACGATTCTGGGGTACCGTGAATTCGAATGATGCCACGTCTGGATCGATGGGCATCTGTTCCCATGGGATCACATCGATTTGACCGTCGTGTTGCCAGTCATCGAGTCCAAAATCGAAAGCCTCGTTCTGAGTCCTGCGTTCGTAAAAATCACCAACGAATTGTTGAGCGATGGCTTGACTGCAAAACAGTGCTAGGACTAGCAAGAGAATCGATGAAGTTTTCATTTCAATCTGCTTTGATTAGGGATGTTAAAACAGACAATGGACTAACGAACAAGTTGGCTATTTGAGCATGGTCGTTTACGCATTTTTACAAGTCGGCGAGTCGAAAACAATCATAATCTTCCCTAAAACATTCATTTGATGGAACGTTGAACACGAGTGTTTATTCCATCTGAGTAGCCGTTACTCGATCTCAGCGACTTCCCAAACGCTCTTGTAGGCGTTGAGTGATTGCGTGTAATCGATCAGGTCGCTGAAGAAGGCGTGTGTGCCGACGGTGGCGCTGTCACCGATCACAATCAATTTTCGGCGGGCGCGAGTCAACGCAACATTCATACGGCGAGTTTCCGACAGAAACCCCATTTCGCCTTGATGATTGCTGCGGACCATAGTGATTAAGACGGCCTCTTTTTCGCGACCTTGGAATCCATCGACCGTATCGATTTCAAGGTTGTCGTGCGAGTTATGACGGCGTAGCCAACGAGCTTGTGCGGCGTAGGGAGCAATGATCGCAATGTCTTTTGGGTCCATTCCCGCTGCCACCAATTCGTCGGTATATCGCAGGATCAGTTGTCCTTCTTGTGGGTTCAACTTGCTTAATCCGTTGGGTTCCAGTTGCTCGTGCCAGCTGGCGCCGGCGGTGTCGATAAACAACAACGGCGAATCGGTTAGCTGGTTGGAGGTCACACCGGGCAACTCGGAAAGCAGATGTTGCGAGACCGTTTCGTGGCTTTGCAATTGATCGTCGTAGAATTGCTGAGACGAGTAGTTCATGATTTGGTCGTGCATGCGATACTGAATTTCTAGCATGCGAGTTAGCTGGTCGCCCCACAACTTCATGACGCGTTCCATCAAACTGATTTCGTAGCCCGCTTTCGCCGCGGCCTTAGACAGAATAGTTGGCGGCAGTTGGAAGGGGTCGCCGGCCAACACCAAACGATCACAATGTTGAATGGGGATCCAGCTACCGGGCTCGACGCTTTGGCAAGCCTCGTCAATCACTAGTAGATCAAAGTGGCGGTCGCCAATCAGCGATTCGTTAAGTGTGGTGGTCGCACAAATGATGTCGGCACGATCCAGAAAATGGTCCATGGTGCGTCGTTCCATTAGTCGCGCATGCGATAACAGTTCTTTGGCCTCGCGACGCATTTGAGCCTTCTCGCCACGCGCTGGTTTGGCGCGAGTGTATCGATCGGCCATGCGAAACAGTTCGTCCGCTTCACGCCGCATGGAATTGATCACTGACATCTCGTCGGAATTTTCAACCAACCCGTCCAATGTGTAATGTTGCAAGTTACGACTGACGCGAGCCGGGTGTCCCAACCGCACGACTCTTTGATCCAAGGCGATTAGGCGAACCAGCAGATTGTCGACGGCCGTGTTGGTCGGGGCACAGGCCAGCACCTTGGCACCTCGCTGAACGGCCTGCACGATCAGTTCGACGATGGTCGTGGTTTTTCCAGTCCCTGGCGGTCCATGGATCACCGCCAAATCATGTGCCGACAAGGCAAACTGCACGGCTTGTTGTTGGGACTCGTTCAATTCCGTGTGGAATTCAATATTCGATTCCAAGTCGGCGAATTCAGGCGCTTGGTCACCCATCATGACGTTTCTTAGTTGGGCCAAGCGACCTCGCGAATTCATGACGTTGTTGATGGCGGACGTCATTTTTTGGCGAGTGACTTCGTCGGCCGTCAAATCGATTCGAAAGCTTGTCCAATCCGGCCAGCGATCCAAGGCGACTTGCAGTGAATCCGGTCGCCGAGCACTGACGACACCGGTCAGCGAGGACCCATCGTCGTCGGAGAAGTTAGATAACACGACCGGCGATCCAACCGTTAGGCGGTGCCAGGGCATGGGCACGTCTCTTTTGCGTTTGCCAAACGTGATTAGATGGCGACCACCGAGCCCCTGCTCGTGGTCTTGAATGGCCAAATCCAATATGGACTCGCCACTCCTTTCAGCCTGCTTGGTGCCTAGCAGCTTCCGCCGCTCGGCCATCCGGGCGATTTCGGCTTCGGATTCCCAACCTAACCATTCCGCCATATTGACGAAATGTTCGGAGTGGTCGTTGTGTGTGGCTGGGCGACGTTTGGACATGCCCATAGTTTGACGGTATTTTGTTTGCTCGATAGGGGATGACCCACCATCTGATTCATGACGATATCGAAGCCGGATTCACAAGCATTCCAGCGCCGGTGAGGTGCAGTCACCGTCTATTTTGGCCCGCGTTC
>CAZJBW010000015.1:60932-77310 GCA_964543985.1 uncultured Pirellulaceae bacterium | reverse complement strand
AGATCGCCGGATTGAGCGGAGTGATCGGAAATCCGAAAAAGAACTTCCGCCGCACCGAGGAGCAATTTCTCAGTACCGTCGAACAGTTGCTAATGACCAAGACTGATATTCTGGTGATGCACGACGGACCTGACGGAGCGAAATCCGGCTATCGTGGCATTCAGGAAGTCCGCACGATCGTGGAGTTCACCAAACCTCGGTTGGTCATCCGCGGTCACTCACATTGGCCAGAACCGCTTGTCGAGCTTGCCAGTGGAGTTCAGGTTTTGAATGTTGATGCAACGGTTGTGATTCTCAAGCCAATCGACAAAGCCCAAATCCATTGATTGTTCGTAGTGGGATTCGCCAGAATTCCTTTCGCTTCTGAGTTGGAGAGAAAGTGACCGTAGCGTGAATCCGATTCCGATATTGTGTGGTAGCTACGATCGCGAACCAGGTTGCGAGCTTTGATGTGGCATCGTCGATTTCCCAGTACCTGTTGGTCGCTTTAGCCACCCACAAAAAAAGCCACTTGTGTGCTTAACAAGTGACTCTCGATGGTTTTAGATTTCTTGAACGTCGTTGAGGCGTTTATTGTTTGGAATCAGGCTCGGTTTCAGGATCGTAGTTTTCTGATTCACTGTTTTCAGATTCGCATGATTCACAGGCATCCGCATTAGTGGACTCGTCGGAAGTACTTTCTTCGCAACAAGAATCGGTTGACGATGGGTCATCCGTGCAGATGGGTTCGGAACAAGTTGCTGCACCCGGCAGGCAATCAGGACCCACTCAGTGCGGTGCCGTCGAACTCGGCATAACGAACGTTTTAATCGCCAGGGCTGCTGCCAATACAAAGAACAGCCCAATGAGTTTACCTAGATTGCTTTCCATTAGATTCGTTTCTCGATTTCTCGGCAAATTGCCAAAACGCGTTAATTGCTAAAACACGTTGTCAGTGGTGGTAGTTGGACGTTTGCCCTAATGCTGACTTGCCCCAATGCTGAATTGCCCAAATGACGGGCTGTCGAATGCCTCTAGAATAGCAGACATTCTTGCAGAATCAGTAGTAAATCACGCCCTCGGTGTAGAGACGTTGCTGTTGTTCCTTGCTTACATATCATTCGGTCAGGAAACGATGTTTTTTTACATCAATGATGCATCATTTCGAAGATTGGTGAGCCCATGCGACATTTTGCGTATGAGGGTTGAGTGGCTGTTTTTGACGTAACTTGTTTTCAGGTAGTGGTTTGTGTTGAATTGCGAGGTCGTTTTGGTCTATCAGGCACCGTTTGTGCATTTAGGTCTGGCACGCAAATCAACTACGGAGCCAGTATGTCGAAGACCTCAGCCACCAAGAGCAAGCCAAAGTCTGTCGCAAAATCCAAAACTTCCGGTGGAGCCGGTCGATTAAGTAAGCGAGATCAGAACGTTTCATCCGACGCCGTTCTGGACGATCCGGTACGCATGTACCTTATGCAGATGGGTCGAATCCCATTGCTGACTCGCGAAGAGGAAGTGGCATCGGCAATTGAAATCGATGAGACTCGCGAAAAGTACCGAGACTCCATGTTGGCCACCGACTTTATGTTGCGAGGCGCGATGGGTTTGTTGGAACAGGTTCGCGACGGAAAACTGCGTTTGGACCGAACGATCGAAGTTTCGGTGACCAACAAGGCGGAAAAGAAGCGGATCATGCAGCGGCTGGTCCCGAATCTAGAGACTTTGCATAAGTTGCTGGATGCCAACGAAAAGGATTTTCACCAAGCCATTCACCCGAATCAAAAAGACAGCGTACGTCGCCAAGCATGGCGTCGTCTCGTTAATCGACGATACCGTGCGGTACGTTTAATTGAAGAGTTGAATTTGCGAGTCAACCGTTTGCAGCCGCTGTTTCAACAACTGCGGGATGTCAATCAACGCATGCAATTGTTGTACAACCAAATTCACGAAGCTCAGCAGGCCGATACTGCCTTCGTTGCCAACCGCAGCGTTGACGAGATTCGTGCCGATTTGCATTTTCTGATGAAGAAGACATTCGAGAGTCCCAAGACTCTGCAACGTCGGATCGTCAAAACTGATTGCAATCAACAATTGCACGACCAGGCTAAGCGAGTTCTGTCGGCTGGTAACCTGCGACTTGTCGTTTCGATTGCTAAAAAGTACCGCAATCGTGGGCTAAGCTTCTTGGACCTGATCCAAGAAGGAAATACAGGGTTGATGCGAGCAGTCGACAAGTTCGAACATGCCCGCGGATACAAGTTCTCGACGTACGCAACATGGTGGATTCGACAAGCGATCACACGAGCCATCGCCGATCAGAGTCGCACGATTCGCGTCCCGGTTCACATGATCGATACGATGAGCAAAGTGCGAAATGTGATGCGTGAACTGGTTCAAGAACTGGGCCGTGAACCATCACCTGAAGAGATCGCTGAACGAGCCAAACTGTCGGTCGAAGATGCTAGAGTCATCATGAAGATGGCACGTCAGCCACTTTCACTGGACCAACCAGTGGGCGATCACGAAGATAGTTACTTCGGCGAATTCCTTGAGGACCATCGGGACGACGATCCTCTTTACGAGACCAACCAACATGCTTTGAAGATGCGAATCGAAGAGGCAATGGAACACTTGAATTACCGCGAACGTGAGATCTTACGATTGCGATACGGTTTGGCCGACGGCTACTCGTATACGTTGGAAGAGGTCGGCAAGATCTTTTCAGTTACTCGTGAACGCGTCCGGCAAATCGAATCCAAGGCCGTGCGAAAACTTCAGCAACCTTACCGAAGTCGAGCTCTTTCCAGCTTCGTCGATGGATTGGACGTGCCACCAATTGACAGCTCGACCGTCGATCCTGCATAACGCGAACCAGCAACGTCCAAATTTGCTTTGCGGCAATTAAGGTCCTCGTCATTTTGACGATGGGCCTTTTTTGATGGACGCTTGGCCCAAACGATGACTGGCCAAGTTTTTCAAGAATGTCGGGTTCGTTTATTTGGCGGAGGCACAAAAACATTCGTCCCAGTTGCAGGGTTACGGAATGTAAAGAAAATTCCAGATGCTTGGTCAAATTGTCCCGGAAATTGGCTAAATCGGTCTGATCCACCGAACCCGAACGTTTGTTATATCTCTTTTGCTGACAGCAGGTTCCAGCCAGGTAAAGTCTTTGCAGGCTTTCGTCATTTACGAATCAGCTATATTTACTTGTAGAGTTTATTGACTCAGGTGCGGTGTACAAAGCCATCGCGATTGAATGACTGAAGCGACTATATCTTCTATCGAACCACAACTTGTTCTGCCGCTGTTCGGCGCCAAAGATCAACATCTGAAGCGTCTGCGCGAACGGTTTCAAGTGGACATCGTCCATCGCAACGGTCAGATCCGAGTGCAAGGGAATGAGCAAGCGGTTGCGCAGGTGACTGAGGCCATTGAACAGTTGACGAAAATTGTTCGGCGTCGTGGCAGCCTGACTCCCGATCTGTTTGACGAGACCATTGCTGTGGTGACGGGCGAGGCCAAACCTAAACAACGTCCATCGGCAATCGACACGATGCAGTTGGGGCAAGAGATTCGTCCGCGGACCGAAGGTCAGGAACGATACGTGACCGCCATGCGTAATCACGATTTAGTTTTTGCAACTGGCCCTGCCGGTTGTGGCAAAACTTTTTTGGCAGTCGCAATGGCGGTCGAAGCATTGAAGCACCAGACCATCAAAAAAATCGTTCTGGTGCGTCCGGCTGTCGAAGCGGGCGAGAACCTGGGTTTTTTGCCTGGCGATATGCAAGCCAAAATCAATCCGTACTTAAGACCTCTTTTGGATTCTGCCTACGAGATGATTGGCTACGACCAGATCCAACGTCTGATGGAACAGGACGTGATCGAGATCGTCCCGCTAGCCTATATGCGAGGTCGTACGTTGAACGAATCGTTCATAATTCTTGATGAAGCCCAAAATACAACGGTTTCGCAGATGAAGATGTTCCTGACACGGATGGGAGAACATTCTAAAATCGTGGTCTCGGGTGACCCGACTCAATTGGATTTACCACGACATACTCGCAGCGGACTGCGAGACGCTACGGAAAGACTGCAAGGGATTGAAGGCGTCGAGTTTGTAAAACTGACAGTAATCGACATTGTGCGGCATCGTTTGGTGCAGGACATCGTCGATGCCTACGAATCAGATTCCCACGAGCAGCAATAAGGCGACGGACGCCACCACGTCCCGACAACATGCCAAACACAAACCAGTCAACTCGTTGGACCGCGCCATCACCACAGCGTCCTGTGGATGTCGTGATGAGCTATTTAAAGCGTCCGGGATTGTGGACGCGAGTCATCCTGTGTGTCATCACCACCATGATCCTGTGGGTCGTGACTGGTGGTTGGGCTCCCAGTTTTCCGTACCGCGCCCGGATGGCACCGATGCACAACCTGCACGCGCGAGTCTCATTCCAATACATCGACGCCATCGATACGGCCCGCGCCCGAGAACGTGCGCGGCAAACGGCGTTGGTCTACTACGCACATGACGATTCTGCGATTGGCGAAATCCACCAAGCATTGGTGGATCGAATTTTTCAGATCAAAGACAAACCTTACTCGGATGTCGACCAGTCTGTTTGGCAAGAGTTTCTGGGAGAGAAGTTTCAAGCCGATCCCGACGATATCCCTCAACCTCACCCCGACGAGGTCTCGCAGGTTGGTCAGCAAGAGGCCTCAGCGAACCAGGACGCCGACAATCCAGTGTTGGCGCCAACCGAAAGAGCGTTCGTCCGGTTTGCTGGCGCTATTAAAGATGACACGTCGTTGAACGCGTTACAGATTGGACTTGAGGCCGCCTTGTTGGACATCAACAAACATGGGCTTCTGGAAAATTTGGAGCACGAACTTGGCCAGGGTAGCACGCAAGAGATCATGGTGTATCCGCTGCGTAACCGTACGAAGACAACGCAGGTCGACGTGGCCGATGTGCGAATCGGCGAGATTGCGGATTTGCTGTATCAGCGGCTGCGAACATCGTTGGACAACCAGAAGAACATTGCCGATCCTCGCTTCGTTGCCGACCGTCTGTACGATTGGTTGAAGGTTCGATTACCGACGACGTTGACGTTGGACCTTGAGGCAACCGAACGATCCATGCGACAGGCAGAACGAAACACTCCGCTGGAATACAAGCTTTATAGCCCCGGCAGCCCGCTGGAAAAACGCACGATTACGGCGGACGATGCCAGCGTGATTTCTGCCGGGCAAGCGTTGCAGGATGAAGATCTTTTGTTGCTGCAGGCCGAACATGCCGAATTCGTTAAGTCGATGAGTTTGACGGAACGGCTGTGGTATTCGATCGCCGACTGGGGCATGTACTTTGCCGTGTTTTCGCTGTTGTGCGGCTACTTGTATACTCGCGATTACAGTCTGATCGATGAACTGAAACACTTTTCGTTGTTGCTGGGTCTGTTCATGGTTACCGTGGTGGTCGCCTGGGTTTTGTCGATCAATTTGCATTGGCGTGCCGAGATCATACCGATCTGCATGTTCGCCATGACGATCGCAATCGCATACCATCGCGAACTGGCGTTGTTAATGAGTGCTCTGGTGGCCCTGGTTTACACCATTTCGCACGGTTACGGCTTAAGCGAATTTGTAACGCTGACCGCGACGGCGTTCGTCGCCAGTCTGTTGTGCGGTCAGATCCGCAGCCGAACGCGTCTGGTTCATATTGGACTTTTCGCGGCCGCCGTTGCCTTTCCCACAACGATCGGTATCGGTACGATCACGGGTCAGCCATTGTCGGCGGCTTTGTTTTTAGAGGGCGTTTGGTTTGCCGGCGGTGCCTTGTTAGCTGGTCTGTTCATGACCGCATTGTTGCCGTTTTTGGAACAGTGGTTTGGGATTCAGACAGACATCAGCTTGTTGGAACTTAGTGACGCCAACCATCCGCTGTTAAAGCAGCTGGTTCAACGAGCCCCCGGAACTTACAACCACAGTATCAACGTGGCCTCGATCAGTGAAGCAGCCGCCGAATCGATCGACGCCAACGGGCTGTTGTGTCGCGTCGCCGCCTATTTCCACGACATCGGGAAACTGAGAAAGCCTGAATACTTTATCGAAAATCAAGGCGTCGACGGGAACAAACACGACGACCTGGTTCCTACCATGAGCACGTTGGTGATCATCGCGCATGTGAAAGACGGAGCCGAGATGGCTCGCAAGAACCATCTGCCACAGCGGATTGTCGATATCATCGAACAGCATCACGGAACCACACTGGTGGAGTACTTCTATCAGCAGGCGACTCGGCAAAACGAAGAGAACGTGGATTCGCCCGACATCGAAGAAGCCGACTTCCGTTACCCGGGCCCTAAGCCTCAGAGTAAAGAGGCGGCTGTTATGATGCTGTCCGATGCGGTAGAAAGTGCCAGCCGAGCACTACGCGAGCCAACGCCAGCACGACTGGAAGGCCTGGTTGAGAACATCTCCAAAAGGAAACTGGATGATGGGCAGTTTGACGAGTGCTCGTTGACGTTACAGCAACTTCGCACTATCGAAAAAAGTCTGATCAAATCGCTCAACGCGATGTACCATGCCCGAGTCAAATACCCAGACCAACAACAACCGGCCTGATTTCTGCGGGCCGATCGAGGTCAATTGCGATCCTCGTTTCAAAGTCGATATTCCGACGATCCAATCGGTGATCGGCAACATTCTAGCCGACGCGGGCTTTCAGCAGGGGTCGATCAGTGTGGCCGTCGTCGACGATCCAACGATGCACGAATTGAATCGCCGCTACCTGCAACACGACTATCCCACGGACGTGCTGAGTTTTGTGATGGAATGCGATCGAGAACACCACCGCTTGGATGGCGAGATTATCGTTAGCTACGACACGGCCACTGCGGTCTGTCAGGAATTCAATTGGGATGTCGACAGTGAATTAATGCTGTACATCATTCATGGAACTCTGCATTTAACGGGCATGGATGACCAGTCACCCCAACTTCGCGCCGCTATGACCGAGGCCGAAAATCGTTATCTGAAACAGCTTGGATTAAGCCGATCTGACCCTCAAGATTAGCGAGCACCCGTTTGCCCAGTATTGCCAGCGCTGCGTCAATGGGTACAGTTAGTGCTGTCGCGGCGGCTTGAAACGCCGAATTATCTGCTTTTGAAACTTGCGAGCCATCCGGAAACAACTGGCTGGACATCGACGCCAACAGGAATCCACATGACAGAAGTTGAAAGAAAGCTCGTCGAGTTGGAAACCAATTTAGGCTTGCTGCAACGCGACTACGAACAGCAAAACGAAGTCATTCTTCAATTGACTCGCCAAAATCAACAGCTGGAACAGAGTGTCCGGCGGTTGATCGACCAAGTCGCAACGCTGCAACTAGGTGGCGAAGGCGATCGCCTGATGAAGGACGAGAAACCGCCTCACTATTAACGGACCACAGGTGTTTGTGAACGCGGTGGTTGTTATCAACTGCGTTGGCGTTCAGGCACTGACGGCTCGCCAAGCCAGATAGCCCAGCACACCGATCCAGAACGTTGCCAAAGCACAGACCGCAAAAAACCAACCCGGTCTAGGTTTCAGTGGTCGCGGAGTAACGGGTGATAGATGGCTGTTTGATTCTGTTTGGGGTGTGGAACTGGTGACATCCTGGACTGGTTGGTCGATCACAGGCGGCGCTTCGGCGTTTGCGGAAGAATTTTTGGTCGCGTTGGTGCGTCTGCGTTCCGGTCGGTTTTTGTTTTTTTTGTTCTTAGGTTTGGCCACCGTTTACGATCCCGATACCTTGAGTTCATAGTCTTTGTCGAAGACGGCGTCAAAATCATAGACATCGTCGAAATGAGTTCGACAATCGTTCGGCGATTTTTTCATCAGCCCGACTTCGATCATGTTGTAGACGATGTCTCCGAAACCACCAGTATTGTTGATGCCCCAATTCATCAGCACCAGCTTGGCCATAAAACCGAATTCTTGCAGAGCATACTGGCGAATCGCTTCGCACAGTTCCTGGCCGGTCAGGTGCCGTTCCGAGATCGGTTCGTTGGATTCGGGAGTCGCCTCCAGATTGAACTGAGGGTCGGCATCGGGTTTCATGTCATCCCCAAATTCCAAGACGTTGGAGGCGTATGAAAGCGCTTCACGAATAAACACATACGCGTCCAGCGGATATCGTTGGTCGCGTTTCAAAAGGTTGTGAAGGGCGTAGACTTCGTCGTGCATATCGATTCGTAATCTTGAAAACTTCGTTTACCACTATTAAACAAAAACAAACAACAGACGTACTAATTAAAAGCAATCGCTGTTGCTTAAAGGCAAACATTTTTGTCAAAACAATCTGTTAAACGTCAGCATTTTAAAACGCGAACGCCGTTTTAAGTATAACCGTTCGTTTGAGATACCAACGTTCCAATTTGCATCGCATCGTTAATCATCCGGCTTTCGTTTCTTGTTTGGGCGGTCCTGCTTTCCCGATTTCTTTCGGATGACAGTAAGCACGTCTGCTGCATCGACTAAAACGCGACGGTGATCTTCGGTTTCCACAAGCACTTGTTGCGCCAGTATTTCTTGTGACAGCACTCTGCCTTTTCCGTCTCGTGTGACGATCTCCGAACCGACCCTCGGCAGCTCCTTTTGCATGGCCTCGTAGGTGTCGTATTCATAGCGTAGGCAACATTTCAATCGGCCACACCGTCCTGAAATCTTTGTTGGATCCAGAGTGGCTTTCTGGATTTTCGCCATCTTCATGGAAACGGGTGGCATGGACGACAGATGGGTATTGCAACAAACGGGCTTCCCGCAGTCACCATAGTCGGCCAAAAGTTTAGCCTCGTCGCGAACGCCGATTTGTCGCATTTCGATCCGCGTTTGAAATTCGGCGGCCAGTGACTTTACTAGTTCGCGAAAATCGATTCGTTGTTCGGCCAGGTAGTAAACGATCACTCGTTCGCCACCAAACAAGTGTTCGATTTCGACCAGCTCCATGTCAAGTTTGAACTGATTGATATGAGACTGGCAAATTTTCAGTTTCTTATCGCGGCTGGCCTGCAAGTGAGCGTGTTCGTTGATGTCCTGTTCCGTCATTTCTCGCAAGATTTGACCGCTGGGTGTTTCGTCCAAATGTGACAGAGCATCATCTGAGGCTTCACAAAGGACAAATGCGGTCTCCAGCCCTCGATTGGATCGCACGATCACGTTCATGCCACGCTGGAATCGATCCTGGCTGCCCCGTGAATGGAACACACCAAGATTGCGCATCGACCCATAACGGACAACGTAACTGGACACTTGAAACCTTCAATGAAAACGGGGCAACAACCGGTAGCGGTCGAAACAGACTATTCGGGCAACCACAGTCCGGACTTGGTCTCGCTGCCAGATTCGGCTGCGGGAACGGCAGGAGCTTCCGTACCGTCGGGTGTCCAAATTCCTGTTGGTTCGGTCGGTTGCGCTGCTTCGGCAGCATCCGAACGCATCCGACCGTCTGGACCCATGATCCCGAATCGTTGTAAGACCATGGCCAGACGATATTGGTTTTGAGGATCTTGTAGGTGTTGCGTTTGCAGCACTCGTAGAAGTTCCTGGCAACCGTCCGGGCGATTGCGTTCCAATCGCAATTCCAATTCGTCGATCAGGATTCCGCCGATCGGCCGCTTGGCGCTTAAGGCATGGCTACGGGCTTTTTGCATCATCTCCAAGGCTTCGTCGGTATCTTGAGTCAGCCTGGCCATCATGACTCGCACCATTTCGAAATGGATGAAGCGTTCCATTTCGGGGCGTTCCAAGATCACGGGAGCGGCCGATCGCAACACGGGGATGTTGCCGCAACTGCTGGCCAAGACGTAAGCCTTGATCAGCGACTCGTCATCCAAGTCCGCAAAGTTAATTCGTTGGGTTTCGATGGGTGACAGTTGGTCGAAGGCGCGATTTTTAGTATCGACTGGTTGTGGGTTAGGTAAATCGTATTTGTCGCGTAAACGATTGAAATCGAAACTGTCGCTGGCCAAGGCATCAGCGGCTTGTTCCATTAACAAAATGACCGCTTCGGCATTGACGCGGCTTTGTTCGTCACCGTTAACCGCTTGTTCGATGGACTGGCCGTCCAACGGTAAGAAAGCAATTTGAGGCAGCAGCTGCATGTATTCTTTTTCGCGTTGTTTGGCGACAAAGTCCTGGCGTTGCTCCAGAGTCATATCGGCTGGTAAATGCCATTTGAAGCTGAGGTCGTTTTCCAGAATGTTGATCTGTTCCACTACCTGCTCGTCGACTTTCCCGTTTAGTGAATCGGCAAAAAGGTCCTTTAGGATTTGATGCACTTGATCGAATGACTCGTCGCGAACCACAAACACTTCGCAGCGTGGTTGGCGGTCTGTTTGGCGACCGTAGACCAGCAGTTCGCCAACAACTTTGGGGAACTGGTCGTCTTGAGCTTCACCAATCGTGCGGACTTCTTCTTTGTCCAAGATCAGGAAGCCGTTAATCGGGTGTGGCATTTCAGGGTCGATGAAGCTTTGGCCTAATATCGATCCGTTAATGGTTTGTCGATTGGACATTCCGATTTCGTTGAACTGCTCGACGTTGTTGATCTCGTAGGTCGACATCACCAAGTCGTAGCTATCTACCAAAGGCGACTCGTCAACGACAAAGGCCAAGCCACGATGCTCGACCGCTTGATCGTGAGTCACGGTGTCCAACTTGGAAAAGCGGTCCAAGTACTGGCGAGCACTTTGCGAATCTGCCAAGTGCATTGACCAGACGGCGGCCGCATAAATTAGATCGGGCTGGTCGGGGTTCGATTCCAGCAACTGTTGAACAGTCGTGCGTGCGGCACGCCAACGCCCGCGAGATGCAAACTTTAAAGCGTTGATGTATTTTTCGTGCCACGGTTGTGGATCGACGTTTTCGTTAGGAACAAACAGAGGAAACTCGGACTTCAAGATCAACGGGATCTCGGGTGACCGGAAACTCTGCAAGACCAGTTGGCCTAAAATTTCGTCCTCGCCGTTACGAAGCTCGGAAGCGAAGATCAAATGGAATCGTCCGGCCAGCAACTGACCACCGGATGCCAACATCATGCCCACTGTTCGAAACGCTGCAGACATGGTCAGTGGAACATCGGAACCGCAGGCGTCCATGCTGTTCTGCAATGCCTGTACGGCACCTTCCGCATCACCGACCGCTGACATAAGCAAGGCTTGGTGTTGATAGGCCAGCGGATTCCGCGGATGCCCAGCCAGAAACCGTTGGTTTGTTTCCTCGGCTTGGGCGTACTGTTTCTGTTGAATGAGAATGTGAGTCTTCAAGCCTAGCAAGCAAGCCAGCGGGCCCGACTTTTCGATCGCTCGTTCGGACGCTTCCAAGGCAGCGACAAACTGTTTGCCCTGGTGCAAAGATCGGATCTTGTTGATCTCAGGAAGAATGTCTTTGGCGCAGCAAAACTTGATCTTCTTCCCCGACTGGCAGGGACAGGTTTGGTATATGTCAATTTCCATGAGTGCACGATGGAGTTTATTTTTATCTCGCCGGCGGGTCCTGTGACTCCGCGCCATCTGCCCACCAATTTACGGGATCGGCTACTGAAAAGATAGCTGCAGATCAAGACGGCAAGTCAACGACCCGTTGGCTGATTCTTTGCAATTGCCACAGCAATTCATCGGGTCCCACTGCCTTTTCGGCCAGTTCTGCTATTCGCAGACTGTTCCTACTGCCCACGCAATGTTCCGCCCAACTCCACGGACTACAGGCTTGTCGGGCGGCTTGCACGACGTAGTACTGAGGCTTGGGCACTCGTTGAAATTTGCGAATGTCTAAGCGTGACTCGCGTAGCTGGTCATCGGTAATGGCTTTCTGTATCCACTGTCGCATTGCCAAAATCGATTCGCGAGGCCGTAAATCGTGCGCGTTCCAGTTTTCAAAGACGGGCAGAGCGTGATCGGCAAAATCGCAGCCTAGGTCGAACAGGATATCATTCGTCAGGCCGCAGTGCTGTAAGGCGATGCTGCGCTTCATGACCGGTTCTATGTCCAGTCGCAGAATCATGCTGACGTCAACAATGTCTCGGCCAACTTTCTGGATTGCCAACATTGGATCGGCAAGCGCACGAACCAAGCTGGCATCTGGGTGACCTTCCTGGTCTAGGTAATCAGCTAATGGATCAGTTGCATTGGATTGCAACATGTTTTGCAAAATTTCTTCCAGGCGGATTGTCAAATGAGGGCTCGATGGAGGAAAGAGAGGCAGGTTTAGGAAAGAGAAACAAGAGAGGGGAAGGTAGCAGTGGCTGTTTTGACTGCAACCATCGATGACCACAGGACCGTTGTATCACAATTCGGGTTCGCGTATTTATTGACGATTACCCAAAGCATTGACACAACCCGCGAAAACCTATGATCGGTTTAAGATTTTGTTAAGCAACGGCTTGATGAAAGCCAGAGTGCGGATGCCCATTTTTTTGGTCCACGAATTGGCAATCCAATATCGATACTTTGGCACACTGGAATTGGTCCAACGAGCCGTGGCGTCACTCAAGTCGCCGATCGTGTCCACCATTTGGATGTCACGTTGCTGAAAAAATTCTTTCAGTTGATGTTGCAGCAGCAAGTGTCCCGGCCCGTACTGAGCGAACTGCGGATCGAAGCTTACTTTGTACGAGTAGTATGTGGCGTCGCGTCGCATACCAATGTCAAAAGCGATCCGCTGACCAGCGACTCTCAAGAAATGAATCTCAAGCGAGTTGGCATCTGCCAAATCGTACAGCGTCTCGACAAAGTTGCGACGCAAATTCAGATCAGCGTCCAGTGAGCTGCCCTGTTGACCTTTCCATGTGCGATGCTCGATTGCCAATGTATCGTCGATCAACGCTTTTAGTTGTTCGCGACTGGCAAAGCTTTTGAAGCGTTCGAATGAAATGGGGCCCTGTTCGTTCAGTTGCCGCAGAGTGTGACGAATTTTCTTGCGAAAGTTTTTCGATCGATCCTGCCAGTACTCGTCCCATGACCCCTCAAGTTTGATCAAGCCAGTATCGAACTGTTTGATCCGGTAAACGTACGAGCCCTGATTGCGTAGCGAATCCATCAGGCGACGAATCTCGGTCGTTTCCACTGTCCAATCCAAGTAAATCAACGATCCAGCCCGTCGCAGACTGGCTGCCAGTTGGTCAAAGTGTCTGGTGTTCATTTCGGCTTTGTGAACTAACAGAGCACCACATTGAAACAATGGTGAATTGGGCGAGCGCAAAACACTCATGCCCTTGATGCGGGACCGCATTAATATCATCCCACCAATCAAGTGGTTGGCTGCTTGAACGGTGGCGACCAGCAACGGTTGATTGCCTTGCGATTCAACGAATCGAGAGACCGATTCGAAGCGAGCCATTGGGGTGGCTTGTCCATCGATGTGCCACAAGTCGTTCCAACTGGCAACGAGTTGTTGGACGGGTGTGTCGTTGGAAAGTTTTTGAATCATCGCTTCATTAACTTTCCTTTTTGATCCGTTGCTTCAAACCGGCGGCGATCCCTTTGATGTGACGGCCGCCGATGATCAAAGAGTTTCGGACTCGCGAACTCAACCGGTTGGGCACGATCTGGGTGCGGTACAGTTCGATGCGGTCCGGCGTCCAACGCGACTTGTACGGTTCGTCGCCGCGTAAAAAGTCGTAGCAAGCGAATTGCCGTTCGATGGATTGCTGTATGGCCCAGGTGAAGGTCAGGTGACCCGGTTCCAGCTTCAACTGGTATGGGTCCAGCCCTGTTTGGTACATGTAGACGGTGTCGTCATTTGTGAATTCAAGGTCGCAAGTTAGCGGTTGGCCCATGTAATAAATCATGTTGATTTGACTGCGGCCTGTTTCCGCTAACCGAAACGTTGCCTCTTTTAGGAACTCGGTAAACTGAGAGTCAGCGAAGCAACCAGGCTGACCTAAAAATTCTCGTCGGCGCTGATGTAGATCGACGAACGTGTCCCAAGCAGTTTCTAGCGAATCTAGCTCGCGAACCGCTTCTGCATGAAACTCGCTAGACTGCAAACGCTTGGTGGCTTTCTTCGTTTTGCGTCGAAATGATTTTGGTAGTTGCAGATCGAATTCGGTCCAATCTTTACTGAGTGTGGTAGGCCACGATCCTGAAAATGCTTCCGCTCGAACGCGCCCCATTTCTGGTGTTACCTGCTGAACGATCCGTTGAATGACGGGCTCATCAATCAAGTGCCCCTCGAATTCAAACAAGTCAACGTCCGCGAAGATGCTGGCCTGTTCGTCTGCCAACGTAGCACTCAGCAATGTGCTGGCCACGTGATCTTCAAAGCCGGGTCTTACGGCGATGCCAACATAATCCGAGCACGCGGCACCGGTGCCCAAGTTGCGAATGACTCGTCCGCGGCTGGCAGAACGCGTTTTGAACCATGGCGCAATGCCCACCCAACGACCGGTATGGTCGTGAACCACAACGATGGCCAATGAACCGATCGTTTGGTAGTGCTTCCACCACGTGTACATCCATTCCCAAGAATGAAACAGTCGCGAGTCACACAGTTCGTTCCATTCGTCTCGGCACTCGGCAAACTGTTCCAAGTCCTGGATCAGTCGAAAGTCCAATTGATGATCGATCATTGCACGTTGCCTTTTTGGACGATACGGGTGAGGGGGCGAGGTAAGCAGGGGCTGCTGCTTGGGACATACATTCATCGCTGTTGGTCAGGTTGGCCAACAAGAATGCATGCAAAAGCAAGGCCGAAAGCTTCGAACAGATCTGGTGTGGAAAAATATCGGGTTTTGTGACGAGAGGTGACGAGTGCCGAAGATGGTGCGTTGTTTTATTGCCAATGCGTGTCGCCGTAATGCAACGACACCCAACTGAGTCAACGTCAAACCTCTTGAAAAATTTGCCTCGCAGAATGATCTCCCAATTGACTATTTCCGCTCGTTTGTCGCGATTGATAGCGTACGGGTCCCGATTTAGCGACCTTAGCTTTTTTCATGAATAGTTCTATTGACCCGATTCCACCGATCCAATAATCTCCCCCCATCGCAGACAAGATAAAGCGATAAACCAATACAACCTAACGTTTGAGTTTGGCTAAATAGCTATAAGGTTTTCGGCCCGCTAACAGGGATGTTGAGAGAGAAGCACGGAAGCTGACCAAACAACATTTTTTTAGCCTTACTTAGACACTGGTGATCAGGACATGGAAGTTCCTGATCCACCGTCCAATCGCTCTCGGCAAATGACTAGAGTTCCTCAGCCCCCCTTGGAATTCTGGCGTTCCGAGAGCCTTTTTATGCGCTGCCGTCAAGTTCGCTGGCGACCACTGATTCCAGTTCGTCAATTTTGTCAATCAATGCGTTGATAGAATTCGGCAAGTCGTCGGCGCACAAATCGGATTCGCGAATCGAAAGCGGCTTAATCTTTTCGCCTCGTTCGAAGTCTTTCAGCTGGTTCTGCAAGCGTTTTACTGGCCCAGCGAATTGGTTGGTGATGCGAACGATGTCTAGCAAGGCAATTGGGAGGATTACCAGAAGCACTAAAAAGACCGGGTAGAACCGAACAACTGAATCGCGAATACAGGCCAGAAAATCATTGCCTGTAAGCGCCGCCTGACACGCGGCCCACGTGAAAATGGACAACACAATGGCGGTCAAGAAATAGTTGATCACGCGGCCAATCAACCGCATCTGAATGGGCCGATCGACGAATCCAAACCGACGTTTACGCATAACGTTTCTCGGGAACAACAAGATCGGGAACAACAAGAATGGGTGTTGAAAGCTTAGGTTGCGTTTTCAGTGACTGTTGGCTTTTTGTTCGCTTTTTAATTCCACTCCAGATCAATTTTTTTGCGGCAAGATAAGAATCACGGGCCTAGCTTGACGGGTGCTCGCGCTTTTGGCCCTC
The DNA here is from genome assembly GCA_964543985.1 of uncultured Pirellulaceae bacterium. Classification (GTDB taxonomy): domain Bacteria; phylum Planctomycetota; class Planctomycetia; order Pirellulales; family Pirellulaceae; genus CAJQPP01. The sequence continues at coordinate 61,437 of CAZJBW010000015.1, read as the reverse complement.
GGGCCTAAAAATCAACGTGAGACCACAGGCGGGATTCTTTTGTCACTGCCAATGAGAACACGGTCAATGAAACAAGCCAGCCCGAAAAAGGGCTGGCTTGCTGAGTTTTGAATTCTAGTCGGCGATGGATAATCGCCTTCTGATCACTGACCTCGGTAAGGCTTAGTTGCCGATGGAGGGTGGTTTGCACATCAAGAAGTCACGTGGACCACGAGTTGTGTAGTAGGGGTAGCTGTAGGCTCCGACGGGACCACCACCAGCACCTGGACCACCGCCGCCGGGTGGCAAGGCTGCTGTGTGAGGCACGCTTCCGTACGGGTTACCTAAATTCTTGAGTCCTCCACCGCCCAGTTTTCCACCTAGGCCGGCACCCAAGCAACCCGTGCATAGGTTTCCGCCTAGTCCGCACCCTCCAGCGCCACATCCAAGACCAGCACCGCCATGACCAAGACCGCCATGACCAAGACCGCCATGACCAAGACCAGCACCGCCGCCCAGGCCAAGA
>CAZJBW010000015.1:0-60832 GCA_964543985.1 uncultured Pirellulaceae bacterium | reverse complement strand
ACCGCCATGACCAAGACCGCCATGACCAAGACCAGCACCGCCGCCCAGGCCAAGACCGCCATGACCAAGTCCAGCACCGCCGCCCAGGCCAAGACCGCCATGACCAAGTCCTCCGCCGCAGGCACCGTTTCCGCAGCCTGGGCCAAGTCCTAGACCACCAGCGAAACGACCACCGGCATCGGAGCATGTTTCATCGTAACCGCCACCACCGATTGATCCGCCGACTGCTGACGTTCCACATCCGGTAGAACAACCGATGCCGTTTAGACCTAAGCGAGTGCCCAAGCCACATAGGCCGGGCGAGGCGATTGACTTGCGACTCCGTGCGCCCAAGAAGCCACCGAATTTGTGACCGCGACTAGCAATGCCGCACCCACCACCGCAGGCTCCGCCACCAAGTCCACAGCCGCCTCCATCACAGCCGCCTGTAGCACAAGTGCCGCTATCGCAGCCGCCACCACCAAAGGAATCGCATCCCCCGGCACAGCCACCGCCGCCACTTCCACCAGCAAACACTCCTGCTCCGCCGCACCCACCGGTGCCACACGAAGTAGTAGAACAACCTGTAAAGCCACAAGCCATCAAGGCAATAGCGGCAACCAACAATGCTGAACGCATGGATCACATCCTTGTTTTGCGAATTTCGGGTCAGCTCGGCAAACGTTAGCAGGACCGAGACATCGATTTCTTGTGATCGCGACTAGCTCAAGTTCTTGCGGGAACAGACTAAGCAGATCAATTGACACAGCTCGAACATTCGTTCGGATCGTCATTTCGAACATCGTCGTGAGAAACCGGAATGTTGAAGAAAACAGAACAGAACCCACCCTGCGGCAAGGCTCTTTGATGGCACTTGCGTCAGACTTTAAGGGTCAGGCAAACGCATCGGGCGATCCGCCTAAGAAATGCTCGTTAGCAGGGCCCTTTACCCGCAGCGGGCCCAGCCTTCTGACAGCAGGTTGCTGGTGCCGCCTTTGTGTGCTCTTGGTTTGGGGCGTTGGCCAATTCGGGTGTAGGTATTGAGGGGCTGACGCCCCGCGGAGTGCATTGCCCCTCCCCGCTCGTTCCTCGCGACCCTCCCAAGCGAGGGTGTCTAGGGATTTGGCGGAATTCGTCGGTCTGAATGAAAGCTGCGGGCAGGGGTGGTCGCAAGCTTTTGCTACTGGCGGCAGAGTGGCTTTGAGCAGAGGGTGCGGAATCCGGCTGGGGACAGTGCCAAGAAACAAGGTGTGCTGCCACTGGAGCAAACAGCAGGGGAAGCAAAACTGAAGGCAATCGGCGACCTTTTGGCACGCCAATTGCAATACAGTTTCTTTGGAAGTGGTGGGCCCCACCAATTGTTTAAGCGATTGGTTGGGGTCGGAACCGAGACGAGGTAGTGTCCAAGCCACTTAACTAACCCTTTAGTGGCTTGGACCAGCACTTATCCCTATATTATACCTCGCTCGCGTTTCCGGACTCGCTGAATTCAAACAGATTTAGCAATCCACTGCTTTACTGACTGGATCAAAATCGTACACATGTTCAATTTCGATACAGGCAAAACGATACAATTCGAATACAGGAAACGACCCGGACCAAATCTGGGTCGTTTTTTGTTGCCTATTCATTTTCCAGCCAAATCTAAAAATGTACGGGTTGGAAAAGAAAGAGCCCAAACCGGCTTTTTGTACCGTTCTTAAAGTTGAACAATGGGGTCGTTCGAAAATTTGGCTAAAATGGGCCTCGTCATTTAAGGATCTAACTAACAAGTGATCATGAAGTTAGGCATTACCACCGTCGCGTTCATGCTGGTTTCGACTAGTACGCTGCTTGCTCAGGATTCCCGAAGCAACTCTGGGACTACCCAGGTCAACGAAATCAATCGCTTAGTCCGCGAAGTTTGGAACGCGTACGAAGTTAAACCAGTCCAGCGCGCCGAAGAGTACGAGTGGTGTCGACGGGTGTACTTAGACCTGTTGGGTCGCATCCCTACGGTTTCGGAAGTCGAAGAATTTACAGGCGACAAGTCGGCGGACAAGTACGAAAAACTGGTTGATCGCTTGCTGAACGACGACGAGTACACCGAAGAGTACTCGCGGAACTGGACCACGATTTGGACCAATTTGTTGATTGGTCGAACGGGTGGCAACGACCAGCGTTCGATGATCAACCGAGCGGGCATGCAAAAGTATTTGCGAGACACGTTTGCTCGCAACAAGCCTTACGATCGTATGGTTAGCGACTTGGTCACTGCCAGCGGTAGCGTTTCGCCGGACGCCGATGATTTCAATGGCGCGGCGAACTTCTTGATCGACAAAGTGAACCAGGATGACGCTGCCCAGGCGACAGCGGCCACCACCAAAATATTTCTAGGTCTCCAGGTGCAGTGCACTCAGTGCCACAACCACCCCTTTAACAAGTGGCAGCAGCAAAAGTACTGGGACATGAACGCCTTCTTCCGCCAGGTTCGGGCAACCGGTGGACGTCGGAATCGCGCCACGGCGGCGACTAATCAACTTGTCGACGTTGACTTCTTCGGCGAGAGTCGACGCAACGTTGATAAAGCAGAAATTTATTACGAGCAGCGTAACGGTGAATTGAAGGTCGCTTACCCCGTGTTCGTAGACGGCACAGCGATCGATCCTCACGGTGCAATCGGACAGGTCAATCGTCGGAAAGAACTGGCTGACCTGATGATGAACTCGCCTTACCTGGAAAAGGTAATGGTCAATCGCATGTGGGCTCACTTTATGGGTTACGGTTTCACGAAGCCGGTTGATGACTTGGGCCCTCACAATCCACCCTCCAATCCAGACCTTTTGGATTACTTGGGCAGCGAATTCCGTAAAAGTGGTTTCGACGTCCGCCAATTGACGAAATGGATTGTGTTGAGTCGACCTTACAGTTTGTCCAGCAAAGCCCCAAAGGCCCGCAAAGGCGAACGGCTGACGGATGATCCATTGGCCGGTTCTGCTCCGTTGTTTTCGCGATTCTATCTACGACAAATGCGTGCCGAAGAGTTATACGAGAGCCTTTTGGTTTCGACTCGGGCGGAAGCGGATTCCGGCAGTTACGAGCAACAAGAGGCTCGCAAGAATCGTTGGCTACAACAATTTGCTCAAGCATTTGGGACGGATGAGGGTGACGAGACAACTGCCTTCGCCGGCACGATTCCTCAAGTCTTGATGATGTTCAATGGCGAATTGATCAGACAGGCCACGTCCGGTCAAAAGACGTTTCTGGATCGGCTGGTCAAAGATCGGTCCATGAATCACAAACAAAAAATTGATTACCTGTTCCTGGCTGGTCTGGGACGTAAGGCCAAAGGCAACGAGGTCGAAATGGCGCGTCAAATTTACGAATCCAGAAATGGAAACGCCGTTGAAACCTACCAGGATTTGTGGTGGGTGATTTTGAACAGTAACGAATTCATTTTCAATCACTAACCAACACAGCTGGCCAACCAGAATCGACAGCACAACTAAGCGAGACATTCACGAAAGGAAAACCATGCAATACCAAACACCAACAGGCATGACTCGCCGTCACTTCGCAAAGCACCTAATGGGTTTGTCTGCGTTTGCCGGAACATCCATGGCGCTGGGGCGATCATTATCGGCTCACGTAAACGAGCTGGCCAAGAACAAGAAGAGTGCCATCTTGTTGTGGATGGGTGGCGGTCCTTCCACGATTGACTTGTGGGACCTGAAGCCTGGTACAGAAAATGGCGGCCCTTTTCAGCCGATTGCGACAACGGGCGACATGCAGATTTGCGAGCACCTGCCGTTGATGGCTCAGCAAATGGACAAGATGTCGATCGTTCGAAACATGAGCACTCGCGAAGCAGATCACCAGCGCGGTCGCTACTACATGCACACTGGGTACGTGCCCAATCCAAACATCGAACACCCTAGTTACGGTTCTGTGATTTCGCACGAGTTAATCGGATCTCGCGCGGCGGAACTGGACTTGCCGCCGTTTGTCAGCATTGGCGGCGGTAGCGAAGGGCCCGGATTTTTGGGTATGTCTTGGGCGCCGTTCACGGTCGATTCTCGAGGCAACGTTAACAACCTGCAAATGAATTTGCCGCCGGATCGATTGACACAGCGAATGCAAGCTCTGCGATTATTAGAAACTGGCTTCATCGACGAAAACCGAGGCCAGAGTGCCGTCGAGCATGCCAAGGTTCTGCAGAAAACTTTGAACCTGATGTCCAGCAATCAAATGTCAGCGTTCCGTAGCGAAGCCGAATCTTCCGACGTTCGCAGTCGCTATGGTGAAAACAACTTTGGACGCAGCTGCTTGATGGCGCGACGTTTGGTCCAGGCGGGCGTTCCGTTCGTCGAGGTTAACTTTGGCGGGTGGGATAACCACCAAGGCATTTTCCCAACTCTGGAAAACCAGCGACTACCAATGTTGGATCAAGGTATGAGTGCGCTGGTTGAAGACTTAGTCCAGCGAGGTATGTGGGAAGACACGGCCGTCATTTGGATGGGCGAATTTGGACGTACGCCACGTATCAACGGTAACGCCGGACGCGACCACTGGGCGCGATCCTGGAGCGTTGTGGTTGGCGGTGCCGGCATGAAAGGTGGCCAAGCGATTGGCGAGACCGACAAAGACGGTTTGCAAATCATCAGCGACAAATCCTATACGTCGGAAGACCTCATGGCCTCGATCTGCAAGTCGATGGGCATTTCGTTGGAAACCAGTTTTACAAGTAACAGTGGCCGACCAATGAAAATCGCCAACAGTGGTAAACTGATCGACGAGTTGTTCTAAGCCGTCCGCCGCTTCAAAAAATTCCTGCCGTGTTTAATGGGCCTTCGCAGAAGGTCCCTTATCACGCTGCTGTCATGGTGACCTTCGTCAAAATCGCTTGCGGTCATCTTGTCTGGTGGAACCTGCCTGATGCGTTTCGTGTTTGACCTTGGCAGCATTTAGTGGGCTGGTCTTTTTCGTCTCGACATGCGGAATCGCCTTGGAACCGCTGAATCCCGTAAGGTTTACCGCACGGTCGGTGTTGAGCAATACGGAACGAACTGACATCTGTGAAGTTGCCAGCTTTTTGCGTGATTCCAGCCTTGCCAGCGGTATAATTTCGGAATCGATCTTCGGAGCGCTGGAAATCTCAAAACGGTATTCTGGCGTGGCAGATCGTGGTACAGTCATGCTCCCAGAAATCACGCTTATTCCGTAGTTTTGATTGATTTCTGGGACCGTTGAGTACACATTTATACCTTCAAACGTTGAATTACTGACTTCTTCTTTGATGAAATCTCCCACCTCTGCCAACAAGAGTCAAATTTCGTCCGCTGAAATTGACCCTGCCAAGTTGATTGAAAAACATCAGCTGGCGTTGTGGAGGTACTTAAGGGCCTTGGGATGCGACGCATCACAAGCGGATGATTTTGTTCAAGATACGTTTCTCAAGATTCTGCAGAAGCCTTTCACGTATTACGACGACGGGGCGACGGCAGCCTACTTGAGGAGAATTGCTCACAATCTTTTCATTTCTATGCAAAGACGAGCAGGCAAGGTAGTCGCGGTCGAAGATGTCCAGAAATTCGAGCAGGTTTGGTGTGAACTGGTTTCTGATGGACACGGGGAAGAATACATAGAAGCACTTAGGTCTTGTTTGAAAAAGATCAGCCAGCGTTCCAAGTGGGCGTTGGAGATGCGATTTCGCGACCGCCTTTCGCGATCCAAAATTGCATCCAATTTAGAGATCACAGAAAACGGTGCCAAAAACCTGATGCAACGCGCCAAGGCACGATTGAAAGAGTGCGTGGAACGAAAAATAAAATCTTGATGAACAACTCAGCCTGATGACCAACTCGCAAGAAAAGATCCTGAACGCATTTCTAGATGAAGTGCTGAACGAGCGACTGCCCGACAAGTCGCCCGTGGAGCTTTTGCGTGCCATCGAAAAACAACAAAACGCATCAGGTATCACTGGCTCGCTGAAGCCTAAAACAGTCGGGCCTGGAACTCAAGAGAAACGAGTCGGTAAGGATCGAGTTGGGCAGAAGCACACGACGGTACCAGTGCCCAAGGTGGAACTGGATTCGCCAACCACCACCGACACCTCCTCGAACTGGTTGTCGATGTTTTTGATCGCTGGCCTGTTAGCCGGCGTTGTGGGGCTTAGCGTTTACCTATTCCGTCAGGCTGACGAAAATTCCATCGCAAACAACAATTCAATCCAGCCTGATCAGCCTGTCCAACCAAACGCTGGCACGCAACAACCAACACCAGACGATTCGGCGTCCGTAAGGACTCCCCAGCCAAGCAATGGTGATGGCAGCAAAACTGATGGCGGGGAAGGTGATGCCCGCAATAGCAACAACAATGAACGGGAAAGCGAGAACCCGTCTGCGGTGCAGCCGTCCGACAATTTGGCCCAGAATCAACCGGGCGACGAGACGCCAGAGATGTACCCGGATCCATCATTGAATTCGGAAGTTCCCGAAGATCAAGACAAGTTAGTTTTGCCGCCCGAATTCCAACGGCAAGTTGAACTGGCTGTTGCTCCAATGAATTTCAGTCAGGCGGCTGAGCAAGTCGACCAGTACCTTCAAGCCAGTTGGCAGGCCAATGGTTTGCAACCAACGGCACCTCTGACCTTGGACGTTTGGGTGAACCGGTTGTCTAGTCGGCTGTTGGGTCGAACTTTGAACGCTACAGAACAGGCTGAAGTTAATGAGCTTTTAGCTCAGCAAAAAACTAACTTGCTCATCCGACAAGAATTAATACAACATTTCCTTGCTAAGCCCGAATTGGCAGACCAGTTTTATCAACACTGGGGTCGTACGCTGGCTTGGCGGATGTTGTCAATCGGTCCCTCGTTTGGAACCCAGGATCACGACTTGGCCCAAACGGCAGACTTTGTAGCCCAGCAATTGGCCAGCCGGCAACCTTTGGACAAGATCGTCTATCAAATGGTCTCGGCCGTTGGTACGACGGAACCGACCAATCCGGAATACAACCCGGCTGCCAGTTATCTAGTGGGCCTAAACAAACGATTTGGTGGGATGGGCGAACAAGGCCAGGCTCATGTCGCAAACGCTCTGCTGGGACAACGGACGCAGTGTGCTCAATGCCATAACGCGTACGGTTCGCAACTAGCAGAAAACACACAACAATCCTTTTACGAATTCCGCGCCTTCTTTGCTCAGCTGCGTTTTGAATCCGTTTCGCCAGCTGTGGAAGATCGCTATTTTGTAGTCAATCGAAACTTTTTACCGAAAGGGCGCCAGGGGCAAGTTGACGCACCAATCGAGTATCAAGACGGGGAAGGTAATGTTCAAATTGCCTACCCGAAAATCGGTGACCAGGCCTTATCGACGAATGGTTTTGTAGCCAAAGTCGATCGCCGTACCGAGTTGGCCAAGCTGATTGTGGCTTCACCGCAATTCCGTCAGGCGATGGTTGATAACGTTTGGGGTAGCATGTTGAACATTCCGCTTTCCGGAATCGACGGCAACAGTGACCCCACATTGGCCAAAGCTAGACAAGCATTGGGTGATCAATTCGCCGCCAACGACTTTGATTTGAAATGGTTGGTTTCGACCATCGCCAGCAGTCAAGCATTCATGGTCGGGGTAGGAAGCGACGAGCAGATTGCCAAAGCCAACCCATTTTTGGGCGTTCCACCCACATTCGACGTGTTTTACTCGCGAATCGAAAACCGACGGACGGCACAACATTCGCTGGCAATTGTTGCTCAGGCCTATTCCAGCGGCGACATAAAAGCTGCGACTGCAGCCGGCTTGCTGGCCCGTGTTAGTAACCAGGTGCAACAAGAGACGCCCAAGTATATTCTGCCATTCGTGCCATCAAAGGACAGCGAATGGGCCACTAGCCCGCAAATTGCCGCTCAGCTGGAAAAGATTGTCAGCAATGAAAAACTGTCTGACAAAGACAAGATTGTGCACTTGGTCCATGCGGCGTTGGGACGACCAGCTGTGGATTCTGAGATCCAGCAATCCTTGATCATTCTGCAACACAGCGACGACAAAAGGACCGCTTTCCAAGACGTCTGGTGGAGCCTTTTGAACAGCGTCGACTACAGCCTGCCGCTGAACATCCGCTAAAACTGGCCTGTTTGCAGCTGCCATCTGTTGTCCGCCACCTCTCTGTAGCCTGGATTTCTCAATCATCCCTCTCAATCGCATGCTAGGCAGCAAAAGATTCCAGCATTGGAAGTGAACGCATGACATCAAACATATTGTGTGGTGGATAAATTTTGATGCTTGGGAATGTGATTCGATTACTCTAGAATTCTCGATTCAAGGTTTGCCATAGTTTGCAAAATGATGTTGCCTTCGACAGCGGAAGTCGCTGAAATGCAGCTTCAAATTGCTATTCAAGTCTTCGTTCTGCCGACATGACTGCCAGCCCAAAGAGTACAACTAAAAAGAAACGCCAGCGGGCACGGATTACCGCTCAAGGAAACGGAAAGACCCGTCTTCATGTGGTCGGTCGGCAGCAGCGGCGTCAATCAACCGGCGGCAGGCAAACGCAGGCCCGCCGGCGGGTTTTGACACCCAGCCAAATCGACAAGTTGTCCGAAGACGAGTTGCTGGACACCAGAATTTGCGACTTGGGGATCTCGATTGAAGGTTCTTGGCTGCAACCCAAGCTACAAAAGCTGTATCAGGAATTGGCGAATCAACAGATCTCGTTTCGTCCCCATGCTTGGTTAAGCGACGAATGGTTTTCGCCAGACGGAGTCCCTGGCATCGCGATCCCATTCTGTTTGGCTCATCCGCGTCTCAAGTCACTTGAGCGCAGACAAATGCACGAGATCGAAGGCGGCAATGCGCCTTGGTGCTTGAAGATTTTGCGGCACGAGGCTGGGCACGCGTTGGATACCGCCTTCCGTTTGCATCGACGCGTCGGTTACAAGCGTCTGTTCGGAAACTACCACGATCCGTATCCGGAATCCTACCGCCCTAAACCCGACAGCAAAAAATTCGTTTTGCACCTTGAACCTTGGTACGCGCAAAGCCACCCGTCCGAAGACTTTGCCGAAACCTTTGCCGTGTGGCTGAAACCGAATTCGCGCTGGCGAAGTGAATATGCCGATTGGCAGGCACTCAAAAAGTTGGAACTCGTTGACCAAATCATGAAGACTTTGCATCGCAAGCCGGCAAAGGTCCGATCGCGTATGAAAGTTGACCCCATAACTCGCAACCGCACTACCTTACGTGAACACTACCGAGACCTGCATGATGCGTTCGCCAACCGGCGCCCAATTTCCCTGGATTACGATCTAAACCGCCTGTTTTGCACAAAGTCCAAAGTTCGTAACAAGCGATCGTTCTCGGCCGCGTCCTTTTTGCAGAAAAATCGTGGCGAACTTTCTCGGGTCGTGGCCCAATGGACTGGTGAATACCGCTACAATGTTAGCCAAGTGCTTCGCGAAATGATCGAGCGTTGTCGTGAATTGGATTTACGAGTGACCGGTCCTCTAAGTGAAGTTAAGCAGCGTGCCATTGTCATGCTGACCGTACTTACAATGAACTACTTGCACGGAGGCCATCACCGGGTCGCCCTATGATCGAAAAGCGGCTGAGTGGTCGAAAAAAGCACCGCATCATGGTTCTGATGCATGATTCACTCATCCCTCCTGAATCCCTCGACGGATACACCGAAGAGGAGATGCTCGACTGGAAAACCGAATACGACGTCGTGACGACCCTTCGCGAAATGGGCCACGAGGTATTTCCCATTGGTGTCAGTGATGACTTGGGTATCATTCGTCGTGCCATCGTTGACCGGAAGCCTCACGTAGCATTTAACCTGTTGGAAGAATTCCATGGTGTGGGCGTCTACGACCAGCACGTCGTCAGCTATCTGGAATTGAAGAAGCAGCACTACACCGGTTGCAATCCACGTGGCCTGCTGCTGTCGCATGACAAGGCGTTATGCAAAAAGATCCTGACCTTTCACGACATTCACACTCCAGGTTTCTTCGTTGTACCTAGACGTCGTGTCGCCAAGCGGCCCACTGGATTCGAGTTTCCGTTGTTGGTGAAATCGGTGTCCGAGGACGCATCATTGGGTATCTCGCAGGCATCCGTTGTTCGTTCCCAGCAGCAATTGCAAGAACAAACCGAACACGTCCATGGCGAAATCGAAACCGACGCTTTGGTTGAAAATTTTGTCGAGGGTCGTGAACTGTACGTGGGTGTCATTGGCAATCGGCGTTTGAAAGTGCTGCCCATCTGGGAAATGGTTTTCAAAAATGCTCCCGATACTCAAATTATCGCTACGTCCCGAGTAAAATGGGATTTGCAGTACCAAAGGAAGATGGGTGTCGAGACCGAACCGGCCACCGATCTGGACAAACGCACGGTTGAGAAAATTCAGAGTGTATGTCGGCGAGTCTATCGGGCACTCAGCCTTAGTGGTTACGCTCGCATGGACATTCGTTTAACGCCTGACAATGAAGTGTTCGTTTTGGAAGCCAACCCGAATCCCAACCTGTCTTACGGCGAGGACTTCGCTGAATCAGCCGAGAAGGCCGGAATCGACTACGAACAACTATTGCAAAAGATCATCACCTTGGGGCTCGGTTACCAAGCCGAGTGGCGTTTGGTTTAGGCGTTCGTGCGAAGTCAATTATCGATCGAAGCTTCATGAGCCAATTAAAAAGATTGCTGATGTGGATGGCGTTGATCCTGATCAGCTTGATTGCTTTTCCTTTCGTTAACCCGTTCGTGATTTGTTTTTGGATCTCCTGTTTCGTTGTCACTAGAAAACGAAACAAGTTCAGTTGGATGTTTTTACTAACGCTGGTCTGCGTGCAAGCTTGCAAAGGGCCTGAATTAAACTGGTCATGGATCGTCTTGATGATCGGTTGTGTCGTCGTTGCCGAATTCTATCGGCGGTTTCCGTTGATTGCCGGAAGGAATGCTGACTCACCCAAGGGTGAAAGATCCAAGCTGACCACTCAGGACTCAGCAAAACATGCTTGGCTGTCTATCGGTTTGGTTGCCTTGGCGCTTGTCTATGGATTCTGCTTTTGGACGGGAGCGCAGAAAAAAGCCAGTGTCGCGATGGCCGAAAATCCGATTGTCGTTTGCTTGGGAGATAGCCTGACCAGTTTCGGGTACCCTAAAGTTCTTCAAAACAAGGCGCTGCAAAACGGAACCGATTGGCAAGTATTGGATTACGGCCAGGAGGGCATCACCTCGGCCGACGGTCTGGAAAGGCTAACGGAAATTTTGCAGCAGAAACCTCAGGCATTGGTGTTGGAACTGGGCGGCCACGACTACAACCAGGGTCGCGCACGAAATGAAACTTGGAATGACTTGGACCAGATTATCAAACGGTGCAAACAGGCAGACTGTGAAGTGATCATCGTTGAAATTCCACGCGGATTTGTCTTCGATCCATTCTTTGCGATGGAACGTGGGCTTGCTCGAAAACACGACCTGCATTTAATTCCAGATACCACGATCCGTAAGTTCGTGTTCTTCAGCCCATTGGTGCCGCCTGGTATTTGGTTGGACACCAAACAACACTACAGCCGAGACGGTTTACACCCCAACGACCGAGGCAACCAATTACTGGCCGACGAAGTTCTGAAGGCTTTGGAAATCGTGTTCCAGTAAGAAACGTACATTGGTTGATTGTTTAATTGGTTGGCGTAATAAAAGATTTGGAAAGATCGGCAGAGGCCTCTGTAACCCGTTCCAAATATCGCGACAGTTGGCTAGGCTGAATGATGCTGACAGGACGCCCTTCCCTTCTATCTTCAAATTCGTCAGACGAGTTTTTTCCATGAGCAATCGACCCTTTTCTTCCGCTTCGCTTTCGTTCATTCGTCATGGTTTTGTGACCGCATGGATTGCGTGTTTGTTCGTGTTGCCAGCGATGGCTCAACAGGAAGTACCGGCATTGTCCGATGACGAACAAAAAGCTTGCGATACGATCGCTGAACGAGAAGTGGTTGCCGACCTAACGTTTCTGGCGAGTGACGAGTTGGAAGGTCGCGGGACTGGCAGTGAAGGTTTACGAATTGCAAACGCCTATGTCGCGTCCCGATTCCGAGCTGCTGGGCTTGTCGGTCCAGACCCCAACAACGAAGACGACTTTTTTCAAGTGCACGAAATTGACATGTTGTTGACTTCTTCGACAGGGCTACAGCTGACGGACAAAGGTGGAAAGTCGTTTAACGTTTTGGGTTGCCTTTCCAGCAACGAAACCGACATCAACACCAAGGAAGGATTTGGGGCCTACGACCCAGAAAGCGATGAAGTCTCTGATCTATCGTTTTCTGGACCCGTTGTCGTCAATGCAACTTCGATCCTGTCGGATGAGCGAGCAGCCAATGGTCAGTTTGCTGCCCGCCTGTTGTCCAACACAGCGAGAAGAATTGCCAGACAGGGAGCGACAGCGATGATCATTTCCGTCGAAGCGGACGGTTCGTTGGCCAAGTTTGCTCAGGCTCAAATGGACAGTCCACGAATGGCGAATCCTCGTGGCGGGTCGGGCATCCCTGTGCTGTTGGTCGAAGGCGACGTTGATGCATCCAAACTAGGTAGCTGCCAGATTCCTGGTGCTCAAAAAATAAAACAACCGGTGGCTAACGTGGTGGGAATTCTGCACGGATCGGACGCAGAGATGAAGGGCGAAGCCATCATCGTTTCTGCTCACTTGGATCACTTGGGCGCCCGAGCCAATGGCGCGGAGGACGGAATTTACAATGGTGCAGACGACAACGCCTCGGGAGTCTGTGGCGTGTTGGCGTTGGCAAAAGCTTTTGCTGCCATGGAAACCGCACCCAAACGAACGGTTATCTTTGCAGCGTTCTGGGGTGAAGAGCGAGGGCTTTTGGGCTCGCGAAAAATGGTCGAGAACCCTGTGTGGCCGCTCGATAAAACCGTTGCCAATATCAACATTGAAATGATCGGCCGACCCGAAGCTGGTGCTAATGGCAAGGTCTGGATGACGGGCTGGGACCAGTCGAATCTGGGTAAGCTGATGGGTGCCGGTTCGCAGCGTTTGGGAGTTGATATTTTCGAGCACCCTCAGTTCAGCAATCGACTGTATCGCGCGAGCGATAACTGGGCGTTCGTTCAGGGTGGCGTGATCGCTCATAGTTTTTCTGCGGGCTCACTGCACGATGACTACCACCAGCCCAGCGACGAATGGCAAAAATTGAATACTCGCCACATGTCGATCGTTTGTCGAGGCTTGTTTGCCGGTTCGCTACCAATCGCTCAAGGTCAACTGACGCCTAAAGCCGACGACAAATAAAAAGAGTTCTTCGTTGGTTGGCTGGCAGCATTTGCAGGCTTTAGCTCGTAAGTTCGATAGTCTGCCAGAGGCTTGGATTTTCGCTGATCGGAAACTCGGGATTGACGGCCAATGGTTGCGATCCAAGTTCTCGATCCAAGACTAGGTAGTTGAAGCCAATCTTGGTGTGTTCGGTTTCATCCCAGCCGGTCAGTGCGTTCTTTGGGATGAAGGCGGCCAGTTGATAGCCACCGTTTCTCGGCTTGGCCCAGACCTTCAAGGGGACCTGGTTCATGGACTTGGGGTCTTCCTTGGACCGATTGATTTTTAACATAGAAGCCACTGGTTGGTCGCGCTTGGAACCTCCGCCGGTCGGCAAAAAGACGAACCAATGACAGTATCGCGTGGCGCGGTGCACATTGTTCGTGTTTCGCGTGTCCACCCAAAATTGCACTCCGTCACTGTCGATCAGCTGAGTATCACGGCACCACAAAGATTGCTGCTTTGTGGTGACGTTGACGTTGAAATACATCCCCTCTTTATTCCAAGCTCCGCGGATATCGGCGTAAGGATGCATTCCATCCAAACTGGCAAAAGACGGGATGACATGGTTCTCATCCAATTCGATGCCAGATTTTTTCCAGGCCAGTTTGGTGTGTTGTAGCGGCAACGCGAATCGGTAAAGCATCGTCGGCGACAACAAGCGTTGTTGGTCAGTTGTAATCATGGTTTGGGTGGTCAGTTTATGATTGATTTTTAAGTGTTTTATTAGGTTCGATCGTTGTTCTTGTCCGCTTGCCAAGTCAGGACCCTCTTAGCCACAGCGTGACTTGCGGATTCCTTTTACGTCGTCAACAAGCCTCGATGTTCCCGCAAAAATTCTTCCAGTTCACCAGTCTGCACTTCTTCGATCGACTTGAACGACGTCTTTACGACTTCGCGTTCCTCACTGATCATCTTTACGACAGGTTCGTTACCGATGGAGGCGATTCGTCCTAGCGGTACCTGCCCTGCCGGTCCGTTGACTTGTAGCACAACCGCGTCCAGTTTTTTGGTTTGCAGGCTGACCCAAGGTTCTTTTTGGTCATCGACGAACACGTGAACGACCTGTTTGTTGTTCCACAGGAATTGCCCATCGGGGACGACACGTTGCAACAGGTCATGCAATTCTTCCAACACCTCGACATCCCATTTGACTTTTTTCCCAGGCGGGAAACCCTTTCGCAGGAAGTGCCATTTTTGGCCTAGTTTGGTCCATGGCATATGATCGTCGATGCGTAACTTGATCCGTTCTTCTTTGTTTTGGAACGACTGGATGGCCATCGTCAAAAACTCCCAGAATTCAGGGGTGTCGATTTCTTCCAGTGTGAAGGCGTGGATCTCGACCTCCTGCCAAACGCCGCGTTGGTTCGAGACACGGACGCGAGGTTTGTTGCCATAAATGGGCAGTTCGTCCATTTGGTTTGGCGTTGGCAAGTTGATTTTTTCTAACAGGTCGGCTCGTTTGAAAGTTCCTTTACGGCAACGGAACTTCATCTTCAGCAACCAAATTTCACCCGTTAGACCGTGAAAGAACCAGCCGGTAGATTTGTTTTCAGCAGCGATTTCGACGACCGATCGATTGTTCCAATTCGTGTCGTTCCAATCGCCATTATTTTCAATGAAGTCGACGACCTTCGCCAACAATTCGCCGCTCCATTGCACCTCTTTGCCGTTACGTCCGACTCTTGTTTTGGTATGCCACAAACGCCCATTGGCCTCCCACGGCATCTTGGCGTCTTTGCCGACCTCGGACAGATCCATCTGTTCTTCTTCGAGAGATGGTAGCTTTGTCGGTTTGTAGTCGGGGCGTTTCTTGTATGGCCCGTCCGCCAACACTTCTGCCATCGCCAAACCGGTATGGCTGGGCAGATTCTTTTTGCTTGCTCGTTTGGCTTGAGCAACCTTTTCAGCGTGAGCGACCAAGCCTTCCGGAGTTCCAGCGAATACGACTTGGCCACCGCCACGTCCGGCCTCGGGGCCTAGATCGATAACCCAATCCGCCGATTTGATGACGTCCAAGTTGTGTTCGATCAACACGACGGTATTGCCCATGTCCACCAGGCGATGCAGCACTTTCAGTAACTTTGCCAAGTCGTCAAAGTGTAATCCGGTGGTTGGTTCATCCAGCAAGTACAGTGTGTTACCCGTGTCTGGACGCGACAATTCGGAAGCCAATTTGACTCGCTGCGCTTCGCCACCCGACAGAGTTGCGGCCGATTGACCGAGCGTTAGGTAATCCAAGCCGACATCGCAAAGCGTCTGTAATATGCGAGCGATCTTGGGGATGTTGGCAAACAACTGGACGGCATGCCCACAAGTCATCTCCAAAACATCGTTGATCGATTTTCCATGAAAGGTGACGCCCAAAGTTTCCTCGGTGTAGCGTTTACCTTCACACGCTTCGCATTGCACCCAAACGTCGGGCAAGAAGTGCATCTCGATGCATATCTGTCCGTTGCCCGAGCAAGTTTCGCAGCGGCCGCCGGGCACGTTAAAGCTAAAGCGACGCTGAGTGAACCCTCGCAATTTGGATTCGGGGAGTTGCGAAAACAGAGTCCGGATTAGATCAAAGACGCCAGTATAGGTGGCTGGGTTGGACGTCGGCGAGTTACCGATGGCTTGTTGGTCGACGCGAATCACCTTGTCAATGTACTCGACACCTTTCAGCTTTTCGTGCTTGCCCGGTTTGGCGCCCGAGCGATGTAGGCGGCTGGCCAAAGTGTTGTAAAGGACCTCGTTAATCAGCGAACTTTTTCCACAGCCACTCGGTCCAGTGACGGCGGTCATGGTCTGCAGAGGGATCCGCACATCGATCCCTTTCAAGTTGTTTTGACGAGCCCCGATGATTTCCAGAGCGCGGGCTTCGACAGGGGTTTGCTTTTTCGACTTGGCGGCGGCACGTTCTTCGGCCGAGGCAAAAGCGATGCGACGGTTGGTCGGGATGGGAATGGCTTTCTTGCCGCTGAGATACGGACCGGTTACCGAACCTCGCTTCTTGGCCAGTTCGTCCGGAGAACCGTGAGCGACAATTTGGCCACCCAACGAACCGGCGCCCGGTCCAAAATCGCAAACGCCGTCCGCTTCCTTGATGACTTCTCGATCGTGTTCGACGACCAGCAAAGTGTTTCCAAGATCGCGGAGTCGATGCAGGGCGTGGATCAAGCGAGTGTTATCGCGCGGGTGCAGGCCGATGGTTGGTTCGTCCAATACATACAGCACGCCGCAGAGTCCGCTGCCTAACTGCCCGGCCAAACGAATTCTTTGCGATTCGCCGTTGGACAATGTTGCGGCACCGCGAGCCAGCGTGACGTATCCCAAACCAACATCGTTCAAGAACTGGATGCGATTGGCGACTTCACGTAACACCTCGCCGGCAATCTTCTTTTGACGTTTGTCCATCTTCCATTTCTTGAGCTCTTTTTGCAAAGCACTCAGGGGCATACGACACAGCCCATCAATGGAATGGTCCATGAAACGCATCGCGGCCGAATCGTCACGCAAACGACTGCCGCCACAAACGCCACACTCGACCGTATCGATCAAGTTTTGCAAACGACCACGTAGACTTTGCGACAAACGCGATGCCGCGGCCAACGACGGGTAGAGCCCACGGTACTGGAACTTGAAGCGGTAACCGTTTGGCGGAATGGTCGAGTCGTTTTTGCCAAGTTTCACCTCGGCCTGAAACCAACGCTCGCCCGTCCCATAGAAGACCATGCGGCGAGCTCGCGAATCTAGCTGTTCGAAAGGCGTGTCAATCGGCAGACCGGCTTGGTCCTGCAAGGCGTTCAGCATTGCCGCGGCCACGGGCAATTTGGCGTGCGGCCAAATATTCACGGCGCTCTGCTTTAACGACAGATGAGCACCGTGCAACAGGGCCTCAGGGTTCGCGCCCACCTGAGTACCAATGCCTTCGCACTCTTTACACCAACCGAGCGAACTGTTGAACGAGAAGTTGTGTGGCGACAGTAGGTCAAAGCTGCGGTTACATTGGTCGCAAGCCAAGTGCTGACTGTGACGAACCATCTTCCAACCGGGTTCGTCGATCTTTGGGTCGGGGTAGGCCAGGTGAATCACACCGCGGCCTAACGCCAAAGCCGCTTCGACACTGTCGGCGATCCGCGAAGCTGATTTTTTGCTGATTGTAATTCGATCGACGACCACATCGACGTCGTGAATTTTTCGGCGGTCGATGTTCGGAACCTCGTCCAGGTTCCAAGTCGTGCCATCGATGCGTACTCGAATAAATCCAGCCGCCCGGATCTCGTCGAACAGGCTGGCCCAACTTTGCGATCCATCTGGCGTCAACGGAGCCATCAACATTAACCGTTGGCCCTCGTCGTGATCCATTACGTGATCGACGATCTGATCGGTTGTTTGAGTGCCAATTGGACGATCGCAATCCGGGCAGTAGGGCGTGCCTAATCGCGAGTACAAAATTCGCAGATAATCGTAAACTTCGGTCACCGTGCCGACGGTACTACGCGACGTGCTGCCAAAGTTCTTTTGTTCGATGGCGATAGCCGGCGACAAGCCCTCGATATGTTCCAGTTTCGGTTTCGGCATTTGGTTTACGAACTGCCGAGCATACGAACTGAGGCTTTCGACGTAACGCCGCTGCCCCTCGGCATAAATCGTGTCCATGGCCAGCGAACTTTTGCCACTGCCACTGGGTCCGCAAAAGACCGTCATTTTTTCGCGTGGGAATTTGACGTCGACGGTCCGCAGGTTGTGCTGGGCCGCTCCCTTTACATTGACATGCGTGGCCTGTTTCGGAGTCTTGGACTTTGGTTTGGCCACCGTCGTTTGCTTTTTGGTCGTAGTCTTCGCTGAAGTAGACAAGACGTTCGCCAACGCGCGACCGGTGTAGGACTTTTTGCATTTGGCAATCGTTTCTGGCGTGCCTTGGCAAACGATTTCACCTCCACCAGCACCACCTTCGGGCCCCAAGTCGACAATCCAGTCAGCCTGTTTAATCACGTCCAGGTTGTGTTCCACGACCAGCACCGTGTTGCCGCTGTCGACGAAGTCCTGCAACACTTTCAAAAGCATATGAATGTCGGCGAAGTGCAAACCGGTTGTTGGTTCGTCCAACAGATACAACGTGCTGCCAGTGCTTTTCTTGGTAAGTTCGCGAGCCAACTTGATCCGTTGGGCCTCGCCACCGGAAAGTGTCGGCGATGGTTGACCAATCTTTAGATAGTCCAAGCCCACAGCCGCCAGTGTTTTTAATTTGTTGTAAACCTTGGGGATGTTTTCAAAGACCTCTAAACCTTGGGCAACATCCATTTCAAGAATGTCGGCGATTGAGAAGTCTTTGAATTTGACCTGCAACGTCTCGCGGTCAAACCTTTTGCCCTCGCACATCGGGCAGGTGACCCACACGTCCGCCAAGAAATCCATCTCTAGCTTATTCGCACCGTTACCTTCACAGGCCTCGCATCGCCCAGCCTTGACGTTAAAACTGAAACGGCCAGGCGCAAAGCCACGCCGTTTGGCATCCGGCATTTGAGCATAAAGCTTGCGGATCTCGTCAAAGACTTTGATGTAGGTGCCCGGATTGGAACGAGGCGTGCGGCCGATCGGAGATTGGTCAATCGCGATTAACTTGTCCAGCAAGTCAACGCCATCGATGGAATCGTGCAAGCCAGGTTCGCCAATCCCGCGGTTCAAATCTTCTCGCAAAGATTCGACGATGATGTCGTTGACCAACGAGCTTTTGCCACCACCGGAAACGCCAGTAATGCAAGTGAAAGTGCCCAGCGGGATCGACACGTCGATGTTTTTCAGGTTGTTTTGGCGAGCACCGCGTACGGTCAACTGGCGCTGTGTGTCGATGTTGCGTCGCTGATCGGGAATCTCGATCGTCTTGTCCCCAGACAAATACTGACCGGTCACACTGTCTTTGGTTTTGCAGACTTTGTCGGGGCTGCCCGAGGCCACCACATGCCCGCCTCGTACGCCCGGACCTGGTCCGAAGTCGATGATATGATCGGCCGCGCGCATCGTGTCTTCGTCGTGTTCGACGACCAGCACCGTGTTCCCCTGGTCACGCAAGTGCTGCAGCGTGCCAATCAGTCGATCGTTATCCCGAGCATGCAAGCCGATCGAAGGTTCGTCCAGAATGTAAAGCACGCCAACCAAGCCAGAACCAATTTGACTGGCCAAGCGAATTCGTTGGCTTTCACCACCCGACAGAGTCGGCGCGGTGCGATTGAGCGTCAAGTAGTCCAGACCGACGTTCAACAAGAAACCCAGACGGTTGCGAATCTCTTTTAATGCATCGGTGGCGATCAACTTTCCCGTGTCGTCCAATCGCAAATCAGAAAAGTATTCGCGAGCTTCCGCAATCGACAACTCGCAAATGTCCGGCAACGTTTTGAGCGCGTTGTCCGCGAATTGTTTGCTTTCTGTTTCCAGGTTGATCGAACGTGCTTGACGATTCAGGCGTTGTCCATCGCAGGCCCCGCACAGAATCGTGTCCATGTAGGCTTCTAGTTGTCGCCGCTTCGGTGCGCTTTTGGCGTTGCGGTACTTGCCGTTGAGTTCCGGGATGATCCCTTCAAACTTACCGCCATACTTCATAGGCGACTGGCCACCACGCCACGTGAATGTGATGTGCAGTTCACCAGTGCCGTACAACAGCATGTCTTGCAATGTCTTGTCTAGGTCTTCCCAGGGAGTTTCCAGTAGAGTGTTTTCCGGCAGGCTGCGAATGCGTTCGACTGTGTCGGCAACGCCTTGGTAGATGTGCCTTCTCCAACGACCCAAGTCCGCCCACTTCCCAAGTAGATCGAAGCAACCTTTTTTGAACGAGCGAGTTGGATCGGGTATCAGCAAGCCAGGATCAAACGAGTACAAGTGTCCCAAGCCATCACATTCTCCGCACATTCCTTGCGGGCTGTTGAAGCTGAACATTTGTGGCGTTGGCGGTTGAAAACTGATTCCGCAGGGAGCACAGGCGTAGTCTTCTGAGTAGGTACGATCGCCAGGATAGGCGTTTTTGGATTTCGAGCGACGTTCTTGTTGAGCGGGCGGATCGGATTCGGCGGCCTGTTTTTTTTGCGAGGCAGATTCAAGATTGATCGTCAAGTTGCCATCGCCTAACCGCAAGGCGGCCTCGACCGCTTCGCCCAAACGGCCGCGCACCGCGCTGTTGACTTTCAGTCGATCGATGACAACCTCGACATCGTGTCGCACCTTGCGATCCAGATTGATCTCGCTGCTTAACGAATGCAATTGGCCATCCACGCGGACTCGCACATACCCTTGCTTCAACAGGTCGCTGAACAGCTCGCGGTGTTCACCTTTTTGAGACCGGATAATGGGCGCTAAAACGGTGAACGAGGCCCCTTTTTCCATTTGCAAAATCGAGGCGATGATTTGGTCAACGGTTTGAGCAGTGATTGCGTTGCCACAGCGCGGACAAAACCCTTTGCCGACTCGCGCGAATAGGACTCGCAAGTAATCGTAGATCTCGGTGATCGTGCCGACCGTACTTCGCGGGTTGTTGCCGGAACTTTTTTGCGAGATCGAAATGGATGGGCTCAGGCCCGAAATCAGGTCGACGTCTGGCTTGGGCATCTGGCCCAAAAACTGTCGAGCGAAACTGGAAAGGCTCTCGACATACCGACGTTGACCCTCGGCGTAAACAGTGTCGAATGCCAACGAGCTTTTACCGCTACCAGAAACGCCGGTCAGGCAGATCAGCTGGTTGCGGGGCAGAATAATGTCGACGTCTCGCAAATTGTGTTCGCGAGCGCCTTTAATAACGATGTCTGACTGCGGCATAGTGGTTAAGAGTTTGCATCCCTGCAAGGACGAGTCGGCGAACATAGGCAAACCACGAATTTTACCAGTCACCCGTCAGTCGCCAAAGGGGAAACGGGGCATGCCCGTCAATTCGATAATGAAAGGCTCGATTCACACTTAAAAGTTCATTCAAAACGGCTTTTTGGCCGGTCATGCCAGCAAAATGTGGGCTTTCCAGAAGCTCAAAATCAATAGGCGGTTGGCCGGCATACCTTTTTTGAGACCCGCAAAATCCGCTCAGTCGGCAGCCAGTCCATCGGACAATCGCTACATCCCGCCTACTCGTTGTAAGCTGGGTCTTCCCTAATTGAATCTATGGAAACCTTTGTCGATATGCACGGTTTGAATCCTATGAATCGTAAGATTTGAAGTACTTGAATTTTCACGCAACAAAACGGCGGTGATTGCGATGACAACAAACAACGAAGTCACAGATTTCTACGAAGTATTGGAAGTTAGCCAAAACGCTAACTCGTACACGATTGAACGAGTATTTCGGTTCCTGGCCAAGCGATTTCATCCCGATGTCGCCGAGTCCGGTGATGCCGTCAGGTTTTCGCAGATTGTCGATGCCTATGAGACTTTGCGAGATCCAGCGCGTCGCGCAGCCTACGATATTGAACTCGCAGGCCAGCAGGAAAAAACCAGCACGTTGTTGGAAGAAGCCTCGACGGCTGACAGCGACGCACTCGATCGGCACCGTCTGTTGACTCTGTTCTACGCCAAGCGACGACGCGACAGCAAAACTCCCGGTTTAGGTATCGCGACATTGGAACAAGCGTTCGATTTTCCAACGGAAGTCCTGGACTTTCACCTTTGGTACTTCCGCGAAAAGAAGTTGATCCAGCGTGAAGAATCAGGTTTGCTGTCCATTACAGCCGAAGGCGTGGACAAAATCGAAGAGCGAACATTGCAAGGCATGTCCGCCTCGGGCAACCAAAAAATCACAGATGGTCAGCTCCGCATTCCATACCAGCCGGGCAATAGCGCCGCGGCGGCCAATGGCGTACCATCCGCTTAAACGCGAGAGAGAGCGTACTGGCAAACAGCACGCACGCTTCTACTTTTTTATAGTTTGGAAGCCTTTGGTTCGGAGGCTCCAACAACCGTTTCCATCGCGGTCGTTAACCGCATCATCAGCAGATCCAAGTTTCTAACCTAAACCGAGCGACTCTCGATCCTTCACGGCGGGAAGAATTTAACGATTCGTCAGCCTTGTTCTACTGTTTCCTGTTAAGAATCCCGCTGTCTATGCGGTTTTATCAATCAGTGACTTGATTTTCTGACGTTTCGTCAAATAATTGCGATATGGCTACCGTATCAAAGAAAAAACAGGAAATACAAGACCGTAAGCACCAAGTGCTGACGGTCGCGCGGGAATTGTTTCGGCAGCGTGGATACCTTGGTTTGAATATGGATCGCATCGCATCCCAGATGGGTATTGCCAAGGGAACGATCTATCAGCACTACAAGAATAAGGAAGAGGTCATTTTGGCCTTGGCCGTGCAAACTCTGGAAAAGCGAATCGCCATGTTTGAAAAGGCGGTTGTCTTCCGAGGTTGCCCTCGCGAACGGATGGCGGCGGTTGGCTGTGCAGCCGAACTTTTCGTGCAGCATTTCCCTGACCACTTCGAATTAGAAAAAGTGCTCAGCTGCGGTTCAATCATTGAAAAAACAGGCGAAATTTTGCAAATTTCGAAGACTGCCGCCGAGGTCAAATGCATTAGCTTGGTCGCCGGAATCGTCCGTGACGCCATCGCGTCGGGCGATTTAACGTTGGTTCAGAACGTTTCCCCGGATCAAATTGTGTTTGGTTTATGGTCAGCCACATACGGCGGCTACTCAATTATGGAATGCGACCAAACGTTGTTGCAGATGGGAATCGTGGATGGATTCCAGTTGGTGCGTGACACCAACAACAGGTTACTGGACGGCTTTGGTTGGAAACCACTGTCGTCAGAACACGACTACAACGCGGTCTATGAAAAAGTGAAACGTGAAATCTTCAAGATGACGGGCTAACCCTTTGGCTCAACACGTCGACGAAGTTAACGAGATGAAACAAATGAAACTGACGAAGCGTCAAAACATCATTGCCGGAATCCTGACCGCCTTGCTAGTAGCTGGGGCTGTTGCGGTGGCAATTACTCAATATCCCAACTGGCTGAATGACTTTGCCGACACTGATGCAACTTCGCAGGTCGATGTCACGAATGTTCTTGACTTACAACATCTACCCGTGATGCAGGTTCAGCAATCGAGTTCTTTCACGAAAACCACGATACACAGTGCTTCCGTTCAATCGCGTAGCAAAACGATGAGCGGATTTCCGTTCGGCGGAAAAGTGTTGCAGTTACTGGTCGACGAAGGTAGTTCGGTGATCAAAGGCGAGCCTATTGCGATTATGGATTCGCGAGGCATGTTGGCTCAGGAGGCTTCGTTGAAAGCACAACTGTTGCAGGGCCAGGCGGTTTTGGAAGAGCTGAAGCAAGGGCCGCGAGCTGAAACCATTGACGCCGTGAAAAATGAAGTCATGGACCTAGAGGAACAATTTAAGGCTCAGGAATTGCGAGTTCGCCGGAGCGCCGAACTGTTGAATTCAAAGTCGATCGCTCGCCAGGAATACGAGCAAGACTTGTACACCAAACGTGGATTGCAGGCGCGATTGCAAGCCGCCCGCAGTCGATTGGAAGAGCTAACCACTGGAACTCGCCAAGAAAAAATCGATGCCCAAATCGCACTTATCGACAGCATCAAGGCGGAATTACAGGCCGTCCAGCACCAATTGGACGATTGTGAATTGAAGGCCGCTTTCGACGGCATTGTCGTCGATCGGTTTATCGACCCGGGCACTGTGGTGGCCGCAGGATCGCCAATCGTTGAATTGATCGACAACCGAAACTTGGAGATTCATGTCGGCGTTCCTCAATCTTCTGCCACGACAATGCAACCTGGTAATCAGTATCAGGTGGTGGCCAATGGCGAACAGTTTCTAGCGACACTGCGAGTCGTGTTACCGCGAATTGAATCACAAACTAGAACCTGCAAAGTGATCATGGATGTGGCGTTGGAGGATGACGCATCCCCTAGCTTAGTGGATGGTCAGCTAGCCAAGGTCGTTTTAAGCCAAGACGTTCCTGAAGACGGGTTTTGGGTTCCGCGACTGGCACTTTCCGCGGACCATAGTGGCTTGTGGAGTTGCTTTGTGGTGCAAAAAGATGCGGAAGACAACAACCAGGGAACGACAGAAAAACACACGGTCGAGATACTCCACCATCGGGGTGAATGGGTTTTCGTTCGGGGAACTCTGCAAGACGGTCACAACATCATTTGCAACGGCATGCATCGCGTGGTTCCCGGTCAACGTGTCGTCATGAAACAACCGAATCGTCAAGTGTTAACGGTTTCGGCGATGCCAGACTCGTTCGAGCAACTGCCCGAATTTTCTGTCTCGACGGTTGACATCCCGAGCCCTGAACTGCCCGCAAGCCATGGCAAATGAGTGAGGGCACGATGCGTGATCTGTTCTATAAAAACCGACGATTGTTGATGCTGGCGATCGTGTTGATCGTGGTGACGGGGTGGTCTTCCATTTACGTCCTACCTCGTTTGGAAGATCCCATTCTGGCGCAGCGTGCAGCATTGATTTTTACCGATTTTCCTGGCGCCAATTCGGTGCGAGTAGAATCGTTGGTGACGGAACCGATTGAAGAAGCGCTGAAAGAAATTGAAGAGATTCGAGTCCTGCGTTCCGGGTCACGCAACGAATCTTCGACGCTTACCATCGAGTTACACGATTACGTTGACGATCCGAAAGAAATTTGGTCTCGCGTTCGTGACAAGCTGAATGACGTCGGGGCGGTACTACCGCAAGGTGCTGGCGAACCACAATTCGTGGACTTGAAATTTACAGCCTACGCCGCTTTGTATTCGATCCGCTGGCAAGGGGAATCGCCACTAAACCGAGCCATTTTGGCTCGCTATGCCGAAGCGCTTGAGCAAGACTTTCGCGACTTGTCGGGTACCGATGACGTGGACCTGTTCGGCTTCCCGACCGAAGAGATCTTGATTGAGGTCGATCATAACCAGTTGGCGGATCTGCAAATGACGCCTGTCGATGTGGCGGCGGCCATTAACAGTAGCGACGCCAAAGTGTCTGCCGGCGGTATGCGAGGCAAGGTTAGCCAGTTGGTAGTCGAGGTCGATAGCGAATTTGAAACCTTGCAACGCATCGGCGACACACCACTGAAAACGAATGACGATGGCACCGTCGTTTCACTGAATGATATCGGCAGCGTTAAGAAGACGGTGCAAGATCCACCAAGCACCAAGACGCTGATCGCTGGTCAGGAAGCAATCGTGTTGGGTTGCTTTATCCAGCCCGACGTGCGAATTGACTTGTGGACCGTAGACGCCCAGCAGTTGTTGGAAAAGTTCTCGCAGACGCTGCCAGATTCGATCGTCGTCGAACCGATTTTTATTCAAGACCGCTACGTCACTCGACGGCTCTCCAGCCTGCTTTTCAATCTGGCGTTGGGTGCCACGGCGGTGACGTTTGTCATCTTGCTGATGATGGGCTGGCGCAGTGCATTGATCATTGGCTCGGCACTACCATTGGCGGGCTTGATGGTCTTGGGTGGCCTTCGGTTCATGGGTATCCCGCTACATCAAATGTCCGTCACGGGGTTGATCATCGCGCTAGGTTTGTTGATCGACAATGCGATTGTTGCCGTAGACGAAATGCGTTTCCGTTTGGCTGAAGGGATTAAACCGGCCCAAGCGATACGGGCGACCGTCAATCACTTGGCCGTACCTTTGTTGGGCTCGACATTCACGACCTGCCTGGCGTTTGCCCCGTTGGCGTTGATGCCCGGACCAGCTGGCGAGTTCGTTGGCTCGATCGGCATCAGTGTGATTTTGGCCGTGACTGCCAGTTTGTTTTTGTCTTTGACGATTGTGCCTTCGTTAGTGGGGATCCTGCAAAAAAACTTTGCCAGCGGTGGAAAAGGGTTGTTGAATCACGGGTTCGGTAATCAATGGCTGTTCAAATTTTATCAACGATCTTTGGACGCACTTTTTCGACGGCCAATAATCGGCATTGGATTGGGGTTGGTGATTCCCATTGTCGGTTTTGTTGGCATGGCTCAATTACCCGAACAGTTTTTCCCACCTTCGGATCGCGAGCAATTCCAGATCACTCTGCAAATGCCATCGGACTCGTCGATTTTCGAGACCACCGAGTACTGTCAGCGAGCTAGAAACCTGGCGTTGGAATTTGACGAAATCGACGAGGTGCAGTGGTTTATCGGCGAGAGTGCTCCGGCGTTTTACTACAACATGCTACCCGTGCGTAGCGGCTTGCCAAATTACGCTCAGGCGATGGTCCAGAGTCGCCCGGGAATCGACATCACTCAGTTAGTGCATCGCGTCCAAAAGCGAATTCAAAATGAATTGGTCGATGCTCAGGTCATTGTTAAGCAACTTGAACAGGGCCCGCCGGTGGACGCCCCGATCATGATCCGCGTTTTCGGTCAGGACATGTCGACAATTAAACAGGTGGGTGACGAGTTGCGGTTGTACCTGTCGCAAATTCCAGAAGTCGTCGCCACCGTTTCCGATGTGGGAAGTACCACGGCCAAGATGAGCCTGAACGTTGATGAGGATCAAGCACAATTGGTCGGCCTAAGCCACCTGAATATTGCTGGGCAGTTGCGGACGGCCTTGGATGGCGAAATTGGTGGCTCGCTGGTCGAAGGGACCGAAGTGCTGCCCGTTCGCATTCGACTGAAGCGCGATCAACGATCGGATTCACGCAGCTTGAACTCGATCGATTTAGTTTCGGCGACTCGTAGTCCTACCGGTGAAAGCAAAATTCCATTGGATGCGATTGCCAAATGGGAACTGGTCCCCGGTGACACGACCATCGAACGGATCAATGGCTATCGAATGAACGAGATCCAGGTGCACGTTAAGGCTGGTGTCTTGTCGGGCGAAGTACAACAGGACTTCCAAAGGCGACTACAGGAAATCGGTTTCCAGCCGCCGCCGGGCGTTAGCATCGATTACGCGGGGAACTCGGCCGAGCGAAATCGGGCGATCAACAACCTGTTGGCTAGTGCTGGCGTGTTATTGGTGTTGATGGTCGCCGGCTTGGTTTTGTCTTTTCAGTCATTCCGCTTGGCCGGTTTGATCGGTGTGGTCGGCAGCTTGTCGGTCGGTTTAGGCTTGGCGGCGTTGTGGTCGTTCGGTTTCCCGTTCGGCTTCATGGCGATAGTGGGCATCATGGGGCTGGTAGGAGTTGCCATTAACGATTCCATCGTCGTTTTGGCAGCGTTACGCAGCGACGCGGCCGCGAAGTCGGGAGATAGGAAAGCGATTTCCAAAGTCGTCTTCCATTCCACTCGCCACGTACTAAGCACTACTCTGACCACCATCGCCGGATTCATGCCATTGATTTTGGCAGGTGGTGGCTTTTGGCCTCCACTGGCAGTGGCTATCGCGGGTGGCGTAACTGGCGCCACAATTCTGGCTCTGTACTTCGCACCTTCGGCCTACATTCTGTTGTTCGCCCGCCAGAAAAATCGTAGCCAGACTAGCAACCATTCTGACCTGGCTGCCAATCACTAACGTAAACGGATTGGCAAAAATTTGGGTCAAGGATTGTAAGGCAATCAAGACGCAAACATCAACAGATAGGGAAATACTATGCCAATTAAAAAATGCAAGGCAATGGCGAACCAGTAAGGCCCCGGGGACTTCTCACGCTCAACAAGCATTTCGTTACCAGCCAAGCCGATCAACGCAAAACCGGTGAGAAGTTCCAGGCAAATAATGCAGGCGGAGAAACCACTTAATACAATTGCTGTGAACATCAATTTCAGCTCGCTAGGTTCGCGCTTCAGAAAGTTCTTATGGCATCCCATCGCTTCTTGCCGACGCACACGTGTCGCAACGTCAATCAGTTGCAAGAGACTGATTTGTTAAATGCGAGTATCGCGCCAATGTGGCGTCCACAATAAAGAAGCAGGCAGGCGATCACCGAGACCAGAATCAGTTGCGCGGCAGTTGCATCGAATCCAGCTAGGCCGAACCAGGCAACATCAACAAAACAAAGAAAGAGGCACAGGATTGAAGCAAACATCAGTTTAGGCCAGTTTTCGCGAGGGTCGTTTCTATCACTAGTCATTGGATTGTCCTTTTTGCTTTTGATATCTGGTGTTCGTGCAACGTGGGGAAACCTTGGCAAGAAAACGGCAGGGTGCACAACCTGTTTGTGTAGCTGGGGAAAACATTACTTTCGTTCGTCTGTTATTGTATTCTAGGAATGGCTGCAGCACCGTACTGAACGCTTGCGTTAAAGTCCATTTTTGACGAACGAGAGTGGATTTTCGAGCGTATCAAATGCAGCTATTAATTGAGTAGGAAGGAGTGTCTTTGTTGAATACAAACCCATACCAAGCTCCGCAAGTGGAATCGGTGGCTAAAGTACCAGCCCACCCGCACCGGCGTTTAGCGGTGCGTAATATTAGAGTCGCTCTGCTGATTTTTCTCTTGCCGGCGGTATACAACATATTGTGCTTCCATTCGCGTGAGTCTTTCGAAGGGAGTTATCCTAGATCGCCGAACATAATGCTTGGAGTTGTCAATTTGATTGGTTTAGGTTTGTTGGCGATCGCGATTTGGTTTCTTGGTATGCGGGCGTTGGAGATATTGACCAAAATCATCTATTCCTTCATGCATCGATTGTCTGGTTGGGATCAGTGGAAAGAAGCACTCTATCAATCTCTCGACCGATTGCCAGTTTTGGCGGTGGCCGGTGCCGTTTTATGGGCTATTTGGGTTTGCGCGTTCTATCAGCTTGAAGTGGGTTTTCTGACCATTTCAATACCTGTTGGAATTGCGGGGAATCTGTTGGGTGCTTGGCTGTACGTGCCGTTAATTGTCCACTGGTTTCGTATTGAACGTGCCGCAGTACTGTAAGTGAATGCCAAGAATGAAATCAACGATTTGTAGTTGATGAATCGTCTAACAGGGTCAATCGCAATTCCAGTTTCATATCTATCCCTGAACGGTATCGATCTTGGATGCACTGTTCGGCCTTTTGGAGCGAGCGTCATGCCTGAAGTTTCAGTGGGTCGACTAAAGCGCCAATCCAAAGACCACGACTAGAACTCTGGATTTCGAATGCTGAACTTTAGGGTTCATCGAACGCTCGTTAAGAATCGGGTTGCCGATGGTTTTCGTGACGGTTACGCAAATCGATGCTGAGATTGAGCGAAGTTAAGGGTGAAATCCGGCATAACCAGAAATACTGCAGTAAAACCAACATTGAGACGGTAAAAACCGGCAAGGATCGAGACATTTGACCGAATTAAACCGAAGAAAAGGGACTAGAGGCGTCGCTTAATACTCGACAAAACTGGGTTGGATTCGAGTTCACATTATTAACTTGCCAGCGTTTTGCCTTTATCATGTTGGCACTTCAAAGGCTCAGAATAATTCGTATGTGGGTACGTAAACGCATTGAAATATCGCTGAGAGACTTGGCCGCAGGGCTTGGCTATTGTCTCTCCAAATCGGAACGCCAGGTAGCGGGCCAACAAGTGGCGGACTTGTGGCAAGCTGATGACGCCGTGGTTTGTCTGAGTGTACGCAGTGGCTTTGACCTGTTTTTGCAGAGTGTTGATTGGGAAGCTGGCAGCGAAATCATTATGTCGGGTTTAACGATTCCCGACATGCCCCGAATCGTTGAACAGAGTGGTTACACGCCGGTGGGCGTTGACATCCATCTGGATAGTATGTGTCCTAGGTTGGATGAGATCGAACGGGCGATCAATTCGAAGACGAAAGCAATTGTGGTTGCCCACTTGTTGGGTGGCGTTTGCGATCTGACTCGACTGCTTGAATTGGCCAAACAGCATAACCTGATAGTCATCGAAGACTGTGCCCAAGCTTTTGTGGGCAACCACTATCAGGGCGATTCGCGAGCTGACTTGTCGATGTTCAGTTTCGGTCCGATCAAGACGAATACGGCATTGGCGGGTGGCGTGTTCCGTGTCCGTAATCAGTCGCTTCGCCAAGCGATGTTGGAATTGCAAAAAGATTGGAACGTGCAGTCCAGATGGACGTTCGCCAAACGCATCGCCAAATACGCGTTCGTGAAAGGTATTTCGACGCGTTTGATGTGCGGTGGGTTTTACCGAATCATGAAGTTGTTTGGCAAGAATCATGATGGTGTAGCCAGTACGATGGCTCGTGGGTTCGCCGGTCCACGATTCTTTGAGCGAATCAGACAACAGCCGTCGGTGCCGCTGCTAAAGCTGTTGTTTCGTAAACTGGACAAGTATGATCCTAAAACAACCGAGCGACGTCGTGATCTGGGTCAGCATTTCAACGAATTGGTCGGCGATTCAATCTATGTCTTAGGTAGTCAGATGCAGCGACAAACGTATTGGGTGCTGCCTCTTTTGGTCGACGAGCCCGATCGGTTAGTCCAGCAATTGTGGGATGCGGGTTTCGATGCCTCCAATGCCTGCAGCCTGCATTCGATTGTCGATGACGAGGATTCAACGGCGGCCAACATTCTGCGGCATATCGTTTTTCTACCGCTACATTACAGTATGCCGAAACGTGAAATCGAACGCCTGGCTTCGGTTGTGAAAGACGCGGATCCCAATATTCCAATGCTTGTTGAGAGGGAAACGGGTCACGGAAACCAAGCCAGTAGTACGACGGCTTTGACCAAGGGACGTTTTGAATCGTCGTTGTTGACTGAGGGAGTGGGTTAGTCGCCGAATCTTCATTTAATCAGCAACAATGGGCCGTCCACACCTATCGTGGCTCAACCTGTGCGAATCAGGCACTACTTCTCGGTCTTCATCTGTCGCGACAAAAAGGCAGCTTGGTCTAAGATATGCTTTTCAAAATCACTGGATTGGTCATGGATCCACTTCATCAATGCACTAACGATTAATTCCTTCAGGTATGCAAATGAGAAATTCTCAGTAGCAGCTACGACGGATTCCACCTGATCAGAATTCCAGCCTAATTCGTTAGACAGTTTCTTCTGCCAATCATCCAGATAAATCTTTCGCTCGTTGGCCGACGGCAAATCGAAATGATACTTGCGATCGAAACGGCTGGGACGATCAATGATCGCGGAATCAATTCGGTCAGGATGATTGGTCGTTGCCAGCACGATCAACCCGTGGTTTTTCTGAAAGCCGTCTAATTGATTTAGAAAAAAAGAACGATTCTGATAATTGACTAGTGAATCCAGGTCTTCGAGCACGAGAACACAGGGACGTAATTTCCGAGCCCGTTCGAACACTTTTTGCCAAAGCTGCTCGGACGTGTAGTGCGGGTGGCTAAGACTTAACACATAGAGAATTGGCACGTTCAGTTCTTTGACCAACGCCTTCACGCAATGCGTTTTGCCGTTGCCCGGAGGCCCAACCAACAACGCACCACGACGCCAGGAGATCCCCAGTTCAGCGTACCGGTCCTGCGACGCCAGGAATTGTTGGAAGTCAGTTCGAATCGCACCCTTTAGATCGTCGGCCAAGACCAAATCATCGAACGAGGCTTCCTGAATTGCGTGGTATAAACGTCGGCTGCGGCCCCAATATCCATTGGAGAAAACAAGGATCGCTTTTCCAGGAGCGTTCGTGACACGCTCGACATCCAGGATGAATTCTCTGGCTAACGTCTCTGATTCCGCAACGACCCAATCGAAACTATAGGCACCGCAACCGGTTTCCCAATTCAAGTGGATTACCCGCAACGTTTTTGACTTCCATTGAATCTCGTAAACCACCTGGTGGTCGTGGTCGTAAAGTTGATCCGCATCTTCACCGCCCCAACTGGCCGTCATCAATGGTCGTGGATCGGGAATTTTGGAACATTCACAGTGCCCCAACCGTTGGTACTCGTCCAGATCAAGTCCTGGGGACGCGACCACCGCCATGCCAGGGTTTTGAGCAACGATTAGCGATTCGGCGCGAACAGGAATCAGGCTACCGTTGCCTTGCAATGCCTCAAGGAAGAAATCAGATTTCATATAGTTTGGCGGCTCGGTGTTTATGGCCGCGATACCGTTTCAGCGGTGAAGAAAGTTTGCAAACATGACCGATCGTGAATGGATCGTTGCTCGAATGACAACTCAACTACCTTTTGGTTCACTTTCTTTTTGAGACGCTTCAATTGACTTAGCTACGACGACTGTCTCAGCCGCCCGCATCGATTGTCGCGCGTCGATAGGCTTTCCATTCGGGAGCGAACCGACCAACAAGATCGGTTCGCCCAGCTGGGGCTGCCTAGCGGACGGCTTGAACGCTGGACCAACTGGAGTTGGTGTCGAGATCAACGTTTGGATCAAACATGTGGTTACTCGTTTTCAGCCGATGAAACGGACGATTGCGGGGAAATCGCCTTCAAAAATCTGGAACTAGCTGACGTGTTTCGAAGTGAGCTCTTCTGGTTCATCAACGTTCGACGAACGGACACTTTTTTCTGTATTTGGATTTATTCTTGTCACAAGCTCACATTCGTCGGTACTGGATACAAATCGCAGTACAGGTTTTACATTTCTAAAAAACACACACTCCCACGAGTGTTGATCAAATCAAAAACTAGGAGACGAAAGTGAAAAAGTTATTATCAATTGGCAAGACCGTCGTGGTATCGGCTGTCGTTCTACTGGCAGGTGTTGCTATTCTGGGTGCCTCGTTGTCGAGTGAATACGGTACTCGAATTGAACTCGAAAAGGGCGAGTTGTTTTACACCGCATCTGTGACGCCAGCAGAAGCTGAGTCACTCGCCAAATTCCTTAACGATCAGTATGGGGAACTGGATAACGAAATCACGTTTCAGGCTGATCGTGTTGACGGTAACGCCTGTTTCCGAATGTGTGTTCAATCGGTGGCCTGGGAAACTGACGATTTGGATGCTTCATTTATGGCTCTTGAAATTTTGCTTCAAACATCTGTCTTCGCAGAAGAGAACGTGAAAGTTCAATTGTGTGATCAAAATATGACCGTCAAGAAAACCATCGACACGTTTCCGCTGGAGACATCAAACACCGTGCAAGATATCGCGGATGAAGGGGCTGGTGAGTAAAGTTTGTCGGTACCAATGTCGCCAACGGTCTCGCGTTCCTGTCGCCAAGTTGCGACAGGAACCGACCGTCTAATAGACATGTTCAGACAATCGCCATTGCTTGCATTTTGATCAGTCGGTAAATCGCTGTAGCAGCTTTGTCATGTTATTGTTGCCGCGTGCAATTTCATCGAATTCGGAAGGTAGCAATTTGACTTTCTCGGTCACCTCGTCGCCTATTAGATTGCGATACCGATCGATACAGTCAACGGCATTGCAGGCAACGTAGTAGTTTGAGTTTCGCTTGTCGGCCAAAGTGATCAGGCACTCGATGGCTTTTTCCTGCAGAATCTGATGTTTCAGGCAGTAATCTGCTGCCTTGATACGAACAGCCATCGATGGATCGTTCTGCAGCAATGATTCAATTGTCTTTTCAATTTCTTTGTGGCCAGCAACGTCGCGATTCGAATCGTCTTGCCCCAACAGGTTGACCACTGCCCAAAACCGCAGTTCAGGCTGTTGAGCTTCGAGATTTTTTTCGATGTCAGTTCCTGCTGCGGCATCGAATATCCTGGCGATGTCAAAGCCATCATTTTGGGCGTACGTAAATCTGGACTCGCCTGATTGTTGTTCGTACTCGTAGAGTGTCGATTCGGGGACCAGGTCGAGATCACCGATCTCAATCATTTTCGCTCGCACAACGTTTCGCAGTTCGACAAGCTTCTCAGCGTGTTGAGGATCATTTGCCAAATTCACCGTTTCATGCGGGTCTGCTTCAAGATCAAACAGTTCTTCATTGGCTCGCGGCTTCCAAAAAGCAGCCTGGACGTCGTTGAGTTCGCCCTTGCCGAATCTCTCAAACCAAATTGCTGTCGACGGTGTTTCTTGCTGGTAGGCGACGAACTGGCCGTGCGGCAGATGCGGCATTAAGTTGCGGATGTAAATGAATCGGCCATCGCACACGCTTCGGCTAACGTCGTAACGCTCGTCCATTCGGTTACGAATCCCGAAAACGTATTTTGCTTTTTCGGCCGAGGTTCCCAAGAAGGGCTTTCCTTGCATTTTTTCGGAGATCGGGACACCGGCTACTTCCAGAACGGTCGGGGCAAGGTCGACAAATGCAACCGGCCAATCGCTACGACTACCAGAGGAATAATTGCTGCTGCGTAAATGTTTCCATTTTTCGGGGACGTGTACGATCATCGGTACTCGATGACCCGAGTCGCCAGCGAATCGCTTGTGGCGTGGCATCCCGGAACCGTGGTCTCCCCAAAAGATCACGATCGTGTCGTCGGCCAGCCCAGCTTCTTCCAACTGTTTCAGTTGATCGCCAAACCAGCCATCCATGGTTTGAATGTTATCGAGATATTGCGCCCAGTCCTGACGGACTTCCGACGTGTCGGGCCAGTAGGGGAAGAGTGTTACCGATGCCGGATCGATCTGTGCCACGTGTGGCCGCTTGCGAATTTTGCTCTCGTGCGTCGCCGTCAAATTGAAAACGGAAAAGAATGGTTTGCCTGCGGGGCGATTTTTCCAATGGGCGTTGCGTGAACGATCGTCCCAAACATTGGCACCGCCTAAGAGATTGTAATCGGTCTTGGTTTTGTTCGTGCAATAGTAACCCGCCTTGCGCATCAGTTCGGGAAGCAGCTGGAGCCCCTGTGGCTTTACCGCGGCACAGCGCATATTCCCGGCTCCCAGGGCGGTTGCATACATGCCGGTGATGATCGTTGTCCGCGCCGGAGCACACACCGGATAGTTCGACCAAGCCGTATTGAACGTCAACGATCGCGAGGCAAAGGCATCGATGTTCGGCGTAGCGACATCGTATCCGTAGCAACCGAGGTGCGGTCCAACGTCCTCTACCGAGAGCCACAAGATGTTTGGCCGTTCCAATTCGCCGGCTAGGGCATCTCGCGAACAACAGGTTGCGGCAATCAGGACAACGAAAAGAATAGTTCGCAAACGCATTGAGGCTCCCAAGCGGAAAAATCGAGTTTTCATTCTAACAGAACCAAAAAAGAACCCAAAAAGTTTGCGAAATGCACAGTCAAATGGTGCCATTCATTTTTGATCGCAAGCTGCGCTGTCGTTTCAGGTGGTTACCTAGGTTTAGTCAAAACTCAATTTTCCAGTCTTGTACGATGAGATTGATTGTCGCGATTTTGGGAGTTTAGGATTTTGTCCAATTGATAGACTTTCCACTTGAACGATTGAATTAGCGGGTAGACTATTAACGGTCGGGATTAGGCTTTCCGACCAGCGATGCCGAACTGCCCCTGTTTCAATTGCTCGATCCCACCATGATAACTGCCGGTCAAATATCTAACGAACGCTACATTACCGTGTCGCCAAGCACATCTGTCGGCAGCGCGGTATCGCAAATGCTGGACGAGAATGTGAGTGTCTTGTTGGTGATTGGCGTCGATCAACAATTGGTGGGGACCGTTTCAGACCAGGTGTTGTTGCGAGCGGCCATCGATAGCCACTTGCGTCAAGATCCCGTTAGTTTGCACATGAAGCGACAATTCGCTGTCGTTTCGGAACAGGCACCTCTGGATGTCGTGTTGGACCAGTTCGTGTTGCATGACTTGCAATTTTTGGCGGTCGCTCATAACCACGGCATGGTTCAAGGGATCATTGGTCGATTGGACCTTCTGAAAACCGTCTTTGGTGAAAAGCCATCGGTACTCAGCTAAGGCTACGTTGAGGCCCTACTGGAAAGACAGCTTGGCCACCCTATCCACGGCCACGAACTGACCCAATCCGCTGTTTTGAACATCAGTTTGAATAGTGCCAGCACTTGGAATCGGACTATGGGCATTTGGCTGCTTGCACTAGATTGATCGACGCGAAATTCGTGATCAAGTGGGAAAGGATGCCTGCAGATGATGACTCTCAAACAAATTGCCGACCTGGTTGGCGGCAAGCTAGTGGGTGGCAGTGATTTGCCAATCACGGGTGTGGAGACCATAGAAGGAGCCAAGTCGGGTGACTTGACCTTCGCGGTTGATCAAAAGAACGTTGACAAGTTAACCCAATCCAACGCGACGGCTGCGTTGGTCCCCATCGATTGCCAGTCTTGTGGCATTCCCAGCATTCAGTGCCAGGATATTCAGGAGGCCTTTACGAAGGTTGCCCAGAAGATTCGGCCCGCATTGCAGCGCGGCTATATCGGCGTCAGCCCAAATGCGTACGTTAGCCCAACGGCCACGATCGCCGACAACGTCAACATTTACCCAGGCGCGTATATCGGAGGTGGCACTTCGATCGAATCTGGCAGTACGATTTATCCCGGCGTGTGCATTTTAGAGAACTGCACCATCGGCCGGGACGTCTCCATTTTCCCAAACGCGGTACTCTACGAAAACACGATTGTTTCCGATCGCTCGATCATTCATGCCAACGCCGTCATCGGAGCCTACGGCTTCGGGTACGAATCGGGGGCCGCCGGTCATCAACTCTCGGTCCAGCTGGGCAACGTTGAGATTGCCGAAGATGTAGAGATCGGTGCTTGTACGACTGTCGACCGAGGAACCTTTGGCACGACTCGGATTGGGCAAGGTAGCAAGTTGGACAATCAAGTGATGATTGGTCACAACTGTCAAATCGGCGCTCATAACTTGTTGTGTTCGCAAGTCGGTATTGCGGGAAGTTGTCAAACGGGTGCCTTTGTGGTGATGGCCGGACAGGTTGGTATCGGCGACCATTTATCGATCGGCGATCAGTCAATTTTGGGAGCCAAGTCGGGCGTCATGCACAACTTAGAAGGCGGGCAAACCTATTTTGGTGCTCCTGCCACGGTGGCTCGCGAGCAGTTTCAAATCATCGCTGCTCAAACAAAATTGCCTGCCATGCGTAAGCAATTCAAACAGTTGGTTCGCCGAGTCGACACAATGGAAGACCAAGCGGGAACGGATCGCAACGAAACCAAAGCTGCCTAGGATCGATCGCGACTTGCACTATGGAAACAGTTGGCCTTATCGCTGGCTGGGGCGACTACCCCGTCACTATCGCCAAGCGGCTGCATGCGCGGGGAGTGCGAGTGGTCTGTGTGGGCGTTCATGGTCACGCCGATTCACAAGCCTTGATCCCATACTGTGATCACTATCGGGCTTTTGGCATGGCCAAGTTGGGTTGGCAGGCTCGGTTCTTGCGACGTCACGGTGCGACACAAGCGACGATGGCCGGCAAGATCTTCAAGACAAAACTGTTCGAGCGGTTCGCTTGGTTTCGACACTTGCCCGACTTCGCGTTTACAAGACACTTCTATCGTCAATTCATCACCAATTCAGCTGACCGTAAAGATGACACGATGTTGTTAACCGCCATCGGGTTGTTCAACAGTTTTGGTATCGATTTTGTACCTGCCACCGATTTCGCTCCGGAGCTACTCGTGAAAACCGGCAACTTGACAGATCATCAACCTTCTCGCAAACAACTGGCGGACATCGAATTCGGTTGGCAGCTTGCCAAGCAGATGGGCGGCCTAGATGTCGGGCAAACGGTCGTCGTCAAAGGGAAAGCCGTGTTGGCCGTCGAGGCTGTTGAAGGTACCGACGAGTGTATTCGCCGCGCTGGCACACTGTGTACCGCGGGTGGCTTTACCGTGGTCAAGGTTGCAAAACCAAATCAAGATATGCGATTTGATGTGCCCACAGTCGGCTTGGGAACACTGCAAACCATAAAGCAAGCCGGTGGGTCGGTGTTAGCCATCGAGGCCCAACGAACTATCATTCTGGACGAACCTGAAGTTTTGCAGTTTGCTCGCGAAAACCGAATCGCGATCGTCGCTTACCAGCAACAACCACAAACGATGACTCGAAACGCGGCTTGACGATGGTCCCCGTCGCACCGTTATTTCGTCAGAATTAGCTTTCCCTGTTTGGTGCGACGCAGGCGATAGATCTGGCCGTTGTTTTCGATCCAAACTTCGTCGCCGCATCTGGCTAACGATTCAAAGCTGATCACTTTGGGCAACTGAGGCACCAAGGCTTTATGAGCTTCCGGATCGAAGTTTTCAGGATTAGGTTGATTCGGCTGATTCATTCAAATGGATCAAAACAGGGAGCGAGTGTGGACTGGTTCAACAATACCAAGTAAGTCTTTAGCGACAAGAGCGAATGTTGAATCAGCTGTCGAAAAATGCCATGTCATCAGCTCGCATGGATGAAAAGCGTTCTCCGGCTTCGATGGCCCAGCGACGAAAACGTAATTATTCTTTAGGGTCCAAAAAGCGGGGCAGAGGCACCGATTCGGGCGAAAGGCCCAATATCGACATCGCCGTGCCAAACGCTTTCGATTGATCGAAGACTCGATCATTCCAGGTATCGTCGTCGTCTTTCGTCTTTAACAAGACTTCATTGAAACGATCATACTCGTCTTGTTGTTGATCAAGGGGCAACAACGCAATGGCCTGACCCAGGTAGCGGTGACCGTAGTAAAAGTAATAGGGCGCGACGCCATAGGGAGGCTCGTGAGTCCCGGTTTTCTTGCGGCGTTTTTCCAGTTCGTCCCAATGCTCGTGAAACCCGTCGATGACAAGTTTCAATCGTTCCTGATCGCCCTCGCCCAGCATAATTAGCGTGGCTTCGCATACGGCGCTTCGCGCAATCGAACCGGGCAACGGTTCCGTCCGTCCCCGACGAACGCTGCCACTGTACTGATAGGCGCCGTTTTCGTTGCGACTAGCTTTCAATGCGGAAACGGTGCGAGCGAACAACTCGTCAGGCACTTCGGCCCCTGCCTCTCTAGCTCGCAACAATGCCTGGGCAGCCGGCGCTGTAACGAACGGAGCGTGCCGGCGTTGATTGGCGTAATTCCAACCTCCTCCCCGAATCTCCTGTTCACCAAGGATCGTTACCAGTTTTTCGATCCAAGGAACATATTTGTCTGCGGAATCATTCATGTGATTAGAAAGTTTTAAATCACAAAACAGAGTCAACGCGTAGATGTGCCCCCAGACTCGAACGTCGTATCTGTCTTCGACACTGCTGGCCATCAACGGATCTTCCAGTTCCTGCAGAATCAAGTCGACGCCGCGTTGAATCGCATCTTTGACTTCCTGTTGCTCGCCGGCATGATGCAAAAGTGCCTGGCAGACGATGGCCGTCCCGCCAATTCGATACCCAACAGGAATTTCACGCCGGACGCGATAAACTCCTTCGTAAGGCCATGCTCCATCATCATGTTGCAATGCAACAAGTTTTTGAACGCAACGTTGGACCAATTCATGATGCTGGTCTTCAAGCGACTGGCCAAATCCAATCGAGTTCCAACCAATCAAGGTAACAAACAGGAAAACACTCGGAATCACTCGCAGCATCGATCCATCCAGTGAAATGTAAAAGCAGGAACTAGACAAATTGTCCGATCAACCAGCTACCCAGTCAATTGCACGGGACCGATTCAACAGATCGCCCGACGATCGTTCACTTAACTGGAAACTGGCCCAAACCAACCGGTGACCCAAAAGGCGTAGACGACGGGGCCAGCGGGCAACAGTGAATCGATAATATCCATGACTCCACCGAGTCCTGGTAACCAGCGGCTGGAATTCTTCACGCCGCCGTCACGTTTCAAAAGCGATTCGCAGAGGTCACCAATGATGCCGACGATCGTCACCACGATAGCGAACAACAAGATCTGCCACCAAGTAGCGGCAGTTTGCTGACCGGTCATTTGAGGGGCGATCAGGTAGAACACAACGAACGCGCCCAGGCAACCGCCGCCAATACCTCCAATTAAACCTTCCACCGTTTTTCCGGGGCTCAGCTGCGGCGCCAATTTGGTTTTTCCGAAAGTTTTTCCAACCGCATAGGCACCGGTGTCTGAGAATTTTACGGTGACGTAAAGAGACAACAACGCCACGAGGCCCCAAACGTTATCGACGAGTGATCGGATAGGCGCCCAAAAGCTAATCAGCAAGCCGATGTAGGCGACGACCAACACCGTCCGCGCCACATCGTCCATCACTTGATCACCTGGTCGGTACCCAATCATTTTGCTGATAAAGGCCAGACCGACAGCACCGCCCATTCCCAACAGAGGCCAACCCAAGCGACCGATGGGACAATCGGGTGGGTAGTCAGGGTGAAAGGCTGGATAACAGGCCAAGCAGATCACTAATCCGGTTCCGCAATACACGGCCCAGCGTTGCACTCCCGCATTGGCTTGCGGGTTAAAAGAGACGACTTCGTTGGCCGCCACCAGGCCAATCAACAAGGTAAGCAGGCTGGTTATCATGCCTGGCGAACCTGCCCATGTCTCCTTCCCGATTTGGACGTCTAGCCAAAACAAAGAGAGGATGACGGACAGAATGATCGCGGCCGAGATTAACCTCCAACGCAACACTGTCTAGCGAGCTCCTGTTTTTATCGAAACCATGTGATGGGATCCTACGCTGGACCCAATTCACTAATCTATCTTAACTAAACGAGCCCGCCATATCGACGCGTTCGGTTGGAATAGTCTCGAAACGCTTGGTGTAGGTCTTTGATTTCGAATTCAGGCCAACATTTTTGAGTTACCCAGATCTCTGAGTAGCTGATTTGCCAGAGTAGATAGTTGCTGATCCGCATCTCGCCAGCCGTTCGAATCAGCAAGTCTGGGTCGGGCATGTCGGCCGTGTACAACCGTTCGGCGATGGCTTGTTCGTCTATTGAATCGCTATCCAGTTTGCCGTGTTTAACATCTTCGGCGATGGCTTTGCAACAGTCCACCAGTTCCTGACGCGCACCGTAGTTGATTGCCAGGCACAAGCAAAAGCCATCGAATTGACTGGTCATTTGGATGGACTTGTCCATTTCGGCCTGAACTTCGTCGGACAGTTTTTCACGCCGCCCGATGATCTGCAATCGGATGTTGCGTTCGATCATGTCGGCACGAGATTCGATCATGAACTGTTGCATCAACGCCATCAGAAAATCGACCTCTTCTTGCGGTCGTTTCCAGTTTTCGTGAGACAGGCAGTACAGGGTCAGTTGTTTTAGGCCCAAGCGTTGGCATTCGGTGACCATCGTTTGTACCGTTTTGGTACCGCGACGGTGCCCTTCGATTCTGGGTAGGTCGTGACGTTGAGCCCAGCGACCGTTACCGTCCATGATCATGGCCACGTGTTTGGGCAGTTGGTCACGAGACAGTTCTAGTTCGGGCGAGTTGGAATCCTGGACGGGAGTGCTGGCCACTTTTTTCTAATCAACGAACGCGATGTTGGAACGGTTGGGAAGTTACGATTAACTTCCCAAGATTTTAGCAGAAGCTGCACTACCCAACCACAGTCAACATTTTTTCGCAGAAGATCGTTTGAGCTCGGTCGGGTCCCACTGAAATGACCTCGACGGGCACACCAATCAGATCGCTAATACGCCGCACATAGGCCATCGCATTTTCGGGGATATCGCTAAGACTGCGTGCCCCTGTAACGTCCTGTTTCCAGCCAGGCATGGTTTCGTAAACCGGTTTTACTTTCCGCAAATCTTCGACGTGACTTGGGAAGTAATCGATTTTTTTGCCATCGATTTCGTAGGCCGTACAAATCTGGATCTCGTCCAATTCACTTAGCACGTCCAGCATCATCATGGCCAAGGCGTCGACGCCACTTAATCTGGCTGTGTAACGAACGGCCACAGCATCAAACCATCCACAGCGACGCGGGCGACCGGTTGTGGTACCGAACTCGTTTCCCAATTGGCGAATGTGTTCGCCCTTGTCGTTGTCTTGTTCGGTTGGGAATGGTCCGCCACCGACACGCGTGCTGTAACACTTAGCCACGCCAATCACTTTGTGGATCCACTTGGGCGGTAGGCCGGAACCCGTTGGTACGCCGACACCTGAACTGTTGCTGCTGGTGACGTAGGGAAACGTTCCGTGATCGACGTCTAGCAAAGCACCTTGGGCGCCCTCGAACAAAATCGAGCGTCCGTCCTCGACTGCGTTCAGTAGATACGAATTCGTGTCGGAAATCATCGGGCTCAGTTGACGTCCTAGTTCGGCGTAGGTTTTGGTGATTTCTTCTGAGTTCAACTCGTCTGGATTATCGCCGAATTCTTTTAGGAAGCGATTCTTGAAGCGACAGATTTGTTGCACTCGATCGCCCAAGTCGTCACGCAGCAAATCGCCCAAGCGGATGGCGTATTTGCGACCGACCTTGTCTCGATAGCATGGCCCGATACCTCGCAGCGTCGTCCCGATGGACTCTTCGCCGGGTTCGGGTGTGTTGCCAATTTTGTCCTCTTCGACATGCCACGGCAAAACCACGTGCGCTCGTTCGCTAAGCATCAAGTGGCTGGCGACGTCGACCCCGCGAGCTTCCAAGCCGCGAATCTCTTGC
Source organism: uncultured Pirellulaceae bacterium (assembly GCA_964543985.1). Lineage (GTDB taxonomy): Bacteria > Planctomycetota > Planctomycetia > Pirellulales > Pirellulaceae > CAJQPP01. The sequence continues at coordinate 18,318 of CAZJBW010000015.1, read as the reverse complement.
AACAGTGTTTCGGGGTGCACGACCACACCGGGCGCCACGATATTGACGACTTGTTCGTTTAGAATACCACTGGGTACCAAGTGCAACTTGTAGGTTTGGTCACCCGCTACTACCGTGTGACCAGCGTTAGCGCCGCCCTGATACCGCACGACGATGTCAAATCGCCCCGTCATCAGGTCAACCAGCTTTCCTTTGGCCTCGTCGCCCCACTGAAGACCAATCACACACAAGTTGGACACAGGATTCTCCCCGTTTTGAATGAATTCCAGAAGGATCGCTTCCAGACCGTTCGATGTTCCGCGACGGCGGGTCGCAGATTTCAAAGCAAAGTATTGTTCCCGATTGTCCAGTTGGGTAACAGTAGTGAATCTCAGAAATTCCTTCAGTTGGCTCGATCGACGATTTCTTTCGCCAATTGCAATGCCTGCTGAGTCGTCGTTATTTGGCCATCCAGTTGGGCTTGGCGGCTGCGGTCCAAAATCTGCTTATATTGGGGGCCCGGATGAAATGAGTGTTTTCGCAGAATGTCGCCGTCGATTAAGGGGGGCGGGTTCAGTTGATCGGCCGGCCAAGCCAACCGAGACTCGCAAAACTCGATCGCAGGTAAACCTGGATGTTTGGCTCTCAAAAATTCCAACAAAGACTCGACGTGTGGGCGAACCAACAAAGGTTGGACTTTCGACCACGCAGATTGTTCGGCACGCAACAGGTCGTGTTGGTGCTTTAGAATCCACTTGCCGCATTGTTTGACCTCGTTGGACTGCTTTAGACGAATGCAGAGTGCTTCAAAGTCATCGGGTTCTGGAATGGCTTGTTCGACTAGAATCGCCAATGCCACGCTGAAGTTTGGTTGCTTCAAACGGTGCAAGCGGTCGAAGACTTGATTCGTCAGCTCGCTGTCTTTCAACATCCTTTGGCATTCAGGAAGGATCTGAGCCAACAGACCAGTGTCCAGCAAACACGTAACAGCTTGGCGGCGATTTTTGTTGAGCAGCATTTTTTGCAACTCAATCGAAATGCGTTCGGGGCTGACGACATGAATTTCGTCCGCATGTTTCTGAATCGTCTCGATCGTTGAGGGATCCAGTTGGAATTCCAGAGTTGATGCGAAACGGACGGCTCGCAGCATTCGCAGTTTGTCCTCGGCAATGCGTTCCGCCGGATTGCCGATCGCTCGGATGACTCGCCGTTCTAAATCAGCTTGCCCGCCAACATAGTCAATGACCGTTTCAGAAACGGGATCAAAGAACAATCCATTGATGGTAAAGTCGCGTCGCTGAGCGTCCATTTCGGCGGTGCTGAACTGGACACTATCTGGACGACGGCCGTCGCTGTAATCAGCGTCGCGTCGAAATGTGGCGATCTCGATATTGCCTGCCGACTTGGGACCGATCACCGTGATGACACCGAAGGCAGCACCGATGGCCAGAGTGCGGCCCATGCCGAACAGCTGACGAATCTGGTCCGGGTTGGCATCGGTTGCGACGTCGTAATCTTTCGGGGGGCGTTCCAGCAGTTGGTCACGTACGCAGCCGCCCGCCCATAACGCCTGGTAACCGGCGCTCTGAAGTTTACGAGTGACTTGCAATGCAAATTCGCGTGCGTTCATTTATGAATCGTGTTCTACTGGTTCGTTTGGCACCAACAATGATAGGGCCGTTGGTGAGTTCTAACAGGGTGAGTACCCCGGCGTTCAATTTGTTCGCTGTTTGTTTGGGCGAGTGCACGAAAATTTGTGAACCGAATCGACATCTTGGCCCTCTTGATTCAAAGAGGTCTTGGGAAGGCGTTCCGACGAGCGTTTTTCGAGGGGCTGTTTTTAGTAAGATCCAGTGACCGCTGGGGTAACTGAAAGTTGGCGATGCGGAATTGGAAAAATATAAGAGGAAGTCTACTTGCCCAACGGCGGCCAAAATCACTATAAATTGTGACTCACCGATCACGGTGATTGCCAACGACCGAGCGTCGTGTTCACTCAATGCCGGAGTGGCGGAATTGGCAGACGCGCATGATTCAGGTTCATGTGCCCGCAAGGGCGTGCAGGTTCAACTCCTGTCTCCGGCACTTCTTCGGCTGGTCTCAACAGCCATGAAATACAGGTGAGTTGAATCGACAGTTTGCTATTCCTTTTCAAATATCAAATCGGTGCCAGCTTGTTGGAATCGAAATTGATCGAATTTTCCACCGGCCGTAGATTGACGGAACTCCATTTTGATGGCCGCCGACTGAAAACGGAATTCAGTTTCACTGTTGGCCGCAAGAGGAAACGCCGATTGTCCTGTTGCTTGAGCCATCAGTGATGTCCCCTCGACCTTGACCGTTATCTTCAACGGGAAACCAACGGCCGAATAAACGCCCTCGTAACGCTGCAACTTTTCTACCTCGACCTCAACGATTTCAAAGGAAGGCAGTTCGTGCGGCACGTCGAATGTCCGCGACAGGATACCAAGCAGCACATCGTTCAGTGAATACACGATTCCATTTCCCAGTACGCACACGACGACATCATCGTCTGGAAAGGTGAACAGGTTCGATTGAAAGCCGTCGATCCCTCCGTTGTGTCCCAACGCTGACTTGTCGCCAAATGGTATCGAGAACAGCCCTCGTCCCATTCCCTCTTTCTGCTGTTTCATCAACGCCAGCGTTTTGGCAGTGACTAGTTTTTCGCTAAACAATGCGGTGTGAAAGGTCGTCAAGTCTTCACTCGTTGAGACGATAGCGCCGGCTCCGTGAGGGACTGACATGTCCGTTTCCGATTCGACAACCCAGTCTTGGCCGTCGAACTTGAACGAGGCCGCTTCATTGTCGGCCGCAGAAATTTTCTTGCCGTAGTAGGTGTTTCGCAAACCTAAAGGTTCGCAAATTTTTGCCTGTAAAGAATCGGCATACGTTTGCTTGGTGATTTCCTCAATGATAAATCCCAACAAGATGTAGTTGTTGTTGCTGTATTCCGTTTTTGCGTCCGGTTCAAACCGAGTTGGCATGGAATAGATTTTCTCCATCAACTGGCTACGGGTTAGCGTAGATTGCGACCATGTCAGATAGTCTGGATCGGCGGTGATACTGCCTAACCCACTGCGATGAAGTAGCATTTGATCGATAGTAATCGATTTGGCGTTCGCAACCTTCGGGAAGAACTTTTCCAACTTGTCATCCAGCTTCAATTGTCCTGCTTCCACAAGCTGCAAAATCATTACCGAGGTAAACGTCTTGGTGATGGAACCGATTCGATACTTGGTTTTGACGTTTGCCGGAATCGGTTCGTTTCCGTTGGCCACTAATCCATAAGCTTTGTTGTGTAGCGTCTTGCCCGCTTTCAAAACGGTTACCGAGCCCATGAACTGATCGTTGTCCTGCAGGTGACTAAGGAATTCGTCGATCTTGGCATCAACCGGCGAGTCCTGACCATGCACTTGTCCTGTCGTGCAAACGAATGCGAGCAATGCCAAAATCATGTAGGTCTGTCGATGGGCTGGTCGATTCTTAGTGGCTGATTCTTTCATAATGTTTTACTCAAGAGTTTGAAAAGAGCGTTCAAGAACTACATGCCGATGCGACCGAATCGAATACTTCGGGCGGCAGAACTATATCACATGGTCTAAGTTCAGGCGATGTTTTTGTCTGAGGTCTCGCTGCCAAAAATGAGCTCGCTTGAACGGTTGGCGTTGATTTCGTTTACAATGCGATCGTGACTTCAATCGCCATTCGTGTCGCCATGACGCAGAAGCAAATAAAGGAACTGAATTGGACGGTCATCAAATTCGACTCACCTATCCTTGGGAATATGAACTGCAGGGTGACAAGCAGCAGAATGATCGGGATTTCCTGGACCAAGGCCAAGGCAAGATTAAGTCCGCCGCAGGACTCGCCGAACTAACGGAGCACTTGAAATCGATCGAGAGTAACTTTGTTTTCAAGTTGGTTAGAAAATTTAACCAACCAACCAATCTGCAGAACAGCCAAGTGTTTGTGACATTAGTCGAGTCCCCATCGATTGAACCAAAAGTGTTTTTGGGGACAACCGAGTTTCCCGTTTCGGAGTTCTCCAATCAGCAAGGGTTGGCTTTGATCGATGTGAGCGAATTCTTGCAGGTCAGCAATCAGCTAAGTGTGGTTTTGCAAAAATCAGATTTGCAAAATGAATACGCCGATCAGTTTCTGTTGGACGTTCTGGAAAAGACTCGGCTGCTTATAACCTAGTGCATTGCCGAGAATTAAAGTTGGGGTCAACGGCGTCGCCAGACTTCGGGTGTTGCGTGTGGCCTGAATTCTGGCGAATCCTGCTACGTTAAAATTCAGGCTGCCCCCTAGCGACGAAATCGCGACCGGTATTTGCAGTTTTCTAGGGGGAAATGCGATTTGAACGTTGGAAATTCCACGAAATGGGGCTTCTTTTGTAAGCGACATGCTGTCAGTGGCGTCTATCTACCGTCTATCCAGTGACGAACTTCGCCGAATCCGCTATCCGTATCCATGCGAATACACCTTCGCGGCGTTTTTTCGAGGGCGTCATCCAGCCTTCCATTTCCTATAACGAGGCCATTACGGTCATCTTTAATTCGGGATTAGTATGAACCACTCCAAATCAATTCTTGCCATCGTTTTCGTCGCTGTTTCGGCGATTGGGCTATATGCCTACACCCGACCTGCCACAGATATAGGTCAGTCATTTCCTGAAGGGGTAACTGAAAACATGGTTCAGTTGGCCGACCAAGCGGTTGCCGCACTGAATGCTAAGCAAGTTGAGGACGCGGCCTACTATTACGCGATGGCTATTGCTCGCGGTCGATTGGACGAGGAGATGTTTCCGCCTGTTGCCGGACAGTCGGCTCCCGAACTGCCGGTTGAACTGGAAGAGGGTGGGACAGTCATCATGACGTATGATCGCGACGTTTTGGCCAAAGTGATCGAGCGAGTTAACAATTCGAATTTTGCAATCACCGAAGAGTACTCGCCAGGTTGGAAAAGCGATGCCAAAGTTAACGCTGTGAAGTATTCGGAATTTTCGGCCGAGTACATTCCGTTGGTGGTCAAGCCGTTCCAGGTGTTGCAAGAGTTCTTGTCGAAAGACGAAAATTACGAACACTATTCCAAGCTGTCTCAGCAGTTGGTGCCCATCGAAACGTTGCGAGTCTTTGAAGGTGACGACTTTGAAGCACCCGAGTTGGCCGCAGGTGAGTTCGGGAAAATTGATGCGTTCTTACGACCTGCCATGGCCGGAATCGCACAAGAAATGCAAGACAATTCGCTGGCTATCGAAACACTGTTTACTCAAAGGATTCAAAAAATGTCGCAGGCCGGAGTCAACCCCTACAACGAATTGACGGGCGAGGAAGCTCGAGTGATTCTACGCAAAGGGACCGAGCGAGCTTTCACCGGTGAACTCACTGACAACAAGTCCGAGGGCGTTTACATTTGCAGGCAATGCAATGCTGCTCTTTATAACTCGACGCATAAGTTCGAGAGCAATTGCGGCTGGCCCAGCTTTGACGACGAGATCGAAGGCGCCGTTAGACGAGTTCCTGATATTGACGGGATCCGCACCGAGATCGTTTGCGAAAACTGTGATGGCCACCTGGGCCACGTGTTCTTGGGTGAAGGGTTCACCAGCAAAAATACGCGTCACTGCGTGAATTCGATCTCGATGAAGTTTATCGCGAAAGGCAAAGAGCTTCCTGAGAAGATCGTCAAAGGCCAACAGAATTAGTTCGACCTAATTCCCTTTGCGGTCGGATACCCATTGTTGCATCACCAGTTGCGGAAATACCCAGGCGTCTTTGGCGTATCGTTTCACCAGACGCTTGGGTTCTGTGCACATGCGGTGCAACCATTCGACGCCCGCTTTCTGCATCCAGACGGGCGCGCGGCTCTTTTCGCCGGCCAGGAAATCGATCGTTGCGCCAACGCACAATGCGGCCTTGGCTTGAATCTGATGACGATGCTCGTAAACCCAGCACTCTTGCTTGGGCGCGCCTAGGCCCACAACCAGCACATCGGGACGGGTAAGAGCGATTCGTCCCAGAATGTATTCGCATTCGTCGGGGTCATTTTGGAAACCCATCGGTGGACTATAGACGCCAACCGTTTTGACGTTTGGCCACCGCTGTTTCATGTTCTCGGCCGCTCGTCGCCCCACGCCAGCCGCTGCTCCTAACAGAAACACATTCAGTGGCTGCTTTGCCGTGGCCGCGTCGAACAGTTTCGGAACCAAGTCCGATCCGGGGACTCGTTCGGGTACCGGTTGCCCCAATAAGCGACTGGCCCACACGATCGGATGACCATCGGCCAACACCATATCGGCGTGCTGGTAGGCTTGACGCAAAACCTCATGCTCTCGTAACAGTACCGTGTGATCGACATTGGGCGTGACAACATAGTGGCACTTGTCGGGCCCGTGATTGACCCAATTAACGATACGCTGGACGGCTTGCGACATATCCAGGGCGTCGATTTTGATTCCAAATAGGTCTCGTTGAGGTGCGTTTTCGATTGCTTTCATGTTCACTTAACCGACAGAAATGGCAGATATTGGTGCTATTGAAAGCTACCCGCTGAATCACCAAACCGAGGCAGAAAGTCTGGCGAGCAATCTTCAGGCGGACTTAAAACAGAGTGGTTCTACGGTTTGTGATGATTGCAATGATCAGTCAGATGACGAAACGTCTACCACGGGTGGTTGGATTGGAACCAAAGGTTGCCAACACCAATGTGTGACTAAGACTTGAAAAACTGTTGCCAGAAATTCAGGTCGTCCCGTGAATCAAATCTCGTTGCTCAAGCCGCTGTGCATTAATGCCTATCGTTGGGCCACCCAACCCTATCGCCGCTGGGCTCGTCGGCAAGCTGTCCGCCAGGGGACGATGCCCGTAGGTATGTTGTTCTATCACCGCGTGGCCGATGACGATCCGAATCCATGGACGATCAGCTGCGATGCCTTTCAGGAACAAATCGATTGGCTGAGTCAGAATTTTGATTTGGTTAGTATGGAAGAGGCCCAGCGCCGAATCCGCAGTGGGCATAATACTCGCCCCACCATCTGCATCACTTTCGATGACGGATACGCAGACAATTCGACATTCGCGTTGCCAATGCTGATTCAACGCAAGATCCCCGTAACCTACTTCGTGACGACCTTTCACACGACTCACAGCGAACCGTTCCCGCACGATGTGGAACGAGGCCGACCGTTGGCCGCGAATTCTCCTGAGACATTGCGTGCGTTGGCCGATGCTGGTGTTGAAATTGGTGGGCACACTCGAAATCACCCCAGCTTGGGTGACATCCACGACGCCGACCAGTTGTTTGACGAGGTCATTACGGCCAGCGAAGAAATGGCTTGTATCATCGGACGACCGATACGCTATTTCGCTTTCCCGTTTGGACAAGTCGAAAATCTGAATGCGGATGTGTTCCGTTTATTAAAACAAAACGGTTTCCAGGGAGTTTGTTCTGCATACGGTGGCTGGAATGAAATTGGCGGCGATGCATTTCACATGCAACGATTCCATGGCGACCCCGAAATCGCTTATCTGAAAAACTGGCTGACGCTGGATCCACGCAAACGCCGAGTATGGCAAACACCGATTGTCGAAAAGATGATCCAGGAAAGTCTCGCCGGAATGGAAACCGCTAAACCAGCCGCTCCAAACACACCCCGCGCGACTGAAACCGTCTAGTCGATCAAGGTCCATTCCTTTTCAAACGAACCCACTCTTTTCCAATGTCCCTGGTACTCATGTCTGATTCGCATCGCCCATTAAACGTCTTGTTCCTGATCACCAGTATGGAAGTAGGCGGAGCCGAAATTCTGCTGGTCAACATGATGCGTCGTTTTGATCCGAAGCTGGTCGTGCCGCAAGTTGGCTGTCTGAAACACGCTGGTGAACTCGGCGAACAGATCGCCGAAGAGTTCAAGGTTCACGAGCATTTGATCAATGGTAAGTACGACGCATTGGTTCTTCGCCGACTAAAGAAGTTGATGCGAGCGGAAAAGATTGATGCCGTGATTACCGTTGGTGCTGGCGACAAAATGTTTTGGGGACGTTTGGCCGCTCGGCAAGCGAAGGTTCCTGTGATCCTATCCGCTCTGCATTCCACTGGTTGGCCAGACGGCGTGGGACGTTTGAATCGAATGTTGACACCCATTACTGATGGGTTTATCGCAGTCGCTCAGCCTCACCGAGATTACCTGGTTTGCGAAGAGCGTTTCCCTGAACACAAAGTCCATCTGATCCCAAACGGAATCGATACGGATCGATTCGTGTTTGATGCCCAGCGACGCGACGCCTGGCGTCAGGAACATGGGATTGGTTCTGATGATCCGGTGTGCGGAATCGTGGCGGCCTTGAGACCTGAAAAGAATCACGAGCTGTTTTTGGCTGCTGCTGATCAAGTGAACCAACAGATTCCAAACAGTCATTTTTTGATCGTTGGTGATGGCCAGCAACGGGAATCATTACAAGAATACGCTTTGACGTTGTCTGCCAGATCCAACATCCATTTTGTTGGCAATTCGCACGATATCCCGGGCGCTCTTTCGGCCATGGATTTGTTTGCACTGACCAGTCACAACGAGGCCAGTCCGGTTTCCATCCTGGAGGCGATGTCCGTCACATTGCCAGTCGTTGCTCCGCAGGTCGGTTCGATTGACCAAGCGGTGATCGAAGGTAAGACAGGGTTCTTGTTTCCAAAAAACGACCAAACACAGTGCGTCAAACACTGGTTGAAGTTGCTGCAAGACAAAGATCTACGGAAAACAATGGGACAGGCCGCGCGGCAGCATGTCGTCGATTATGGCAGCCTGCAAACGATGACGGACGGCTATACACGGCTGGTCTTTGAAATATTCTCCCGTAAAACGGGTGATAATGCCGTCAACGTTGCCGAAGCTGACCCAACCCCATCTTCTTGCCCGGTCGGCAAAATTTGAAAACCTTCTGGGTAGTATTCTGGCTTCCTGCGTCCGGGCGAATTCCGGCGACGTAACGATAGTGGTACAATACGGTTCCGTTCGCCCCGTCAGCGGTCCGTCATGAAAAAAATCACTATCCCAGTCTTGGTTGGCATTGCCAAATTGTTTTCGGGTGCCACCCTGCGCTGGGTGGATTGTCAGCCCGATACATGTCAGCGAATCTATTTCGCCAACCACACCAGTCATTTGGACGCTTTGATTCTGTGGGCATCGTTGCCTAGACAGATCCGAGCCTTAACGCGTCCCGTCGCGGCCAAAGACTATTGGGTTCGCGGGCCGATTCGTCGGTACATGGCCGGAGTGTTCAACGCACTGTTAATCGATCGTGAAAAAATTAGCGTTCGCAACAGTCCGATCAATATGATGATCAACGAAATCGGTGACGAGTACTCGTTGATCGTGTTCCCCGAGGGCGGTCGGAATACGAATGATGAGATGCGAGATTTCAAAAGCGGAATCTATTACCTCAGCAAGAAACGTCCCGACCTGGAACTGGTTCCGGTCTACCTAAACAACATGAATCGTATCATGCCCAAAGGCGAATTTTTGCCCGTTCCATTGCTCAGCTGTATCACCGTGGGTCCGCCCATGTGGTTGGAGCCCGGTGAATCTAAGAACGATTTTCTGGAACGAGCTCGCAACGAAATTATCAAACTGCAAGAAATCTAGTTTTCAAATCCCCATCCTGAATCGGTCAACCTTTGTTTCGTCTTTTTGATTATCCTGCCACCGTACTGCTGGTTTCTAACCTGATCGTACTGGTTGCGCTGTTCGCAATTGGCCGGTTTTTACGTAAGCGTTCGGCGACAGAAATTGATGTCGAAGTGGTCCGCTCGTTCAGCAGAAACATGCTGGCCTGGATCATTGTATGCGTGGTCTTGGCGTTGGCCTTAATGGTCGGCAACATCTTTACCATCGTCTTTTTCTGGTTCGTATCGTTTTGGGCACAACGTGAATTCGTAACTCTGACGCCCACCCGGCCCAGTGACCACCGCACACTGTTCTTTCTAATTTTAGTGTTTCCGATCGCCCAATATGTGATGGTTGGATATGGGGCATACGATCTGTTTTCGATCGTGATCCCGGTTTACGGGACACTGTTTATCGGGGCTCGGATAGCGTTTGCCAACGATCACGACGAGTTCCTGGAGCGGATCGCGAAGCTGCAGTTTGGAATGCTGATTTGCGTGTATGCACTTAGTCACGCTCCGGCCTTATTGATGCTGGAACCACTGATAACATTCGAAAACGATTTAGGGCAGTGGGTCGAATGGAAAGGTGGTAAAGGGGGCTTGGTCCTGTTCTTGGTGGTCATTGTGCAGATTAGCGATATGACTCATTTTTTGGTTGACCGCACGTTCGGGAAACGGATCATCGCTAACAAGGTCCACGAGGCCAAAAGTTGGGAGGGGTTGTTCGCCGCTCTGTTCGTCTCGGCTGCTGTCGGCGTATTGATTCAGGCGTTCTTGCCAGTGACTCCTTTTCAAATGCATGGTGCCGGCATCATGGCAATGATCATTTCCGTAATGGGTAGCTCAGGCAGCATGACTATGTGTGCCATCAAGCGTGACCGCGGGATCGCCAAGCACGGCGTCCTGGTGCAGTCGCGAGGCATCTTGGATCGCATTGCCTCGTTATGCTTTGCTGCTCCGATCTTCTTTCATGTGACTCGCTACTTCCTGGAAGTCGAATCGTTGAAGGACCTGGAACGCCTAAACGAGGATATCGATGCCTTGCAGACTCTTGCTCATCACGGAACATTCTGGATCTAAATAAACGTGCCCGACGAAAATAACGACGAAGGCTCTTTGAAAGTCGAACTCGAAAACCACGAGTTCGAACTTAGCACGAGCCAAGAAAAGCTGATCCGAAAATATTGCCGCTTGCTATGGCAGGCAAACCAGACCATCAACCTGACCCGGCATACGGACTTCAAAACCTTTGTTGCTCGCGATCTTGTGGACGTCCTGCAGCTATCAAAATTGCTGCCACAGAATCAGGAGGTTCTGGATATCGGTTCTGGCGGTGGAGTTCCTGGTCTGGTGATGGCCATCGTTCGCCCCGACCTGGAGATTTCAGTCTGCGAATCGGTCGGCAAAAAGGCCAAAGTTCTGCAGCAGATCGTTGACGAATTGCAGTTGCCCGTGGTCGTGTACCCGGATCGTGCGGAAAATGTTCTGGAGGATCTACGATATGATGTCTGTACGGCTCGTGCTGTCGGGCCGATGTGGAAGTTGTTGACGTGGTTGGACGACCGTTGGCTGCACGCTCAGCGGCTGCTGGCATTTAAGGGGCCAAGGTGGGCCCAGGAAGTCTCGGAAGCCAAAACCCGCGGCTTGACTAAAGGGCTAATCATTAAGCCAATTGCTAAATATCCGCTGCATTCCACCGATCCCGATGCCGAAAAACTGAATAGCTATATCGTGGAAGCCAAACGCGCGATATCGTGATACGCCCCATTGCGGACGTTGCCAAGTTGGTAAAATAACGGTTCAAATACCTGGCGTTCAGTAGGCCCCCCTCCAATCAATTCGCGTCGAACCATCAATTCCTAGAAAAACCATGATTGAAGTCAAAGTACCTGAATTCGGCGAGTCAATTCAGGAAGTTCAAATTGCCCAATGGATGAAAAAGGTCGGCGAGTTCATCGGTAAGGATGACGACCTGGTCGAGTTGGAATCGGAGAAAGCATCGCAAGCTTTGCCGTCCCCCGAATCCGCAATTATTCGAGAGATCCTGCATGATGACGGCGCGTTTGTGCAAGTAGGTGACGTGATCGCCAAATTGGAACCCGCCGAGGCCCCCGCAGCCGCACCAGCCCCAGCCTCCTCTGCAGCACCAGCCGCAAACGGTGGCTCGACCGTGATGCCGGCTGCCGAACGTTTGTTGCACGAGCACAATCTGTCGGCCGACCAGGTTCAAGCGACGGGACCGGGTGGACGTTTGCTGAAAGAGGACGTGCTGCGTCACGTGGCAGCTCAAAAAACAGCCGCACCAGTTGCTGCTGCACCAGCCGACAAACCAGTTTCTGCCACTGATCATTCGATGATCGAATTCAATGAGGAAGTTGGATCGTTAGAACGTTCTGAAAACGTGAAGCCAATGAGCATGATTCGTCGCACGATCGCGCGGCGATTGGTCGAGGCTCAAAACGACGCGGCCTTGCTGACGACATTCAACGAAATTGATATGCAGCCAGTGATGGAACTGCGTAGCAAATACAAAGAACCCTTCCTGAAAAAGCACGGCGTCAAGCTGGGCTTCATGTCATTCTTTGCCAAGGCCAGTGTTGAAGCGCTAAAACGGTTCCCAGCCATTAACGCTCAGATTGATGGCAACAATGTGATCTATCACAACTACTGCGATGTTGGCATCGCTATCGGGGGCGGTAAAGGTTTGGTTGTGCCGATCTTGCGAAGCGTCGAGCAGTTAAGTTTTGCAGCTATCGAACGCACGATTGGAAAGTTCGCTGGGTTGGCTCAGGAAAACAAAATCAAACCTGAGGATCTGCAAGGCGGTACGTTTACGATCAGTAACGGAGGCGTATACGGTTCATTGCTTTCCACGCCTATCGTCAATCCGCCCCAAAGCGGGATCCTGGGTTTGCACTCGATTCAAAAACGTCCGGTTGTCGTTGACGATCAAATTGTGATCCGGCCAATGATGTATGTCGCATTGACCTACGATCACCGAATCGTGGACGGGCGTGAAGCCGTCCAGTTCTTGAAAACGATCAAGGAAGTGCTTGAAGAACCAGCAAGATTGTTCCTGGAAGTTTAACCAGCGATGAACGATCCACTGCCTGCGGATGACACCACGACGTTGCAAGACGTGAAACAAACGGTGGCTCAGTTCGTCGACGAGCGAGACTGGAAGCAATTCCACTCACCGAAGAATCTCAGTATGGCATTGGCTATCGAGGCGGCCGAGCTGATGGAGCACTTCCAATGGATCTCGATGCAGGAATCTCGCACCATCGGCGACAACCCGGAAAAGTTGCAAGCCGTTGGCGAAGAGATCTCGGACGTGCTGTGCTATCTGGTCGGATTGGCCAACGAATTGGACATCGACCTATCAACAGCTCTGCAAGCCAAGATGGTTAAGAACCGTCAAAAGTACCCCGCCGAAGTTTATCGCGGCAAGTACGGCGACGAGGATCTGGATTAGCCCGCACCTCTGCGGTTCTTTCTTTGTGGCTTCGTAGTCTTAGGGCAAAAGCACGGGCAACGAAATCAACAACAAGATTGCTGCGAACAGCAACGCGAAGAACCAAATCACCCACTTTCGCGATTGCCTTGGTTTCGATGTGCGGTGCATGCCGACCAATCGCAGACCCAAGAACGCACCGATGATACTGGCACAGGCATTTAGGGCGAACAGGATCAACGGTGCGGTAATCAATTGAACATCCGCCGTCGGATTGTGGTTCGGATTAAGGTTCGCCACGATCAATCCGTGCTTTCTCAAAATTTCTCCTGGATCGCGAGCCAACATGCGGAAGAACGTTCCCAAGTCGGCCTCGGCAATCGTACAGTAGATAGCCAGGGCACATTCCAAGCCAGCCGTAGCGATTGGTGGGACCAATGCGGCGGCGATAGCGACACCGGCCACCGTTCCAATCTGTCCATCGCGTCCGATCGCGAACCCGCCAGCCAAGCCAGCCGCTAGTCCGATAAACGGGTCCAGCAAATTCGGTTGCGATCGAGAAATCATCTCGCTGGTCAACTGCAAACCAATTCCAAAAGTTGGAATACTTGCGGTCATCAAGGCCAACAGTCCAACCAGGGTACCGATCATAAATGCCAACCCAACACCCAACAGAATCGAGCGAACGGCATTGCCAAACAGACGGTGATTGCCAGTGATCATCGCCAGCCCAGCACTAAGTAATGGGATCATCAGCGGGGCGACCAACATAGCGCCGATAATGACAGCCGCTGAATCTTGAATCAAGCCAATGCACGCCAAGAACGTTGCGACACTCATGAACAAAATGAACTCAGGCGACGACGACGCGCCTGCCTGCAGTTTGTCAGACAGCTTGATACGTTCCTCGCGAGCTAACTGGTAGTCGCGGAACCAATAACGGATTCGGTCGTCCAGTGCCGTTGCGGCTCGTTCACGGCGAGTGTCCTCGGGGTTCAACAGAATCGCTACTGGAAGCTGGGGGTCTTTGCGTAACGTCTTCCAAGTGTTGTTTTGGTCAATACGAGTCTGGTTGGCTATTCCTGGAATCGCGATAACAACACAGTGTTGGTCCTCGTCCCGTTCCTGCTCGTTGAACCGAGTCACTCGTGTGTTGGCCAAGCGGCGACTAAACAGAGTCGCATTCAGGACATCCGATTGATTCTTGCCACAGACACCAATATCGTTTAACGGTAGACGGCCAGCGTGAGATTGTTCGACGCTCAAATAAAGCGTTTCCACCTGACTGGTTTCGAACAGCCTATTTTTGGCTTCCCGAGCGTGTTCTGTTCCGGCGCCTCGTAACATTGGTATGATCAAAGTATCGACACCGAAGTACCCCAGATTTTCGGAACTGTACCGACCGACCAACCACTTACGGACCTCGTCGACCTGTGGTGACACCTCGACCACATCAAAATTGATGAAACCATAGGTCAACTTGGCAATGTGATCGGTGGCATGACCGCGGACTCGATCCACGTAACTTGAGCCGACTTGAAAGACCTGATCGGGACTAGGTGGGTCCTCTGGCTTGTCGGCCGTTGGGGCTAGGCAGACGAAAATCACCGGTTGGTTCAACCGCATGGCGAATTCGAGCCCAAAGCAGGTGAAACGTTCCGATTCGGCACTTGAGGAAACAAGGACGGCGATTGCCATGGCAGAAGGGACCTTTGGATTTCGGCGTGATCATATCTTGGCGAGACTGTTTTATTAGCTGGACTTTATCTTGGGCGATGAAGTCCGTTTTGACCAGCCATTCCAGCCGTCAAAGCGGATTGCGATTGTAAATCGAGTTCGTCAACGTAAAAATACGATTCCCATAGTTTCTTGAGCACCGCATGCAATTTCTAACCACTACGATTCTGTTGACCATCTGTTGGCTGGCCATTCCAGCTAACCAGAGTCAACAGTTGGATTCGATCCCTGCTCCACAAACGGGTCGACAAGTGGTCGATCACGCCCGAGCGATTCCGGATTTTGCTATCTCGCAGTTGGAAGAATTGTGTGGCGAGATCGATGGCTACAAAAAGTCACAATTAGTAATTTTGACGGTCAACGATACCGGCGGTCGCGACCCAGTGGCGTTTGCCACCGCCTACTTTAATCAACACGGTATTGGCGAAAGCACAGCCAACAATGGCATCCTGGTTTTTGCAGCCATGCAACAAAGAACGGCAGCGGTCATAGTCGGCGAAGGATTGGACAATGAAGAAAACCGAGCGATCTGCGAGAAGATTGCTCAAGAAGTCATGGGCGCTCGCTTTCGACGTAACGATCCCGCGGGGGCCATGTACGGTGGAGGGTTCGCCGCCGCTCGAGAACTGCTGGGACACGCCGATTTAGCCAACCGCTTGGAACGAGAGACCAATCGCGAACGACGGCTACGTAAAAGCTCGAACCCCAAACATCGAAACGTGTTGTGGTGGCTGTTGGGCGGCGGAACGTTGGCCGGCGGTGTCGTGCTGTTGGTGTGGAGCCGTTGGCAAGTTCGCTACGGCGGTCGCGACTGCGATGATTGCCAAGCAGAAATGGTAATGCTGGACGAGGTCCAGGACGATGCCTTCCTGGACCCTCCCGAAAAACTGGAAGAAGAATTAGGCAGCGCCGACTACGACGTGTGGGCCTGTTTGGATTGCAACAACGTTGTGAAGTACCGCTATGGCAAGTTTCTTACTCGCTATTCCAAGTGCCCTTCTTGCCAGTATCAAACGAAGTTAAAAGTCAGTCGCACACTCGTCCACGCTACGACCAAACGCGGCGGACAAGTGCAAGTCACCGAAGATTGCAAGAATTGCGATTACCATCAAAGGTATACCTACGCGACGCCTCGCTTGCCAGAACCTGACAACGACAGCAGTGACGATGGCTTTAATTTCAACTTTGGCGGTGGCAGCAGTCGACGCAATCGTCGACGTAAAAGCCGGGGTGGTTTTCGACGACGTAGCGGTGGCAGTCGCAGGCGGCGAAGTGGTGGCAGCCGTCGGCGCGGCGGTGGATCTTCTCGCGGTGGCGGTAGTGCTCGTTGGTAATGATTGGGCAATGGTGCCAACGGTCGTTTGGTTGGCACCAGCGTTTTGTCATGCCCAAGCTTATTGTTGTGGCTGGTCCCATAAACGATGAGGGTCCTGTAGTCGCTGCATCTCGGCCAGCAACAAAGCTTCCATCTCGGCCAGCTTGTCGGCGTATTCAGGATTCTCGGCCAAGTCGGACTCCATCGTGTTTTCTCGTTGATGTTCGGCGAGAAATTCGTGAGGGTTTTCTTTCAAGTTAAACAGCTGCGTCTCGCGCACCTGGCCTTGCAGACAGTCGTACTTGATCAGCTTCCAATCGCCCTGTTTAACGCATCGCATTCCGGGTTTCGAGCCGCCACTATAGGAACCGTACAGGACTTTGCGAATTTGATCAGTCTGGCCCGTCAGCACCGGTTTGAACGACATCCCTTCATTGGTTTCCGGTGGTTGGACATCCGTTAGATCGCAAAGGGTTGCCAGGCAATCCAGAAGGTAAACGTTTCCGGTGGCCCGTTTGTCGGCTGGGATCCCTGGTCCGCTAACAACCATGGGAACTCGCCAAGTGTGTTGATACAGATTTTGTTTGCCTTGCAAACCGTGTCTACCGATCGCCATTCCATGATCGGCGGTATAAATGATGTAGGTGTTTTCCAATTCGCCCATGGCTTCCAGCTTGTCCAGGACTCGCCCGACTTGGATATCGATGTTTTCACTGCACGCGAACTCTCGCCCCAACTCATTGCGGATCGTGGGTACATCCCGTCGACGCCAAACGCCACTGACGTTGACCTCGTCACGCAGGTTCAGGTGTCCGTGGTGAAACGGATGAGCTTGCAAGTGATTGACGGGCAGCAGCGGTTGCTTGTCATTCTGTACGGGCAACGAGTCTCGGTCTGCGTGATTGGTGGCCCCGTATTTCTCTAACAACTGCGGCGTGCCGTCCCGCACATCATGCGGATGCGAGAAACCGAAATAGATCAGGAACGGGTCCTGATCGTTGGCTGCTTGTCGACTTTCCAAATATTCCAGGACACGTTGCCCATGCCAAGCACTACCAGTTTCTGCCGTACCACCGCGTTTGGTGGCATCGTGTACGACGGTGAATTGTGCGTTGGCTGCTTTGTAGCTGTTGCCACGTTTACAGGTACGCATGGTGTCGTATCCGGCGCGGTTAAAGACAGCGGCCAATGAATTTAGTTCCATGTTCGGCGGGCAACTTTCCCTGCCCGGCCCAATCGGCAGATGCCACAGCGTGCGACCGGTCATGATCATGTGACGCGACGGTGTGCACACAGCTCCGGAAAACGAGCCCATGTGGTAGGCACCGTCAAACGTCAGCCCTCGTTTTGCCAAACGATCGATATTGGGTGTATCAAGAATGGATCGCGTATTGTAAAGCTGCAAGTCCAGTGGCGATTGGTCGTCCACAACGATAAACAATACGTTCGGTCGCTTTTGCGTCTCTTGAGCAGTCACCTGGTTCGTAGCAAACGCCGTCAACAAGACGGCGATTGAAACGATTGTGGTTAATAAAATGGTTGGCTGAAATTCAGGTTGTCGATTCATGGCCCGTCACTTTGAATTAGTAGTTTTGACAGGACCAAGTATGAGCAGTCACCGGTCCACCGGCAAGGTAACCGGTGGCGTTTTTGTGTGAGTGCTGAATTTCGCTGTTCTGGATCGAATTGCAATCCTACTGGTCATCATCTTTATCGTCGTCCCTTTCGGGTGGTCCGTCGCCGCCACCGCCCGATCCGCCACCGCTTGGTCCGTCGCCGCCACCGCCCGATCCGCCACCACCGCCCATGCTGTCGCTGCTATTGAACATGTTTTGGATTGAATTCTTTTGATGCTTTGTCAAAGGCATTTGCATTACAAATTGACGAAACGCAGTTTTATCCGCGCCTGTTAACCTTGAATCAATGAAATTTATTAACCCTGTGTGGTGAGTCGCTTGAACCAAACCTTGCAATTCGGGTAAAGCGTCGGGAATTAGCTTTGGATGGAAGCTACTAAGGTTATTCAACAATCGAATGTGCAAATCTGTTTCAATGTCATCACCGGGCTCTAGTCCAGAAGCTCTGGCTTCAAGTGCGCGGATATAGATTTGGAGCATGCCTGGATCGTTTCTGCCGAAAAATTTTATTC
>CAZJBW010000014.1:53190-79681 GCA_964543985.1 uncultured Pirellulaceae bacterium | reverse complement strand
GGCCGGATGATGTCCAACCTTGACCTCGCAAGCGAGGTGGTTTGCCAGGTGTTTTGTCGCCTTCTTTGACGAGTTTTACTTGCGAGTCGAACTCGGCTTGGCAATCTTTGCATTGGTGCATGCCACAGCATTCGGGAACGCAGGTATGCGAAACGCGACGCGAATCACAGTTGGGACAGCTAACCACTAGCTGAGCAATTTCAATGCGATAGGGCCTGTTCCATTCGGCTTGATCGATGAAATGGTTTTCGAACCAATAACCAATGCACTTTTCGCAACGCCAGGCGATACGATTGTCTTGATTGTTGTACAGTGGTTGATGATCGCTGGACCACTGGCTGTAGTCGGTGTCGTTGATGCACAGTTCCAATTCCAAGTCGTGTTTGGGGCACACTCGGTATTGGAATTTTTTTCCAGACTGATAAAAATTCATTTTGATGGTTGTTAAAAATTGCGAACGACTCCTTTAACGACACCAATCACACGGGCGTCCCGACGATATATCGGTTTCTGTTTTCGATTGGCGGGTTGCAGGCGGACGCGATTCTTTTCTGGGAACCAATACTTGACAGTGGCCTCGCCATCCGCAGTGCGGGCGATCACAATGTCCCCTGAATTTGCCGTGCGACGTGGATGGACAATCACGTAGTCGCCGCTCAAAATGCCAGCATCGACCATTGAGTCTCCGTTGACCTTTAGAGCGTAGGCGCCCCGTTGGTTCAACATTTTGCTAAAGTCTATTCGTTCGTGTTGTTCGATAGCTTCGTGCATTGTGCCCGCCGCTACCTCGCCAACCAAAGGTAGGCCTCGGTTTTCATTTTGGTATGCCGGAGATAGCTCGATGGATCGCGACTTGCGAGCCTTTCGAACAATAAACCCTTTATTTACAAGTGCATCTAAGTGACAAACGACGCCGTTTGGTGAAACGATGCCAAATTCGTCTGCGATCTCGCGAACCGTTGGGCCGTAGCCGCATTTGGTGATGTGCTTGCGAATGTACTCGAAAACTTTCCGCTGACGCGGAGTCAAAACTGAATCCATGATTCGATTATCCGTCCTGGTGCCGTCTATGTTGATAATCCACCGCCGATTATGAACTGGATGGGATTACTTTCACAACCCAGCTTTGGAAACATCCAAGATGATTCGTAACAGAGTCACATTTGTGACGACGATGATTTTTCTGCTCGCGCTGTTCGGCAATTCTAAACAACACCTGTCCGCACAAATGTTCAGTAGCCCACAGGTTCGTGTGAAATCGGCGCAAAGTGATCCAGCGCAACGTCTTAAAGCAACTTTGGAAAGCCAGCAATGGTCCGCCGCTGCCCGACAGATGGTCCAACTACGCGAATCGACTTGGGGATTGTTGCCAGTGAGTGAACTAGATTCGCAGACAAAACTTTTTCGAGATGGACAGCGACATTTGGACGAGATAAGCAACGTGTGGTTGCAGCAATATCCGGAACTGCGACTGGTCTGGCGTTCTTTGGTAACAGAGCAGGCCAAGTCTGCCTTAGAAAATTCTACCGACGAACGAGCGCTCAAACAGTTCCTCGAACGCTACTGCCACAGCCAGTTTGCCGGGGAAGCAAGGTTCCGCTTGGCCAGAGTCTATTTTGATCAAGGAGAATTGGACAAAGCCCGGCGAACGTTGATTCCAATGGATCGCCAGTTCCAACGGTTCCTGGCCGATTCGGAGGCGGACGTTGGTTATCTTACTGACCCGGAAGTTGATTTGGCCGAGGTGGCGGCGACATTAATCGTGATCGCTAAACTGCAAAACACGGAAGTAGTAGGTCATCTGTCGTGGTTCAATGAGCGCTTTGGAAAACAACAGGCCCAGTTCGGAAACTTGCAGGGCGAATGGACTCAGGTTTTGCAACAAGCGTTGGCCGATGTTAATGCGGTGGAAGGGCTAGGTGAACGAACCAAGGACCTTGGGCAGGTCGATGTTGGTGACAAACAGTTGTGGCAGATTGACTTTCCAGAAAAGCAGTGGCTGGCCAATCCGCCGAAGCTGTTTGACCGGTTCGTGGTGTGGCGTGATCAAGCCAATTTGTTCGCCGCTGATTCGCAAACGGGTGAAGCTCTGTTTGCAACCCAAGACAGTGTTGCGGATTTTGCGATCTGGCAAAATGTTGATCAGCATCCATCGCGAAGTTGCCAACCGACTGTCAGTTATCACAAGGATCAGATCTTTGCCGTGTTTCATAGTCAGGGCGTTGATCAAATTGTTGGTGTCGACTTGCAAGACGGAGCTCGCTTGTTGAGTGGTTTTCCAGTTCGGGCACCTGGTCGTCACTGGCGATTTGCGGGAGCGCCGGTTGTCGTCGATGGGATGATGCTGGTGATGGCGTACCGTGTGCTGCCAAATTCCAGGCAAACGGAGACTCACATTTTCGCGTACGCTTTGCGTACTAATCGATTGCCTTATCCGTTGTCGCGGGTTTGGTCTACGAAGATCTGTGAATCGGACAATCAGTTTGGCATGCATGATGCAAACATCTCCTTCAACGGTTCCCAGATGATTGCCGAGGGCGACGCTTTGTATTTCGCCAATCACCAGGGAGCGTTGGGGCGATTGGACATTCCAACGGGTCAGGTTCAGTGGCTGGCGACGTACCGACGGACCTCGTGGAGCCGTCCAGATATTTATCAGAGCGTCTTGCCCAGGCAGCGAATCAACGAGGTGCCGTTGATCAATGATTCCAGTGTCGTGTTTATACCGGCCGACAGCGAGCGAGTTTTTGCGTTCAACAAACAACAGGGCACTTTGCTATGGGACAGTTTTCTGCCAGGTGGTACTGAAAGTTTGCATCTTTCCGAGCAATGGCTAACACTCGGTGGGCGTCAACTGTTCTGGATCGCAGCAGACTCTGGGGAATTGGCAGGTCGGCACCCCAAGGCTTGGCAGAACACAGCAATAGGAACCGCTCGTTCGCCTCGTACGGCATGGCAACGCGGTCAGGCACTTGCCGACAACGTTGTGGTTCAAGCAGGGCAGGGGCAGCAGTTCAAAATCAAGTGGGATGGAATACGAGAACAAGTTTCTCAGCAAGCATTGCAAGGAATTAAGGACCATGGTCACATTCAACTAGAAAACGGTATGATGATTCTTTCTAAACCCGATCGAATTGTCGGGTATCCGTATCAGTAGCGTTTGTCCGCAGGAATTCAGGTGATTCAACCCGAAACGCAAGCTCCGTCCGCCGATGATTTGAAAGACTTGCAGCAGTTGCGTCAGGCAATTTTTGACGAAGTTAGCAAAGTCATTGTCGGCCAACACGACGTTATCCAGCAAATTCTGGTATCGATGTTTTCCAACGGACACGTGTTGATCGTCGGTGTACCGGGGCTGGCCAAAACTTTGTTGATTCGAACACTGGCCGATAGCTTGCAGTTGGAGTTTAGCCGAATCCAATTCACACCTGACTTGATGCCATCGGACATTACCGGCACAGAAGTCATTCAAAAAAACCCAGTGACGAGCGAGCGTGAGTTGCGATTCATTAAAGGGCCTGTGTTCGCGAACATGGTGTTGGCCGACGAGATCAATCGGACTCCGCCCAAGACTCAGGCAGCACTATTGGAGGCGATGCAGGAACAGCAGGTCACGGTGGGTGGTGTCCGCCACGAATTGACGGACCCGTTTATGGTGTTGGCTACGCAGAATCCAATTGAGCAAGAGGGCACTTATCCGTTGCCCGAAGCATTGCTGGATCGCTTCATGATGCAAATTTCGATTCGCTATCCAGTAGAAGCCGACGAGCTGGAGATCGTGAAACGGACGACCTCCAACTTGCAGATCGATCTGGCGAAAAAGTTTTCGCAGCAGCGAATCAACGAGCTAGTATCTGTGACTCGCCAGATTCCTGTCGCTGACCATGTGGCACTTTACGCCATTCGATTGGCGCGTTTGTCTCGTATGACGAAAGACGCTGACGAACAGAACTTTGATTTCGTTACGCCGGCACTCGCCGATCCCTTTCAAGATTTGCGACAGTTCATACAAGGGTACGTGCGGTGGGGTGCTGGCCCTCGCGCCAGTCAGTTTTTAGTGTTGGCCGGGAAATCGCGAGCGGCATTGGATGGTCGCAGTTGTGTTTCTTTGGACGACATTCGTGACGTTGCAGCATCGGTCATGCGACACCGAATTCGCACTAACTTTCAAGCTGGTGCTGACAATGTCACGGCCGACCAAATCGTAGAACGACTCATTATTTTCCTGGATAAGATTCAACTAGATGAACGCGGAATCGACGCCGAACTATTTAGATCCTCAAGTTCTTAGTGGGCTGGAAGGATTGATGCTGCGGACGCGGCACGTGATCGATGGGTTTCTGTCGGGCACTCATACCAGTCCTCAGGCCGGTGCTTCTTCAGAATACACTCAACACCGACCCTATGTGCCGGGCGATGACTTGCGTCGTTTGGATTGGAAGGCTTACGGACGCACTGACCGACTTTATGTTCGTCAGTATTCGGAAGAGACTAACTTGGCCTGGACTTTTCTATTGGATGCCAGCGCCAGCATGACCTATCAAGGTTCGCGAAGCCCGCTTAGTAAGTACCAGTATGCCAGTTGCCTTGTGGCATCGTTGGCGTGGTTGCTGCGTGATCAAGGCGACGCTGTGGGGTTGGCGTTGTGTCACAGCGGGGTGACTCATCGTTTGCCGCCAGCGGCCATCGAACGCCAACTTAGTGATATCCTGAAACAAATCGAGACGACTCGTCCTGCCGGAAACGAATCGCCTGCCCGGGCGCTGCGGGATTGGGCGATACGCGCCGAACATCGCCAGTTGGTCGTTCTGGTCAGTGATCTTTTGACAGACGTCGATGCGTTATTGAAGTCGCTTTCTGACCTCAGACAATTTGGCCACGAGGTGATCGTGTTTCAAGTGAACGATCCCGACGAACTCGATTTTCCGTTCGATCGATTCACTGAATTCACAGGCGTTGAAACGGGCCAAGTGAACGCGTTGGACGCTGATCTCTATCGCGCAGGGTATCTGCAAAAATTCGCAGACTTTCAACGTCAATTGCATGTGGGTTGCGAACGAGCGGCGATCGATTTTCTATCGCTTTCATCGCTGGATTCGCTGGGACTGGCATTGGGTCGCTTTCTGACGCTTCGCAACCTGAGGTAACGGAGCAGCGACACAAATGAATTGGTCGGTCTTGAATCCATGGCTTTTGGCATTCACCTTGTTTGCGCTCGTGCCGATTTGGTTTTATCTGTTTCGGAAACGTAATCCGCAACAGGTCAGCTGGGCCGCGATGCAGTTTTTGGAGCAGGCCAAGCCGTTGGCTAAACGCAAACGCTGGAATCGGTGGTTGCTGTTGGCCGTGCGAACTCTGTTGCCAATTCTGCTGGCGTTGATCGTCGCGACACCCAGTTGCCAGAACTCAAATATTCAGTCGGCGCGAGATTCCTTTCGAGTGAAACATGTCGTTATGATTTTCGATACGTCGGCGTCGATGGGTCCTTGGGTTGACGGCCAGTCACATTTGCAAGAAGCGAAACGGAAAGCTCAACAAACCATTCGCTCGGCAGCATCGGGCACTCAATTTTCTGTGATTGCCAGCTCGACCATCACGCAGTGGTTATTGCGATCATCGGTTGATCAGCAAGTGGTCGAAAGGACGATTGAGTCTCTATCGATAGATGCGGGCTCTTTTGACGTCGCCCAGGCTGGCCAACAATGTTTGCAGGCTGTGGAATCGGTACGGCAAGCTTTAACCAATACAGAAATCGAATCGGAAGTCTTGATTTACTCCGATTTTTCAAAGTCTGATTTTACAACTTCCGCATGGCAGGCAGCCGCATTCGATTCCATTCGAAATTCAGCCTCCGTTCGGTTGGTCAGTTGTCGCGCAGTGGATTCGGTTGAGCGACGTTCCAACATTGGGATCGTTGACATTCAAACCGATTCACGAAAGGTCGCGGTCGGCAGCCCTGTAGAAGTTCAGGTGACGCTGGCCGGCAACTATCCCGTCTCGGATTCGGTGCGCGTTGAGCTTGTCGTTAATGGCCAGTTGGTCGATCGACAGACGTGCTCGGAATTCGAATCGGGACGCTCGCAGTGCCGATTCACTTTGCGACCGGATCAAGTCGGGGACTTGCGTATTCAGGCCAGAATTGATCGGCATGGCTGGTTGAGTGACGATCAAGCGTTCACGATTGTCCAGGTCACAAATGCGGTGTCGGTATTGTGCGTTTGCGAAAACTTGCAGGCCGCTCAACCGATTGTGGCAGCCACTGAATCTCAACCCTCGTCAGACGGACGCTTGCCAGCGATTAGCACCGTCACCACGACCGCCGACCGTTGGGGTGAGTTAAATTGGAGCAGTGCGGATGTCATCGTGATGCTGGACTTGCGTTCGATCAATTCGGATGACTCGCAAAAACTAGCCGAATTCGTAGGGCAGGGCGGGGCGGTGCTGGTCAGTTTGGCTAGTTCAGCCAACACAGAATCGTGGAGCCAGTTCTTTGAAACGATCAGCGAAGGTAGCGTTCGTTACACCGGCGTGTCGGACTTTTCCAACAAGCAGGTGGACCCTAAGGACTATCAACATCCGATCGTGCGTGAATTTCAAGATCAACCAGGGTCCGGTTTACTGTCCACGCCAATTCGACGTTATCACCAGTTTGAAACGGATGCCGGAAACGTGGAAGGCGTTTTCGATTTGGACGAAGGCAGGCCCGGTCTGTTTGTGTTCAAGGTGGGGTCTGGACGGATCGCTGTATCGACTACTCCCTGGTCGGTTGAAACGGATGCTGGGCAGTCCTGGAACGATTTGCCGGCTTGGTGGAGCTACGTGCCGATCGTCAACAATACGCTCGCCTGGTTGCATAACGAGTCGGGGTTGTCGCAGGTGTTTCGAGCGGGCCAAATCGCGACGCTCCGTTTTGACGAGGCTTCTGCTCGGGCGGAACTATCCGACGCAAATTCGCAAAACACAACTTCGCGCGTCACGGATGGGCAGGGGAGGTTGCGTTTTACATGGCCTCGAACCGGGTTCGTTGATGTGACCCTGGTCGACGAAGCGGTCAATCGCGGGCAAGCGGTGGCATTTAATTTGAGCAGGCAGGAACTAGATGCTTTCCAAGCCGCCGACTTGTCCCAACTGCGGAATCAACTTGCCACCATCACTTCTGACTCGGTGCAGCAATTGTCAAATGAGTCTAAGCCGGAATTGAATGGCCGTCGTCGCTCGCAGAAATTTTATGTTGTCGCTTTATTGGCCTTGTTGCTGTTGTTAGTGGTCGAGCCATTGCTTGCCGATCGCAAGTCGGCGGCGACCGTTGCGGCGGAACGGAGAGGCCCCGTATGAGTATGCGAGAAATTTGGTTGTCCGGAACTAAGATTCCGGTTCCTATTTGGTGGTTGCTGCTAGTAGCATCGGCGTTTCTGTTTCGCTGGATTTATAGATGGAAGTTCACTGGTCGACGCGAACGTCGACTTTGGTGGTTGCGTTTCGCAGTTGCCGGGCTGGTATTGTTGGCACTCAGCGATTTGACTCGTAGCCGAGTCCGGGTGCAGTTGCCAACATTAGCAGTGGTCGTGGATGTTTCGGAAAGTATGGACCTGCCGTCCCAGGACCTCAGTCAAACTCGGATGCAACAAGTGCAGCAATTGTTGTCCGATTCGCGTTATCGATGGCTAGAACAACGTTACCAATTGAAGTGGTATAGCATTGGGAATTCACTGCAACGTTTGTCGGAGCAATCAGCGAAACAACTCGATCAAACAACACCTGCCGACCAAGCCAGCCGTTTAGGTGACGGTTTGCAGGAGTTGTTGAACGAACATGTCAACCAAGACTTGCTGGCGGTGTTGTTGGTCAGTGACGGTGCGGTGACCGATGGATTACAACTATCAGGAATCTCTGGTGATCAAGCTAACGAGGTTCCAATCTTCGTGGTCGGGTTGGGTGACAGTGCCCCGCAACCGAACCTGCAAGTCTTGTCTGTCCAGCACAATCAACGGAGCCAGGTAACTGAGTCGGTTGATTTTGAAGTTGAGGTCTCAAGTACCAACCTTGCTGGTTCGTTTCAGTTGTATCTGGAAGATGTGTCGAACAACCAAATATTGCAGCAAACAACGATCCAATTCGACGGCCGTGGCCAAAATCAACGAACGATTCTGCAGCACGCATTCGACAGCCCGGGGCTTAAAGAATTAAAAGTGCGATTGGCCAGTTCTGACAATGAAGCGACGGAAACGGATAACCAACGCTTCACCGAAATCCAAGTTGCGGACGGCAAGACACGAATCCTGTTGATACAGGACTTCCCAGCTCCTTGGTTTCGGTTCGTTAAAGAGATTTTAGTTCGCGCCGAAAACTCAGAATCGGGCGAGTCTGCATTCAATGTGAAAACATTTTTGCAACAAGCCTCCGAGCAGTTCAACAGGATCGATGACACGGCGGTCGACACTTTTCCCGATTGGCAGACGTTGCAGCAATTCGATGTCGTGATACTGGGGGATGTTGATGTGGCGAATGTCTCGTCACCAGCAAGCCTGACAGCGGCGAACCTTGCGTTGTTGGAACGCTATGTTTCGGAACAGGCTGGGAACCTGGTGATGATCCCAGGCAACATGCACATTGGCCGATGGGCCAACCAACCGGTCCTGTCTAAGTTGCTGCCTCTTCAGCAGGTGGAAGTCGCGGGTCCGTCTTTGACCACAACCGATGTGGTCAGTGGCTTGTTGCGTTTCACAGATGCAAGTTCGGCCTTTTTGCCCACTCAGCAATTGTCCGTTGACATGCGAAGTTTGAATCAACCTGATCCGTTTCAAGTGGTCGCACACGGACCAGTTAAAACGTCGATCATCACTCTGGCAGAATTGGAATCGAGCAACGGTCAGGTGTACCCGGCCATTACTTGGCAACGTGTCGGTGGCGGCAACGTTGTTACTCACTTGACCGACGAACTGTTTCGTTTGCGGTTTCGATCTGATCGGCAAGTATACAAAGAGTATTGGGTGAAGTTGGTTTCCGATCTGGCAACCAGCCGACTCCAAAAACGCGATCGAGTAGCACGTTTGCGAACCGATCGACGAATCTATCAACCGAACCAATTGGTTCGCGTATCGGCTGAGTTGTTTGCTCAAGATCAATTGGATGGAAGCGACACACTTACTGTAGAAATTGCTTCACCGAACGGCGAAACAACATCAATTGTTCTGGCGCGCGCTGATGGCAGTTTGACTGGCGAATATTCAGGAACGGTTAGGCTGAGTTCCATTGGGAATTATCAAGTTCAGTTGTTGGTCGACTCGGCAATCGTCTCCAAGACAGGTTTTCGCATCGAGCCGGCAGTTAGTGAACTAAGTGTATTAAATCAACAAGTGACCGGTCTTAAGGAGCTGTCCGAACGAACGGGTGGAAGCTATCGATCGGCACAGACGCCGGACGAAATTTGGTCATCGTTGCCGCGTGGAAAGTGGCAGCAGGTGGGAAACGCTCAATTGCAACCCGTTTGGTCCGGCTGGCTAGTGCCGACTGTGTTTGGGCTAAGCGTGGCGGTCTTGCTAACGTTAGAATGGACTTTGCGTCGTCGTTACCGGTTGGAATGATTTCAAAAACAAACTTCGTTGGTAAGACGGAAAGTTAATGGCACAGGCTCTTCTGAAACAGATTGCATCTATTCGCACTCGCGTGGTGATGTTGGTGTGGCTGCGCGCTGTTTTGTTGGCCTTAGCGGTTTTCGGCACGGCGGTATTGGCGATGTGGTTTGTCGATTGGCTAATGGATTTGCGTCACGTCACGGTCAATTGGATGTTGTTCGTGGCCAGTATGGTGTCGCTGAGTATCGTGGTGTGGAAATGGCTGGCACCCGCCATTAAATTTCAACCGACGAATGTCTCGATTGCACGTCGCATTGAACAGCACGACCAGGGATGGAGCGAGGAACTTTCCACGTCCGTCGGACTGGCTCAATCAGGTCGCGCCACAGATGATTCGCTAGAATCAAATTTGATCCAAACAGCCTACCAACGTCTGCAGCAACAAAGTGTTGCTCGGTTAGTCGATTCGCGAGTGATTCTAAAACCATTTTTGTGGTTTTTGGCGGTCGTTGTTTCGATTGGGTCGTTGTCGATTTGGCAGCAAGATTTTCTGCAGGTGGCGGCCAGTCGAACGTTCACTCCTTGGCACAACACGACGTGGCCACGTGACAACCAGTTGCAGTTGCGAGTCCCCGAATCGATCCAAAGCAATGAGCCTATTGATGTCGTTGTTCGGGATTTGAATCAGAAACTGAATGAGGATGTGTGGTTGGAGTATCGGCAGGCTGAGTCGTCAACCACGACTCGAGTGGAAATGAGTTTCGATTCGCAGGGCTCGTTCACGGCCACCGTGCCCGGTGGACAACAGGATGTTTTGATGCGAGCCCAAGGTGGCGATGACCTGACGGATTGGGTTCGAATCGATGTTGTAACGGCCCCTAGAATCCTGTCGGTGCAGACGACTGTTCTACCGCCTAAAGGTCTGTCGCTGAACAAGATCGTCAGTGATGGCGCGGTCGCCTGTTGGGCTGAGTCTCAGTTGTTATTTCGCGCCGATTGTGACTTACCACTTTCTCATGCGTTCGTGGTCATTGCAGACCAGGCGGACGAAAGGCGAATCCAACTGCAGATTGACGATCGACAACTGTCTCACCGCCAGCCTATCCAGGTTGATAGCGACAGTGAATTTTGGTTCGAGCTGGTCGCCGAAGATGGTACAGCCAGTATGTCGCCACAAAGATGGCCGATCCAGATGAAGGTGGATCAGGCAGCTACTGCGGTTTTGCAACTAAGTGACTCGGAAATTGGAGTTAACAGTTTGTTGAACATGGAGTGCCAAATCACGGATGATCTGCCGATTGAAGAAGCTTGGGTTCGTATCGACGTTCCAGGTGAACCGTCTTCGGTCATCCATGTGAACTTGCTTCTGGAATCTGGGTTGGACACAAACGACCGTGTTCTGGTTTCAGGTCAGGCAGTATTCGACTTCGAAAGCAGTGATCTCGTCGTAGATGAAACGATTGAGTTATCGCCAGTCGTGCAAGTGGGGCAGCGGCGTTTACAATTGAATGAGCGAAGCATCCGAGTTGTTTCCGAGGATCAGTTGCTCGACCGATTCCAAAAAAGGCTCGAGCTGGTTGGACGACAACTGTCAGTGATTCCTCCGCTACAGCAGTTGGTGACTCAAGACGTTGCTGACTTGAAACTGCAAGCTGGGACTCTGCCACGGAATGACACTGGTCGCCTCGTGGAATTGGCAGTTAAGGCTCAGCAACGCATTATCGATGATTTGATTGGAACCGATTCTACCAGCCTACGTTTCATTGCTATCAATGAGTACGCCGCAAGGCATCGACTGGATCCGCAAAGTTTGACTGTGGTCCAGGAATTGATCTCGATCCACGAGACTCAAATCAAACAATACGCTGATGATATCTCGCGTATGTTGCAACGTCTTTCAACGCAAGTGGCGATCGGGCAGGGCCTTACTAAAGAACAACTTCAAAATCTAAACGATCAGCAGGAACGCTTGCTGCGAGCAGTAGTGTCGGCGGGCACGCGACTGAATGTTACTGTTTCAGTTGACCAGCTTGTCGCACAAGCGACTCAGTTGCAGTCCGAACAGATCGCCTTGCAACAACGAACTGATCGATTCAATCAGTTGAGTCTGACTGGGCAACAGCCACCAGGAATCAATGTACAACAGACGCTTAGTGAGCAACGGGCTGTGAAGGTTCAGTTTCAACAGCTGCAGCAGAATCTCGGTGGGATTTTGGATTCCATTGGAACGGGACAAGAAGATGAGTCGTTGATTGGTTTGCAGCAGGCTGATGCAATCCTAAAACGTAATCAGGTTGCAAGCATTTTGTTGCAGATTGAGCAACAGTTTCAACTGGGACGTTTCGATATCGCCCTGCAACAACAAGCGACTGTAGCCAACGCGTTCCAGGAATTTGTGGACGCTTTGTCATCAAGCGAATTGGCCGACTCGCCAACATCTCCAGCGATCACAAATCGATTGTCGGAAGCAATTGAACGACTGAAGCAGTTGGAATCGGATGTTGCTGATTTTGCCAGACAAGCCGAGTCGTTTTCTGAGCAGGATCGTCAGCAGTTGAATTCTCAGAAATCCAGTACACGACAAACGGTCAGTGAATTGGGTGCGGAATTGACCGACGAACAATTGAAAGACATTCGAAAGCTAATCGATGCTGCCCAACAGTTACTGGCTGATGGTAGCGGGACGACACAACAACAACTAGAAAACGAGCGTGATCAGATTCAAGAAGCGATTGCCAACTTGCAGCAGGCCGCTTTAGGCATCGACGCAGCTGCTGAGTCTACCGATGCGAAAGATGTCGATCTGCGGACAGTTTTAGATTCTGTTCTACAGATCAAGCTGGCTCAGCAAGGCATCAACGTTTGGTGTCGACAGCAATTCGAATCGGCCGACGTCGAACGTATTCAACCCGAAACGCAACCACCCGCATCGTTGGTAAACGAAATTGGAAATGTGCAAACGGCCGCCCGTGGCAGCTTGCGAAATGTCAATTCAAAATTGGCAAAGTACCAGTTGTCTGGCTTTTTGATCGAGCCTGTTTTGGTTCGTATGGACCAGTCGCGGATTAAAATTCAGGCAGTTCAGTTCGATGCTGATTTGATGAACAATCAACAGATGATCCTGAACGGAATCCAACAATTGGAACAAGCCATCGAGATCCAGTTGGCAGCGAATCAAGATGGGTCCGAAGTGAACACGGAAACGGAATCTGAGAACTCGCAAAACGAAGAAGCGACAGAAGGAAGGATCAGTTCGTTCGAGTTGTCGATGTTGTACGTCGCGCAGCAGGCGATTATGCAAGAGACTAAGGCTTTGCAAACCAAGATGACAGAGTCTGGTGAAATCACTGATAAGCTGCAACGAACCAAAGCCAA
This sequence comes from uncultured Pirellulaceae bacterium, assembly GCA_964543985.1. Taxonomy (GTDB): domain Bacteria; phylum Planctomycetota; class Planctomycetia; order Pirellulales; family Pirellulaceae; genus CAJQPP01. Next base: position 66,731 of record CAZJBW010000014.1, on the reverse strand, counting down.
TTTAGCGAGTCGGCAAAAAGAATTGAGCGAACTGATACAACAGTTGTTGAGCAATGATGAAGCGATCCCCGAACTACCGGATTTTTAATGTCGATGACTTGTTACAAAAAAAATGACTGCCACCCAAGATCGACAGGAACGATGATTTGGCAGCGAGCTGTACGCGATATGGCATTGGTCATTGGCCGCCTCGTTGCACCGCTGGTGTTGTTGGTGCTGTTCGCCACGCCAGTCTATGGGCAACAGAATGATTTGCTGCGAGAAAAATTGCAGCAGATACAACAACAAATGAATTCGGCAACGACGCAGTTTGAAAATGGTGTTGATGGCGAGTTGATTCGTAGCCAACAACAAATTGTTGATGACCTGAGTGCGCTGGTTCGTCAGTTTTCGTCGGGTGAACAGAGTGGTGGTCCGGTTCCTCAGGTTGAACAAAACACCCAGTCATCGCAATCGGGAACGATGCAGGGTGAGGGTCAGGCGACGGCGAATACTCAGGGCGAAACGGACATTCAGTTAACCGAGTTGGAACAACGGCAGTTGGTGTTGCAGGTGTGGGGTTTGATGCGTGGCGAGCAACGAGATGATTCTACGCAAGGCATCGCTCCACGATTTTTGCCTCGCTTTGAAAAACGAATTCGCGAGTACTATCGGCGGATGTCGCGATGAAACACTGTGTATGTTTTTTAGCTGTGCTGTTGATGGTCAGTGCCAATTGTTGGACATTGGACGCTCAATCTTCTGATGACGAATCTAAGGATTTTGTCCCGGTAGATAAAGTTGCCCAACTGATTGATTCGTCGACTGACCAATCGATCAACGACGGACTGAACTGGTTGGCCGCACAACAGAACGAAGATGGGTCTTTGGGCACCGATCGTTTGCTAGCCGGCAACACGGGTGTTTGCGGTTTGGCCGGCTTGGCGTTTCTTAGCCAGGGCAGCACGACGAATCGCGGGCGTTACGCTGAGAATATTCGACGATGTGTTGGTTATTTGCAAACTCATTTTCAACCGGAATCGGGACTGTTTGACAATCCAAACTATCAAAGTTCAGGGCCGATGTATGGGCATGGTTTTGCCACACTTTTCGCAGCAGAAGTTTATGGGATGTCGGGTACCGAATCCTTGAAGCCTCAGTTGGAAAAGGCGGTGCAGTTGATCGTGTCGACTCAGCATGAATCCGGCGGGTGGCGTTATCAGCCGAATGGGCAAGAGGCCGATATCTCGGTCACGGTTTGCCAACTAATGGCATTGCGTGCCGCGCGTAACGCAGGATTCTTTGTGCCGACGGCGACCGTTGACAAAGCCGTGCAGTACATTCGGTTGTGCCAGAACGACAATGGAGGATACTGTTATCGTTTGGATGGTCCACGCGATAGCGGGTTTGCTCGCTCGGCCGCTGCGTTGGTTGGATTGCAATCGGCGGGGATTTACAAAGGGGCTGAAATCGACAAAGCCACACGCTATCTGATCGATTCGAAACCGAGTTCGGGCCAGTTGAATGCCTCCTACTATTACTACGGTCACTACTACGCCGTGCAGGGGATGTGGCAATTGGGTGGCGCTCGCTGGGATGTTTGGTACCCGTCGATTCGCGATGAGCTGTTAGGTTTGCAGAACTCGGACGGGAATTGGGCCAGTCGTTACAGCAGAGAATACGCTACGGCGATGTCGTTGATTATCTTGCAGATTCCAAACAACCTATTGCCCATTTTCCAACGCTAACGATCAACGCAATGAAAAATCGATTCTCTCAATTAGCTCATTGCACCGTTTGGTTGGTCTCGATGTTTTCGGTCGCTACGGTGGATGCTCAGCAAGCAGAATGGCCGATTCGTTTTGTGGCTACTCAGGCGAAAGTTGAGACCGGACATTGGCGATTGCAGGGTTGGACTGATCAACAAACGATTCAACTCGTCAGAAAACAGGACGGGAAAACGGTCGAGGTCGACGACGCTGCACTTGCTTGGTTTGCGGGAGTGGTTGATCGTGATCAGATGCGTATTCGATTGCGTGATGGCTCCAGTGTCAGCGGAATCGTAAAGACTTTGAATGCCGACGTCTGTCGAATCGTCAGCCGTTATTGGCAGCCAATCGAGATCCCCACTGAATATATCAGTGGCATCGAGGTGCAGGTTCAAGAGCAACATTTGGGAATCCCTACGACTGCATCGCAAGAATTGCCAACAGATGTAGCAGAGATTTCATTGGTCAAAGGGACCGTGGCCAAAGGGAAGTTGATCTCGATTGATGAAGGATGGGTGCGTTTTGATGTCGGTCAGCAACCGTTGCGAATCCCAATTCAAGACGTACGCGATATCCGGATGGCTAGCCAAACGTTGGCAAATGAAACAGCGACAGTCCGATTGCAGTTCGTGGACGGGACTCGTCTAAACGTCAAACAACAAAAAATTTCTGACCAGACGGATCAGTTCGATATCGAGGGACTAGAATGGACGCTGCTGCTGCGACCCAAGAACGGATCGACGCCCAGCCAACTGATTTGTGGTCTCGAGAAAATGGCCGTCAATTTTTTGACTGAAACCGAACCTCAACGTTATCAGCATCAACCGATGTTGGGCACCAAGAAAGTTCTGAAGATTGGATCTTATCACTTTGAAGGTGGCAGTCGGTCGAGTGTTTACTTTGGGCGATCGATGTTGTTGCATTCGCGTAGTAGCGTTGTCTACACTCGTGAGCAAGACTCAGGAAATGACTCGAACGTACAGTTTGGGATCGTGTCAGACACCAGTGACCATCCGGCGACGGTCAATTTGAAGATGTTGATTTTGGACGCGGACAATCAATGGCAACCGTCGTGGCAGACAAGTGTGGAAAACTCAGCCATCAAGTTTTTTACTGTGCCTGCAGAATCCGCCCGAGCAGTCGCCATTACGGTCGACTACGAAAAAAATGCGGACTTACATGACGGCATCCGAATCATCATGCCCAGGTGGGTTGAGAAACAATAGCAGTATTGGATAACAGATCCAAATACTGGCTTGTTGGGAACGAATAAAGAATCGAATGATCAATAATTTCCAGGAGACGAGTTTGATGAGTTTAATGAAGTCGCGTGCAGGTTGTTTGATTTTAAGTTTGGCCGCCACCTTTTGCATGGCTTCCGCTGTTGCGCAGGCTCCCAAGGTTGTGGTCGGTGGGTTGGCGATCGCCAAACCGGATCCAGAAAGTGAATACGGCGGTGCAATGTCTTTGTCACTACGACCTGGGACGACCGTTTACTTGCGGGCAATGTTGGACGACCGGACAGTGATCGGATTGCAAAACAGTGAAAAGAATCCGTTTAAGATGGAAGATTCAGAAGGCAAGTCACTAGAAATCAGCGACCACGACGTGGACTTTGCATCCACGATTTCTGATGACGGAAAACATGTCGATTTTTCGGTGTCCTCGTCAGCAATGCCCAGTTCCAAGGCACAAGCTTTGCAAGTTTCTGGAGCGATCGTTGCCGTATGTGGAGCGCGTCCGAAGACAGAGCAAATCGACGTAAAGATTGCATCCAATTCGAAATTCAAAATGGCCGGGATCTCTTTCAAAGTGAGCAATGTCTCGGACAGTTTTTCGAGTGACGATGCACAAACGTTCGAAATTGAAGCCAAGAAATCGCTCGCTCAGATTCAAAAACTGCAAGCCGTCTTGGAAAATGGCAGAACGGTTGACTTGGTTGCCACGGGCAGCTCGAAATTTGGATTCGACAACAATATGACCTTCAGTCGCAGCTACGACATTTCAGGCCAAGCCAGCGATATCCGCAAACTTAAAGTCACGTACTTCCAAGGCGTCGAAAACGTCGACGTTCCATTCGAAATGAAAATCGGATTAGGACTCAATCAGTAATTGCGGAAGAATTCGATTTAGCACGGCAACAAATACTGTTGCCGTGTTGGGTCGTGTGGGTTCCTCACTTGGGACTATCGCTTTGCATTCTATTTGCGATTTGTTCCAGTATACGAGTCATGACTGGACGTTCGGTGTCGGTCATGCAGTTCCACAATGCATCGCGAATGGATGCGGTTGAAGTCCAAAGTTTTTGCCAGGTGTTGCGACCTTCGTCGGTCAACGTTACGTGTTTTGCTCGTCCGTCCGTCGGGTGCGCATTGCGTTCAACAAGCCCGCGTTTTTCCAGCAGACGTAGCATCTTACCAGTGGTTGCTGGATCGTATCCGCTACGTTCAACCAAGTCTTGTTGCGTCACACCTTCTCTTTCAGAAAGCACGCTAAGAATTACGAACTGATCTCCGTTGCAATCAAATTCGTTGCAATGAGCGTTGGATCGACGACGAACTGCGAAATAGGCGTTTCTCAAAAGGACAGATAGGCGATGGGCTTCCAGATCGTGTTTGTTTAGATCCCCATCCACGTCTTGATTAGGGTGGTTCATGATTAGATGATAAGTGGTGAATTTAGCCGCCAGCTGATATGTATACTAACATCGGCAAATTCTCGATTGAAGCCTATAAAGAATTGCTTTGTCGCACGTCAAATCAAAAACCTAATTTCGGTGACGACTCACCATAGGAAAAATGCTGACATGTTTTATTTGTCATTTGTGACTTCTTAAGCGACTGATTAATTCATGAAACATCCGAAAAATTCGTTGAGTAAAAGTGAGTCTCTGTATCGACGTGCACAACAGACGATTCCCGGTGGTGTCAGTCGGAATACCGTGATTCGTCATCCGTATCCGAACTATGCAAGGGCAGGGCAGGGGGCGTTGGTAACGGATGTGGATGGTGTCACACGAATCGATTTTGCCAACAACATGGCTTCGTTGATTCATGGTCATTGTTGTCCAGAAGTTGTGGCATCCGTTACTCAACAGTTGCAAAAGGGAACGGCGTTTACTTTGGCCACTGAGGCAGAACTTGAGTTGGCGGAACACCTAACACAGCGAGTGCCTTGGATCGATAAGATTCGATTCACCAACTCGGGTACGGAAGCAGTCATGGCGAGCATTAAAACGGCGAGAGCTATTACTGGTCGACCGAAAATTGCAAAATGCGAAGGGACCTATCACGGCACGTATGACTACGCCGAAGTAAGTCAGAACGCGATGCCTGAACATTGGGGAGAAGCACAACGGCCCGCCAGTTTGCCAGTCGCTCACGGAACTCCGCAGTCAGTGTTGGACGATGTTGTCGTCATTCCATTTAATGATTTGGAAATGACCTTGCAACGACTCGATCAAGAAAAGGACCGACTGTCGGCAGTCTTGATCGATCTCGTTCCGCAACGAATCGGACTTTGTCCGGCCACCCAAGAATACGTTGTTGGCTTAAGAGAATGGACTAAAGACCATGGCGTCCTGTTGATTGTCGACGAGGTGATTTCGTTTCGTATGACGGTTTCAGGAGCGATGGCGTGGTACCCGATCGAACCTGATCTGGTGACGCTTGGAAAAATTATTGGAGGCGGTTTTCCGGTTGGGGCACTCGGCGGCAAAGACGGGTTCATGGAGGTGCTGGATCCGGCATGTGCCAACTTCAAATTTCCGTTCAGCGGGACGTTCTCGGCCAATCCCGTTACGATGACCGCCGGACTGACGGCCTTGCAGAAGTTTGATGCCGAGGCCGTGCAACAGATTAACGAACTGGGAGACTACGCTCGACAGGCGATTTCTGAAGCCTTTGCCGAATCGCAGGTGGCCTGTGTCAGCGGGCAGGGGTCAATGTTTCGAGTTCATTTGACACGCGAGCCACCTTTCCAATTTCGTCAATCGTGGCTGAATCTCGAAACTCAGCAAAGGTTGCAACGACTAGTTAACGAACTCTATCAAGCGGGTTTTATGACGTTTCGAACGTGTACTTGTGCGTTATCAACGGCATCTGAGAAACAACATGTTGACGACTTTGTCGAATGTTTGAAAAAGTCAATTCTGCAATCGTAAGAAACAAACTCAAATCGGTCGTTATCGATCGAAGATCAAAAACCAATTACAAGAAACAATTTAGACTACAGGACTTTTAGCATGTCGATTCAAACTTTCAATAAATCAGTGATGGCCTTTATGCTGTTTGCAATTTTGGGCTGGGCGCAAACGGTAACCGGTTCGTTGTTTGCTCAGTCCGATCAGAAAATGCAAACAGAACCGATCGACATCAAGCAGTTATCCTGGATCGCAGGGCACTGGACGGGGGAAGGGTTGGGCGGCAAGTTTGAAGAGACATGGAATCCGCCATTGGCTGGCGAAATGATGGGCATGTTCAAACTGGTGCAAGACGGCAAAGTCAACTTTTACGAAATCATGACGATCGTTCCCAAAGAAGACTCTCTGGTCTTGCGAATCAAACACTTTAGTGCAGCATTCGAAGGTTGGGAGGAAAAGGACGGGTTCGTTGAATTCCCATTTGTCAAGGTAGAACAGAACGCGGTTCACTTCGATGGTATGGCTTTTGAAAGAATCAACGAAAATGAAATGCACATTACCGTACGCATCAAAGAAGGTGAAACGGAACCACAAGAATTGAAGTTCGTTTTCCATCGTGCCAAGAAGTAGTCTGTCGGATAGCAAAGACTAGTGCGTTTCCGTTGAGGCTTTCAGTTGCTGATTTTGGCGGTCATCATTTGTCTGGCGACCGATGCAGCCAATACCAAGCTGGCGCAATCGGCTTGTCCGGACCCGGCGATTTCGAACGCCGTGCCGTGTGCCACACTGGTGCGGATGATTGGCAATCCTAAAGTCACGTTGACTGCGTGATGCATGCCCAGCAGCTTTAGCGGAATGTGTCCCTGGTCGTGATACATGGCGACCACCAAATCGAATTCGCCATCAACGGCACGACTGATCAGTGTGTCGCAGGGCAGGGGACCGACGCAATGCAATCCCATGGCTTGTGCTTGTTGAACGGCGGGTGCAATGATCGAAATTTCTTCGTCGCCTAAGATTCCTTGTTCGCCGCCATGTGGATTGAGTGCCGCGACGGCAATCCGTGGATCGCGATCAAGGCCTTTGCTGTCCAATGAACGCCTCGCAAAATCCTCGGCCAGTCGGCACTTGGAAAGAATGTTTTCGACAGTCACGTTGTCGATGGCGGAACGCAATGATTGGTGCAGTGTGGTGTGAACCACGCCGACGCCAATATCACTACCAATTCTAAGGCCGGCCGGAATGTTCAGCATCATGGCGAATTCACTAACGCCACATCGATCAGCCAAGATTTCTGTGTGACCCGGAAATTTACAACCAGCGGCTTTCAATGAAGCTTTGTTGATCGGCGCCGTGACGACTCCGCTGGTTTGGCCAGCAATGGTGGCGGCGATGGCCAGATCAATAAACTGCACGGCGGCTTGACCGGCCTCTGCACTGACCTGGCCAATGGTAAACGAGGATGCCAGATTGTGAGGCTCAATCACCGGAACCGTTTTCGCTGGATCGAATTCAGTAACCTGTTGTGGGTCCGAGATCGTTTGAATGTCCAGTGGTTGCTGGGTTTGTTGGCATGCTAAACGTAGTGAAGAAGCCAGACCGTAAACCACACAACGTTGGTTGTCACTGTTTAGTTGTAGCCAAGCTTTGACAATAATTTCGGGACCGATTCCGGCAGGATCGCCCATCGTTAAGGCAAGCGGAGCAGGGACAGGTGCTTTTCGTTCGAGTTCGTTCATGTTCGAATTGTAGTTGTCGATGTTGATCAAGAGTTCAATAAAGTGTGATAGTCCATGCGTGCATGTATTCAAAGGGTTCGCCGAGCAAAAGTGACGGTGGACAGTGAAGTAGTTGGTGAAATTGGTATGGGTCTGTTGGTGTTGTTGGGTGTGGGCCACGACGATACCAGCGAAACGGCGAAAATGATGGCTGACAAGATTGTGCAGCTAAGAATTTTCAATGACCAGGAAGGCAAGATGAACCGCTCGTTGATCGATGTGCAGGGGCAACTGTTGGCCGTTAGCCAATTCACTCTTTATGGCGATGCACGAAAGGGGCGGCGACCAAGTTTCGTGGCTGCCAGTAACCCTGAACTTGGGAATCAGCTTTACCAGGAGTTCGTCGATTGTGTGCGGCGATCGGAGGTGGTCGTCGTGACAGGGCGGTTTCAAGCAGACATGCAGGTGGAACTGGTGAACGATGGACCAGTGACGCTGTTGTTGGATTCGGACAAGCAGTTTTAATTCCGCCTAGCGACGAATCAAGGCATCCACTTGTTGTTCCACTTCCATTTTCAATTCGCCGACCCATTCGGTAGAGGTTCCTGATAAGGCTTCGATCTCTATGGGTTGCCGATCGAAATAGGCCATGATGTTGGCGTCGCTCATGGCAATGAAGACCAGTGCCGCCAGCTTGGCGTAGGTGGTCAAGTTGCCCCAGGGACTCTTTCCAAAGAATTTTAAGGCTGTTCCGAATGAGCGTTTCAACCGCGGCAGTCGCCGGTTATTCAAATCAACCGCGTAGATCTCGTCCAAGACCAAGTGCGATAGGAAACCAATAACGACGGCCCAGGCTTTAAACAAGCGGACTCCAAAATCGGGGCACATGCAAAGCATGAACGCGGCCAACCCTGCAATGCCGGCAGCCGGGATGCTATGCCACATCCCACGGTGTACCGTATAGCGACGGAAAATTTTACCCACACCAAAACGGATGGTGATGTAGAGTCCCGCGGACGCTAAAACGATCTGTTCTTGATTTAACCCTAATGCAATAAAACGTTGGATCATTAGTGCCGGTACAACAGCTGCCAACAAACAAAGAGTTTCGCGAACGGGGATGCCGTTGTCACTGTCCAAGTCCGGCAACATACCTGCCAAGCTACACAAACCAGCGGCGACAACACAGTGCGACAATTCGACGTCCCAAATGAAGAAGGCGCCGACACCGTAACCGATTCCCAGCATTGAGCTGAATGAAATGTGAGTTTTGAAATTTGCCATGACTGGAACGATCCAAGCGAGTAGGGCAGGGAGGTATTGTTCGAGCGAAGAGTAGCGGAAGGGACTCAATGGATCCAAGCCCATCTGTCCAAAACTTTGCTAGCGAATGTCTGGTAAGTTTCCGCTTGGTGACAAGAAGTCTGTGATTGTCGGAGAAAGTTGATCTGGGCCACGTGGCAATACGTCTCTATACTTCCCGGACTCTTCAACCACGTAAGTCAGGGAATTTGGACCAATGCAGTTTTATGATGTCGTGATGTTAATTGTCATGGGCGGCGCTATTCTATTTGGATTCTGGAAAGGATTCGCCTGGCAAGTCGCTTCGTTGGCCTCCATCGTGATTAGCTACTTTGTGGCGCGTAACTTTAATGGCCCGGTGGCCGAGATGATTGGTGGCGATCCCAGTTGGAATCGCTTTTTGGCCATGTTCATTTTGTTCATGGGCACATCGTTGGTTATTTGGTTGGCGTTCGGTTTCGTTCGTAACACGATCGAGCGATTGGCATTGAAGGGATTCGACCGTCAGGTCGGGGCTGCGTTGGGCGCCGTCAAAGGTTTTATCCTGGCCACCGTGATCACTCTGTTTGCCGTTTCGTTGTTAGGTGAAAAAACGACTCAGGCAATCTGCACATCCAAGTCCGGCAACTACATCGCTCGCGTTTTATCGCACATGGGTGGTTTGGTGCCCGATGAATTGGGCAAACACATCAATCCCTATATCGATGAGTTCAAAGGCAAGATCGAACAACATAACGACGACGAGGTAGGACCTGATGGATTGCTGCCCAATGGACTGCTACCTGGTGGACTGTTGCCTGGTAACGAATTGAATCAGTGGACCAATGGTGGGAACACCGAAACGATTGGGCAGCTGCAAAGCCCAAACACACAACAATCGAACCAACCCGTTTTCAATGCCTCGTCGCAACGTTGGGAGTACCCAGGCCAACAGAATCAAGCTAACCAGCCAACCCAATCTTGGCAGCCACCTCAAGAGTGGCGAGACACAGCCAATGACATTATTCGCGAGGGTACGCAACGCTTGGGCGAAGAGGCTTGGCGACGTGCGATGGGTGGCAATCAATAAACGTTTGGGTTAAAGATTTCTGCGTTTCATTTGCAAAACCTTGACTGGCGGTTTATTGATCGCCCATGCTGACACCAATGTCGCGGGCGGCTTGCAGCCAAGGGTGGTCCAGTGGCACTGTTTTGCGGTTCCCTGCAACTTCGGACAGAGGAACGGCCACCGCATTTTCTGATATGGCAGCGACCATCACACCCGATTCACCCAACGTCAAGAATTGAGCGCAGGCCGTACCTAAACGAGTTGCCAGGATTCGGTCGGCCGATGAGGGCGTGCCACCGCGTTGCACGTGCCCCAAAATGGTGACGCGTGATTCTAAGCCAGTCAAAGATTCCAGTTGTTGCGACACTCGTATTGTATTGTTGCTGCGCTGTTTTTCGACAGCTGCCAATCTGGCTTTCGCTTTCTTCTTAAGTGCCGTTCGTTCGCTATTTCCGTTTCCGTTTTGGACGGCACGTGCCTTAGCTAGTTCCTGTTCGGCATCATGAAATGCTAATGCCTGTTCACTAGACATGGCTCCTTCGCTAACCGCCACGATACTAAATCGTTTGCCACTGCGACTGCGTTGTCGGATCGATTCGGCAACGATCTCGATGTTATATGGGACTTCGGGGATCAAGATAACGTCCGCTCCGCCAGCTAATCCGGAACCGAGTGCCAACCATCCGGCGTTATGACCCATCATCTCGACGACGATAATTCGATGGTGACTGTGCGCGGTACTGTGCAGGCGATCGATCGCCTCGGTGGCAATACTTAAGGCGGTGTCAAATCCGAATGTCACGTCGGTGCCGACCACATCGTTGTCGATCGTCTTGGGCAGCGTCAAAATGCGTAAACCTTTTTCAGCAAGCCGTGCAGCGTTCTTCTGAGTGCCACCACCGCCAAGACAAACCAACGCGTCCAGGTGATGCCGTTTATAGTTCTCGACGATGGCGTCAGTCATGTCGATCGTCTTACCACCGACTTGCATCTTGTGAGGCTTAACCCGGCTGGTTCCTAGAATGGTTCCGCCAACCGTCAGGATGCCCGAAAGTTCCCGGCTGGTCAGTTGACGCGTGCGGTTTTCGATGAGACCGCGAAAGCCCTCTTCAAACCCAATGATGTTGGCGTTGGATTTTTGAATTGCGGCTTTACCTACCGCTCGTATTGCAGCATTCAATCCGGGAGTGTCACCGCCTGCTGTAAGAATGCCAATCGTTTGGGCCATCGTCCTCTGTCCTTGGTTAATGTAAGAATCCAAGTGACATTGTTGCATTTGTGAATGAGTTGCGACAGCAGTGACAGGGGAGCTCTGACGCATTAACAGAGCTCCCTAGTCAGCAAGTTTTTGTTCGATGTTTTTTCCTCCTGATTGTCTAATGTTGAGTGTTGAATTGGGTTTAGCGTGACATCGCAATTTGTTCGTCGATATCTTGACTGTCGAAACTATTCAAGTTTCCTTTCGCGACATAGTGACCTAACACCCGATTGGTTTGTGCATCGCATTTTGCGTCCGCAAGCATGTTGGTTGGGTAGGTCTCATGGCGTTGTTTGGTGAATTCGTAAACTGATCGGCTGATTTCTACATAACCAGGTTGATAACGTTGACTTAAGGCGTTGCCGACATGACTTACAACGATCGCTAGGCAAACGAGCGACAATAGGCTCAGAATGGCTACAGGTGAATAAATTCTTGTTGCGTTCATGTCATATCCTTTATGAGTTCGACGTTTCGACTTTGGTTTGAGATGGTTTTGGTTTCCTTCAGTGTTGAATCACCAGCAATACATACCAAAGCGGCTACTGTGACAGAACGTTACAGAATTTCTTTGAAAGAATTCAAATCACCAAGTCGTATCGGCGTTTTGCAGGTTAGTTCGCTGCTAAGGCGATACCACGGCCAACGTAGTCTGAAAACGTCGAGAGGTCTGTGTTGCAACCGCAGGCAATGATGCCGACTCGTTTGCCACGGGCGCGTTCCTTCAGCGGGCCTAGCAATGCGGCCAAAGTCGCTGCTGCGGCAGGTTCGGTGACCAGTTTGAACTGCTCGAACATGATGGCCATACAGCGAAAGAGTTGCTCGTCCGAAACCAACACGATTTCACTAATGTTGGTTTTGCAAATCTCGAATGAATAGGGCAGGGCGAAGGGAGCTCCCAAACTTTTCGCAACTGTTTCTACTGATTTGATGGACTCGGGTTTTCCGGATTGAAAGCTCATGTGCATACTGCACGCACCGGTGGGTTCGACACCGAAGATCTCACATTCTGGGTAGTGCAGTTTGATGGCTGCTGACATGCCGGCTGCCAAGCCACCACCGCCGATAGGCAGAATCGCCATATCCAACTGGCCCGCTTGTTGACAGAACTCGTGCCCGCAAGTCCCGGTACCAAGAATGGTTTTTGGGCCGTCGAACGGGTGAACGTAGGTGCGGCCTTCGCGTTGTTCGATCTCTTTGACCTTCTCGAAACCGACCATCACATCTTCGACCAAAACAACCTCGGTGCCCATCGATCGGCATTTGTCGATTCGAGATTGCGGTGCGTAGTTCGGCATTACTACTTTGGCCTGAGTCCCCAGAACTTTGGCGGCGTAACTGACAGCGATGGCGTGATTGCCTGCGCTGATGGCGGTCACGCCTCGTTTCAGTTCTTCAGGCGACAGATCCAGCATCACGCACAAAGCACCTCGGGCCTTAAAACTGCCGCCAAATTGAAACAGTTCTAATTTGATGGCGACAGTGGTTGCCGCGTCCAACAGTTCGGCTTTCGCGTCACCACGCCATGACCAAGTCGGAGTCACTCGGATTAGATCGCCCAGTTTTTCTTGAGCCTGTTCAAGATCGGAAATGGAAAACGGCATGCATCGGTCCTTCGGTCAAAACGGTTTTGCAGTATTAGTTTAACGATTTGCCGTTCCGTGATGCAGGGCAGGGCAGTTCGTGCCGACTGCTTTGCCGTTGTGGCTTATTTCACTCGATAGCCCAGCGAAGTTAAAACTTGGCGTAGCCGTTCGACGTGGCTGCCTTGAATTTCAATCACACTTTCGCGGATGGTGCCACCGCCACCACATTTGTTTTTCAACTCGGTTAACAATGCCGCCAATTGAGCTGGATCGTCGGCCAAGCCGCGTACCACCGTGACCGTCTTGCCGCGTTTGCGTTTTTCGACCGCCAAACGAGCCGTCTGTTTTTCGGGAGGTATTGTTGGCTCGCGGTGCGGTTCCGGCGAGCACTGGCATTCTTCTTCCAGCTTTTCACAGCGTTCGCAACGAGGCGGGATATCAAATGGAGTACCTTCAAACAGACGCATAAAAAATCACCTGGACAGTGGGTTCGAATCGAGACGGTCGAACTAGTATAAGCTATCTTTAGCGTACATAGGTTGATGGGTGGTCAAACAATTATCGGATGACGGGTGATGTCGAGCAAAGACAATTCCTATTTCCAAGAACTGAAATCGATGAGGTGGGGAGCGGCTTGCCTGATTGTCGCCTCGATAGCAGCCGTTTGTGTAGCAACGTCTTGGTGGTTTTGTAACTACTTCGTTGTTATGCCCGCTGTGTCTGACTTTCAAACGGTGCAA
>CAZJBW010000014.1:46283-53090 GCA_964543985.1 uncultured Pirellulaceae bacterium | reverse complement strand
GTTGGAACTGGTCGCCAAATCAAACGATCAGAAGGGCCGCCCGTCTGCGAATTCGACAACCAAGTTTTCGGTTAGCGGAACCGACGCACATGGGAATGTCTATTTCGTTGTTGACTGGAATGTTTTTGCAACCAGCGGATTTGTGTATCGAGTAGACGGCGCCGAATTGCTAGGCACAGAAAGCCTGACGAATCTCAGAAACATTCGGCACATTCGAGATCGATGGTGGTACTTTGTGTGCGATTGATCATCGGTTAATTCTTCATCCAAGATCTCTACCAAAAACGTTAGTCGATTTTTGTTTGCATTGGGGCTGGCCTATGCTACGAAACGCATTCATCGGTAGAGCAGAGAAGGGTAGGGAGGCTATTTCTGTAGAGGTGGCGAGTAGCTTGTCTGCGTTAGACTCAACCTTGCCACATAGGCGGGCCTGTTTTTGTTGAACCCGTTGCTCTTACGGAACGCGCATTGCGTCATGATTCCCTCGACAACAATTTTTTTGCCATTCAGTTTTTCAGCGTAAGCCTTGGCCGCTTCGTCACCCACCAGAACTTGTTTTTCCAGAATCTGTTCGAAAACTTTACCGCGAAACGGAAGTCGAAGGGTCTCAAATTCGAAAGTGATTCGGTACGGAGGCAAGCTCTCGTCGAATCGGTACGCTGGATTAATGACCGTCTTAACTTGCACTCTGTGTTTGACCGAGATTCGAACCCCTCTCCGTTTTCTTTTAGGCAGCTGTTTCAAAATTTCCAGTATTGAAGAATAGCCGTCGTCGATGAAATGGAACCCTGCTTTTTCAGCCTTGGCCAGCTGTTTCTCCAGAGCCTTGACCTGAATCCGTAATTTCTGATTTTCAGATTTTAAGCTGGGGGCATTCTGATCCTGGGCTGACAAGGGTAGGGTTGTGACGATTAACAGAACGGATGCAAAAACGAGTCACATGGGTTGTCTCCTTGGGAGCTTTGATCTGGTAATGTCCAAAACCTGTCGATTTGGACCTGGGGCCCAGGGGCAATCAATGGCGGACGAAATGAAATGCGATTTGATTTCCTAGAATTTGTATCCGCTAGGCGAGGTCCACGCGAGGAGATTTTTCGTTCGGTGGTCGAATTCCCCAGCTTGGAAATGGCACCGAACTGGATGATGCGAAGAGTGCCAGGACCCCAGTCTTGATCGACGAATTGGTCCGAGTCATTGACACGATTTCGGACCTTGTTTGATGGGTCTAGAAAACGGCATTCAACATCCGGATTCAACCGCGAACCACGAATTCGTCGCCTGCTTAGCTAAGCAATCCGCAACGCATCTGCCAAAACAGGAAGTGCTTAAAACGCGGGAAACAGAGACCTCAAACCGAACATAAGAAACATTATCGGACGTTGTGGGTAGGGCGATTTATGGGGGATTCTTGATCGTCGCCTGTACACTGGCTGACCCGGTTGGGGTCCGTTAAGTGGTCGCGGTGGTGTTTTCTAAGAACACACCCATACGTCGAAATTTGTCATAGCGGTTGGCGACGAGTTGGTCGGTCGATTGTTCGCACAGAGTCTTCAGTGACTTAGTCAAGAAGTTCTTCAGTCGGTTGGCGGTCATGTGATGATCGCGATGAGCGCCTCCTAATGGTTCGCCGATCACTTCGTCGACGATCCCCAGGCGAAGCAGATTGTCGGATGTGAACTTGAGTGCCGTGGCTGCTTGTTCGGCAAACTCGGCGCTCTTCCAAAGGATGCCGGCGCAGCCTTCGGGGCTGATGACCGAATAGTACGAATGCTGCATCATGGCCACCCGGTCGCCAACACCGATACCAAGAGCACCACCGCTACCACCCTCACCAATCACCACGCAGACGATTGGGGTTGGTAGCCGAGACATCTCGTACATGTTTTCTGCAATCACTTGCGCTTGACCTCGTTCTTCGGCACCGATCCCTGGGTAGGCGCCTGGAGTATCGATCAAGCAAATAACCGGCAAGTTGTATTTGGCTGCCAGTCTCATTTTGGAAAGTGCCTTGCGGTATCCTTCTGGGTGGGCGCATCCGAAATAGTTCTCGGTACGTTCCTTGTAGTTGCGGCCTTTTTGGTGACCCACGACCAGCACTTTGCGTTCATCAAGTTTGGCAAACCCGGTTCGCATCGCCCGGTCGTCGCCGTAAAACTTGTCTCCGTGCAATTCCACGAACTCGTTAAAAACAAGCGACAAATAATCGATCGTGTGAGGACGGTTTTTATGGCGAGCGACTTGCACCGTTTGCCACGGAGTCAATTTGCTGTAAATGTCCGAAGTGACACGACTGAGTTCTGACTTTTTTTGCCGCAAACGTTCCACCGCCTCGGCTGTGTCGTCTTGTGTGCTTTCCAATTCCGAAATTTCGGATTCTAGATCGGCGATTGGTTGTTCAAATGGAAGATAGTCCATGGTGATCTGCTAATACTTGATACGCTGTTTCTTTTTGTGCATCTGCAGGCTACTGTTCCGGCAGTCATTTTCGTTTTCTCATTATGGCAGTGATGCCCTACCATCGTCCCAAGACGGTCGATATTTGTCGAGTCGATTATTTTGGGCGTTGGCCAGCCTTATAGACGCGGATTTTTTTCAGCTCCAGCAAGAACTCCTGCATGGTTTGGTGCCGTTTGGCGGGGTCCTTTTTCAGAGTCTTCAAAATCAGGTTGGCGAAGTCTTCTGAGACCGCTTTGTTGAATGCGATCAATGGTGGTGGCGTGGCACGCAGGTGTTTTTGTAGCAAGTCGTCCGGAGACACTCCTGAAAAAGGTGGTTTGCCAGCCAGCAGTTCGTGAATCACGCAGCCGAATCCGTAGACGTCGGTTGGTCTGCCCAACGGCTTGGCGCGAATCTGTTCGGGGGCCATGTAACTGCGTGTGCCTTGGATAAGTTTTTTACCGAACAAACTTCGTTTTTGTTTCTTGAGCAATTGCGCAATCGAAAAGTCAATCAAGCGGACCTCGCCCTGCTCGTTGACCAGGTAGTTATCCGGTTTGATGTCGCAGTGGATCCAACCTTTTTCGTGCAAGTAGTGCAAACCTTCGGCAGCTTGAACGATGATCTCGGGTATGCTGATCGCTAAGGTTTCGTATTCCTCGCGGATCATCTGTTTCAAGTTGCGTGCATTGAACAGTTGCATGACCAGAAACGGTAGGTCGTAACGGTCCACGAACTCGAAAACATTGATCACGTTTTTGTGATCCATGTCCACGCCCACGCGACCTTCGTTGCGCAGCTGCTCGATCTCTGTTTTGTTGTTTTTGTGCCGAGCCAGCAGTACCTTGATGGCGACGCGACTGCGGTCGGCGTCACGAAGAGCTTCCCAAACATTACAGATCTGCCCTCCCCTGATCAGTCGGATCAGGCGATAGCTTCCTAGATAGTCACGAGCACTGGACACGGCGAAACTTTGCTAAACAATTGGGGCCCTCAAACTATCATTCTACTTGGCGAATTCGATTCTTAGTAGGCGAGTCAACCGTGTGTTCGGGAACTAAAAGAAACCGGGTAGTTGCCACCAAGATCAGCCAGAGAATTCCAGATCGTACTGGACCGAGACCATAAAGAGGCCGTGGGCCGGTGCGGTCTCGCCCGCGACACTGCGATCTTTGGCTGCCAAAACTTGTTGGATCCATTGGGCAGGCTGCCGGCCCCTGCCAATCACCACCAGCGTTCCCACGATATTTCGAACCATATTGTAGAGGAATCCGTCGGCCGTGATTTCAATGTCAACGAATTCGTAGTCACGGTGAATTCTGGGTAGGACCGCTAAGCGTGTCACATGACGGATGGAATGTTCACGGGCGGCCCCTGCGGCCTCGAAGCTTGAAAAGTCATGCTTGCCGACCAGGAAAGCGGCCGCTTCGGACATGGCTTGCCGATCCAGACGTCGAGGAATAAACCAACGATACTGGCGATCGAATACGTCGTGGATGCTGCCCGTTTGCAACTGATAACGATAGGTTTTACGAACCGCGTCTCGGATAGCATGAAAATTAACGGGGGCGTCTTCGACTTTCAGTACGCGAATGTCAAAAGGCAGCTGAGCGTTCAAGGCCAAAACAAGTCTTTGATTGTTGATACTGGTGTTGGTCTGCAAACTACAAACCTGGGCAATTGCGTGTACTCCCGAATCTGTCCTGCCACTAGCCGTTATTCGAATCTTCTCCTGCGTGATCGATGTCCACGCTTGTTCCAGGACCTCTTGGATAGCCAGGCCGTTGGACTGCACTTGCCAACCCACGTAAGCAGTACCGTCGTAGGCCAGTGTCAACTTCAAAAATCGCATTGTCACTGCCCTGCTCTGGCAACGAATCGATTTGTCAATGATTGAACCAGTTTGGGATCCACGAATGCGCAGTTAGCGATCAACATCACGAAGCCAAAGGTCATCATTCCCATCGCCAGTCCGATACCCAGATGCACGAAAACGGCAAGCAACAAATACAGAGGGCGTGTCATAGGGTGCCAAATCATAAACGCATACGATAGCTCCCAGAAAACGGATACCAACGTGATAATGTTGACTAGCCATGGCAGGTAAACCAGCCAAGTCATGTCCAGCGTTTGGTATTCGTAACTGGCCAGTGCGCCCCAGATCGCGGTGCCATCCCACCAGGTACTGCCCTGCAGTTTTCCAAGTCCGGCAAACAAATAAACAATGCACAGGTGACACTGAATCAAACGCATTGAGATCGTTGCCGTCGTTGATGCTAGTGGCGGTTCCGGTTGTTGTCGTTTGGTTCGCAACTTGGCATCTAGCGAATAGTGTTGGCCGCACGGACCGATTCCTAAATACAACGCCAGAAAGCCGTTGATTTGGTCGAGTCCGAACAGCGCACCGCCCGCACGGTGAGCGTAAGAGACGACGATCAGGAACGACAGTATCGCCGTGATCCGAGTTTGCCAGCCGACGGTGTAGGCGATCAATATCAGAATCGCCAGTAGGTGAGACCCCCAGCGCCAGCCCGCCGATTCGGACCAGTCAAAGTGGCTCCATATAAACGGTGAACCGTCGGCAAAGGCTTGGCGATATTCAAGGCTGAAGAATCCAGAGTTGGCGAAGAACAGGTCCAGTTCGAACGTCCAAACGACGTGGGTGTAGACCAACAGTAGGCCCAATGCGATTCGCATTAACGACAATGCGTGGGCTTGGGTGGGAGTAAACCAAAATCGATCCCAGGTATCCACCCAGCGTCGAAGGTACTTGCGGATAACTTCACTCACTGCTGGTTGCTCCCCTGCCCTGCCCCGGTTTCTGGCAGCATTTCTTCGGGCAAAATGGTTTCCAGCTGGTCACCGTCCGCAGACAGCCGACCAAGATTGTATTGTAGATCTTCCGGCAGGTAGCGTGGGTCGTCCAAGGAAACACCTCGCAAAACGTCTGCTGGTGTCGCGATCAATCGAGTCTTCATTCGCATCGATATCGAAACGCCATCGTGTCGTCTCAGCAAAGTTTGACCGATTTGTTTGACCAACAAGTCGCGGACTTCAGCCATCTGCTGGTTGGTGTTTAATTCTAAGTTCAGTTGGTTGCGAAGTTGGTCAGCGGCACGTGGATCGGTCTGTTGCAGTTGTTGGATCTCGTCTTCGATCTGCTTTTTCCAGTCAGCCAACTGGGTTTCGTCAAACGTTTCGCCAACGTGTTGAAAGACCGTTTCTGAGAGCATAAACCAGCGGTGGTACATCAACCGAGGCGACAGGTTTCGATTCGGGAATTGGTAAGTCGCGGACGTGCCGTCTGCTTGTGTGATGTCGTATTCCAGAATGTGGCTGGGGCCAGGTTCCGGAGCAAAGAATCGATAACCGTGATTCAGGTAGAGTGTTTGTGAATAGGGCGCGACCCATTGATGGCTTTGCAACGCCAGAGAGCTTCGCGGTGGCACCATCGCCAGGGGAGCAAGCAGCACACAAACCAAGTGGAACAAGAGTATCCAGCTGATCCAAAACCGTTTGCCCGATGACCAGGGCAACGGAGTTGTCGTTTCTGACGAGATGTCGTTGGGATCCACCATGCCACTTATTGTTTTCGCTGAGTGCACAAAAAAACCTTCCGTTGTAAAAAACGGAAGGTCTTTAATCTATCGCTTCAACTAAGTTCTATCGAGAGGCAATTTGGCCTTCGGCATCAAAGTCGAATCGCAAGTTCACTGAATCGCCTGCGTTAACATTGATGACTCGCTCGCGTTGAACGGTCTTGCCGTCAACTTCGACCGAAACCAAAACTCGATAATCTTCCCAAGCTTCGCCATTGGCCAACTTGGTAGTCGAGAAGTATCGCATGGCACCTTTCGCGTCCGTTTCGACTCCGCCCAAACTCACCTTAGCGTTCTCAGGAACGAATAGGGTTACTGAAGTGATAGGGGCTTGGTCGCCGTCGAAACTCATGTTGAAGGTTTTGTTATTTCCAGCAACTAGTTGAATGACCTTGGTTCGAGATAGCTTTTTGCCTTCTCGTTCCACTTCGGCGCGAACTTCATAGTTGTAGGTTTTTCCTGGTTTCAGGTTCCGCGAAACGTAGCTGCGGAAGCTGCCAGGTGTGCTGGTCAATCGTCCATTCACAAACACCGACGCGTCTTTTGGTAGACGCAGGTTCAAAACAGCCACTTCGTTTTCCAAAGAGGTGTCTGTCGTTTCAGGACCAGGGTCCGGCGAACCTCCAGGAGCAGGTGCAGGCGTTGGAACGGGTGGCGAGATGATTCCGTCCGATGGGAACTGCAGTCCGCCGCCATCTAGTGGTGCTGTTCCGCCGTCTAGTGGAAATGCACCACTGTCTAATGGAACACCGCTGTCTAGTGGAAATGCACC
>CAZJBW010000014.1:0-46183 GCA_964543985.1 uncultured Pirellulaceae bacterium | reverse complement strand
CTAGTGGAAATGCACCACTGTCTAATGGAACACCGCTGTCTAGTGGAAATGCACCACTGTCTAATGGAACACCGCTGTCTAGTGGAAATGCACCGCTGTCTAATGGAACACCGCCGTTTAGTGGAAATGCACCGCTGTCTAATGGAAACGAGTTGTCGATCGGGAATCCGCTGTTGACCGGTGGGAAGGACGGCGCGTTGTAATAAACGTCAGACCCAAATGGCGCTGGATTCGAAATGATTGGTGAATGAGTGGTCACGGTCGAGTATGCAGGTGTTGTTACGGAACCGGTAGATCCGCCGCCGACCGAAGCCGAATAATACGAACTGCCGCCGCCACTACTGGCCAATCCCCGGCTGCTTCCACCGCCAGAACCGCCCCACGATCCACCTCGGCTGGAAAATAAACCGCGACTTCCGCCGCTGCTGCCATGACTGGCTCGTGCGCGTGCCAGCAGATTGCGAATCGGGCCACCGTGGCTGCCGCCAAAAAGACGACCTCGGCTGCCACCGTTACTGCCAAGTGATCCGCCGGAAGACCCTCCTCGAAGGAGGCCTCCACCTAGTAGACCACCGCGGGATGAACCCCAGCTGCCTCCGCCAGAAAGTCCCAGGCCGCGTGAACCGCCGCCCCAAGATCCGTGCGAACCGCCTCCAAGAAGCCCCAACGTAGCGTGGGCCTCAGCGGTCGTTATAAAAGCCATCAATGCCGCTGCGACAATTGATAGTATCCATTTGCAAGAATGATTTTTCATTCGGCGATGCTCCTGCAGGGTGTGGAGAAGTGGGTCGAAATCACCAAAAACACATGTTTTTTTGATTAGGTTCTCAGGATAACACCGCAACTTCGCAGTTCAAGAGAAATGGGGTGTTTGAGATAAATAAATAGCGTAGGAAACCAGCGGCTGCCGCTATTTTCGATGAAAACCGAGTGAAAACGAACCCCAGCGATGGAAACTCCAGCGTTTTCGTCAGGCAGGGGGTGCAAAAGCGAGTTGGTCGAGCGGCAAGGTATCAATCCCTGGCCCTTTGAATACCGTGACGAATTCGGTTCTTCCATGCATTGTTTTTGGTGCAAACGTATCAACTAAGCGCTGCGTTCGGATTTCCGTCAAACACAGACTTCGTTTTCACGCGATGTGTTTTTCGGCGAACTCTCGCGACACCGCGACACAAATTTTGTTGTGTTCGGGAAAGGACTCAACGACCTCAATTTCTCGGTTTTTGCAGTTAGCACAAACGGGGATTCTAAAGCGTTGTTTGGAGTAGTTGCGAGTCATTCCTCCCTGGCGCGGCAGAAACAAAGAGACTGGCAAGAATATCTTGGTGAATATGTACAACAAGATTCGGGTTCCGCCGAACTTGTCATCGGCGTACGACTCCGAAGTAGACCAGTCAACAATTTTTTTGGTATTTCGAGTGGGCATGTTGCAAAAACAACAGCACTCACCAAATTTCGTTTTGGGGTCAATTTGGATTTTGACGAGACCATGAGTGGTTTCGTCCAGGACGTTTTGTTGGCACGACGGACAAACGTCGTTAAATGGGAATACGGATTGGAAGCAATGTGGGCAGTCAATCATTTGCAAGACGTATTAAGTAGAACCGAGGGGCCTGCCTGCCAGCTATTCATCGCGCTTTTTGGGACGGATCAAAATGTTGTCGAACGAGCAGGAGCCGGTTGCTCCAAACATCCCGATACGTACGAGTGCTTCACGAGTCTTTTCCGGGACCCGAATTTCGTTGTCCAAGTTTCGCCAATCGCGAGTTCCCCGAAACGGTCCGATAAATCCAGTTCCCAATTCTCGGCGATTATCATCAAGGAAGGTCAAGGAAACGATCGGCAGGTCGTCGGGGTGATTTCCAGCCAGTACGGAATCGCATTTGATCGACGCAGACAAAATGACTCGGCCAATCTCTTCGCCGTTAATCGCAAATCCTTGCATTAAGTGAGCTTTCACGCCAGCCTGTTCCACATCGAATCGGACGTGTCGATTCCCACTGGGTGATCGATCATCGTCGACAAGTGACATCGATCGTTGGTAGTACCAGCCATCGACAAACCCATTTTCAGGTAGGTCTTCTTCAAAGTCTCCATTCAAGATTTTGGGGTTGTCTGGATCTGGCAGAACTTGGCGGTTTGCTTCAGCGTCACCAGTCATCGGCACAAACAAAGTCGGACGAAGATCGGTCGGAACCAGCTCGCCGTCGGTTTTGGTAAACAGCATCAACGTCTGTTGATGACGTTCGCCGACTGGGATCACCATCATACCGCCTTCGGCCAATTGTTCTTGCAATGGTTTGGGTACGTTTTCTGGCGAGCAAGTAACGATGATTTTGTCGAATGGTGCGTGTTCTGGCCAGCCGGCAAAACCGTCTCCGACTTTTACGTGAACGTTATCGTAATCCAGTCGTTTGAGTACCTTCTTGGCTTTCTCGCCCAGCGGTTTGACGATTTCGATGGTGTAAACATCTTTTACAAGCGGGCTTAGGACGGCGGCTTGGTATCCGCTGCCGGTACCGATTTCCAGAACGCGATCTTGAGGCTGAGGACTGAGCGATTCCGTCATGTACGCCACGATAAACGGTGATGAGATCGTTTGTTCGTTGCCGATGGGCAACGCCGCATCTTGATAGGCATATTCCCAAAGTCGGTTGGGTATGAACATTTCGCGAGGCGTATCTCGCATGGCATCCAGGACTCGAGAGTTGCTAACCCCGGCCCCTTCGACAGCCACACGGACCATCTCGTTCCGTTGCTGTTCGTATTTTTTCTTGATTGCATTTTGTCCAATGCATGTGGCGGTACAGCAAACGATACCGGACAAAAACAAAATGCGAGCGGTAAGCAGCGAAATTTTGGTCGAGCATTTGATACGATGTAAGTCCACGTTTCCTTCTTCCTGTCAAAAATGTTCGTGGCCCTGCCTGTGCTGTTTATTATAGCACTTCGACGCTAAGTTTAGCACTGATTTCCATGGCTCGTGAAGTTCGCTTGATATTCAAATGACAAATCCTTCGTCAATTCAAGAACCCAAGTATGGATTTTGGCCGTTCGTATTGCCGTTCGTTGCGTTTATGGCTCTGACGATGCTGGAACCCAGCTTTCCAGATTCTGCAACTGACATTTTGAATGTGGCTGAGGACGACGAAGCAAACCCTGACGAGCAGGCCGAGATCGACGAGTATGTGTTGCAAGAACGGCACGATTTGGCCAATCGATTTTTTATGCAGTACGCCTTGAAAGTCGTCGTTATCAGTGGACTGTTGATTTATTTTCGACGAGTTTACCTGGAACATTTTCCATGGAAGTTTCAGTGGGCAGTGGCCGTTTTGGTGGGCGTTGTAGGGATCGTCATTTGGGTTCCTCTATGCGGTTTGGGGGTTGAGTCCTGGCTGTTCGAATTCTTTGGCGGCCAGCCCACGGTGCGTAGCCATTTCAATCCATTCGTACAACTTTCGGAACATTGGCAGCTAGTCGCGTTTTTAGGGATCCGCTTTTTTGGGCTCGCCGTGATGGTGCCGATTTGCGAAGAGCTATTCCTGCGTGGCTTTCTAATGCGGCACTTTGAATCAACTCAATGGTGGAAGGTCAACCTAAGCCAACTGGCATTGCGGACCATGTTGGTTGCACCAATCTACGGTGCGTTGGCTCATCCAACCGAGGCGGTTGCCGCGATCGCTTGGTTCTCGCTGGTGACTTGGCTGGTTCAAAGGACCGGTAACCTGTGGGATGCTGTTGTGGCGCACTCAGTAACCAACTTTTTGTTGGGGCTGTATGTCTGCGTATTCGCACAATGGCAATTGTGGTAATGCTGGCTAGGCAGCGATTTTCAAAGATTCTTGCGTCGGCAAATCAGTGGGTTCGTCCAAGCTTTGGATTTGCAATTGCTTAGTGCTGCACAGATTTTCTGTGATCCCCAAGAAAAGATAAAACAGCGCCATGACATGTGGGATGATGGAGATGTCGTGAAACATACCATTGACTAAAAAGCCACCGACAAAGGCTAGCCCCATCAAACCGAATTGTCGTTGTTCCAAAGGCAGGTTCTTGGAAATCCAAAGTTGCCAACAATGATAGGTGAAAGAAATCAACAGCGCGATCAGCAAAGCCAAGCCAATTAAACCGGTTTCAGTCAAATAGTTCAAAAACACGTTGTGCTGCATGTAGGGCATGACCTTGGACAACGGCATCCCAGCTGTTTGGTTGTAGTGGTAGGGTTTTTTGGCCGCTGTGTATTGTCCGAATCCATGCCCGAAGATCGGCTTGTCACCGGCCATCTTAAAAGCCACTCTTGCCAGCATGGGGCGCAGAGTTGCTGACTGTGCCATTTGTTCGATTGTGACATCTTTGTCTCGTTGAAACCGGTTGATGCGGTCTCCAAAGTTCACGACCAACGCCAACAACAACGCACAACCGGCGACCAACAACGCGCCCTTTTGTTGAGCTTGCGCGGGGATCCATAAGACGCAGCCCACGGCAATCACACCGCCTACCCAGACACTACGTGTCAGTGTCAGTAGGCATGCAAAACCGCAGAGCACAAACACAATCCCGATGAACACACGAGTCAGTGGATGTGCTTTGGGCCACAGGAACGCCACGCCTACCAAGCAGGAACAAAGAAAGATGCCGCAAGAAACCGGATTCAAAAACGGGCCTCGGGCGCGACCCAAAAACTCCCAGTATTGAGGGTCGGTGATATAACGCGGAAACACGGCTGCGTACCAGCCTCGTTGTTCAGCGATCGCCGTAAATGACAAGTAAACACCAAACAATGCGAATACCCAAAAGAACAGTCGCAGATCTTTCGAATTTACTCGGCAATGTTTGGCACAAAGATAGAACCCGATTGGCATCAAGTTGAAAAACAATAGGCGTGCCAAAGGCAAGTTATCTTTGTAACGCCAATCGTGACTAAGGGTGCTGACCACCAATAGCGTAATCAACACTCCAATCAGAAAGTCTACGCGGCTTATTGGTTTTAGTTCAGCCCGATTGGATTTGATGAACCACGCCAACACAAGTAGCATCAGGCCCCACAGGACGCGATCGATCGTGATAGGGATTGGCCCAAACGAGACATTAAAGAACGAGTGGCCAAAAGTGGTGCCGATCAACAGGATGATCAGTGCAGCGGATAGCAGCGATAAGTGGCGTGCAAACGCCGCAAATAACACCAAGCCGGCAAAGCCGAACAGAATCAACAATGTTTCCATTGATCTGGCCCAACGATTTAGATCAGCGACGGTATACCGGAACAGCTTGGTTGATTGGCAACGGCTGATTGTTTGGCAACGGCTGATTGTTGCCAGGAACTTGCGTCCGCGGTGGTGGGTTTGTCGGTTGGTTGGTTGGGATTCCCAACGGTTGGTTGTTGGAAGCGACATTGACCGGTCTGGTAGGTGCCACTGGTCTGCCGGTTACCGCAGGCTGACGCATGTTTTTGGAAGCAACATCAAACACTAATTCGTCTTTGAAGCTGGCGACCTTGTCACCCACCAAGTCATCCACCGACATTTTCAGACGGTATTGTCCGGCTGGAAGTTGCGGCAGAGTTAATGGGAAGAACATGTAAAAGTCTTTGCGGCGTTTTTGAGAGACGTCTTTGACTGGCTGGTATTGGTGCTGAAACACGACTCGGTTTGTGGCGTCGATAATCGTGAACTGGCCTTGTAATTGAGCGGCTACTTGCGCCCCTTCTTGTTGTAGCGAGTAGTTCTCGATTTCGCAGTAAATCAAAATTTGTTGGCCAGTGTAGAAAGGCAGATCGGCAGGCGTGTACTGGCCAAACCCGCGGACTTCGCGAGCGAACTTGCATTCGCTGATGGACAGTCGGGAAATGTTGGATAGTCGATCCAGGGCACTTTCCAATTGGTTTCTGGCCAAGGTGGCTTGTCGTCGTTGCAATGCCAGCGGCGATCGTGCTAAAGCTGGATCAATGGAGTCCTGGTTCAGCAACGTTGCGATCGCTGAAATTTGGTCCTGCCAATAACGATTAATGTGCTCGTTACCACCTTGGATTGGGACATTCCCGACGGGGTACTCGCCCGCCGCCAACTTCATCAACTGAAGCTGGACCTGTTGTTCCTGAGTTGGGGAGATTTGACCTGTTTGAATTTGTCGTTCCAGTTGACGCATGGCGGCATTCAACTGCTCAGACCAAGTCAATTGGATTAGCTCTGGTTTCCTGGACGGTTGCGGATGTTGTGGCAACAACATCGAATCTGGAATGGCCGCCGCAGGTGACTCAGTCGGTGTTTCGACCGGTGGTGTCACGATTGGCGGGGTGACCGGTGCATCACCTAGAGACTGGACCACACCGGCGGCCGGTTCTTGATGCGAGGCTGCGTGAACTACCGGTGCCAACGTTTCGTTTTCAGTCGGTTTTGGTGTGACGTTCGTTGTGACGATCGCATCTTCGTGCGAAGGTTGGTTGAACAGGCTGTCAATTTTCGAGGGTGTTTGATCGGTCGCTTGTGGTCCCGACGAGGCTACGATTCGCATGGTCGAGGACGTGGGATTCGTGATGACACGAGTCTCAGTCGTCGGAATGACCTGCACATTTTGATTGGTTTGGTTTTCGTGAGACGAGACATTGGAGGCACGATTGATCGTTTGCGGATTATCGACTGCTGGTGCCTCTTTCAACGGCTGAGCTAAAGGCAACGGTGGTGCCTCGTTTGGTGGTGCCTCGTTGGGCGGTGCATTGTTAAGTACCACGGCGGGGGCGGGGATGACAATCGAATCGATTAACGGCGAGGCGCCAATCGGCAATGGGCCGATAGGGTGAGCGCTGGCGTGATTGGAATTAGCGATTTGTGCAACCGGCTGTTGTGTAACTTGCTGGTTTGTCGTGTTCGGAGACACCGTGTCAGAAGCAACGGTCGTTGGTGGTTGTTGAGTTTGCAGCGGTTGATGTTGGGAAGACGCATTCGCGACATCGGCTGGTGGTGTGGTCGTTTGTGGTGTGCCGGGCTGGTTGGTGGCTTGCACGTGCAGATCGGTTACGCTGCTGGGCTGCGAAATGCGACTGAATGGATGCACGGCAGATTCGACAATCGTCGGCAATTGACTTTGGTTGTCGACATCCACATCACTCAAATCGATCGGTTCGATTTGAATGGATTCTGGTTGCAACTCAATTTGCTCAATACCAATTCTATTCGAATGAGACGCATCGGCACCTGCTGCGAACTGCGTAGGATCTTCAAGTGGTGGATGCGACAGCTGCGGTGGTTGTTTGGGTGGTCCATGACGGACACCCGTTAGTTGCTCAAGAGATTGCGGCGAATGTTTCAATGCAGGCGCATCTTTCAACGAGATGCCTCCCCTGCTCTGCTCTTGCGAATTGGTAAACGTTTGACAGCCGCATAACGCGACCGACAACAATAGGATGCTGTACCAATATTTTTGCAATGGGTGTTGGTGCATTTCGCCTTCCCTGACTAAAGCACGACGATGATCTATCTACAGGATCTCGGAATCTGCCGATTCGGCGTGGAAGTTAGGCGATTGCAAGATTGGCAGCAATACCATCCATTGGCTTGCGGCAATCTACCGGGCAATTCATTTGCGGTTTTGCCAGCAAACGATTGAAATGCCAGCAAAATTGATGCGTGCTGTTAGTCCCAAAGGGACGGCATCTTATAGCCAGGGGTGCAAGCGTTTTGACCGCAGGTTTTATAGCGACAAAAAGGGGCAGCCGCGGAGCAGCGACATGAGGGTTCGACAACAATAGACTGTCCACACCTGCCTTTCGTGGCTCCACCACTATGGTCTCCGAGGTTTGGCGTCACCCAATCGACTATTTTGAAACTCAGAGAATCTTCAGTCACGGATTGGCGACAACTAAGGTCGTTCCGTCAGTTTGGCCATCCGGAAAAAAAGCATTTCCAACGCCAGACGGGCTCGTTGAGGATCTGAGTGAGTCCCTTTTAGCTGTAGGTCCGTTTGCAACAACCACTGATAGAACTGTTTAACTCGCAGACGTCCCAGCTGTCGAACACTTTGGTTGGCTACATCCAATTCACCGCCCCAACTGCGAAACCCTGCTTCGGACATCGATACCGACAGATCCGGTTTGCGTCCGGTTCTGGTTTGCCGCGAGATGACTTCCCATAGCCGACCGTACCTTCTAAGCGACCAAGACAATTGTCCGTAGAGTGCTAAAGGATGTTCGCCGGACTGCAACAGGTTGGCCAGGTGATCCAGAGCGGCAGCGGTGTCACCTTGAGTCGCAGCCGCGGCCGCATCCCAAATCGATTGAGCTCGCCATCCACCGACCACCGAACTGATTTCTTCTTCGGTGACCTTTCCGGACTCAGCAAACAAGCTCAGTTTGGCAAGCTCCTGGTCGGCGCGTCCCAAATTCCAATCCACAATGTCCAGCAGTTGCCGGGTCAGCTTTTTGGTTAGTTTCAACCGATGTTGCGTTTTGGCCTGAGCGGCAACCCAATCGCAGATCTTTCCTTTGTCGACAGATTTGCCACGCCCTCGTTTGGTTTGAGGTTGGCCGCATTGGATTTGCAAACCGGATTTGTCCAGAGCTCTGTACAGCTTGGTATTGGCTGGCCAGGTTTTGACCGCCAGTACCAGACGTCCTTGCGTGGGCGGGTTGGCTACCAGTGGTTCCAGGTCGGCACGATGTTTTTTGACGAATGCGTCTGCCGAATCCACGTACACGATTCGTCCGGCACCTTGGCTAAACAGGCTGACCGTCGAAAGTTCGTCGATCACGTCTGCCCAACGTGCCGAATCACCTTCCAATCGTACCACGTCAAAGTCGGCATCTCCGCCGGCCAAAACTTCTAAAAGACGGTTGCGGACCTGCAACTGCAAAAACGAATCGTCACCGAAGGCAATGATCAAACGGCAGGCGTCAGCGGTTGCCGGATTAGATTCTGGCCCCGTATCAAGAAAGTCGAATGCATGGATCGTGTTGCTCATCGACCGTAAATATATCGGCTGGGTGCGCCGGCGATAAGCAGTCTGCTGTAAGCAGGCCATAGAATAAAAAAGGCTCGCTAGTTAGCGAGCCTTTTCAAGGGTTTATCTTGTTGAGCCGTCTAAACGACTGATGGGTTAACGACCGCTGGATCCTTCACGACCGCTGGATCCTTCAAATGGTGATCCAGTGTCAACGCTGGTGCCTTGTGGCTGTCGGTCGATAAAATCAAGTTGGCCACGGTTGCTAGGTTCGAATCGTTGGAAACGGGCTTCGCTGATGTAACCCATCTCGTTAAGTAACTCGCGAATCGAGATGACTCGTGGTTGAAAGCGTTCACGTTGCCCGTTCAATGTATCGAAGCCCGAACGCGCGCCTCGCAGCAAGCTTTCATCACCCATGACGAACAGTCGCGTGTTCTCGTCGATTTGTCCGAAAACCTTCCCTTGTTCGTCGTGGTAAGCAACGACGTTTCCGAAACCGTTGGCTTCGATGATGCTGATAAGACGTTGCAGGTCACTGGATCCATCGTTATCCAAGTGGACACCAGCGGCGATCGCGATAGGTACTGAATACCCACGATCCCAAGTCGGTGTCGAGATGAAATCGTTGACCAAGATCGGGTCGGTAATTCGTTGATTTGTGATGAGAGCCTCTGCTTTGTACGGGCCCAAGATCCTTGTGACTCTAACGGAAGCTTTTTCCTGTCCACTGCGGTAGATGCGAACATCTGGATGGTAAACTGCAAAGGATTGATTCAATCTTAGATTGTCGGACGACCCAATATTGAGGACGACTTTGCCATCGCCCGGCGCGATACTGATGATTTGTCCGTCAGCCACATCTGTTTCCAATGCGGTCAGTTGGGTGATCGTGGCTTCTTTTTTGACTACTGCGTTTTGCAGTGAATCTCTTACAGATTCTAAGTCGGCCACTTGCGTTTGGCGGTTTCGTTGCTCTTCCTGAAGGGCCTGCCGAGTTTGGTTGTACTGGGTTTTCAGGTTATCCACTTCCACTCGGTGCTGTGATTCCAGTTCGCTATTGCGATCTTGCTGCGCTTTCAAGTCTTGGCGAGCATTCGTCAACTGGGTTGTTTGTTCGTCGATCGTTTTTTGTTTAGCAGCCAGATCGGTAGCAAATTTCAATTCATCCGCATCAATCGTGGCATTCAAAACGGTTTTGTCGTTGTGCATTTGATCGACTGCTGCAGCAAGGCTCTGCACAAGGCCACGATAGGTGTTGTTGCCACCTTCCGGGTCCGGGTGTTTGGCCATATCGGCTTCGTAGCTGGAAGTGACTGAGCTTGCCAAACTGGAAAGGTCCGCCAAACCGGTATTCGCAATTTGGGTTTGGTACTCAGATGCCTCGGACAGAGTTACGTCACCGTAACCACCGTAGGCTTGCAGCATACCGGCCAAGGCTTGATTTCCCTGGCTGGCTTTTCGTTCTTCTGCCAATTGGGCTTCCAGTGTGTCCTTTTGGTCTTTTGCTTCTCGGTAACTCGAGAAGCCAAAGAACGTAGCTACAGCCAATACGACTGACAGCAGGACCAACAGGATAACCGCGATGAACATGCCTTGATTTTCGCGAGCTGCCATAATGAAAAGTACTCCCAGTGGGCATTGGGCAAAGACAATTCTTTGCACGTGACTTGCAGATTTATTCAGTATCGAAAGATCGGAAAGGAAACTCCAACATCGATAAATCGATGTCAGATTTCGTCCATTAAGGCAGCTGGCAACAGCTGCTGCTGAGAAGTGGCAGATGGTTCGTTTCTCTCAGTTTTTAGTTTAGATGCCGGCATTTTGAGTGTCAATCAAATAAAACAGGCTCTGTCCGATGACTGCGTAGAATTTAACGATTGCCGGGTTTGGGGGACTCCGTCTGCTGGCAGACCTATGCCGGCCCACCAAACGCTCGCTTAAACCGCTCAGGCAACCAGTGCCCTGCTCTGTTTGAGTCGTCGCTTCTTGGACAGGACATTCCAGCTAATAGACGAGGCGACAGGCAGGTAAGTGACAACAATCCCTGCGGGCTTCCTAATGCTGGCGTAAGACTCATAATTCCTGGTGCCCTATTTCTGGACCGCGAGACACTACTATGCCTGGATCTTCACGTCAAAAGACGTTTCTAGAATTCGACTTGGAACCGACACCCAAGAAACCAGCCGTCACGCCGACTGGCGACACACTGGATGATTCGTCGGTTTTCGTGATCGACGCTCATTCACTGATCTATCAAGTGTTTTACGCGATGGGCGAGATGACTTCTCCGTCCGGTCAACATGTTAATGCTATTTACGGATTTGTCCGCGACATACTGGACATCATCGAAAAGAAAAAGCCGGGCTATTTGATTTGTACGTTCGACAAGGGATCCGTCACTTTCCGCAACGACCTGTATCAAGAATACAAAGCCAATCGCGATCCGATGCCTGATAACCTTCGCAGCCAGATTCCGATCATACAAACGATGATGGGCTGCTTGGATATTCCGGTGCTGGCCATCGACAACTACGAAGCGGACGACATCATGGCCACGGTTGCCAAGTTGGTGGAGCAACGCGGCGGGCGTTGTTTTCTGGTGACCAGCGATAAGGATTGCCGCCAGCTAATTACTGGCAAGGTGAAACTTTTTAACACTCGAAAAAATCGTATTTACGACGAGCAGTCTTTGCTTGAAGACTGGGGGATTCGTCCGGATCAAGTGGTCGACTTCCAGGCGATGGTGGGAGACGCTGTTGACAACGTACCGGGTATCCCATCTGTGGGACCCAAGACTGCCGTCAAGTTTCTTGAGCAGTTCGGTTCGTTAGAGGGTTTGTTGAATGGTGCCGACCAACTGAAAAGTAAAAAGCAGCAAGAGAAAGTCATCGCCAACGCTGAACTGGCCAGACTAAGCCGAGACTTGGTCCGATTGGACGATCAAGTGCCATTAGACGTCGATTGGGAACAAGCGAGGATCGGCAACATCGATGTTCAGGCGGCCGTGACTATGTGTGACGAACTTGGCTTGCGATCGTTGGCGCAACGGATTAGCGAAATGCCGATTGCTCAAGCTCCTACGACCTGGGAAGCCGACTATCAAACCGTGGGTGATGAATCAGCGTTGGCGGAACTGGTTGATAAGCTTTCTCAACTGCCCAGGTTTTCATTTGACACCGAGACGACATCGCCCAACCCGCGAAAGGCTCAATTGGTTGGCTTTTCGGTCGCGTGGCAGGAAGGCCAAGCCGCCTACGTGCCAGTCAATGCGCCGGCGGGACAACCACAAATTGATCCGACAACCGCTCTGGAAATGATGCGGCCTCTTTTGGAAAACGAGTCCATCGAAAAGATCGGCCAGAATCTCAAGTACGACATCATCGTTCTTCGCGGTCTGGGCGTGGAACTAAAAGGGCCTCTGTTCGATACCATGGTCGCCGATTACCTATTGGACGCGGGGCAACGCAATCACGGCATCGACGATTTAGCTCGACGCTATCTGAATCACAAGACAATCAAGATCAAAGAACTGATCGGCACGGGCAAGAACCAGAAACTGATGTGCGACGTTCATGTCGACCTGGTCACGGACTACGCCGCCGAAGATGCGGACATCCCGTTTCGATTGTACGCCATGTTGAAATCGAGATTGGAATCTGCCGACTTGCTGACTTTGTTTCACGAGTTGGAGATGCCGTTGGTGCGAGTTCTTGCGGATATGGAATTCATTGGCATCAAAGTTGACGAGCCGTTCTTGAATCAATTGACGGACGAGTTCTCTCAACAGATCACACAGTTGAAAAAAGGGATTTTTGACCTGGCCGGTGAAGAATTCAATTTAGATTCGCCACAACAGTTAGCTCACATCTTGTTTGATCGGCTAGGTTTGCCAGTCCTCAAGAAGACGGCGACGGGCCGCAGTACGGCGGCCGAGGTTCTGGAAGAGCTTGCCGAAAAACACGACTTGCCGAAACAGATCATCGAGTATCGTCAGTTTGCCAAGTTGCGAAGCACCTACACCGATGCCCTGGTTAACCTGATCAACCAGCGGACTGACCGAGTCCACACTTCGTTCATGCAGGATGTGGCCGCGACTGGTCGCTTGAGTTCTCAAGATCCCAACCTGCAAAACATCCCCATACGTACCGAGACTGGGCGTCAGATTCGGCGAGCGTTTATTGCAGACCCCGCTGACTGGCTGTTGTTGGCCGCTGACTATTCACAAATTGAACTGCGTATGCTGGCTCATTTTTCGCAAGACAAGAATCTGTTGGCGGCCTTCCGTTCTGGGATCGATATTCACACGGCGGTGGCGGCTGAGATCAACGGAGTGGAAATTGAACAGGTCGATTCCTCGATGCGGCGTGCCGCCAAGGCGGTCAATTTTGGAATCATTTATGGACAGACGCCGTTCGGCTTGGGCAAATCCATCGGGATCTCGAAACAGGAAGCCAGCGATTTCATTGATCGTTACTTCGATCGCTACCCCAGCGTCCAGGAATTTACCGATCAAGTGCTGACCGACGCTAACCGAGAAGGCTGTGTAACCACGATTTTGGGCCGTCGACGCAAAATCGAGGGCGTTCGAGACCCTCAGAAAATGAAAAATCGAAGATTTTTAACGTTTGCCGAGCGGACCGCGATTAACACCGTCATTCAAGGTTCAGCCGCCGATCTGATCAAGTTGGCGATGATTCGCGTGCAGGGCGAAATTGCCAAAAGTGCCCTGCCCTTGCGGCTTTTGTTGCAAATTCACGATGAATTGGTGTTTGAGTTTGCCCCTTCGCACCACGACGAAATTGTCAAATTAGTCAACGAAAATATGGGTTCTGCGCTCGATTTGAACGTGCCGATTGTGGTCGACATGGAAATCGGACGCAGTTGGGGTGAAACAAATGCGATTGAAATTAAACCGAATCTTCATTAGACGTTGGATTAATAACGGCGGAAAGAATATCCTGTAGCATTGGATGGGCCTGTTGAAAGGCTTGTTCAGAACAACTTATCACTGAAAAAAAATTGTGATTGGCGCCCCAACAGCCCAATCGAATTGAAATGTTCTTGACGGCAACATTTCAGAAGTCTTTTCCAGTTGAAGCGAACGGATCAGCTGTTCGGAAATTGAAATGGTTTTAATTGGTGTTGTTGGCGGAATCGCCAGTGGCAAAAGTTTCGTTACCGAGTACCTGGGCGCGTTAGGCGCAGTTGTTCTGGATGCTGACCAAATTGGTCACCAAGTCCTTTTGCAAGATGCAGTCAAATCCGCGATTCGTGACAACTGGGGAATGGACGTGTTTACGTCCTCCGGTGAAGTGGATCGAGGGAAATTGGCTGCGATTGTTTTTGACACTTCACAACCAAATCACCTTAAGAAACTGGAGTCGATTACTCACCCACGAATTGGCGAACAAATCGCACTTAAAGTTCAGCAGCTTCAAGAATCAGGCAATTTCGTTGCCATTCTGGACGCTCCTGTAATGGTCAAGGCCGGCTGGTACAAGTTGTGCAATCACATCTTGTTCGTAGATACCGACGAACAAATGCGTTGGCAGCGAGCCAGTCAACGTGGCTGGAGTCGCGAGATGTTTGAAAATCGTGAAAAGATGCAAGCCAGCGTCCTACAAAAACGCGAAGTAAGCACTTGGGCAATCGACAATAACGGCTCACCGGAGGAAACTAAGGTGCAGTTGGACAAATTTTGGAGGCAGGTGGTGGAGACAACAAAGACACCAAATGCGACGGACCTGCGCCAACAAACCTAGACCAAACCAAACGACAGAGATCATTCGGTACTCATCGGGTGATCCAACATTTCCCTACCGAAATTACAGACCCGTTAGTCTTTTCAAATCACACGGGGCATACAACATGGACAGAACCAAAGATGCACGCGGTGGAAGACCGCGTAAACCGAACCGAGGTGGCGGACCTCGCGGACGAAAACGAAACCACGGATACGAATCGAATTCCGAAATCGATCAACGAATTCGGCAGTTGGAATCTGACGGAGATCCACTGTCGTTAGCGGAACAGATCGCTCACGAATATGACTTCGAGTCCGTTCCGAGCAACGACGGTCAACCGTCGGCAGACGAAGCGAATATTACTCGCTTGCAACGTATGTCGATGGAGAAGCTCGTTGAGGCAGCTCGCACCGAAGGTGTTGAGATTCCCGAAGACAAAACACGCAGCCAGCTAGTGCTAAGCGTGATCAAGTTGCGTCTACGCAAGAACGGAATGATGTTCGGCGAAGGGACGTTGGAAATTTTGCCGGACGGATACGGATTCCTGCGCAGTAACGATCACAACTATCGGGTTTGCATGGACGACATTTATGTGTCGCCAAGCCAAATTCGAAAATTCAACCTGCGGACTGGCTCGCTGGTATGCGGACAGATTCGTCCGCCCAAAGAATCAGAAAAGTACTTCGCTCTATTGCGAATTGAATCGGTTAACGGTGTCGAACCAGGTTCCGCCGCGCGACAACCTGGCTTCGACGCATTGACTCCGATTCACCCCGATCAACGTATCGTGATGGAATCAGACCCCAGCGTGTTGTCGACACGAGTCGTCGACATGATGGCACCCATCGGTTTTGGGCAACGTGGCCTGATTGTCAGTCCACCACGGGCTGGCAAAACAATGTTGATGCAAGCCATGGCTCGCTCCGTCCTGGCCAACCACCCAAAAGCCTATGTTGTGGTATTGTTGGTCGACGAACGCCCCGAGGAAGTCACAGATATGGAACGCGAGGTTAAGGGCGAACGTTGCGAAGTCATCAGTTCGACCTTCGACGAGAAGCCGGCGCGTCACGTGCAAGTCACCGAAATGGTTCTGGAAAAAGCCAAGCGGCTGGTCGAAAGTGGCCGCGACGTCGTCATCTTTCTGGACTCGATCACTCGCCTGGGCCGCGCTTGGAATCAAGAGTGCCCGCAGTCTGGTAAAACGTTATCAGGCGGGCTAGATGCCAATGCTTTGCAAAAACCAAAAGCCTTTTTTGGTTCCGCACGGAAGGTCGAAGAAGGTGGGTCGCTAACCATCATTGCGACTGCCTTGATCGATACCGGCAGCAAAATGGACGACATTATTTTTGAAGAATTCAAAGGGACTGGAAACCTGGAAATCGTGTTGGATCGTTCACTTGTCGAACGAAGAATCTGGCCAGCCATCGATATCAATCGCAGTGGTACCCGCCGCGAAGAAAAGTTGATGGATGCTGATGAATTCGATCGTATCTGCATGGTGCGGCGAGTCTTAACCGATATGAATCCGATCGATGCGATGGAATTGTTAACCGACAAGTTGCGGAAAAACAAAACCAATGCGGAATTCCTGATGAGTGTTCAACCGGGCAAAGTATAGCCCAGTCGCTGAAAACTAATTTAACTCATCGCTTATCAACTGTTCGGAATTCACGGAGTTTCCCCATCCATGTCTCGTCGCCGTCGAGCTCGCGAGGTCGTGATGCAATTGTTGTATCGCGACGACCTAAATGGCGTCGCCAGCGCTGAATCAGATCAACGGTTTCTGTCCAAACGACTGAATGCCAATGCCGGTCTGGTCAAATTTGCCGATACGATCCTGCAAGGTGTGCGACAGTACAGCGCGCAAATCGATACTCAGTTAGAGACCATTGCTGAAAATTGGACGCTAGACCGAATGGCGGCCACGGATCGGAATATTTTGCGAGTGGCAACCTGGGAAATCATGTTCAGTGATACGCCACCCGCTGTGGCGATCGACGAAGCGATCGAACTGGCAAAACGCTATGGCGCCGTTGATTCCCCCAAATTTGTTAACGGATTGCTGGATCGATTGGTTAAGCAATCAGTCTCATCGGACAAGCATTCATAACCCCTTCTTATCAGGCCTGGGTGGTTGGCGATAAACTCAGATAAACCTTATTTGGAAATACTGATGGCAATTTGGAAATTTGGCAAAAAGAAAAACAAGCAGACGGAAGCTGCTGCGGAACTGGAAGCGCTGGATTCGCAGGACGTGCCACCGCCCCAACTAGACGCCCCTCCAACGGACGCTGGCGTCACTGATACTGTGACCGATGATGCGGGCAGCACCAACGATGCTGCGTCTGATCAGCCTGACGAACCTGAACAGAAAAAGAAGAAGCCTGGAGTCTTCGGGCGTTTTCGCCAAGCAGTCAAGAAAACGGTTGCGGTCCTAAACACCGACATTCGCGATATCGTTGGCAAAGAAGGTCGCTTGGTCGATGACGACTTCTTGAAAGAGCTGTTCGCTCACTTGGTCAAAACCGATATGGGCGCATCACCTGCCGCCAAGATTCGCGACGCCGTGGGTAAAGAGCATCGAGCTCGCAAGGTCTCGATGGACGAGCTAGCCGAATCGGCCAAAGCGACTGTCCGCGAAATCATGGCTCAGGAGAGTTCAGACATTCAATTGGCCGACTCTGGACCGACCGTGATTATGGTTGTAGGCGTTAATGGATCAGGAAAGACCACCTCGATCGCCAAGTTGACTCACCGATTTATTCAACAAGGGAAATCGGTTGTGTTGGGCGCTGGTGACACTTTCCGAGCGGCTGCGGTTGAACAATTGACGATTTGGGCTGATCGACTGGGCGCCGAAATAGTGACTGGCAAACAAGGTGGTGACCCCGCATCGGTTGCTTACAAAGCGGTCGAAAAAGCCAAAGAGACAAACGCTGATATTTGCATCGTCGATACGGCGGGACGCCTGCAGACTCAAACCAACCTGATGGATCAACTCAATAAAATCCGTCGCGTCATGTCGAAAGTAATCGAAGATTCACCGCACGAAGTGCTGTTAGTTTTGGACGCTACTGCCGGTCAAAACGCGTTGAGTCAAGCCAAAGGGTTTTCCGAGGTCGCGGGATGTACTGGAATCGTCTTGGCCAAACTGGATGGCACGGCCAAGGGTGGTGTGGCGATCCCGATCCGCGAAGAATTTGGGCTGCCTGTCAAGTTTATCGGGTTGGGCGAGACTCCAGATGCGTTTGCCAAATTCGATGTTGAGTATTACATCTCGGCGTTGTTCGATTGGACGGATGAGCAAGAATGAAATTGATCGTCGCCATTATCCAGCCGCATAAACTTGAATCCGTCAAAGCGGCACTGTCGGAGGTCGAGGTCTTTCGCTTGACGATCATGGATTGCCAGGGCTTTGGTCGACAGCATGGAAAAACAGAGCTGTATAATTCTCAAGATTTTCTGGCCAACTTGCGACGCAAAGTCCAGTTGCAAATCGCGGTCAATGAAGAGTTCGTGGAACCAACCGTAGCGGCCATCACCAAGGGGGGCCGCAGCGGACCGGATGGTGAAATTGGCGACGGCAAAATCTTTGTGTTGCCGTTGGATGAGTGCATTCGCATCCGAACTGGCGAACGCGGTCCAGACGCCATTTAACGTCCTCGGGATTGCAGACAACCGAATTATCCTAAGCCCCAAAGATGGGTACGGAGTGGATGCCAATTCGGCTACGAGATTTCGTTGGCAAGCGTCACTAGAAGTTTTGACCCAAACCTTTGGTAAGCGCCATAAACGCGGATTCTAGATTCACTTCTTCTTCTGTGAATCGAATTATCTTAAATCCGGCTTCGACCAGGTTGGTCGAGATATCTGAATAGTCGCTGATACCTTCTTTCAGAGTGGCAACTAGAAAACCATCACCTTCGCTGACGGTATCAACAATCTCAATCGACTCTAATGTCTGCCCTGCTTTGCTGGACTGATTGGCATGATCGGCGACGCCAATTTGCAAAACGACGCGTTGGCGAACTTGTTGCATCACTTCGGTGACTTCGGCCGACACACTCATTACGCCTCGATCGATAATTCCTACCTTGTTACAAACATCGGCCAGCTCAGGCAGGATGTGGCTGGAAACGACTACCGTTTTGCCCATCTGGCCCAGCCGTCGCAGCAGGTTCCGCATTTCGATCCTGGCACGTGGGTCCAGACCACTAAGCGGTTCGTCCAGCAATAGCACCTGAGGGTCATGCAAAAGAACTCGAGCCAGCCCCAGACGTTGCGTTTGACCACGCGACAGAGTGTTGGCGAAGGCGTCTCGCTTGAAGTCCAAATCGACAGTTTCCAACATTTCGTCACAACGCTTGCGACGATCCGTGCCGGTGATGCGATAGGCCGCCGCGAAGAATTCAAGGTATTCGATGACTTTCATGTCGTCGTAGACACCGAAGAAGTCAGGCATGTAACCCACTAGTCGTCGAATCTCTTTGGGGTTGTTGTAGATGGAGTAATCGCACACGTAAGCTTCGCCATAAGTGGGCTCAAGCAACGTTGCGATGATCCGCATCGTCGTCGTTTTTCCAGCGCCGTTCGGTCCAATAAATCCGAAAAGATCACCTTGTTCCAGATTCAGATCGATCTCGTTGATGGCGAACATTTCGCCATATTTTTTAGTTAGGTTTTCGGTTCGGATCACAACTTGGCTTTCCAACTTAAGAAACGGCGTCGACGTCAACGCAAGGATTTTGAGAGAGGGGGTTAGTTTTCGGGTTTGGCGACCGGCAAAACAATGCGGACGAGTGTCAAACGTTTGTCGTATTTGTCAGCAGTCTGGTCGGCGGGTTTGCCATCGACGACCAACGAGGCGGACGTTCGTTGAAACTCGCCAATTAAGACGGCGTTCCCTTTGGCCAATTGGTGACTAAGGTCCAAGGTCGGATGAAAGTCGTTGGTCAGTCGCGTGTACGTCTGGCCTCCGATCACATCAAAGAACGACATCATTTTCACGATCCTTGGCAAGGAAAGTGACGTTGGGTCCCAAGCCGTATTGACGTCGTCTTGCCCTTGTTTGCCTAGCCGAGTGAAGAAGCCAGAAATGGTCTTTTCTCGCAAGTCATCCTCGACCACGATCGTGTCACCAGGGTCCAGCGGTCGGTCTTCCAGGATGTACACCCAGTCTCCATAAAGCACGACACACCCGTACAGTGGAACGTCCAGCGGGTTGGTCACGGTTCCAAACAATGCATCGTTGCTGCTGCCCTTACGCAACAAGCTGAGCACCGGTTTTTCCAATTGTCCCGTCCAGAATCCGGTCAATGTTTTAGTGGATGCGTTTTGCAAAGGGACTTGTTTGATTTCGCAGCCATTGTCGTTCATCTGGCATTCGTATTGTCGTCGGTAGAGCCCCAAATCTGATCGCGAGGACATGGAACCCAGTCCGGTGCCAGGCAAGCCTTGCCAGGTCAACCACCGCTCGTCCAATTCACCGAACAGCTTGCTTTGACGGTCAAGGCTCAAGTCATAGGAAGCCGTGGTTGGGCTGTAGATGTGCGCCCACAGGTTGGCTTGCAGTTGGCCGGTTTGCGAGTCGATGTCAACGATTTCCAATTGATTGATCTGGATTTCCGAAGACTTCATGA
Organism: uncultured Pirellulaceae bacterium; assembly: GCA_964543985.1. GTDB lineage: Bacteria > Planctomycetota > Planctomycetia > Pirellulales > Pirellulaceae > CAJQPP01. The sequence continues at coordinate 25,869 of CAZJBW010000014.1, read as the reverse complement.
CTGACGACAGATACCAAGCTAAAGCACCAAATGCGGCGCACAACAGAGTGAACGTGATCCATGTGAATTCCATACGACCCGTGACCTTCTTCAGGAAGAAGTAGTCGGCAGGCCCGATGAACAAAATAAACAACACGACTAATAGGGCGACGAGCGTAAACGTGATGACGGGAACGTTCCTGAATTGCTCCAAGCCGGCTCGCATCTGTCCGGCGATATCAGTAAACCCAATGTGCGAGACCCGACCGGTTTGCACGAGACTGGAATCTTCTGGGGTGCTGTTTTCAGCCATGATCACGGTCAACAAGGCTCGTCGGTTTTCCCAACCGGCCAGAGGATCGGCCGTGAAATCGATGCCAATCAATGTCAGGTCTCCGAAGCCGACATTCCATCGTACGACCAGTGGTTGGTTTCCGACTTGCGTTTCAACGAAAGCGGAATCGGGAAGGTTGGTCGTGACCAATTGCAATGACTGCTCGTTGTTGTCGAAGAGTGGTTGCCCTGAGGTGACCATCAATTCGATAGGGCTGGCATTCTTGATTTCTTGGAATTCGGAAAACGGTCCGACAGCGATTGCCGCCAATGCTGATTCTCCAAAGTATTTTTCGTAATGAGGGCCGCCCGTTATCAGTACACGACCTCCGCTGCGAACCCATTTTTCAATCGCTTGGCACTGAACAGGTTGAAGCCAGTTTTCAGGCACGGAAACCGGGGCCACTAGCAAAGTGTGAACACACTGGTAGGCCATTGCCTGCGACGGCAATTGTCGAAAGTCCGATAGGCGAACGTACAGGTCGGCGATCCCTTTATCCATTTCCAAAAGGTCCATCTGGTCGTCCGATTCGACACCCAGGACGACGGCCATTCGAGTGGTGCCGGGTAGGAACGAATGCGATTCTCGCAACTCGTCCAAGGAGAACCGACGCGTTGCCAAGATTTTGTCGCCGGAATCTGTAACCTCGACTTGCAGACCCGTTGCGCGTCCAATGCGAATCAACCCGACTCCGTTAACGATGGCCGCTAAGCTTCGTAATGGGACGGCGTCCCCGTCCAAAGTTTGTAAATGTATTTTGTGTTGGTCGTTGGCACCGGTGATATCGATTTGTACAGGGTTCCAACGTCCCAATATCACATTGCCCGAAAATCCTAATTGCACCGAGTTGATTTGAACCGCTGGCGAATCCGTCTGACCGTTGACGCAATCGGGCGCACAAAAAACCGTTGCCAACAGCAAAACTGCCGCTGCAACGATCGGTCGGCTTGAAAGGGATCTGGCGAGCATCAAAGCCTTTGCAAAAAGAAAAAAGCCTGTTTTTATTCGAAAAACAAGCCATTAGCATAATCCAACCAATGGCATCGGGCTATGGGCGACTTATGCAACTTCTACGTTGCGGCGGCAAGTTTAGTTCGGCAGGTAACCGATATCAGGTCCGTCAACCATTGATCGAGGTTACGGTTTCTCTTCGTCGGGGCAAGTGCATTGGTATTGCCCGCACCCTGGACAGCCGCGACCGTATTTTTTAGCTACTGCCTCGGTCAAATCGATTTCGGCAACGTTAGCGATGGTCACTAGCCAAGCCAAAACGTCGGCGAATTCTTCGCTAAGGTTCTCGCGGTCATCTGATCGCAATGCCGACGACAGCTCGCCGATCTCTTCCATAAGCCACATAAACGTCCCCGATACACCTCGCGCGACATCCTTTTCAAAGTACATTTCCTTGATCAAATGTTGGAAGTCGGACAGCGAGATGGTGTTTGGTGGGTCGTTCGATGCCTGGTCATGACCAGCAGAAGTATTCATAAGGGTGGTTGATTTAACCGATTAAAAATCAGTAAAAGGGTCATTCCGAGAACTTGTGCTCCACGTTTAATCTTTTGAGTATTCACTTTATGAGCGAACTGATTCCAGTATGCAAGGTAGGCGATGTTCAGCAGGGAGAGGGGCTGAGCTTTAAAGTCAAGAATCGTGTTGTGGCAATCTTCAACGTGGATGGCCAATTCTATGCCATCGACGACGCTTGCCCGCACATGGGAGCCAGCCTTTCTGCAGGTCACTTTGCTGATTGCGTGGCGACATGCCCACTGCACGGTTGGCGATTCGATGTTCGCGACGGCACCTGGTGCGATAACCCGCGAGTCGCCACTGATGCCTTCGCCGTCACCATCCGTGACGACGAAGTATTGGTCTGCTTAGACAAAAAACCAGGCGAGTAGCTCTTTTCCTGCCAGCGGTGGTTAGCTTAGACGCCGTTCAGGGTTTCGGTTACTTTCGAGTGACCGTCATCTTCAATTCGCTGTTGATCGTTGTACGGATCTCCTTGTCACGATACGTGGCGCGAGTCTCCAAGGTTGACTTGGAGCTACTGGAAGTGCAATTCCCTGCTTGGCTATCAAACATGATCGTACCGGACGAATCTTGTTTGGTGATCTCCAAGTTCTCAAAATCGATTGGCGTCTTGGTATCTTGTTTTGGTTCGCCCGTCGTTTCTATCTTCGAGGTGAACTTGATTTCGAGCAGGTCGGTATCCGAATCAACGAATTCGTAGGTGGTGGTTTGTGAGAAAGGTTGAGGTACTCCCAATGAAAAATCGCGAGTCGTTTCCCAAGTGCTACCAGCCTGTTCCGACCATCCGAGTCCTGCTTGCGAGAACATTTCATTTAACGATTCCACTTGGAACATCTGTCGACCCTGAATAGAGCCAGGCATCTGACGCAATTGTTCTAAGGTCGCTTCCGGAATCTCAACCTCGGTGATCTCGCCAGCTTTTGACAGAGTCACCATGATCGGTTGGTTAATGATTTTCGAAAAACTTTTGTGGATTCGCTGTTTAACAGCGCCTTTGATTTTTTCTTCGCCGGAATCGTAATCGATAGGGTCTGTTCCAGAATTAATCAATTGTAAAGCAATATGGCTGATCGTCTGTTGGACGACGGCCGAACCATCATCGTTCACCGACTGCACTTCCCATTGGACTTGCATTTTCATGGTGTTTTTTTGAGGCACTTTGCGTCGGTCAACGTCCGTTTCCACAGCAGTTGTTTGGTCAATTTGGAATTGGAATTGATCGCCCTTGGCAAGTTTCCATTGCAACGCTTGAGTTTGAGCTTGAACAGCATTCACTTGGCAGGTCAAGGCAACGCAAGCGATGGCGAGTAGAACGTGACGTTTTTGAAATTTGGGTTTCAACATGGTTTTTTCGTTATTAATAAAGTGTCCCTGCGAAACAGGATGACAGCGAATTAGTCGTTTCTCGAAAAAGCTACAACGAATGCAAAGCTTACAACGAGTGAGTTTCACCTGCCTGCAAAACGATGCCTGTGAAGCCTGCCGATTCGATCGCCGCAGACCACTGATTGGCGTCTTGCTGAATGGGTGGCCAAGTATTGTAATGCGCCGGAAGTACCTGTTTGGCGTTAATCATCTTAGCGGCTAACACTGAATCATCGGGCCCCATCGTAAATAAATCACCGATTGGCAGAACAGCTAAATCGATGCCCATTTCGCCTATCAGCCGCATGTCTCCGAACAAACCCGTGTCACATGCGAAGTAAATCTTTTTCTCGTCGATAGTTAGTACGAAGCCAGCCGGTTGGCCGCCGTATGATCCGTCGGGAAGCGCCGAACTGTGCAACGCTGGCACCATCTTGGCAACTCCCCAAGGTTGGTGCGTTTGTCCACCGATATTCATACCTACGCTGTTCTCCACCGAATGGTTCTTGCCTAGCCATTCGGCGATTTCATAGATGGCGACAACGACTGCCTTGTTGCGATTGGCAATCGAGGCTGCGTCGGCAATATGATCGAAGTGTCCGTGCGAAATCAAAATCGTGTCGACCGTCACGTCATCTGATTTGACGGGCGCAGATGGATTGTCGTCCAAAAATGGGTCCAACAAAATCTTGTGGTCCTTGGTTTCAATCAACCATGTGGCGTGCCCGTACCAGGTCAGTTTAATAGACATACGGTTAGCTCCTGAGAATGCGGTTCATGTTTTGTTTGTAGAATTCGACGCCCGGTTGGCCGTATGGATTGATGTTCAGAAGTCGTCCCTCAACGACCGTGGCCAACATCAGCATTTGCAATAGCTGTCCCATCGAGTTCTCGTTGATGCCAGGCAACGTGATCATTGTCGTGGGCCGTTGATCACTTTCGTAGGCTTGGTTGGTCCCTTGGATGGCCGCCTGCATTAGGTCGGTCAATGTCTTGTCACCTAGCTCGTTAAGCTTGTCAAAGTCGCCATCGAGCTGTCCCAATTTCAATAAATTGCAACGAGCGTTTTCCACGACAACATTGTTCATGACTTTGTCGCGAGTTCCTTCCTGGTGCTGCTGAGCGCGTGAGTGCAAGTCTCTTGTATTGACGACCGTAAACGGGGTGGCGCCTCGTTCTTGCTTGCCAATGCTTTCGGCGAACAATTGGTCGTACCACAGACCGGTGGTTTCCAACGCCTTGCTCCACATGGAAAGGACTCGCAGATTGATGGACTGCTCTTTTTCCAGAGCGTGGTTTACGGCCACGTACTGCAAAACCAAATTTTTGGCGGCTTCGGACGTTTGGAAATGCCCGTTCATCAACCAGGCTCCGCGCAACAATTCCATGATGTCCAAGCCCATGATTGATGCCGGTAGCAAACCGACAGCTGACAAAACCGAAAACCGTCCGCCGACCCCTTCGGGAACCAGAAAACGATTTTTGCAACCGATGGCGTCTGCCAGGTCCGCCAGTTTTCCGGTCGGGCCTGTCACTGGCACCACCAGTTCTGGCAGGGCATCGGCACCAAGTTGTGATTCCAGTTCGCGTAGGAAGACGCGCAACGCTGTCGCCGTTTCGATGGTCCCACCGCTCTTGCTGATTACGACGATCGCCCATTTGCCCGAACAAGGATCGTTGTGGTTGGTTTGACGCAGCAGGTGAAGCAGGCCTTGCATGGCGTCGTTGTCGACATTGTTACCCTCGAAATAAATCCGTGGGCGTCCGCCTCGATCGGCACGCGATAGTTCGTTGTAGTACGGTTCGCAGCAAGCGTCCATTAACGCTCGTGCGCCCATGTAAGATCCGCCAATGCCTAACACGACGACCCGGTCAACCGTTTCGCGTATCCGTTTGGCACATGCCAGAATTTGGCCTAACTCACTTTCAGATCGAATCGAATCGTATTCGGCCAATAAACGATCTGGCAGGTCCATAAAGGCGGCATCCAAAGGTTGCCGAGCGGCCTCGATTTCGGCCGACGAGTTCCAATCGGGCAGGTCCCGTTGGTAGAGATCGTCGCGAATAGACAGAAGGTTCGGAAGGAGATCATCCAGTTGACCTTGGGAAACACCGCCGGAGATCAAGCTGCCCGAGTAGTCAAATTTGAGTATCTGTGCTGGCATGGTCGCGTCACGTTGAACTGATGTGTGTGTGGTTTCCATCTTTATCTCAATCACAGGTGACTCGGTCAATGACGGCTGGACTTGTCAAGAAAAGTGAGCAAACTGGTTCCATGCTTTTGAAAGGACTCGCCGCTCGAAAAAAAAGAGCCCGTGACGGACGTATTGGTAATCACTTTCCTTTTCACTCATCGAACGCTGAATAACAGATATGGATTTGCAAGACCTGACCCGTGAACTGCATGTAAAAAATGATTCCAAAATTGTGATGTTGGTCGCTGACGGATTGGGTGGCTTGCCTCAACAACCGGGTGGATTAACGGAATTGGAAACTGCCGCGACGCCGAACTTGGACCAATTGGCGACCGTCGGTGTGCAGGGAGGCAGTATTCCAGTGTTGCCGGGAATCGCGCCTGGAAGTGGCCCCGGTCATTTGGCGTTGTTTGGCTACGACCCGTTGAAGTACCTGATTGGTCGCGGTGCGCTAGAAGCTACTGGTATCGGTTTTCAGCTACAAGAAAATGATGTGGCTGTGCGCTGCAATTTTTGTACGTTGGATGCCCAGGGAAACATTGTGGACCGCCGCGCTGGACGGATTGCTTCCGAAGAGAGCTTTGTACTGGCTGAAAAACTGGACTCGATCGAATTGTCCGAAGGCGAAGTGTTTGTCCGTCCAGTAAAAGAGCATCGTTTCGTTGTTGTATTTCGATTAGCAGGATTGGGTGGCGACTTGGACGACACCGATCCACAACGCACGGGTGTTCCACCGCTTCCAGTGGTTGGCAATGACGATGCGAGTAAAAGAACAGCCAAATTGGCAACGGAATTCCTGGAGAAAGTGCGCGAGATGTTGGCAGACCAACCGGCCGCCAATGGGGCCACGATGCGAGGTTTCGCCGGTCGCCCTGCCCTGCCCTCCTATGAAGATGTGTACGGTCTGCGAGCTGCGGCCATCGCCGTCTACCCAATGTACAAAGGTCTGGCCGCGCTAGTTGGAATGGAAATCGTTGGGCAACCAAAAACACTTGGCGAGCAAGTCGACTTGCTAACTGAAAAATGGAATGACTACGACTTCTTTTTTATCCACTTCAAGTACACCGACAGTACTGGCGAAGACGGAAACTTTGACGAGAAGGTGAAACGTATCGAGCAACTAGATGCGATCATACCGCGAATCAACCAGTTGGCACCCGACGTGTTCATTGTGACCGGTGACCACAGCACGCCGGCATTTATCAGTGGCCACAGTTGGCATTCCGTTCCAACATTGCTGGTTTCCGATTGTTGTCGAACCGATGGTCACCAAGCGTTTAGCGAAACAAATTGTCGAACCGGTGAACTTGGCCAATTCCAAGCCAAGCACTTGATGGGCCTGGCGATGGGCAACGCTCGCCGACTAACCAAATTCGGCGCTTAATCAAATTTGGCATTGATCAAAATTCGGCACTGATCATCTAGTCAATACCAATGTGTTTTTTGCCATACAGCTGTTTGGCGCTCAATTCGTCCACTAGTTGCAAAGAGAACAAAAACACAGCAACACCGTTAGTTCAATCCAGTTTTTCGGAAAATTCGTTCGAATTGTCTTGACTTGAATTGATGCGTTGAGATCATGGTGCTGTGTGACTTTTCATCTCCGAGCGTCGGAGAGACCCCATTTTGTGATTGAACAATGCAATTCAGTTTTCACAAAACTCGATGTCTGGCCATTTGCAGCCTTTTGCTGTTCGCAAAATTTGCTGTGTATTGGCATATGGGTTGTTGTGGATCGCATGACGGGCTCGGTCTTCAAGGGGCGTCGCAAACCCATTGTTCGTGCAGTTGCGGAATCGATATTGATTCCAATGCACCAATTGATGGTGAATCTCCCAATCCGGAACACGATTCTGATGATTGCCCGATTTGCCAATCTCTGTACACCTTTGTGGCCAGCATTTCTGTTGCTGGACCTGATTTATCAGACGAAGCTTCGTCAGACTTAATAATCAGTGTTGGTCATTTTAGCGTTGCTAAAACAGATGTTCGGTTGCCCGAATTAAGAGGCCCACCGGTGACCTGCTAGTCACTCTTCTTGAACAACATGCGCGACTGGAATCGGAATTTGTTTCGTTTCCATGATCGTTCGGTAGTTTCTGCCAAAATATGGGCACCAGGCGAATGCATGCGACCTGGTTTGAATCCAATCAGTTTAAAATCGACTCGATTCCAAAACTGATTTCGATTGCAGTGACCTAGTCGAATTTGGGCCTGCAATCAAAAGTCAAAGATCTCGTCACATTGACGCAAGCATTTCGATCGAAGGTTTTGCGAATCTGCGTCTGAGTTCATTATTTTCTATTCATCAATGGTACAGAAAACGAAAGGTTTTCAAATGTTTGTTAAAAAGCTAGTTCAAAACAAAAAAGGTCAAGGTTTGGTCGAGTACGGCTTGATTATTGCTGGAGTTGCTTTGATTGCAGCCGCAGCAGTTTCCGTCTTCGGGCACAAAACAACTGACTTGATTTCTGCTGTAGCCGCTGTCTTGCCAGGCGCTCACCCAGACGATAACGCACCGATCGTTAGTGGTTCCCTTATCGAAACGACTGACGAATCCGGAGGGATCGCATTGGATGTTGCTGGTATTGTCGCCAACGCTGGCAACCCACGTCTTGCTGACAACGTTCTAGGCAGTGATCCTGCTGGTGAAGGATTCGGCGGTTTGATCCTAGAAGCTGGCGAAGAGTAATTTAATTCTGAACCAACCGCCACGGTTTTGGCCGTGGCGGTTTTTTGACCTGCCATGATCCCACTTTTGATTGTTCTGGTGTTACTCGCTTACGCCACGATTTGCGATTTAAAGACTCGGGAAATTCCAGACTGGATCTCTCTTGCGATTACAGCCACAGCCTTCGTTGGCTCATTAAGTGGTTGGCTAGGTATTGACCTGCTGATGGTTTTTGCTGGTGGTGCATTGGCAATCGTGTTGGGGGTCGTTCTGTTTCACTTTGGCCGACTTGGCGGAGGTGATGCGAAACTGATTTTTGCATTGGGATTTTTGCTGGGCCCAGCCGGCTTGATCATTTTGCTGATTGTGATGGCTTTAGCGGGAGGAGTTTTGGCAATTGTGGCCGTTTGTCGTCGACAAAGTGATTTCGCCTATGTTCCAGCGATTACACTGGGCTTTATGGGATATCTTGCCACCGTTGTCTGGGTTGTTCCGTAGTCAACAGGGATCAGTTCACGATGCGGAGCATGTTCGATTTAATAAGTAAGAACTTGTTTCGCAAACCAAATCAAACCCATTTGAAGCCTTATTTCATCGGCTTGGGAGCGGTACCATGAATTCAAAATTCAATAGCGAATTGAATCCACGTAGGATCCGCGTACGAACCGAGCGTCGTGGACAGGCATTGTTAGAATTTGCCATCATTTCACTGGCTTTGTATCTGTTGATCGGGGCCACCATCACGTTTGGATTGTGGTTCTTTTTGAGTGGCCAAATCCAGCAGGCAGCAAGTGTGGGGGCTCGCGAATTATCGCAAACTCCATTGCCTGGAAACATGACATTTGAGGAGGCTTTGAACGATCCAGTCGTTCGCGCTCGAGTGTACGACGATCGATGGTTGGTGATCGATTTGAACGTGTTTGAGGCGACCTTTCCAGATCAAAGCTTTTTTGAAGTGGCCGTCCCTCTGATGCCACTTCTGAACCAGCAGTTGGCCTTAACTTATATATTGGACGAAAATGGTGGAGAGCGTTTGTTGCGATATCCGGGCGCGGTACTCAATCGTGACACGCCAGTTGATTCCACAGTGGACGTGCCTGGCTTCGTCCGTTCTGATTTAGTTGTGCAAGTTCCGTTGGTCGAGAGCCGTGGGGCTGATGGAGCCGAAGCGATTCGGTGGTTGAATGTTGTGGAAGAAATTGACAATGATTCTAACCCTGATCCATTTCAATTATTCGCCATCGAAAACGGTGTCATTACCGATCCTGAAGGCTCGTTGAATGGGGTTGTCGCACTGCGAATCAACTGTCCAGCGCAGTCGCCTTGGCTCAGCAGTTTCGCCAACAGCCCAGGGACCTTTCCACCTCCCATCAATGCAGCCAATCCAAATGGAGCCAACGATGGCGCTGTCGTTGAGCTTAACCCTGAGGATCGATTGGGTAGCTTGCGTGGTGAACCCTTGATCGTCCTGCAAAACGGAGAACCCGTTTACACCGGCACTTACGGTGGAAATTTTGGTCTGGGCGTGCAAGGCGCTTTGACGAGTGAAGATTTAAGCGGACAAGCCGTTGGCATCCGTCCCTATCGTCGCGTGCTAGTGTCACACGCAGTTTTCCGCCGCGAAATGTATCAATAAGTAGGAACCCAAATAATGCCTCGACGTTCTTCTCGTTCCGGGTTTGGAAAAGTTATCGTTACCTTGCTGCTGGCCGGATTTTTGGTTGTGGCAGGTGGAATCGCGACAATGTATTTCGTTGGTTTTGATTTTCAAAAGCTTGCCTTTTGGGAATCTGATGAACCAGAGACGCCCACGGTTGGCTTGCCCATTAACCCGGGAGCTCTTGTCGCCTACGAAAGGATTCGTCGCGAGGATCTGTTGGATCCTCAAACCGGTCAGTTAAGCACCATCAAGTTGCCGTTGAATTCCGTTCGTGGAATGCGTGTCGAGATGGTTGGTGACGAGGAACCGTCGGCCGTCGAGTCCGTAGATTCCAGTGATGATGGCCTCGTTTTTAATTTGCGAAACGGACAAGCCGTCCCGGTCAATCGAGTCAAAACTTTAGGTGGAGCCTTCTTGCACGCCACCGACATCGTCGGAAGGGTTTTGCGACGTGATAAACCTTCGGGTCTAGCGTTCAGTGAAGCCGCTTTTTTTGATAGTGGAACACCAGCCGGACTGGCAGGTGCGACGCCACCTGGAATGCGTGCGTTAACCTTGGAGGCTGACCGATTGACTGGTGTGCACCGTGTTAGCCAGGGAGAAAGGATCGACCTGGTAGCCAATGTGCCGCTGGATCGCCTGCAACGATTTGAACTGGCAACCAGCAGTAGGCTGCCGGGTTCTCAATTGGTGGTTGATGGAAATGGACCTGCCAGAGATGCCGAACGCGAAACGACCGCTAGACTGGTGGCCAGTCAGGCGATGGTTCTAACTTCCGTTTCACAACGAGTAGCAACGGAATCCACCAGCACTTTGTCTCAGGGCCGTCGCATTCTTGCGGTTCCTATCGAAGAAGTTGTGTTGGCCGTTGCGGCCGAAGACGTGGCGGCGGTCACAGCAGCTTTAGAACTTGGTGCCACAATCAATGTGTTGGTTCGCAGTGGCCGTCCAGAAGCGACGGCGTCCGATCGCCGACCTACGCCCGAGGGCACGATCCCCGTTCCTATCCCTGGGAAACCTTTATTGGCCTATCAAAGTATTGACGCAAATGTGTTTGAAGAGGCCGCGACCGGTTACATTCGGTATGCCTATTTGTCCAAAGAATCCGTCGAAGCTGCTGGCTGGATTACGGATCTTAATGAGTTCATTGGTCGGATCCCCAGTCTTGATTTACCAGTCGGACAACCGATTCCGGAAAGTAGCTTGATGCCAATCGGTACAAAGACTGGACTGGTCGGAGCGACTCCAAAAAACCGAGTTTTGTTTTTTCTGGACCGAGAAACTTTGGTAGGTGCTGACGCTTTCGGGTTTTCGCAACGATTGGATATCGTGGCCAGTGTTACCAGAGAACCAGACAGTGGTGGATCGGCGACCCGGACTGCTGATCTGACGTTGACGCAGAGAACTCGTGTCGAGCCCATTGCGGATGATGTTGTTGTCATCATGCCCACCCGTTCGCCGGCCAATCCAACGCTGGCGAAAGGCGATGCGGGTCAGCTGATTCTTGCTGTACGTCCTGATCAAGTTGGGCAGTTGCAATTCGCAGTTGCTACCGATGCCAAGTTACGCGCGACTGTTCGCCCGGCCACTAACGATCCCGATTCGCTTGGCGATTTAACGGCTGAGGATCAGCCCATCGATGTGACTTCCATGAGTTTTGACCCGTTGGAAAATGCGAAGGTCACTCAAATGTTTATCAATGGTGAACGGCAACGAGTGATGTATTTTCCCGAGGAAGAAAAGTGAGCCAAAAGCGACACGGAAATGTATTGATTTTTGTGGTCATGCTACTGTTTGCGCTGATCGGTATCGCTGCTTTGGTCATTGATATGAGTTTGGCACGTCTGACCCAAGCCCAACTTCAGTCGGTTTCCGATTCGTCGGCCATCGAATCAGCATGGAACCTAGAAAACGATCTAACTGGAACAGAACGCATCGAGACTCGGACGGCCGCCAGTCAACGAGTCGTGGAGAGTACAGAATTTACTCCGTTCAATGGCGGTTCAACGGAAGACGGTGACCCAGACTTAGGGCTAGGGCCTCGCGACATTCTGTTGGTCGACGGGTTTGATCTGAATGACGATGGTCTTTCCGATGCGGGAAGAACGATGATTATTGGGGAACGGGTACCAGGGCAGCTTAACTTCAACTTGGACAATGCCGAAGGTGGTGACATTGTCACGGGAGTCTACGACAACAACCAAGTTCCACTTGATCTGCCACTGGCTCCAGAATCACCTTCCAGTTTTGATCGTGGACCTGCCTTTGTTCCGACGGTCGATGCCAATGTCAATTCTGTTTTGGTTCGCCTACGCAGGACTGGGTCAACGGACTCGGGAATTGACGGGGCGACCTCGGGCCCTCGTTTACCTGTTTTGTTTGGCGCCTTTTCACATTTTGGTACCGCTTCAGCGGATGCCTTTGCACAAAGGTCCGAAGGGTACGCTGTACGTTCGGAATCCATTGCGAGGTTGATGCCAGCCGTTTCGGTTGGTGCACCGGGTTCAGCGGGTGGCAGGTTGCCGGAGGCTTTGCCGTTGGCCGTGAGTGCCGGAAGTTGGCAGACGATCGCCGCCTCGGCAACTGGAATTGAGACCTCGGATTTGCAAACCATCAACCCGGAATCGTATTCGCTAGGAAGTGTCGTACCATCGCTGCCGTCCGACACTGGCCTGTTGCCTGCGGTAGGTTACATCTCGATTACTCAATCAATCGATACAGGTGGCGGAACAGAAAACAGAATCGTCGCTTTTGGATTGGTGCACATTGCTGCTCCTGCGTCCACGGACGACGATCCAGTGGTGACCGTCCTGCGACGTTCTCAGCCGCAAGTGCTAACGGACTTGGGAATCTCGATTCCATTGACAGGAAATGCCTCGGCAGATCTCGGCGCGGCGGTTGGTAGTTTGAGCGGACTTTCGATCACCCAGTTGGAACTTCTGAATCAAACAGCCAGTCAATTGACAGACGTTGTGCAAGCACCGCGGCTGGTGCGAAACCAAAGAATCCAAGGAGGAGCTAATCCTTGAAATTTAGCGAGCTTATTGATGAATCGAATTTCGTGTATCGTTGAATCCCCGGTCTTACGGGTTGAATTGGAAGCTGCTGCTGCCGCCTTGGGTAGTGAGTATCAGTTTTCGTTTCACAGCGACCTTGCTGCCGGCTTGGCTTCGCTGCGATACGAGCCGGTCGATGTCGTGGCTGTCGAATTGCCAGCCGATGCGTCCAGGGTGTTGGAGTGGAGTCAATTGATTGATTCGATGCGCTCCACGACTGCGTTGATCGGAATCTTGAGTGAAGAGGCCGAACAGGCCGACGGCGTTGTCGTTGAGGCTGTGCGACTTGGTCTTCGAGATTTTCTGCGCCGCCCTGCCAGTGCGGGTGAATTGACAGGGATTCTTTCTCGCCTAGACAAACCACAGCAAATGCAGGCCCGAGAGGGAAAGCTGGTTACGATTGCCAGTACCAAGGGAGGTGTCGGTAAATCGACAATCTCTACCAATCTGGCCGTCTCGTTTGCGAAAAAGTTTCCCGGTCAAGTTTTGTTGATCGATGGCTCGTTGCAACTTGGTGTGATCGCGTCGCTATTGGATCTGCAACCCACGACGACACTTTCTACCATCGCGGCCTCGATTGATCGACTGGATCCGGTTCTGTTAAGAGAGATGGCGTTAAGTCACGAAAGTGGACTGGACGTTTTGCCCGCGCCATTACTGCCTACAGAAGCTGGTGATGTCGACGACGCGGTGATGGCGGTATTGTTGGGTGTGGCCAAGAAATCGTACGACTACGTGTTCGTTGATACGTTCCCCCTGATCAACGCCATGATGTTGTCGGTTTTCGATCGCTGCGATCAAATTGTTGTGGTCACAGAAAATGTCGTGCCAACTCTTTCGGGAACGGCTGCCATGTTGCAGGTGTTCGAACAACTTGAGATTCCACGAGACCGATGGATGGTTGTTCTCAATCGCTATCGACGGTTGGCCGGAAGTCTCTCCAAAACAGAAGTATCCAACCAGTTGGGTGTACCGATCGATATCGTGGTTCCCTTCGATCGAAAGCTTATCGAAGCAGCCAACTTAGGCAAACCACTTATTTTGCGTAGCGCGATGCGTCGTTCGGTGCGCAGTATTAAAAAGCTCTCAAGTCGCGTGCAGACTCTGCTTCAAGGCTCAAATAAAAACTCGACTCAACAACCAGCCGGTCGTCCATCAGATGGATCTTCTCGGCGAGTGGCGTCTGACTCATTGGTGGCCAGCGATCCCAAAATGGAGAATTTGGTGCCATGAGTAACTCAACCAATGATCCGTCCGAATTACCACCTGCAGAACCAACGAAATCCGACCCTGCCAGTATTCGGCAAAGGTTAAGAGCAATTGGCAATGCCGAATTTGTCGTTGCCAAGAAACAGGGACGTCAGGCAGATTCAACGGAAAGGGTGCCGTCGACAAGTGCTATTCGTGTTCGCGGCCAGCTACACGATCAGCTACTAGATGAACTGGATAGTCGGAACTTGCTTTCTAGTGACTCCGAGCAATTAGCCAGTGAGGTTGAACAATTTGTTGCCGAAGTGGTTGAATCTGGCCAGGTCGCGCTCAACGCCCAAGAACGGGCAAGACTTGCCGAAGACTTGCTTGAGGAAACGTTAGGTTTGGGCCCCTTGGCGACTCTGATGACGGATCCAGCAGTCACCGACATCCTGGTAAACCGTCCAGACCAAGTTTACGTCGAACGATACGGCAAGCTGGAACTGACCGATGTTCAGTTTCGCGATGCCGACCATTTGACATTGATTATTCAAAGAATCGCTAGTCGAGTCGGGCGGCGGATCGACGAAGGGCAACCCATGGTTGACGCTCGATTGCCTGACGGTTCACGTGTTAACGCGACGCTGCCACCAGCCACGATTGACGGTCCCACTTTATCGATTCGTCGCTTCGGAAAACGGCGATTGCGTTGTGACGAATTGCGCCGCTTGGGGATGTTCAGTGACACCATGGATCAGTTCTTGCGGACGATCATTCGCGGACGCCTGAACATTTTGATCAGCGGAGGAACCGGGTCGGGGAAAAGTACCTTTTTGGCGGCCATTGCTGAAAGCATTCCAGCGACGGAAAGAATCGTTACGATTGAAGATGCCGCCGAATTGGTCTTGGACCAGTCGCACGTCGTACGGATGGAGACTCGCCCACCAAATGTAGAGGGGCGTGGAAAAATTAGGGCTCGCGATCTGGTGGTCAATGCTTTGCGAATGCGACCCGATCGTATTATCGTCGGTGAAGTTCGCGGTGGCGAATCAATCGACATGCTGCAAGCCATGAATACCGGTCACGACGGTTCCCTGACAACCATTCACGCCAACAGTCCAAGAGATGCGATTTCTCGTTTGTCGACGATGGTATTAATGAGTGGTATCGAGTTACCGCAGACTGCCATTCGCGAACAAGTCGTTTCAGCAATCGACATCATTATTCACGTTCGTCGCTACGAAGACGGCGTACGTCGTGTGGAATCCATCGATGAACTAGTCGGAATGGAAGGGGACACGGTCCAGTTGCAGCAGATCTATCGCTTTGATCTACGCGGGCGTCGTGGGAGACTACTAGACGGACGACACGTCGCCACGGGTACCGTGCCACGTGCGGTCGAGCGACTCTCGGCGAAAGCTATCGAGATGCCTACTCAATGGTTTCAGGTTGAGAGATAGGCGGAACGCCAATGTTTTGGATTATTCTAATTGTGTTTGGATTTTGCGGTGGCTTGGTCATGGTTTTGCGAGGGGCGATGGCAACATCGCTTGCCAGAACTCGGCTAGGCGACGACCTACGTCTGCAATCGCCGGTCACGAATGTTGCGACCACCACTGCGACAACGCGTCAGTCTGCTATCGGTAATCCTTTAGGCAGACCGTGGAGGTTAGTACCGTACATCGTTGGGCTCGTTTTTGCGATCTTGATGGTGACCCTCACATCGATCCCCGATCCAATTGGGTGGGCTTCGGGTCTTGTGGTTGCGTTGTTGTTGGCGCAATTGGAGGTTGGACTTCACCAACGCAAGGTGGCAAAAGTCGAAAAGCAGCTGATCGATCTGCTGGACATGATGATCCCCATGTTGCGCAGCGGGGCGGGCGCAATGACTGCGCTTTCAAGCGCTACCGAACAAATCAAATCTCCGATGCGAGAACAAATTGACTGGACTGTCAGGCGTATCCAACTTGGTGATCGTGGTGCCGATGTGTTTCGTGCGCTATCTAATCGAATTTCTAGCGACGTCATCGAATTGTTCAGTACCACCATGTCGGTGCACTGGGAAACGGGTGGGTCGTTGGCGCCTATTTTAGCGTCGGTAAGTCGGGTCGCCCGTGATCGCCAGGAGGTTGCTCGTAGAATTCGTAGCAATGTAGCGCAGAGTCAGTTTTCAACCGTTGCGATTTTGATACTGATTTATTTCGTCGCTGCCATCCTTTGGTTCGATCGCCCTCAGCAAGTCAATGATTTTGTGCAATCAGAATTGGGCAGTTTGGCAGTTGCCGCAACCGTCGTGTTGCAAGGCGTGGGCATCATGTGGATGAACGCAATGAGTAGGCCAAAATCATGACTCAAGAACAGAAAATCATTTTAGTAATCGGCGGTTGGTTGATTGTTGCGGTGATCGGCTGGATATTGGTACGTAGGATCTGGCAGGGACAACTTGCGACGAACCGAATCATCCTACCTAATTCCGATGAATTAGCTGAACCCGAAATCCCCGAGCCCGGCAAGACGTTCGTCGGTCGGTACGTCCGAATGGCTGGCTATCACCAGTCTTGGGCCGGCACCGCCCTGGTCTGTTCGATCGTCGCTTGCCTACTGATTGGGTTTCTGGCAGCCTGGATCTTTCGTGTCAGCGGTTTGTCACAAATGATGTTAACAGGTGTAGAAGCCGTTCCAGGCGGGCTATCGGGAATACTAGTACCGATCGTGCTAGTGGCTCCTTGGTTGTCAGCGGTGATCATTGCCGCCATACCAGTTTTGCTCGTTCGAAGTACACGTCGCGGACGTGTGAAGCAGGTCCAGCGTGACATGCCGTTAGCTTTGGACCTTTGGGCAACGCTGGCGGAAGGCGGACTTGGCTTTGATGCTGCCTTGGAAAGGTGGCTTCAAACCCAACCTGCTAAACGGGCATTGGCCCAAACGGCACGCGGTTACCGGCGGGATTTGTTGGCCGGTATGAAACGTGTGGATGCCTTGCGGCGTTGGTCCGAACGATTGCAGGTACCAGCTGTCACTCGGTTTACCGGTGCCATGATTCAGTCGGAACAGTCAGGTTCTAGCATCTCGGAAACATTGCGACTGCAAGCCGAAGATGTGCGAGCCAATCGACGTGAAAAGGCGATGACGTTTGCTCAATCGTTGGCAACAAAGCGGATCATTCCTTTGGTTATCTGTTTTCTGCCAGGATTATTCGTATGGCCTTTGGGGCCTTTCTTTGTTGAATTGTTACGTATCGTCGATCAATTGGTTGGTACTCGTTAACGTTAAGGAAAACTGGAATGCCATGCTTGGTCGATGCCGATACCGGACAAGTCCTTTTCCAAAGACTAATCCTTGCTGATCGTTTTTGGACTCGCGCCAAAGGCCTATTGGGCAAACGCGAATTGGCGGATGACCAGGCTATTTGGATTCGACCCTGCACCTCCATACATACGTTTTTCATGCGTATGCGAATTAATGTCGCCTTCGTCGATTCGCAAGGCACCGTGCTTGCAATTCACGAAAATGTGAAACCGTGGCGAATTTTGTTGGGGGCACGCGGTTCGGTCGGGGTCATCGAATTCAGTCCTATCGCCGAAGTGCTGGCAGTAGGTATGCGAGTTCAACTGGACGATCGATAATATGTTGTCAATGAATACAACAATTTGGAATTGATTGGAGATCTGTAACGATTGTTCCGATTGAGCAGGTGAGGGCGATGATTGACACGAATCTTGTGATAGCATTCGATGGCATCAAGTCGCATTGCCCGCAACCAAAGGCCCCCTTCGATGTTGCTCAAACAATTGATGACAAATGTTGCTGCAGTTTTGTTTGCGTTTTCAATGGTTGCTGGTGCTGCGTTGGCTCAAGAATCAATTCAGCCGACCATCAAGCTTGCCCCGGAACTCACAGACAGCCAACCGGTTGTCCAAGAACTTCAACCGATCCCTCAAGAAAACGAGCTGCCTGAACAAACGGGACAGTCGATTCGATCTAGAATTCAAAGTGGTTTGCCAAGTGAATTGATTTTGCCGCCACCTTCGCAAGATGTGCGTAGTCGAGCCAACCAATTGATTGGTGAAATTGATCCAGAACTTCCACTGTCATTGGTTGCTGGACGCCCCAAAATTCTGACGTTGGCGGCTGCTCCGATACGAGTTTTCTCTCCGACAAATGACGTTTACCAGTTCGACCGGCTAGACGAAGACAGTGTTCTTGAGTACGTCGTTACTGGTTTGCAAGCGGGAACTTCGACATTGACCTTCTGGTTCGATGATCCAAATCAACCCAATGGACAAAGTGTTGTCAGCTACTTGGTTCGGGTGTTTGACGATCCAGTATTTGCGCGACCCATTGAAGACTTGGCTCGCGATATCAACGAGAAATTTCCAAACAGTTTTATCGAACTGGAAGAGTTGGGTGAGCGGCTGATTGTCCGTGGTGAAGCACGCGATTCCATTGAAATGGCTCACATTCTTCAAGTGCTTGTCGGGGCTCGCGGAGTCCGGCCTGGCATTCAGCGGATCGATCGAGGCGACAACGTCGTTAACTCGCTCAATTTTGTGGACCAAGCGGATCCGTTGGCGGCCGATGCGGCGATCGCTCAAAACCGACGTGAATTCGATCCCGTGGCGTTAGCACAAGCTGGCATCATTAACTTGATGAGTGTTCCCGGTGAACAACAAGTTAGTTTGCGAGTAACCGTTGCCCAAGTCAATCGGTCAGCGGCCCGTAGCATCGGCTTGAATTTTGACATTCAAAATTCCACAGGAAGCGTCTTCGGTCAATTTAGCGGAGACATACTTAATGCTGGTGGTGTGGCTACGACGTCTGCTTCCAACCTAATTGCCATGTTGGATGGTGGACAAGTAACATTGGCGATCGAGGCTCTTCGCAACCTAAGTTTGGCTAGAACGCTGGCTGAACCAAACCTGGTAGCACTGAATGGGCAATCGGCCAACTTTCAATCGGGTGGCCAGTTTCCAATCCCTGTGATCGGATCGGGTGGAGTTGGAGGTGGAACCAATCTGCAGGGTGTTTCCTTCGTTCCATTTGGAGTGCAATTGGAATTCACACCTGTCATTCGAGATCGCGATGTCATCCGTTTACAAATCAACGCCGACATAAGTGCTTTGGACGCATCGGCTGGTACCACCATCGGTGGCGGAGCTGGCGGTACTTCCGTTTCAGGTATCAGCAACCAGTCTTTCCAAACCACACTGGAATTACGTAGTGGCCAGACTTTAGCTGTCGCTGGATTAATCGAATCCAGCCTTTCAACGGCTACAGAACGTGTGCCAGGAATCGGAGACTTTCCCGTCATCGGTAACTTCTTCGGTGCCCGAGACACGACTAGCAGTGAAACTGAGCTGGTGATTCTGGTGACGCCAGAATTGGTCGCTCCGCTAGGTGGTAACCATCAACTGCCATTGCCCGGCGATGATGTTTTCGAGCCATCTGATATTGAATTCTACCTATCGAACCGATTGGAAAGTCGGCGTGCAGAGGACTTTCGTGCTCCTGTGCGAACGGACCGTGCACGACTGGTTAGCGGCGAATACTGTTGCGGAGAGCATATGATCGGTGCCATTGGACCAACCGATCGATGCCTACCCACGTCCAGTCCCACACATACGCCAACTCCAAAAATTGCTCGGGGCCCAGAACAACCACAAAGTCAAACAAGTCAGAATCAACAACGAAACGCGGGCGGTAATAGAAGACGCTCCGGAACTCTAAGGAGGTTGTTTCGATGATTCGATCCACACGACGAACAACCGAAAACGATCGCAACCAAAGTCCAAGAGCAATGAATAGCAGATTAATTTCTAAGCGAAAGAATAATTGCATGCGATCGATTATCTACTCGGGATCGCCCTGTCTGGTTGGTGCTCTGCTGTTGATCATCACATTTGCTGGTTGCGGCCTTAAACGCGGGGAAGGGGTTTTGGGGGTCGACGAAAAGGCCACTATTCCAAGTGGTGCTTTACCGGCAGCAGTTGGTGACAAAGTGTGTGCCTGGCACCAAGCTCAATCCGCGAGTGCTGCTTTTGACAAGCAAGTTTTCTATCTGGCAGACTTCGTCGGTAACACGGCACAAATTGCGCCGGCCGCCTATCGGCAATTCGCTGCAAGAGTAGGCGGCGGTAGCCCAGAAGGAACCGTTCCCGTAGTGCTGGAACCTTCTGGACAACTCGAGTTGGATCAACAAAGAATTGCCGAGTTAACGAACATGGCAAGTCATCTTGGATTGAGCAGTATCCAAGTTCAGCTGGGGCATTCTCCAGCGCTCGGGTTGATTGGGCCAGACGCTGAACGGATTGGACGTTCTACGACCAATACTGGCGGCTCGAACCAAGGTGGCGCCCGAGCAAGTGGCCGGCAAAATGTGGGAGGCATTTTTTGATGTTTTCTCGATTGCCAACCTGTTCAGCAACATTGCTGCTATTGTTTTCGATGGCGGTTATTTCCGGCTGTTCGACGTTCAAGAACCCGTTCGATTCGAACGTTTCTTCCAGTATTTCAGCTAGGCAGGATTTGTTTGGTCCCGAATTGGCTGCCTTCTCTTCCAACGATTTGCAAACTCTTCACGTCGAGACCGCAAATCGTTTGGCAGCCGGTGGGCATCCCCAACAGGCGGCCCAGTTGTTTCTAAAAGCAGAAGCGGCTGATTCCAATCGCTCTACTTTTGACCGACAACTGGCACCTCTGTTTGCTCAAATAAAGGATTTTGATCAAGCGATCGATCGGTATCGTCGAGCGATCGAGCAGAACCCCAACGATCAGGAACTGCGAGTCAATTATGCCTGGACGTTGGTCGAGGTTAATCGATTTAAGGAGGCAGAAATTGCCTTGCAACCGGTCCTTGATCGCGATCCACAGCATCCACGAGCCCTTAGCACTCTGGCAATGGCTCGATTTCTGCAGGGCGATTCGCAGGGAGCCTTCCAAAAGTTTCAACAGGTAAATGGGACTTCGGCTGCCCGACATAACATGGCGATGCTTTGTATCGAACATGATGATCTTGAATCGGCAAAGGTTTGGATTCAGCAGGCGTTGAACGATAACCCACTACCCCAGACTCAACAGTTGCACCAAGCGCTGCAAAAAGTCGATGTGTCGCAAGATGTGGCCTCGGCTGGTTAAAAAATATGGCGTTCCAATTGCTCGGGAGCACGGGTTTTGTGCCAGTGTCTGCACTGCAAAGGATGCAGAGACTTCAAGGGATTCTGTTTCTTTTTGCGCACACTCAGCCTGCGTAACGATTGCTGTTGAAATTCTTAGCATTTGCTAGCGAAGAGATTGCACTTGTGGCGACCCGGAGATTGCGAAAGACTACCGCGATTTTTCTGTGGAACCAATCTTTCCGGGCAGTTCTAGCAACGTGCATCGAATCAAGTTTATCGTGTTGGCGTTAATCCTGCAGGCGAGCCTGTTGGCTGGCTGTTCCCATGTTTCGACCGGTGGTTGGAAACCGGTGACGGATACGCCGGCCGGTATCCCCAATCCATTGTCAGTTCCCTTGGTACCTCGCGAACTGGTTATGGACGAGGTTTCTGACGAGATTGATGACTATTTCCGGATCATTCGCGAGCAACGAATCAGGCTGAACCAAAACATTTTGACTGAGGGTTGGATCGATACAGCTCCGCAGATTGGGTCGACCGTTCTGGAACCCTGGCGACGTGATTCGCAGCCAGGTTTTGAATTGGCGCATTCCACATTGCAAACCGTGCGTCGTTGGGCCAAGGTTCGTGTCATACCCAATGGCAATCAGTACTTGGTTGACGTGAAAGTTTACAAGGAACTGGAAGATCTGGATGAGCCCGAGCATTCCACGGTCAGCGGTCCGATCTTTCGCCACGACAACTCGTTGGACTTCGATAGGAACAACGCTTTGTTGTCACCCCCCAACCTGGGCTGGATCCCGATGGGACGAGACTTCCAACTGGAGCAAACGATCCTGGGTAATATCCAACAACGGATCACTTCGGCTACTCAAGCACCCGGTGTGGACTATCACAAGTAGCGAGGCCGGTCAGTCCAGTATCCCTCAGTGCAGTTGCCGTCATCATCAATCTCTATCAGCCAAAAGTATGAACTAGTTGGCGAGGAGTGAAGTCGCGGTGAAACCGCTGCGAATCATCTACCGATTACTTGGTTTCCCGCCATCGTTGTAACGTGAATCGAATCCGCGTCCGTTGTTGAAAATAGACATGAAGCGATCGACTTCTGCCATGTCGATGACATTGTCCAGATTGTAATCCATGTGACTCAAGAATTTGGACGACTCCTTTTTCGGAAACTCATCGCCAGCAATTTTTCCGTCACCATTGCGATCCAATTTCTTGACGTCGAAGAACATCTTGTTCATGAACGTGCTGGGGCGAGTCCCCATTTCTCGCTCGGTACGGAACTCGACCGTGTAGCTTTGGGTGATCGTGTGGCAGAACGTTTCGGCGTCATCACAGACAACGTAGGAAACGGTGATTTCGATCGGCGTCCTTTCTTGTCGGTTGCGATCGAGTTCCACAAGGAACTGTCGCGGGTCGACGTCGGCATCCGGTTCGACTTCGGGACCGATCAAGGTTTGTTCGCTGACAGTCATGCCGTCTGGAACCTTGATCTGTATCGCGATATCCCCGGCTCGATTGTTCCAGTGAACTTTGTAGATCGGGTCCAGGTACAAGCCGATATACATTTGGCCTTTGGTCTCTTCGCCCAGCAATTCCCTGCTCGCTTCGACTCGTAGTTTTGCGTAGGCCTGAAATTCACTTTCGCCTGGTTTCAGGACCAAACCTCGCAAACCCTCCGGCAGATCGATTTTCGGCACGACATTGTGAGTGATCTCGCGAGTAGGCATTTTGAAATCGGGTAAAGCATCTTCAGGTGGCGTTGGATTTTCGACCGCACCAAGAAACTCGGTCAAGTCATTTCGCAAGGTTACCGGGTTGGACCAAAAACGTTGTCGAACAATTTTTCCTTCCGGATCGATCACGAATTCAGCGTTGGGTGCACTGCCAAACGCATTTGAGAACAGATTGTCCATCGAGTCGGCGAGCCACGGGATTTTTGAGCCAGTCAGTTTCTGAAATTCCTCGATATGTTTAAGGCGCTCTTCCAGTGTATGTGGTTTGACGAAATTGTTGATTTCGGGATGTGCGAGCGATTTGTAAACGAAGAAAAAGTTGAGGTCTTTGTCTTTGTAGTCTTGGTACACAGCCTCCAGACCGGAGACGTTTTTCAAGAAAGGCGGTCATGTCAGGCACCCGAAGACAAACACCGTATACTTGCCCTCGGTATCCGAAATGCGAAACTTGTTTCCCTGTTGATCGAAAGCTTTTGCGTTGGGCGCGAATTCGCCAAGCAGTGGTATAGAATCCTGGAATCGTTGGTCAAAGGCATCCGTCCATTCAAGCTTTTCGTTGACTTGAGCGGGTTCTTGTTTCGATTCCTGTTCGGATTGCTTCTGGGTTTGGGCAGATGCGAACTGAAACGGCAACAACGCCAAACCGGTTGCGACAAGGAAAACAAATCGCAAACGATTTTTGTGAAGTGAATTCAAGATGTTCATTAAGATGGGTTCTTTCGCCGTTTAGTTACAAGAGTTTTGGTTTGGTTCAGTTCTCACAGGTTTCTTATTGCCAATAGCAGGGGGACGGTTGCCAAGGCGGAGCAATTGGGACAAGTGATTCACCACTGCAAAAGCACACGCAAGCCCGGCTCGGTGTGCATCGCGTTGTTTTCGGTCGCATTCTACCTCTTGGCCAATCGCTCATTACCAATTCTATACTGATTGGAGTTTGATGTTCGATCGGACGCTTAGCATTCAACACAAGGCATTCAACACAAGGCATTCAACACAAGGCATTCAACACAATTTTAACTCGCTAAACCGTCGGAGCGTTTTGTCGAGTTGATTGACGACAAAATAGTGTTTTTGCGACGAGTCGGTGGTGATGGTCAACCGAGATCTAAATGCGCCGCTAAAGAGACCGCCAATTGAATGTTTTGGTGGCGTCGACGAAATATGGGCAATACTGTCAGTCAGGATTTCCAGAGTCGATCCACGCATTGCGGAATCCATTCGATTGGGTACGAAGATCAATCTGGACGTAGTCACAAAAAGTTTCCCTCCAACTGCCCGCTTGCCTTGAGTGTGATTGGCAGGTGCTTCAAGCAGAATTGGTTCCCCAGACTCAAGTATGGGTTTGTTGAACCAAAAGTTTTGTTTGTCAAAATGGATCATAATCATCCCAAGTCACGCGCAAGTCCGGCTTCGCGTGCATCGTTTTGTTATCATGCCAACGGCACAGATTCGGAGTGTTTTACGCATTGCACCGAACCGTGCTTGCAATCGGTATTGGCCAACAGTAATTGTCAATCATTGTGGACATCGAATCAAGATAATTCACAGCCAACTAGTTCAAATAAGGAATTTGATCAGGGGATCATGCCCGTGCCACAAAATATCTGCCATGTGTTTTGCGAAAAACAGAACGGCGATTGCAACCCCGATCAAACCAACAAGCGTTCGGGAAGTCGGTTTTAAATAGGCAGCAATGGCGAAACACAATATCCCCAGCGTGACAGGCAGGGTGTAAAGATGAAGATGTCCACATGCGCAAGCCAGTAACATTTGGATAAATAGCGGCCCGAATATCGCGACCCATGAAACTTGCGCCGTCTGACGTAGGCGCGTCTCTTCAACATTCGGCTCGCCTGAAACAGGTGGTACGTATGGATTGGCCATATGCATCTATTTTACCGCGCTTCGACGCGCAGACTAGGCATGTTAACGGTTGCGATCACCAAGGTTTCTATTTTCAGGTGATGGGAATATGTCTGCAATCTCGCCAACGTAAAAAGGGTTTCCTGCCTTCACTTCCTGACGTTATCAAACCCTAGTCCAGGTTCGAGCCATTGTCGTTCGTTCGGTATAAACGGGTTTCCAGATACCGTAGCAGGCGTTTTTCTGCGCTGTTGCCTGCTAGTTGAGATGTAGGCATTTTTCGAATTACGGGAGCTCCCGTTTCAAACGAGTCTCTGGCTTCTTCATGTTGCCCGAGTTTCGAATAAAAAGGGCTTTCTTGAGATGGTGTCTTGCTGTTCGGAAATTGCTTGGCCCATACAGTTTGCTGCACGACTCGAGCGCGTCTTTGGTTGTTTCGAGTGCGAGTTCTGGTCTGTTTGAGTTTGCGTAGCACTCCACCAAAATTTCCAAAGCGATTGTCGATTTGACATTGAACTTTCCCAGCCGTTGACGAGTGGCCTCAAGCTGTTTTTTGGCAAGGCGAATTGCATCATCATACGCTTTCATTGACGTCAGGGATTCAATGCAAAAACTCCTGCAACCAATCGTCGTTGGACCCTCGCCGAATTTTGATTCGACAAACTCTACCAGTTCAAAAATCTCACCGATGGATGTTTCCGAGTTTCCCGCTTTGACACTCGAAAGCATATAAAATGCTTCGGCGAATTTTACTCCGGGATAATCAGGGCCATATTCCTTTTCCAGACCATTCCAGGCTTGGCGAGCGAATTTTTCAGCCCTCTGGAATTTTTCTGATATCAGATAGGCGTTGGCAAGTTGCATTCTGGCTCGATTAACAAACCGGTCGAATTTGGTTGATTCAAAATCGTGAGCAAGCACGTCGGCTAGTAGCTGAGGGATTTCGTGTCCGCGAAGCTTCATATCCAGCAGGTTTGCTTTGGTGGCCAGCAAACCAATTGACAACGGATGCCGAGGATCCACCTGGCGGGTATTGAGCAGCATCTGGCATTCCGCAACGATGGATTCACATTGTTCAAGTCTTCCTCGATTCAGGTATTCAAACGCCAGATCCAGCTGAAATGCAATTGCTTGCTCGCAATCCGTTCCATGGATCTCCTTTACC
>CAZJBW010000013.1:49635-82371 GCA_964543985.1 uncultured Pirellulaceae bacterium | reverse complement strand
GCCAAGCTTTGAAGGTGGGATGCCCGATTGGTTGCGGGCGACTTGGGACAAATGCCGGGCCGTTTACGCATGGCGTGATTTGGGCGAGGAGGCTGTGCCGCTAGGCAACGGGGTCTTTCCATACGGAGCCAACTTTGCGGTGGCCACGCAGGTGCAGCGCCAGTTCTTATACAATCCCAAAGACGGTCGAGTAGGCCAGGGGATGATTGGCGACGACGAAATTTCCGTGTTGCGAGCGATCTCGCAAGCCGGTCACCAAGGCGTTTGGTTGCCGGATGCCGGTCTGCAACACATCATTCCGCCCGACCGTGCTACTCCCGATTACATTCGACGTTACTTTCTAGGGCAAGGTCATACCAACGTGCGGATGAACAAAGTCGACAAGACGGCGAAAGAGGCTTTCCGTGAATATTGGACGAACCGATTCGCGTTCCAGTGGAAACGATTTTTGAAACCGGCCGACGAATGGGTGTCTCATCTAATCCGATCCAGTCTGTCACACGGCGAGTACTTAGAACTTCGCGAGTTGGAACGAACGGGGGCCGAGTGATGCAAAAGAAAACCAAAGATCTGCCCAGTATCGTAATCGCCACGGACGTGCGGTTTTGGCACGGAGGTACCGGCGCCGAGCGACGAATTTTGACAATGGTCCAGTACTTGGAACGATACGGTTTTAACACCACAACCATTTTCGTCGCTCCACTACAGCTAGGGTCGTTTCGGGCGACGGAGGAACGGCAGGCCATTCGCGAACAAGGATTGCGAGTCTACTCGCTGATCGAAGACTGGCAACCGAACGGATTGCTGAACAAAGCGCTCTACAAGATTCAATGCATTGCAAACTTGTTTAAGATCAAGCCAGCCAACAACGTTGGCTCGTCCAAACCGAGTTCTGGCAGCTGCTACCTTAAGGACTTTGAAAATCCGTTGATGAAGTTTCGTTTTCACGAAATGTTAAAACGGTTCCGCCCAGATATCGTGTTGTGCCAATACGTGACGATGTCGTTCCTGGTAGGCGAATCGAAACAAGATCAACCCGCGTGGGTCATCGATACTCACGATTGTCTATCCAGTCGGTACGAACAATTTCGACAGCGGGGCCTGGATCACTGGATTCGTATCTCGCAACAAGAGGAATTGGATGCGATCAACAAGTTCGATTTGGCGATCGCTATTCAAGCCGAAGAGGCCGAGACGTTCCAGTCGGCGGGGCAGGACCGCGAAGGGTTTCCCAATGTGATTGTGGCCGGGCATCCCAGTCAAACGGACCAACCCAGTTCGGTAAAACAAACTCTGGCGGCCAAATTCGACTTGGGCTACTTCGGGTCTGATAATCCGTCCAACTTGGATGCGGTGGAATGGTTCTTGAAAGAGGTTTGGCCGGATGTGTTGCGTCGTCGACCGAAATCTTCGTTGCTAATTGCTGGTACGATTTGTCGAGTGATTCCTCAACAGTTGCAATCCACGAACGGCGTCGTTTTTCAATCGGAAGTGGATTGTCTGTCGAAACTCTATCACTCGTTCGCGGTGGCAGTGAATCCGGTGCGGTTCGGTACGGGGTTGAAGATTAAGAACCAGGAGGCGTTAGCATATGGAAAGCCGCTGGTGGTTACGCCATTAGGCGCTGAAGGGATGATCCCGGCTGATGTTGGGCAACCGTATTTTGTTGCCAATACGACCGAACAGATGACAGTGGCTATTTTGAACTTGTTAGATAACGAGAAGGATTTGATGCAGAGTGCGCAGAGTGCATTGGAGTATGCTCGCAGGCAGTTGTCGGCGGATTCGATCTACGGAGATTTGGTTCAGAAGTTGATTGAGGCGAAGTAGCAGGGCACGATGCCGGTTTTACGAAAGATGGAATTGAGCAAAGGCAGTGATGTGAACAATAAGAATTACTCCGATAGCGCATAGAATTTAGCTAATGAACCCCGATACTGTTTCAGCAGCGAATAAGTTGCTTGCGATCTTCGATCTTCTAAAAGACATAGGACATGAGGTCCCTGACGAGATTGGGTGTAGTGACGCCGATCTTTCTGTGTTCGAGGAGCATTACCCTGTGCCACTTCCGCAAGATCTGAGAGACTTTCTAACTCTTATTCTTCCTTCAAGATTACTAGATATCGGAGTTTTTAAGAGCCTTCCACCTGCACTGCTACTTCAAGAACAGCAAGATGCCGTCCCGTTTGAAGGCAACATGAAGCATGGGTTCTTCGGGCTGGGCTGGTGGACTGGAGATGCTGACGGTGACGGATGGTTTTACGATCTCCGGAACGGCAGGATTTACGCCGTGATGCTATACCATAACGACGAGGAGTCACGAGAAGCCATTCATGAATTGGCATATCACGACTTTGGAAGTTTCGGAGAGTGGGTCGACTATCTCTATGGTGAATGCCAAGAGCGGGGCTGGATGCCTGAACAACAATAAAGAGACTAACAAGGCGTCGATCTCAATACCTGACCCTTGGCCAGTCGAAAGTCTTATAGCCATTCAACCCAACAAGCGACAGGCCAGTCAGTCCACCCGGTGACGTTTGCATCGGTTTCAAGGTTTGGTCGTTCGTTTGCCTGTAAGAATTCCTCTGCGAAATACGGGCGGCTTGCTTTATACTTTTGGTTTGCGGTTCCGGTCGCGTCCGATCAAACCAACATTTTACAACGATGCAAAAACCTGAGTTCAATTCGAATCAAATCCATGGCATCGTTCGCTCGGTGTTGACCAGCGAGGCTCGCGCGGTCGCCGAGATGGCTCAACAGTTACCCGAAAACATTGCCCGTGCGGTTCAACTTTTGTTCGCCTGTGAAGGGCGAGTCATTGTCACTGGCATGGGAAAGATGAGTGCCATCGCTCGAAAATGTGCGGCGACATTGTGCAGTGTAGGTACCCCGGCCGTCTTCTTGCATCCCAGCGAAGCGTTGCATGGCGACTTGGGCATTGTTAGTGATCAAGACGTTTTGTTAGCACTTTCAAATAGTGGAGAGACTCGCGACGTTCTCGAGTTGGTACCGTTTATGAAACGTCATCAAGTGCCGATCATCTCGATCAGCGGTAATTCAAAAAATGCTCTGGCCGAAGTTAGTGATCTGAATTTGGCCACGGGAGTTTCCAGCGAGGCCGATCAAATTACGGCCGCACCAACGAACAGCACCACCGCCACTTTGGCGTTAACCGATGGCTTGGCGATGGCGTTAGTGCATTTGCGAGGGTTCACGGCCGAGCAGTTTGCGGTCTTTCATCCCTCGGGCAAAATTGGCCGGCAACTGTTGATGCGTGTCGGCGACTTAATGCAAGTGGACGACATGCCCGTGGTCACTCAGGAATCAACAGTTCGCGAATCGATTGTGGCAATCAGCAAAGGGAAGTTAGGGGCTGGCTTTATTGTCGATCAGGACGTGAAGCTTATCGGTATCGTCACAGATGGTGACTTGCGACGAATTCTGGAAACGCAAGCCAACCCGCTCGATCAACCAGTCACTTCCGTTATGAATCGCCAGCCAAAAGTTCTGGATCGTGACCAGTTGGCGGTCGACGCCCTGAATCATATGAATGCAGCGTCGATTACCGTCATGCCGGTTGTTGACGAAGACCGATCGATATTGGGTGCGTTGCACTTGCACGTTCTGTTGAAGTCCGGGATTGGATAGCGTGGCTGTGCAAATAGAAAACTACCATTTTGTGATTTCAGCGCCGCGCAGCGGATCGACTTGGCTGGCTAATGCTCTGAATCATCATCCAGAAATTCTAGCGACGGAAAACCGTTTGTTTGGTGACTTTTGTCAGTTGTGGCCCAACCCCAAAGGTAAATTGTCGCCCAGGATTACAGCCGACAAGTACTTTCGCGTGCTAACGCAACACTCTTTTCACAAGCACATGAACGTGCAGGGTGCTGGGCAATTGCACGAGAAGCTGCTGTGCGAATACTTTCAATTCCTGGCCGGGTTTTTGCGTCGCCAATCCGGCAAGTCGATTGTGGTTGATAAGGTGACCCCCTACCTGGGAACTAGCCAGATCGTTCGCGATATGGTCGCCAAGTACTTTCCCAAAGCCAAGGTCGTGCACCTGGTTCGCGACGGACGTGATGTAGCCGTTAGCGGAGTTTTTGATTGGGTAGCGCGAGAGAACAAGGATAGTGTTCGGTTCCAAAAGTATGTGAATGGCGACGAACGACCGTTAACGCGGTTCTTCGACGAGGACTCGCTGAAAACCTGGGCCGGTTACTGGGCCGATTCGTTTGCAGCGATTGACGCAGCGCAGGTCCTGAAGATTCGATACGAAGAATTGTTGTTGAAGCAAGCGGATACTCTAGGGAAAGTGTTTGAGTATTTAGAATTAGATTCCGCCCGCGACATTGTGCAAACGTGTATCGAAGAGTCCTCGTTTCAAACAACGACGGGCCGAGCAAGTGGCGTCGATGATCCTCTGGCGAAGGCACGCAAGGGAGTGGCGGGAGACTGGACCAGTTACTTTACGCGGGCTGACGCTGAACTGTTCCAGCAACTGGTTGGCGATCGACTAAATTCCGAGGGTTATCAAGCGGATGCCAATTGGGTCCAGGATTGTCCCGAGTCTCTATCGCTTTAGCTCTATGGCTTTAGTTTAGCCAAAGATTTCGTGCACCACTTTGGCAGGTTCGACGCCCGTCAATTTTAGGTCCAAGCCTTGAAACTTCTCAGCGAACTTGGCGTGGTCGATCCCGAACAGGTGCAACATCGTGGCGTGCAGGTCGTGCACGGTTACTATGTCTTCGACACTGCGATAACCTAATTCATCAGTGGACCCATAAGTGGTTCCGCCTTTGATGCCGGCGCCGGCCATCCAAACGCTGAAGCCGTTGATGTGGTGGTCGCGTCCATCGCCACCTTGAGCCATCGGTGTACGTCCGAATTCACCACCCCACAGAACCAGAGTATCGTCTAGTAACCCACGATCTTTTAGATCTTTGACCAACGCTGCACTCGGTCGGTCGCAGGCATTGGCCGAGGTTGTAAAGTCTTTTTTTAGGTTGCGATGGTGATCCCATCCGCGATGGTAAAGTTGCACGAAACGAACACCTCGTTCCAACAATCGACGGGCCATCAGACAATTGGACGCAAAGGATCCGTCGCCCGGCGTTTTGACTCCATACAAATCCAAGGTCTGTTGAGACTCGTTGGACATGTCGATCAAATCAGGAGTGGCAGTCTGCATTTGGAAAGCCATTTCGTACTGAGCAATCCGCGTTTCGATTTCCGAGTCCACATGTCGTTGCTTCAGCATGCCGTTCAAACGTTGAATCTCGTCGACAACCTGTCGTTGAGTCGATTGGCAGACGCCGCTGGGGTTTCCAATGTAGTGAACCGGCAGGCCGCGGCTCTGAAAGGCAACGCCTTGAAATTTGCTGGGTAGCACCCCCGCGCTCCACTGTCTGGCGGAAACGGGTTGAGCGCCCGGGCCTTGCGAAGTCATCACGATGTAGCCGGGTAGATTCTCAGTCTCGGCACCCAAGCCATACAATAGCCAGCTGCCCATGCACGGTCGACCTTTGATAATCGAACCCGTATTCATGAAGGCATGAGCCGTGTCGTGATTGATTTGCTCAGTCGTCATACTGCGGATCACACAAATGTCGTCGGCGATGGAGCCAATTTCCGGGAACATCTCCGAGATCTCCAATCCCGACTGGCCCCATTTTTTGAATTGGCAAAAGGAACCCATCGCATTCAGTTTTGCGTTTTGCAGTTGAGCCAATTGTTGTCCGCTAGTGAACGATTCGGGGAACGGTTGCCCATCAATTTTGTCTAGCTCGGGTTTAGGGTCCAACGATTCCAGATGCGACGGACCACCGGCCATGCACAAGTGGACGATACGTTTCGCTTTAGGCGCAAAATGTGGAAAGCCGGGCAGGGCAGGCCAAGGCGGGTCAGTTTGTCGCGTTGCCTGATTAGCGTTGGCCGCGCTGCCACTCAACAGCGACGCCAAGGCAAACGATCCGATCCCGGCAAATGATCGGGAGATGAATGTCCGGCGAGACCAGTCGCGAAACATTGACGAGTGTTGATTCGGATCGTTCATTGTTGGAGGTCTCGGGTTAGCGGTATCAATAACGGGTGATTGTTTCGTGCAGGTTCAGAATGACACGACAAACTTGCGCCAGAGCGGCGATCTCAGTCGGCTGAAATTCCAGATTGGAAAACTGACCGGTTGTTTGCCACGCTTGGGCTTGTTCCGGGTTCGCTTGGTAGTACTCAAGTTGCTTTTGGTAAAGCGATTGCAGCGCTGTTTTTTCCACCGGTTGTGGAGTGCGAGCAAGCGCCAATTGAAAGGCTAGCCGGATGCGACTGTCTAAATCGGTGTCCGTTGATTCTCGCATAAGCCGAACAGCGAACGCATTAGCGGCCTCGACGAAGACTGGATCGTTCAATAGCGTCAAAGCTTGTTGCGGGCTGTTGCTTTCCGTGCGGTCGGCCGTGCACTCGTCACGCGAAGGCGCGTCGAAGTTGGCCAACATGGGATGCAAGAAAGTTCTTTGCCAATGCATGTACAGTCCACGACGATACTGACGACCGTCCAGTTGCTGGGTATAACGTCGATTTGGAAATTGCAGATTGGCGTAGTAACCGGGCGGCTGGTACGGAAAGACGCTGGGCCCGCCCACCCATTTGTCGTTTAACAATCCCGAAATAGCCAACGCGTTGTCGCGAACAATTTCGGCCTCCAACCGACGCGCCGACTGTTGAGCCAGCAGTCGGTTGTAGGGATCCAATTCAGTTAGATCGTCGCGGGTAGCAGCGGTCTGCCGATACGTTTGACTGGTAACGATCAACTTGGTGATCCGCTTGCGGTCCCAATCACTACGAAATTCGCTGGCTAGCCAATCGAGTAGTTCCGGGTGGCTAGGCCATTCTCCTTGGTTTCCCAAATCATCAAGGACGTTGGACAGCCCTGCACCAAAAAAGTGTTTCCAGGTTCGGTTCACGTAGTGTCGTGCCGTCAGTGGGTTGTCGGGCGAAGTGATCCAATTAGCCAAATCCAATCGCGTGAGCCGTCTTTCCGGTTTGGGTTGGTAACCAACTAGAAAGGCGGGCGTGTTGGGAACCACGATTTCGCCCTGATCGTCTTGCCAGTCACCTCGCCGAAAGACGCGACCGACCAACAACTTATCTTCGGGCACTGGTTGACTGATCAGTGAAAAGGCGTAACCGGAGTAACAATTGGCGATAGCTTGTCGCAACTCGGTTAGTTGTTTTGGGAACTGGTCAAATGGCGTGACGCTGCTGTAGTAGGCGGCACGCAAGGCGTTGTCTTGCGCGGACGTTAGGTCGTCGACAGGAATCGTCGCATCTGAATTTTTGGAAACGATTTCTCGAAGTCGTTGGTTTGGTTGCGAGTCGGCGACGGGGCGGGTGACTGCAGAAAGCGAGAATTTGACGCTGCCAACATCGTTTGAATTGAGTGTGATGCGCAGCCGATCCTGTGGCGACAGGCGAATCGGTTTGGCCAAATGGAACACGGCATGGTGAGACTTTTTTGCTTCCTGTTCTGGACGCTGCATGCCATTGGAACCCGATTTCCAAACACCATTATCAACGTAAGGTGATGGGTAACCGCTACGATATCGGTTGGCGGAAAAACGGTTGGCTTGAACGTTGGCAATTGGTAGCGGGGCTACAAGATCGAATTTTGAAACCGTTTGGGGGATCGTTACCGACACATTCGGGTTGGGGAAGTTTGGCGAGGCGCGAAATAGCACCTCGCGATTTTCATCTAGTAGAACCAATTTGAAGTCACGCAGGCGACTGCTGTATTGTTTGTCCGTGCGGTTCCAGATTTGTACTGAATCGAATTGCTTTGCTTCGCCAAGGTCCAGTTCCCACCAAGGATTGTCTTCGTTGCGAGTATGAGTCACCGAATTGGCCTCGTGGTAGTTGCCGTTCGTTTCGCCATCGATGGCTCGGTCGGCAACGCCAGCATGGTCGTCGGAGGATTGCGAGGCGGTTCCGGTCGGGGCGATATTTTGGTCGTCCGAGAGCACTTGGACTTCGGCCAGAGACAAAATGTTGCGACCGGTTAGTTCGATTCGCAAAAAGCGAGGCCTCACGGCGATTGGTTCGCTTGGCTGGCCACTATCGAATCCTTTTAGGTGCGCTGCGGACAACGAAAGTTGAAAGCTGCCGTCCGGATTCCGACCAACCAAGCCATTGTGAATTTCCTGTGGATCAACCTCGACTTGTACCGACCGAACAATCGTCTCGTAGTCTAGCTGCAAGTCGATCAGGTGCTGCGAATCTTCATTTGGCTTGCTCGTAAACAGGATTGTTTGGTCGTTCTTAGTTTCCGTGTTCTGTGGAGCTTGCACGACGTTGGGATAAACGTTCAGAGTTTTCGTTTGCGACCACGCCTGCAACAGATCGTCCCACCAAACACGAAACTCGGCAGATTGACGGACATCATTGGTGACTAGTTTGGCGGCTACCGATTCGAACTGACTCTCTAAAAAATCGAGTTGCCTGGAAAGTGATGGTGACTGGACACGGATCTCGGGAGGGAACGGAAAATCGTTATTGAATCCGCGGAGATCGGGATTGGGTGTGTAACCGTAATCGCTGTAGACGCCCCACTGTTGGACGTCATTAAAGAAGGCACTCAGCGAATAGAAATCTTTAATCGTGAACGGGTCGTATTTGTGGTTGTGACATTCGCAGCAACCCGTCGTCGCACCAAGCCAAGCTGTTCCCACCATGCGGACACGGTCGGCCGCGTATTTGGCCAGGTATTCTTTAGGTTGAGCGCCCCCTTCTCGCGTCATCATGTTGAGTCGCACCAAGCCGGTGGCGACCAATTGAGCGTCGGTCGGATCGGGCAACAGGTCGCCAGCCAATTGTTCTTTGGTGAACTCGTCGAAGGGTTGGTTTTGGTTAATCGAATCAATGACGTAGTCGCGATAGGGGAAAATTCGCTGGTTCTGGTCACCATGAAAACCGACGGTGTCACTAAAACGCACGATGTCCAACCAACGGCTGGCCATACGTTCGCCGTACTTTGGATTCGCTAGTAGCCGGTCGACCTGTTTCTCGTAGGCGTTGGGCGAATCGTCCGATTGAAAATCTTCAACTTCTTGAATGGTTGGTGGCACACCGATCAGGTCCAGGCTGAGCCGTCGCAATAAAGTCGCTTTGTCGGCTTGAGCTGACGGCGAGACTTTTTCTTTCTCGAGTCGGCGAAGCACAAAACGGTCGACTGAGTTGGCCACCCAGGACTCGTCTTCAACGGTGGGCACGGTCGGACGTTCGATGGCGGTGTAAGACCAATGCTGTTGGTACTTGGCACCTTGGTCGATCCACTTTTTGAACAGAGCTTTCTCGTAGTCGGTCAACTGGTGCAAAAATTCTGCGGGAGGCATTGGGTCGTTGGAATCGACGAGTCGCTGATAGACGGGCGATTCAGCGGCGTTGCCGGGTAGGATGGCGTCGGCTTCCAAGGCTGCCTCGAATGAATCCAAACGCAGGCCACTTTCGTTAACGGTTTCGTCCGGTCCGTGACATGCAAAGCATGTGTTGGACATGATTGGACGAATGTTGGAATTGAATTTGACCGTTTCGGGCAGCGACAGTCGCTTGCTATGATGTTGAAACGTTTGTTGCGGAATCGCAAATACAGTCGCATTCGTCCAGCCGATCAGCAGAACTGCCATGACGATCTTATGCAGCGA
This sequence comes from uncultured Pirellulaceae bacterium, assembly GCA_964543985.1. Classification (GTDB taxonomy): domain Bacteria; phylum Planctomycetota; class Planctomycetia; order Pirellulales; family Pirellulaceae; genus CAJQPP01. The sequence continues at coordinate 72,679 of CAZJBW010000013.1, read as the reverse complement.
TTTGAAGCAAATAGAATTCATGCTTTCGATTGTAATCGAATTTCCAGGTCACATCGAAGGCGTCCAGTGTTTGACGACCGCGATATAATGAGCCACTTACCCGCGAAGACGGAGTTTTGGGATAGATGACGTGTTGGATTATCCAAGGGAAACTGGATTCCAGAGTTCAATTTTGGCCACCATTTGTGCATGGCAGGGTAGACTGTTGTTCTGTTGACCGACAGGATGGATGGTGTCGATTACCCATTTTGAATCTGAGATTCATGAACTCAAGTACGAATGAGAATTCAGTGAGCGGCAAACAGTTCGCTGATTCTGAGACGGTCGATTTGCAGTCTCAAGCCGAGTCTGGCCAAACGCTCGGTGAAGGCGACGGTACCGTTGAACCAGGCACCATCAAACGTAGTCCGATCAAGCGAATGTTATTGTTGGTCACGGGATTGGGATTGGTTGTGTTGGCAGCCGTGGGTGTTTTTCTACCGGGATTGCCAGCCACTGGTCCTTTGATTTTGGCATCCATTTGCTTGACCAAAAGCAGTCCGGCCTTAGAACGACGCCTGGTCCGCAGTCGCTTCTTTGCGCCGTTTCAGCAATACCTGGATGGTAACGCCGTGATGCCGGTGAAGGCGAAGGTGATCGCCATATCAATGATGTGGATTTGTATCCTGGTTAGCTCGTATTTCACGCTGCGGTCGGCAGCGGTGCCGACTTGGCTAGTGTTGTCGATCGCCAGTAGCGGGTTATTGGGAACTTGGTTCATTTGGCGCTTCCGACGTCAGGTTGACGGTGGAAAAATTGAAGACGATCGTTGAATCTCCGTTGGTGACCGGTGCTATTGAACGAAAAACGGCACGTCTGTTTCCAAACGTGCCGCAGTGATTAAAATTGTTTTGGGTTGTCAATGAAGGACTAGACGGCTCTGAAATGTAAGCTTGGCGCGGCTTGATCTTTCTCTTTGTCTTCTTCTTTTTCATTATCTCTACGGATTTCTTCCAGAGCCCGTCGAAGTTCTCGCATTTCGCGACGTAGTTGTTGTATCTCTTGGTCGCGTTCACGGATTCTTGAACGTTCGTCTTGCAGTTTTTCCACCAGGTCTTTCATTTCCGATCTCGTTTGCACTCGCTCTACGACTTGACGACTATGTTCTTGTTCTCTTCTGGCACGATCTTGGCCACGTAGTTCGTCACGAATTCTCTGTGCTTCGTCGGCGGCTCTGGTGCGATCTTCGAAGCGGCGTTCTGTGCGATCTTGATCGCCCTGACCATCATCCTGTTGCTGGTTGCGCTGTCGAAGAGCTCGTTGGTAGGCTTCTTGCGCTTGCTGGATAGCGTCTTCCGAGCGGCTGGAACCGCGTTGGTTTGATCGACCACCCGATTGGTTCCGTGACCGGTCGCGGTTTTCACGACTTCTGTCGTTCAATTTTTGACGACTTTCAATTGCCTTGCGATAGGCTTCTTGGGCTCTCCGGATTGCTTGGTTTGCCCGCGCGGATTCTTCTTTGGCTTCTTGTAATTCCTGAACCATAAGTTCCAGTCTGTCGGCATTTCGTTCGGCTGAATTTTCGTTCATCGAATGACGTGACTGCAAACCTTTTTGCAATTGGTCGATGGCTAGTTCCAGCCGTTTGATTCTCTGTTGGACCTGCGCGTCGCTTGGTTCCAACTCCTGTGCGCCTTGTTGTTCCTGCAGCCCTTCCAAGTCGTTCAGAGCCATATCGATCGATTCGCTAAGCAAGCCCTCCAGGTTCTCCAGGGATTCCAGCGGAGCGTCGTCGAATTCGATTTCGACGGCCAACATTTGTTCGAGCATTTGACCGAGTGGCATTTCGCCGATCATGTCCAGATTTCCGTCGATCATCTGCCGGATCTTTTCGGGCTCCAGATCACCCTGGTTCATTTCGTTCGCCCAATCTTCCCAGCGATCGGTGTACTTATTCGCCCAATCTTCCCAGACCTCTTCCTGATCTTCGGCCCACTCTTCCCACCGAGATTCAAAGCGGCGAGCCCACTCTTCCCATTCTTGCGAGTGTTCTTCGGCCCACTCTTCCAGCTTCTCACTGTTCTTTTCAGCCCACTGTTCCATCCGTTTGGCCGCTTGCTCGACTCGCTTTTCGATCTGCTGCCGTTGCTCGTCGGTAATTTCCTGTGCGGACGCTGTGAGTGGCAATGCCAATAGTGCAAAGAGAATTTGCCACAGCAAAATTCGGTGATGCTTCACTTGTAAAACTCCTACCTGATTCACTTGGGGGTCGATAGTTCACGTGTTTGTATTTTGGGTTTTTGAATACGAAAAAGAAGCACAAAAACGAAACGACTTTGACAAATAATCAACGGCTGATCATTGTCTGGTTGCTGACGTTGTTATGGCTGCAAAGCTTGTTCTTCTTCCAGTTGATAGACACGCTGCATCAACTGTTCGATCTTTTGTTCAATTTGTTGGACGCGTTGTTGGTCGCCCGATGTGTATCGAGCACTCAAACGGAGTGTTCGCAATTCTTGGATTAGAATTTTGGTTTGTTTCGTTTGCACGTTTTGGGCTTGTGCATTTAACGTGCTGATTCGCGAGATCGGTTTGACCAAGTCGGCTTCGAATTCTGGTTGATTGATAGTGGGGCTGACAGGGTTGGAAAGCAGTGCGGCTAATCCGACCGCAGCTAATGCTCCGCCTGCCAACCAACTGTTGCGACTTTTGGTATTGGAGTTCTTGTGCCGGGACTTTTTCGAGGGCACGTATTTGCTAGCCATCGTAGTCGCCGCAGTTGCATTGGACGCACCAATCGCATTGGTTGCAGCAGTTGGTGCCACTGTTGCACAAGCGGAAACGGTGCTTGAGACGGGAGCGGCCATCGCCATTTCGCGTCTACTGGTTTCGACCATCGGTTTGACGATCCCAAGTTGTTCGCTTTGAATCAGACAGTCATTGACGGCGTCCAGCTGTTGGTAGCGTTGTCGGCAATTCAGGCAACCGTCCACGTGTCGATCCAACACCTCAAATTCTTCGGCGTCCAGTTCGCCATCAATCGCGGCGCTGATCAGTTCTTCGAAATCGGTGCAGTCTTGGTTCATATCAATCGTTCCGACTTTCGTTGTCCAACCATCCTTGTTTCTCGAGTTCGCGGGCAAGTTTTTTGCGAGCACGATAGATCCACGTACGAACTTGCGCTTTGGTGCAACCCAGCACATCCGCAATCTCCTGGTACGTTAGGTCGCCAGTAATTTTCAACTTTAGAGCTTCAGCCCAATTCTCGGGCAGCTGCACCATCAACTGAGTGATTTGGTGATTCAATCGATTCGCGTCACCCGGCTGATGATGGTTGGCGGCTGGTTCGTGAGCGGGACTCAATGGAACCGTTTTGCGTCGCCCTTTTTTACGCAGCAGGTCGATCGACAGGTTGCGGACGATCGTGAACAGCAGGCTGGCAAATCGTTTCTCGCAATCCAACGCGTCATCTTGCCGCGCCCGTCGCGTTATCCTTAGAAAGGCCTCTTGCACGATCTCTTCAGAATCGCCCTGGTTGCCAACTAACCATTTGGCATACCGACAGGCTCGCTGTTGATACGCCGGAAACCGTTCTGCAATCAGGGCTTCGCGATAAGGATGCAAGGTTGTGGTTAACATTAAATTCGTCTTGAAAATTCGCGATAGTCCGCCACGTTAATATGTGGCTGCGGCAAGTGACCAAGGCACGGCAAGCATTAGCTGCTACCATGAAGACGTAGCCGCAAACGAAAGTCGCAGCCCAAAAAGAATATTCGCTGGAAATCTTGGATATTCGTTGAAAACCAGAGAATCTACGGCGAAAACGCCGAAAAAAAGATTGTCGCGTTTCCTATTTTTGCAAACTGCGGCATGCTTAATCCTATAAATGGCCTTGGTTTACGAATAGTAACCTATAGCGGAGTTAGGTAACGGAATCTGCGAAATCGTTGACCGAGCAAATTTTAAGTGCTTGTTCAGACGATTCCGAGATTTTCAAGTTTCTGGATACGAGATTTAGGAGAGACCACGGTCGATGAAAAATCGGGCGTTAACTAAGTTTTTAGACAAGCGATTGGCAGCACCGATGTTCGTGCTGGCCCTGGTTGCGCTAGGGTTGTTCGCTTGCCTAATCTATCTGCATTCACTGGCTAACGGCTGGATCTTGATCTACACCGTTATTGGTCTAGCAATTATCTACCCATTGTTTTGGGCGGAAGCCGCCGCGCACCTGTACGCCGGCAGTTCGAACATGCGGCAACACATCTGGTTTTGCCTTCTGCCAATGACCCGTATTGGTAGTCGTGACCACTCGACGGGCCAAAAAATCTGGTTGCCGGCTTTGAAATGGCGCGAGGTCGATCGGGTGTTGGAAAAGACCCTGGTCCGACACTTCAGTATCCCGATGATCGTGACCGCCTTGATGGTCTTGCCCATCATTGTTCTGGAATTCTACTACAAAGATTTTGTAGATTCGAACCAGGGCTGGCGACTGGCCATGTGTATCGCCGAGGCGTGTATTTGGGCCGCATTCACATTCGAATTTGTGTTGATGATGTGGGTCGTGAAATATCCGATGTCCTACGTCAAAAAACACTGGATCGATTTGGCAATTATTTTGTTGCCCACGCTGGCCTTTATGCGAACGATGCGACTGGCCTCGATCGGGCGGTTGAATCAACTGGCTAAGACGGCTCGCGTGTTCCGAATGCGAGGACTGGGCATGCGGCTTTGGCGAGGGTTCGTGGCACTGGAAATCATTGAAATGTTGTTGTCACGGAATCCAGAACGTCGACTCGAAAAGCTGGAATTGCAGCTGGAAGACAAGATGGAAGAGATCGACTGGCTGAAAAAAGACATCGCTCGTTTGCAGGACCGAGTCGAAAAACGACGGCTGGAAAAAGAGGCCAACCAAGAAGAACCCGAAGAAGGTACGCACGACTTGGATAGCTCGGCGGCTACCTCGACCGTTGGCTCGACTAATGGCATAAATCAAGAATCGACGACGGACGCGGCCGACCGACGTTCTGCATAAATTTAGTTAGCCCCTGATGTCAGAAAACTCAAATAAAAGTCGCTGGCAGATGTTGGCGTTGTTGGCGCTGACGCAGTGCATGGCCATCAGTGTTTGGATGACGGCCAGTTCAGTGTCTGGCCAACTGGAACAGCTTTGGTCACTCAGTTCGTTTCAATCAGGCCTGTTGACCACGATGGTCCAGTTAGGTTTTGTGGCGGGCACGGCGCTGTTGGCTTTGACGAACGTTACGGACCTGATCGACAACCGAAAATTGATGAGTGCCAGTATGCTGGCCGCTGGTGCCATCAATGCGTTGTTGCTGGTCTTCGACAATTACCCGGCCGCTTTGGCGATTCGATTTCTAACTGGTTTGTGTTTGGCCGGCGTCTACCCACCTGGCATGAAAATGATCGCGACCTGGTTTGCGGACCTACGTGGGTTTGCGATCGGTTCGTTAGTGGGTGCGCTAACGATTGGTAAGGCGTTGCCTTATCTTTTGAAACTGATCGGTTCGACATGGCAGCCGGTGGTGATTTGGTCCAGCGTGGCTGCGGTTATGGCCTCCGTCTTGATTTTTTTGCTCTATCGAAATGGGCCGCATCAATTTAGTCGCAAGCCATTCAGTTGGGCTCTTGTGGGCCAAGTGCTTAAGCATCGTCCGACTCGCCTAGCCACGTTCGGCTATCTTGGCCACATGTGGGAACTGTACGCCATGTGGACTTGGGCGCCGATTTTTATCGCTGCCAGTGCTGAAAAGGCGAGCGTTAGTTCGAACGTTGCGATTCAAGGCGTCTCCTTTCTAACGATCGCAGCCGGAGCGGTTGGTTGTGTCCTAGGCGGATTGTTTGCAGATAAGATCGGTCGCCCAACGATCGTGAATTTGTCGATGCTGATTAGCGGCATCTGTTGCGTCGCGGTTGGATTGTTGTATGGACAGGCTTTTTGGTTACTGGCGATCTTGATGATCATCTGGGGAGTGTTTGTTGTTTCCGATTCCGCTCAGTTTAGTGCGTTGGTTACCGAGGTCGCTCCGCAACACGCCGTCGGTACTGCGCTGCAAATTCAAACTTGCTTGGGGTTTTTGTTGACCTCGATAACGATCCAGCTGGTGCCAGTCATTCAAGACGCCATTGGTTGGCGATACGCATTCGCCATTTTGGCAGTGGGCCCTGCATTCGGTATCTGGGCGATCAAAGGGTTCGTTCGAGAAGCGAACCGCAAAAAACTAGGATGATTTTTGTTCCGTCATCCCGTGGCATCACGCTGCATATTGGCCGGCAGTCGGAATCCCAATCCAACCGACGCTTAAAAGGGAATCTCTTCGACGCTGCCACCGTCTTCGACACCGGTTGGCACCAATTGAGATTGAGCCAGACGAAACTTCTTTTCTTCGCCGCTGAAGAATTCGATGGTCGCCGTACGCTTTTTGCCAGTACCGCCTAAAGCAATAATCTTGCCGTCTCCGTATTCAGGGTGAGTGATCAGCATGCCCTGTTGGAAAATTTCTGGAGGGTAGCGTTTGATTTCTGGCGGTGGGGTCGGTTGCTGGGCGAATAGTTCAGCGGCGGTTTGCAGATCGGCTGTCGTGGTCGGTGTATTAGCGGGTTTGTCGATCTCGTAAGCGGCGGGCTCGGTACGGACATGGACGGTGTCTTCGTCGGAAAACCACTCGTCGTCCGATCCGTCCTCTTGATTGAACTCGTCGTATCCGGCACCGTACGTGCCTTGCGGTTCGATAATCGTCATCTTGTCACGAGGCAACTCCATTAAGAACTGGCTAGCGACGGTTGGCCAGTTAGCACCACGGCGAAACCGGTACATGGCGCGGCTGAGTTGCAATTCCTGTTGAGCGCGAGTGATCCCGACGAACAACAACCGCCGTTCCTCTTCTAATTGTTCGGGGTCCTGCATGCTGCGTTCGTGAGGGATCGTCCCTTCCTCGACACCAACCAAAAAGACGACTGGGAATTCTAGCCCTTTGGCGGCGTGCAGTGTCATCAGGGAGATGGCGTCCGAATTGGATTCCCAAGCGTCCGTTTCGTTGACCAGTACCGCCGATTCCAAATAGGCCTGCAGCCCTCCGTCCTCGGGGTGCATGGTGTCGAATTCTTGAGCGGCGGTCAGCAATTCGTCGACATTGGCGACTCGGTTATCGGCCTCTTCGGTTTCCTGTTTCATCAGGAATTCGCGATAGCCGGTTTTCTGTAATACCTGGCCCAGGATCTCTTCGACCGTTTCCGTTGCGTGTACTGATAGATCGTCATACAAGGCGACGAAGCCGGCGACTTTCGTAGCAGCCTGTTTGGACATCTCGGGATTCAAACCGGATCGGCGTGCCGATTCCAACATGCTGATGCCTTCGCTCAACGCGTAATCGCGGACCTTTTTCAGAGTGACCGCACCAATCTTGCGAGACGGAACATTGATGATCCGTTCTAACGCCAAGCTGTCATGAGGGTTATTTAGTAGCTGCAGGTAGGCCAGCAAGTCCTTGATCTCTTTCCGCTGGTAGAACTCTTGCCCGTGGATCACTTGATAGGGCAGCTGCATGGACTGCAACGCGTGTTCGAAGCTGCGTGAAAACGCGTTGACGCGATAAAAGATCGCAAAGTCTTTGGGGCGGCGGTTGCCGTTTTGGATTTGCCAAGCGATGGTTTCAGCGATGGCAGTGGCTTCTTGAGCTTGAGACCCGTAGGCGACTAACGAGACGGGGATGCCCTGATCGTTGTCGGTTAACAGGTCTTTATGTTTGCGGCGTTGATTGTTAACGATCAGCTGATCAGCCACATACAGGATCGATTTGGTGCTGCGGTAGTTCTGTTCCAGTCGGACGAAAGTAACGTCGGGATAGTCTTTTTCGAAATCCAGGATGTTGCCGAGACTGGCACCTCGCCAACCGTAGATCGATTGGTCGGGGTCGCCGGTGACTGCCAAGTTGCGATGGTTTTGGCAGAGTCCTTTCAAGATTAAGTACTGGGCCGTGTTCGTGTCCTGGTATTCGTCGACGATCAAGTAACGAAATTGATCGTCTAATTCACTTCGCAGCTCGGAATTTTCGCGTAGCAGTTGGACGACGTACAACAACATATCGTCGAAGTCCATGGCGTTGGCACGACGTAGTTGATCTTGATAGATCGGGTAGATTTTGGAAGCGATTTTGTCCAAGTGGTTCTTGGCGACTTGGCCATAGATATCGGCAGTGTAAGCCTGCGACTTGGCTTGACTGATTTTATTATGGATTTGGTCCGGCGAGTGATGACTGAGTTGGATGCCCGAGTCCTTGACGGCTTGCTTCAGAACTTTTTTGCTGTCGCCGTGATCGTAGATCGTGAAGTTCTCCTCCAGACCAACGTAGGTAGCGTACTTGCGTAACAGACGCCCACAAAATCGGTGGAAGGTTCCGGTCCAAGCGTGGTGCTGGTCCAGTAGCTCGTCCAAGCGAGCCTTCATTTCGTCTGCCGCTTTATTGGTAAACGTTAACGCCACGATTTGATGCGAGGGGATGCCCTGAGCGATCATGTTGGCGATGCGATGAATGATGACTCGCGTTTTTCCCGAACCGGGCCCAGCTAGAATCAATAACGGACCATGAATTGTTTCGACCGCCGCGCGCTGGCCCTCGTTCAAACCGTCCAGCAGCTCGTCGCCACTGGATGATTCAAATTCGTCGAACAGGTCGTGGTCGAAAGTCGTCACTAAGCTCTTCTTGCTAAATAAGTTTGGGTGGTCCGCGGTTTTGTTAGTTGCCGAAAATTACGCGTCGAATAAATAACGACGACTGAATGCTAGCACTCGGTTGTCTCGTTCCAAGGCGGGCAAATGCTACGGTTTGGTTGATGGATTCGAAAAATGGCAGTGTAACGAAGTGTGTGTGGACCTCGCCCGGTAGGCGATTGGGATGCCTTAATGTTATACTTCTGTAACAGGTGAACAAGGATAAGGAGTAAATTGAACTCCGTTCACATTCTGCATTTTGATCAGCCAGATTCTGTTTAATCTAAAAAAGGGAGGGACCCCCATGTCACGTACTCGAGTACCTTTGAGTCAGTCTGAAGAATTCGCACGTGAACGCCGCGAGAAGTTGATGCTAAGTACGGCCGAGATTGGTTTGACAGTTCGCACAACCAATTGCCTGGAAGAGAAAGGTATTTTTACCGTTCAAGATCTTCTGAAAACGACACGTGCTGATTTGCTGAGTATTTCCAACTTTGGCGAGAAGACTTTGGAAGAGGTTTACATCGCGTTGGAGAACATTGGTTTCTTCCGACCAGGAAAAGAAAAAGTTGCCGTCTAGTACACGGAGCAACACGGATCACATCGTCGATAATAAAACGAGCGTCATTAAAAAATGACGCTCGTTTTTTTGTTGTCGAATTCGTTAGTTTGGGTCTTCAGACGATTTTCCGATACTTGGTTTTCCGCTACTTGGCTTGGAAGCGTTTCCAGATTTCTTCAAGTGCCAGGCTGGCTGCGACGGGAAGTCGGTACTGGCAGATGTCAGACACCGAGGTCTCGGTGGGATTGATCTCGACACTCGGTTTGCCCTCGCGAGCACAATGAGTGACCGGCTCGCGAATGTAGGGGAACACACTGGTCGTGCCGATGGAAAATACAATGTCGAAACCACTGTCCCATTGTCGGGCCATGTGATCGCAGGCATCGCCCAACAACATCTCGTCAAACAGCACCACGTTGGGTCTCATCATCTCGCCGCACTTTTCACAGTGAGGCGGAAGTTTGATGTCATCAAATTTTTCGACATAGCTGCGGTGCTGGCACGCTTCGCAGCGTAGGTGGTGCAGATTGCCATGGATCTCGATAACGTTTTTCGAGCCAGCATCCAAATGGAATCCGTCAATGTTTTGCGTCAAAATGCAAAAGTCTGCAAAGTGCGATTCCATCTCGGCCAACAACTCGTGGCCTCGATTGAAACTCGCTTTCGAGCAACCCTTGCCGATCTCGCCCAGGTACTTCCAAGTCAATTCCGGCTGTCGACGATAGGTGGCGCCGGACAACAATTCTTCAATCGACATCCCCTGTTCGGTTTCGCCCGAGTTATAAAGTCCGCCCACGCCTCGATAGGTCGGCAAGCCGGATTCGGCTGACATACCGGCACCGGTGACCACAAAAATTCGATGTTCGGGTTGCAACCACTCGACGATTTCGTCGATCAGTCTGGATTGATCAGCCGTTAATTCGTGTATGTTCATGGCCAAAGGTGGTGCATCGCGATTCGACGCACTGCAAAAAGTTAGTCAGATGATAAATTGGCGAGCTTACTTTAACCGCTTTCAATCCTGTGCCAAAATGCGGTTTGAATTCGGTGATGCATCTAGCAAATTGGATCGTATGAAAGACAAACAAAATCGCCAGGGATATTGGCGAGACAATATTCGAATCGTCAGCGTTCTGCTGGGCATATGGTTCTTGGTGGCCTTTTGCGCCAGCATTTTATTCATCGTTCCATTGAATCGTATTCAGGTTGGGAACATTGGGTTGGGGTTTTGGTTCGCGCAGCAGGGGTCGATTTTTGTATTTATCGCATTGGTCCTGATCTATGCCTTGTGGATGGATCGTCTTGATCGCAAATACGACGTGGGGGACTAATTGGATGGATTCGATGTTGATGTTGGCTGAAACTTCCGATCCGTCTCGCCCTTGGACTTGGGCATTTGTCGGAATCACATTTGCAATGTACTTGTTCATTGGCTGGCGAAGCCGAGTTCGCGATTCGAAGGGCTTCTATGTAGCGGGGCAGGGGGTACCGGCGTTTGCCAACGGTGCTGCCACGGCTGCGGATTGGATGAGTGCCGCGTCATTCCTGGGAATGGCCGGGCTGATTAGTTTCGCGGGAAGTGATGGCTCTGTTTATTTAATGGGTTGGACGGGCGGCTATGTTCTGTTGGCCTTGTTGTTGGCCCCCTACTTGCGCAAGTTTGGACACTACACGGTGCCTGATTTTATCGGAGCGCGATACTACAGTGAAACCGCTCGGATTGTAGCTGCCGTAGCTGCGATTTTTGTTTCCATCACCTACGTCGCTGGTCAAATGAAGGGCGTGGGAGTCGTCTTCTCGCGGTTCCTGGAAGTCGAGTTATGGATTGGTGTGGTGATCGGAATGGCCATCGTGGCATTCTTTGCCGTGTTGGGTGGTATGAAAGGGATCACTTGGACGCAGGTCGTTCAATATTTTGTGTTGATCCTGGCGTTCATTATTCCGACCGTCGCCATCAGCCAATTGTTGACTGGCGATTCGGTGCCTCAAACCGCATTTGCGTTTAGTGACATTTCGGTCAAGTTGGATGCGGCTTTGTCGGAATTGGGCGAAGAGTTTTATACTCAGCCGTTCACCAAATTTTCACAACTGAACGTCTTTATGATAACGGCGGCGTTGATGTTCGGGACCGCCGGATTGCCTCACGTCATCGTGCGCTTCTACACGGTGAAAGATGTGCGAGCCGCCAGGTATTCGGCCGTTTGGGCGATCATCTTTATCGCCATTTTATACACCGCAGCACCTGCCTTAGGCATGTTTGCCAGATACAACTTGATTCAATCGTTGCATCAAGCGGAAGTCGTTCAAGTTTCGGTTACCGATGCGGAAGGCCAGGAAAAGTCGTTCAAGTTTCCAGAGCAAAAGACTGAGGCCTATGCCGCGATCCAAGCTGATGATCAAGCGACGGCAACGTATTATGTGCGATCAACCACTGGCCAAGACTTGGACTGGGCGACTCAGTGGCAACAAACTGGCTTGCTGGTCTTCGATGATTGGGATGAAGACGGCACGATCAGTCTGAAGTTGCGCGAACGTACATCTGCAGACGGCGAAGTGGCGAAAGTCTCCGAGGTCGCAAAACTAGACAAAGATATCATCGTCCTGTCGACACCCGAGGTCGCAAATTTGCCACCTTGGGTCGTGGCGTTGGTTGCCGCGGGTGGGCTGGCCGCGGCGTTATCGACAGCAGCCGGCTTGTTGTTAGTGATCAGTTCTTCGTTGGCTCACGATTTGTATGTCCGGTTTTTTGCTCCCAATGCCACCGAGGCTGAAAAGGTGCGGATCGGTCGGATCGCAATCCTGTTTGGGATCGTTGTGGCTGGTTACTTTGGGATCAATCCACCGGGGTTTGTCGGCGAGGTCGTGGCGTTTGCATTTGGTTTAGCCGCCGCGAGTTTCTTCCCCGCGATATTTCTGGGCATCTTTTTCAAGCGAGTGAACCGGGCAGGTGCCGTGTCGGGCATGATTGTCGGACTGGCATTTACCAGTCTTTACATTGTGATGTGTACCGCTGACAAAGTGCTGCCAATGTTTTTCGACCAACCGATTCTTACTCAGGATCAGTGGTGGCTAGGCATCTCGCCACAAGGGATCGGGACCGTGGGTATGTTGATCAATTTTGCAGTGACATTAATTGTGTCATCGGTCACTCCACCACCACCGAAAGATGTTCAAGAGCTAATCGAGAATGTAAGGATTCCCGGCGGTAGCGGGCAGGCCATGGATCACTAAAAACGTTTCTGATTTTAGTGTTACAACGATTGCAGTTTGGCGACGCGGTTGCAAATATTCGGCAGTGTTGCACAATGTCCGATCAAAAGACAAACGGTCGCAAAACTCCTAATAGCAGATTGAAATGAAAAAACTGTTGTTGATCAGTAGCTCTCGGACGCACGGTTCCGGCTTCCTCGAGCACGCTGAATCTGCCATCAAAGAACACCTGCAAGGTGTTTCAAAGGTCACCTTTGTGCCCTTTGCTTTGGCCAACCGCGACGCCTACGCTCGTTTGGCTCGCAAGGTTTTCGATTCTTTCGGCTTCCAGATGGAATCTCTGCACGAGTGCGACGACCCGGTGGAAGCTGTGAAGCAGGCCGAGGCGATTTTTACAGGCGGTGGCAATACGTTTCGACTGTTGAAAACGCTGTATGATCAGGATCTTTTGCAGCCGATCCGTGATCGAGTGCAAGACGGAATGCCATATATGGGCAGTAGTGCAGGAACAAATATTACCTGCCCAACCATTCGAACCACCAACGACATGCCGATCGTTGAACCTCCCTCGTTTCAAGCGTTAGGTTTGATCCCATTTCAAATCAATCCACACTATCTGGACGCGGACCCTGATTCGCAGCATCAGGGTGAATCTCGGGAGACTCGGTTGAAAGAGTATTTGGAGGAGAACCCTGGTCCCGTATTGGGAATTCGCGAGGGGTGTTGGCTAAAAATTCAAGGCGACAACGGATCCGTTCAGGGCAGTCGCGGGGCGCTGTTGTTTCGTCGCAATGAAGAAAATTGCGAAATGAACGCAGGTGATTCTATTGATCAACTTTTGCAACAGAATAATTAAATGACGAAGAAACACGAAACAGAATTGAACGCGGATCAACTGCGTTGGATTTGTGACCCTAGCATTTTCGAATTTGATACGACGGCACAGGTCGATCATCAGAGTCTGTTGGTGGGCCAGCAGACGGCACGAGACGCATTGATGTTCGGTATCCTTTGTGACGCTCCCGATCAAAATGTGTACGTGCGTGGTGCGCGAGGTACTGGGCGTTTGACAATGGTTAAGCGAATGTTGGAATCGCTTTGCCCAACGACGACTAAGAAACGAGATATTTGCTACGTCCACAACTTCAAGAATCCCGATCGGCCTCGCTTGGTTCTGCTGAAACCTGGTGCCGCGAAAGAGTTCTCGAGACGGATTTTTGATATCGCCAAGTTCATTGAAGATGGTTTGATCAAGGCGCTGGATTCCGAACCTTTTGCCTCGGAACGTCAAAAGATGAAGGACGAGTTCCAAGAGAGCATTGCGGCGTTGTCGGCCCCTTTGGAGGAGGACTTGGCCAAAAATGACATGGCGTTGGTTCCCATCCAGCAAGGTAACATGTCGATCCCTGTGATTTTCCCATTGGTCGATGGGCAGCCAGTGCAACCGGAACAATTCCAGGAGTTGATTAAAGAAGGTAAAGCCAATCAAGAACAACTGGACAAGTTCCAGGAACAATATCCCGCGTTTCAAAAACGTTTGCAGGAAGTCGGTAAACAGGTCAGCGAAAAGTACCGCGACGGCCAGCGACAGATTGAGCAATTCAACGAAAAAGGCGCTCGGTCACTGTTCTATTCCATCTGCGAACCGATGGTGCAAGAGTTCGGCGAGGGGCGAGGTGTTAAAGAGTTTCTTTCTGAAATCGTGGATGATGCTGTCGAGAATCGCATCATGGTCGACGAGGAGGCCGAGAAGTTCGATCTAACCGAACTGTATGGTGTTAACGTCGTTTTGACTCACACGGACCAATCTACAAAACCGGTTGTCGAAGAATCGTTACCTAGTGCAATGAATTTGCTGGGTACGGTCGAACAAAAATTTGGGCCGGGTGGCACCGCCATGTCGGACTATCGGTGTATCCGCGCTGGTGCTTTGGTGAATGCCGATCAAGGCTATCTAGTATTGAACACCGAGGATCTGTTGAGCGAACCGGGTGCTTGGCACGCATTAATGAGGACTCTGCGGACCCAACGGCTTGAGATCGTGCCGCCCGAAGCTGGCTGGATGCGTCCGTATGTGGTCGTGCAACCCGAGCCGATTCCGATCAACGTTCGAGTGATCCTGGTAGGCGACGTTGGTACGTATTATCGCTTGGATCATTTCGATTCCGACTTTGGTGAACTGTTCAAAGTGCTGGCCGATTTCGACCACGAGCTGCCTCGTGACGAAGAAGGAGTGCGTCAGTATGCGACGGTGATTGCAAAATTGTCTGAGGAGGAAGGGTTGTTGGCGTTTGACGCCGCTGCCGTTGCCGCTCTGGCCGAACACGGTGCCAGGATCGTTTCGCGAGCTGGAAAGTTGACCGCTCGCTTCGGGCGTATCGCCGATATTGCTCGCGAGGCAGCCTTTGTGGCCTCGATGGAAGGCAAGAAGACGGTGCAGCATGATAACGTTGAAGAGGCCATCAAGCGAACCAAGCAACGTGCCAGTATGCCGTCTCGCAAGTTTCAGGAGATGGTCGACAACGATACGATCATTGTGGAAACCAGCGGCAGTGTGGTCGGGCAAGTCAACGGGTTGGCCGTGATGCGTGCTGGCCCTTTGACCTACGGTTTTCCAGCTAGAATCACAGCTTCGATTGGGCCAGGTCGCGCCGGCTTGATCAATATCGAAGGGTCGGCCAGCATGTCCGGCTCGATTCACACCAAGGGCTTCCATATTTTGGGTGGCCTGTTGCGATTCCTGCTGAAGACGCCTCACCCGTTGGCGTTCAGCGCGTCGATTGCTTTCGAGCAAAGCTATGGTGGGATCGACGGTGATTCCGCGTCGGGTGCCGAAATGGTTTGCTTGCTAAGTGCCTTAACTGGTGTCCCGGTGCGACAAACGATGGCGATGACGGGTGCGATCGACCAACATGGACACATCGAAGCGATCGGTGGAGTGAACGAAAAGATCGAAGGCTTCTTTGATGCTTGTTCGTTTGACGAATTGACCGGCGACCAAGGTGTGGTGATTCCTAAATCGAATGCCGGTGACTTGATGCTGCGAGCGGATATTGTGGAAGCTTGTCGCCAAGGTAACTTTCACGTGTATGCTGTCGAGACGATCCACCAGGCGTTGGAAATTATGACGGGCGTTCCGGCTGGCGAGTACCAAGACGGAAGCTATCCGCCGAACACGCTGTTGTGCATGGCGGTTGATAAGGCTCGGGAATACTGGCAGCGAACGCTGTCTAGCCCTGACCAACTGACGTCCGTTAGTCGCGATCAGAATGTTGCGGAAGGTGAAGAAGTGACTGGTCCAACGGATCCTAGGCAAGTTTAGCCCAAGTTTAGCCAAGGCGGATGCGAAACTACGCCGGCTGTTCTGGGAGAGTCGGGTCTTGGATTCGGATCTTTATTAGCCTGCTCGAAGAAAAATAGAACCTCGCAAGCAGGCCGTTTGGTCTGTTTGCTGACGGTTCGTGTGGCTTAGCTTGTTGTTCGGCTGCCAGTTGTCGAAAAATTAGGGATTGGATCGCCACGTACTGCACTAAAATGGAGTGCAAGTTAAAATCTTTCGTGCCACCACCTAATCGCACGTTTCTTGGCCATTAAGTTTGGGATCATTGTGTCAAAAATCATCGCAGCTTGTCCTCATTGCGACAAACAGTACCGCGTCGACGAAAAAGTTGTCGGACGAATTACGAATTGCAAAGGATGTCAGCAAAAATTCGAGATCGCCGTCAAAATGGATTCGGACGATTCGTTTGGTATCCCAAATGCGAACGAGTACGAGCAGCCATTCGACCCACTAGCACCGGCTCGAGAACGAGATGATGATCCGGCGCAAACTTTCGATACGGGGCGCGAAGAAGCTCAACCAGTTTCGTCGAAGGCACGTGATTGGAAGAACGAAATCAAAAACAAAAAACGCACGGCGGCCTTTGGCAGCCTGCAAAAAATTGCCTTAGGCTTGGGTGCCGTTTTGGTGCTGGCCGGGATCGTTATGAACTTTCTACCGTTGGTCGGTGTCAAATTAACGGAAGGGAATGTCGGGCGGTTGATCGGTTTGGCCATCGGATTGGCTGGTGCCGGTTTGGTCGCGGTCAGTCTGCGGAAATTCAAACCCGCTTCGACTCTGGCGGGAACAGCCAGTGCCATGTTCGTCTTTTTAGTGTTCGGTGCTTCGATCATTGGTGGCGATAAAGACCCGGAAAATTTGTTGGCCGACGATGACGAAGCATCGGTCGCTCAAGATGAGAGTGCGTTGGCCGTGTTCGGCGGTCCATGGGTGGAACGATACCCGACGTGGACTGGATTTGAAAATTTGGAATCGATGCCCTCCATTGCTGACGTTTGGAATCGAGTGGCAATTGGAAATTCAGAAGTTAGCGCCAGTTTCTTAGGTAAGACCAGTCGCGACAATCGACGGTTACGAGTTGCACGGACAAACGTCGACTTTACGGTGTTGCGTTCCGAAATCGAAGGTTACACATTTGAACTGTCTCGATTCCGCTTCCCTAGCCCGTCGGGAAAGACGCCCAAGCGAATCTTGAATGAAACGGAACAGTCGTTTGGCGAAGAAATCAAGAAAGCTAAATCGATTGAACATTTGGGAGTCTTGGGACGTGACTACCGGATCGCTACATCGGGCGTTTCGACTCACGGACGCTACTTTTTCGTCGACGATCATATTGTTCATGCGACATTGAAGGGTTCTTCGTTACTGGTACCCGGTGCACTCAGTCATGAGTTTTTGAATTCGCTAATCTTCGAAATCAAGGACAAGCCGACGGATAAGCCTTTACAGTTTGAGTTGGATGACGATCAAAAGACGTTGGTGAAATCCATGGGCGAGAACATTCGTCAGATCGAGCTATTAATGGACGAGTACATTCACAAGCGGTGCCGCTTAAATTTTGCGGCTCATTATTTGACGGTGTCCGTTGGCAAGCCATCCAATGCTCGAAATTTTATTGCTCACCCTGGCAAGCAGCCGATCGTAGGCGTCGACGTATTGACCACGAAAGCTCGCCGAGGGCCAGTGCTGGTCAAATTGGCTCCCATCTACGACGCCGAAAAACCAACCAACGATGCGTCCGTGATGGCCCGTGAAGGGTACGCTCTAGCCGCTGTCAATGTGAATTCTCGTGGTTGGATTAAGGGTGTTCAGTTGGTGTTTATGCGAGTCACCGATTTAGGATTTGATACTCAAGATTCGTACGTCTCGGATTGGTATGGGACCAAGTCCAGCAACTTCAAAAAATTGGGCGGTGACGGAAAACCTGTGTATGGTTTCTGGACTTCCGGCAGTAAACACATTAGTTCACTTGGATTAATCCGTGAAAACAAATAGCCACAGAAACCGATGGTTGCCAATCGTTTTTGTCATTGGCTGTTTGTTGTGTGTGATTGCGGGGACTGTCTATTTTTTTGATTCCACTCGCAATCCGTTACTGGGCTTAGAAACTAGTTCATTGCAGTCGGTAGAAATTACGACTCCTAATGAACGGTTTGGTGTGATGGAGGTGCCGCGGTCCCAATGGGGGTACGTCGTTAGGATTTTGAAATCGAATTTGGTGGGTTGGTTCCCGAAGCAGTGGCCTACCTTATGCACTGTTGAAATTCATTTGGAATCTGGCCAGCGGCACGTTATCACTGTGTATGAGACCGGTCAGAAACGCGGGGCATATCGAATCAACGGAATCTATTACGAGGGTGGCGACGAGCGACATTTTGTTCGCCTAATCGATGACCATGTGCGAAGGAGTGGTTTAGGAAATTTAAGTGGACGTGAATCGCCCAGCCCATCGAATCCGGGTTTTCCTGTGAACCAATTGCCGTGAAACGCGGCTGACGCCGTTGACATTTTTCGATTGGAATCTCAAACTACGACTGTGAAGTTTGAACCACCTCGTTGTAAAAAAGGGTTCCTAATCGTGACTAACGCTTTTGAATCATTGCATGAATTTGAAACTGGAAATGGCAAAGCTCATCTGTTCAAGCTAGGCAGGTTGGCTGATCAAGGCATTGGCGATGTCGACAAGCTGCCTTACTCGATCCGTTTGCTGTTGGAATCGGTTTTGCGTAATTGTGACGGCAAAACGGTCACCGAAGACGACGTCAAGAACTTGGCAAACTGGAATGCGGCCTCGCCTGCCAAAGTCGAGATCCCTTTTAAGCCGGCGCGAGTCGTATTGCAGGATTTCACTGGCGTCCCGGCCGTCGTTGACTTAGCAGCGATGCGCTCGGCCATGCACCGTTTGGGCGGTGACCCTCAAAAAATTAATCCACTGATCCCCGTTGATTTGGTGATCGACCACAGTGTTCAGGTGGACCGCTTCGGTTCCGGGGACGCTCTGAATTTTAATGTCAAAAGAGAATTCGAACGAAACAAGGAACGTTACGAATTTCTACGCTGGGGCCAGCAAGCCTTTGACAACTTTCGCGTTGTGCCCCCTAACGTAGGGATTGTTCATCAAGTGAACTTGGAGTTTTTGGCCAAGTGTGTCTTCTTGCGAGAAGTCGACGGCAAGCAGGTGGCGTTGCCAGATACGCTTGTTGGCACGGACAGTCATACGACCATGATCAATGGTTTGGGAGTCCTGGGCTGGGGAGTCGGCGGTATTGAAGCCGAAGCAGCCATGTTGGGCCAACCGATTTACATGTTGATGCCTGAGGTTGTTGGTTTTGAATTGACCGGCAAGTTAGCTGTTGGCACCACAGCGACTGACATGGTTTTGACGGTGACTCAAATCTTGCGTAACGAAGGTGTGGTTGGGAAGTTTGTCGAATTCTACGGCGAAGGTGTGACCAATATGTCTCTGGCCGATCGAGCCACCATTGCGAACATGGCTCCCGAATACGGCGCAACGATGGGCTTCTTCCCAATCGACCAGGAAACTTTGAAGTACCTGTCGCGAACGGGGCGTACAAAGGCCGAGGTTGAATTGGTCGAGCGGTACACCAAGGAGCAGATGCTGTTCCGAACTGCCGAATCAACGGTGCCGACCTATACGAAGACTTTAGGCTTGGATATTAGCACGGTCGAACCTTCGTTGGCGGGTCCAAAACGTCCGCAAGATCGCATTGCTTTGTCTCAAATGAAAAAGGAATTCAACAAGGCGTTGACCGCACCAAGAGGTGCCAGTGGGTTTGCGTTGGATCCCGCGAAACGGGAAGACGTTGGCAAAGTTGAAAACAACGGGCACTCGACTGAAATCGGGCATGGGGCTGTGGTCATCGCCGCGATCACCAGTTGTACCAATACCAGTAACCCATCCGTGATGGTGGCCGCAGGCTTGCTGGCCAAGAAAGCGGTTGAACTGGGATTGGAAGTCGGTAGCCATGTCAAAACAAGTTTGGCACCTGGTTCACGTGTGGTCACTGAGTACCTTGAAGCCGCGGGTTTGGACGAGTCGTTGAATCAACTTGGATTCCAGACGGTTGGTTACGGTTGCACATCTTGTATCGGCAACAGTGGCCCGTTGCCCGAACCTGTTGCCAGTGCCATTGAAAGCAGTGACTTGATCGCCTCGGCGGTATTAAGCGGTAATCGAAACTTCGAAGGGCGAGTGAATCCATTGACGAAGGCCAACTACTTGGCCAGCCCGCCACTGGTTGTCGCCTATGCGTTGGCCGGTACCACCGACATCGATTTGATCTCGGAACCCGTTGGGACGGATCGTGATGGAAACGAAATCCTGTTGAAAGAGATCTGGCCGACTCAAGAGGAAATAGAAAACGTTGTCTCGTGCAGCATCAAGCCAGAAATGTACTCTTCGCAATACGGAAACGCTTTCCAATCCAACGAAACCTGGAACGCCATCAGTATCGATTCTGGAGACATGTACAACTGGAACGAATCCAGTACCTACATCCAGGAACCACCGTTCATGATCGATATGACGAAAGAGGTGCCTAGTATCCAAGCTATCCACGACGCACGTTGTTTGGCATTGCTCGGTGATTCCGTCACCACTGACCATATCTCGCCCGCCGGATCGATCGCTCAAGATAGCCCAGCAGGTCGATACTTGAAGGATAACAGTATCGAAGCCCGTGACTTTAATAGCTACGGTTCCCGCCGCGGTAATGACCGAGTCATGATGCGTGGCACCTTTGCTAACATTCGCATCCGCAATCTGTTGGCGCCCGGGACCGAAGGTGGCTGGACAACTCATTTGCCCACCGGCCAGGTCATGTCTATCTACGATGCAGCTATCGAATACAAAAAAGCCGATACCGGTTTGGTCGTGCTGGCTGGTAAAGAATACGGGACGGGTAGCAGTCGTGACTGGGCCGCCAAGGGAACGCTACTGCTTGGCGTAAAAGCAGTGATCGCTGCCAGCTACGAACGTATCCACCGCAGTAATTTGGTGGGAATGGGCGTCTTGCCTCTGGAGTTTAAGGACGGAGCGACTTGGGAATCATTGGGGCTGGATGGTTCGGAATCCTTCGACATCCCAACCTTGGATGACAGTTTGCAGCCACGTAGTGAAATTCAGGTGATAGCAAAGAAGCAGGATGGCCAAGAAATTAAATTTCAAGCAGCTGTTCGCATCGA
Source organism: uncultured Pirellulaceae bacterium (assembly GCA_964543985.1). Classification (GTDB taxonomy): domain Bacteria; phylum Planctomycetota; class Planctomycetia; order Pirellulales; family Pirellulaceae; genus CAJQPP01. The sequence goes on along the minus strand of CAZJBW010000013.1, from coordinate 51,655 downwards.
TACACCCGTAGAAATCGAGTACTACCGAAATGGCGGTATTTTGCAGACGGTACTAAGAGACCTGGTGGATTAAAATCTCTATTTGAGTATTTGTGAAATTTCGCATAATCAGAGCGAGAAGAGTGAGCCAACTGGTTAACTGTGCGGTACTTACTGACTTTTTGCCATTACAAATTGTTGCTGGGGAACGTTTTCGTTATCCAAAGTTTTTCGATTCGAAGTACTAGTCAATAGCCAGCGTCAAGAGTGCTGTCTATAATCTAGGTTCATCTTTTCACCTAAACGGTATTCAGGCTTCGGCCGAAATCTTGTCTCCGGAACATTGTGACTGACAATATGCTCTACGATAGTCACTCTAAACGCAGTCCTGTGAGCTGTAGAGTTCACTGTAAGAAGTGCTGCCGTAAAGAGTATCATTTCCTAAACGTGCGCGGCAAAGTCTCGCGGTTTCTGACGCGAGTCCTAACTTTGGGCACCATTGGAATATTCGGCCGCTACCGTTGCGTCTGTTGCGGCTCGGCTCGCTTGGGTCGTTTCGATATTATCCGTGGTCGTGAACACGACTTTCAGTTCTCTTTGAGCTTCTTAAATCCACTGAACTGGTGGTTCAAGCGCCGCGATAGCTGGGACGAAGTCAAACGGCGTGAACGACGTTGGTTCACTCGTTCGTCACGCAAACGTTACAAGCACAAGCCTTTCAGAAAACGCTTTTGGTAGTTGTGGCTGCCAATCGATTTTGGTTCGATTCCTGATTCCAATGGAATGGCTGCGCAAAATCGGCCGAATCAGTGTCTCTTTTCGGTTCCGACGGATGAACCGTTGGCATCTTGCGTCGTAGGCAACATTCTTTCAGAATCTTCGCCTATGGTAGCGAACTTCATATTGGTGGCGATTGGCGGCGCACTGGGTGCGATGGCGCGTTTTGCGTTGGCGCTGGCAACGACTAAGTTTTTTGGCGACGAGTTCCCCTGGGGCACATTGTTGGCCAATGGCTTGGGATGTTTGGCCATGGGGTTTCTGTTGGGGTTCGGTATTCAGAAGCAATACGCGTCGGCTTACCTCTTGTTTGGTGTCGGGGTATTGGGCGCATTGACGACCTATTCGACATTTTCCGGCGAGACACTGACAATGTGTGTGGACCAAAGATGGGGTGCGGCTTTTGGTAACGTCGTGGCCAATATCCTGGTTAGCCTTGGTGGATGTGCAATCGGTTTTGCGATTTCTCGCATGTTCATCGGATCTTAAGTTGTTCGTTGGTTCTTATTGCAGGCCAGGATTGCTATAATCCGGTACATAAAGCTTGCCGCATTCCTGTTTACTGAAATCAATCGCCACCCATGGATCCTCTTCATTTTTGTATCATGGCCGCGCCTTTAGGGGTCTATCTGTTTCTGATTGGGATGTTAAGCCTGCGACGACGCCCCTTTGTGACGACGGGTGCCAGGGATGCTGCCGCGATCGGAATTGCGATTTCTGGGCTGATGATGGCAGGGCCGATGGAGTTGTTTTTTCCTGAGAGTGCTGCGGGGCGATTTGGGGCTTATGTCTGGCTGTTGTTAATCGCCTTTTACGCTCTGTGTGTTTCGTTGGTCGTTCTACTGATGCGACCGCGAATCATCGTTTACAACCTCAGCCCCGAGCGTCTACGTCCGATTCTGGCCGACGTTGCGGTGCGTCTGGATGGCAAGGCGCGATGGTCTGGCGACAGTCTGCTGATGCCGTCGCTGAACATTCACTTTCATCTGGAAGGCAATTCCTGGACGTCAAATTCCCAAATCGTTTCCATTGGAAACAAACAACGTTTTGAGAATTGGAAGAAGCTGGAAACGGAATTAAAAACCGAGCTGGGGGCGATGAAGTCCGAAACGGTCGTGTTCGGCGTGACCCTGGTGGCATTCGCCATGGGATTGGCTGCGATTTCCTTCGTTTGGCTGGTGAGCCAAGCCGATTCCGTTCGCGAATCGCTGGCTGATATGTTGCGATTGTAGAGTGCTGCGGAGTGCGGAGTGCGGAATGCGGA
>CAZJBW010000013.1:33477-49535 GCA_964543985.1 uncultured Pirellulaceae bacterium | reverse complement strand
TGACCGATCGGCTGCTCCGCTATCCCAAGGAATAGTGGAGCTTCTGACTACCACCGATTTTTAGCGATACCGATTCTTAGCGGTCTCGGTCACTGCGTCTGGGTTTCCCGCCTCTTTTATCGTTGGAGCCACCGCGATTGTCGTTGGAGCCACCGCCGCCACGTTTGTCGCGACCGCCACTACGTTTGTCGCCGGTTCCACGTTTGTCACCACCGCCACCGCGTTTGTTGTCGCTGGACCCTCGTTTGTCGCCGCCGCCTGACTTCCGTTTATCGCCAGCCCCGCGTTTCTTTCTGGGCGCCTTTTTACGACTGGAAATGTTCAAGTCAACAATGGTCTCAATCGTGTCGTTCCAAGTGGGGACTATTTGTTCTTTGCCGGAACGTTTGCGAGACCTACGTGGACGATCGTTCGAATCTTGATCGATGTCGACCACTTCGCCGTCGTGCAGGCCTTCATCGTCGATGGGGTCTTCCGCAACCGGCTTGCGACGCGGGCGTCGGCGAGGTCGTTCGTCAGATCCGGTTTCGGACTCTTCTTCCGAGCGACGAGGTTTGCGTCGTTTGCGTCGTGTGGACGTCGGTTCTTCGTCGTCCTGGGACTGGCTTTTGCGACCACGTGGTTTGGCTTCTTCTTGTCGATCGTCGTCATGGAATTGGTTCTTCCGACCACGACGAGGCTTCGATTCCTGTTGGTCGTCGTCTTGGAACTGGCTTTTGCGACCACGTGGTTTTGCTTCTACTTGTTCGTCAGTCACTTCGGATGATCTCGACGAGCGTTTGAGGCGTCGTCGGCGATTGCCACGCGATTCCGATTCGTCACGGTTGTCATCTCGGGAATCGGCGCCGTCTCGACTTTCACGTTGAGGTCTTCGTCGCGGACGGGCTTTGCCGGATGGTTCCAGGTCCTCGACTTCGAACTCAACGAACTCGTCGTCACCTTCCACGATGATTTCGCTGGTCGGCATCGTTGTGGGTTTGGGTTCTTCAGGCTCGACAAATGGTTGTTCCGGAGCGACAAACAAATCGTCAAGGATGGCTTTTTGTGACGTTTCTTCTTCTGAGTCTTCGACGTCTCCCAAATCAATAATCCCAGCACCGAATCCAGAACTGGCCACGGGGGCCATGGGAGCCTTGGTTGCTGGCTGAGCCGGCCGAGTTGGCTGTGTGGATTCGGGTTCGTCGGGCTCATCAAGTTCGAACATGATGACTTCTTCAGCCTCAGGGATCTCTTCTTCAGCTTCCTCAAGGATTGGCTCGTAGGGCAAGTCTTCAGGTTCAGCGGTTACGGAGTCGGCAGCGGCTGGGGCACTTGTTTCGCCAGCTAGTCCTAGCGTTGATGCCAGATCACCCCAGTGCGCCAATTCATCGTCGGCGGCTTGGGGTTCGCGATCGGCTTGTGAGTCCTCAGTCATGGAAGGTGTTTCTTTCGGTGGTTGTGGTTTGGCTTTTCGGTTGGCTTTGGCTTTTTTTGAGCCATCGTCCGCCGAGGCCTTTTGTTTTTGTTTCGGGGCGGGGGTTGGTTGTGACCAATCAATACCCAGCTCGTTATCCACATCGGAAGCGACATTGGGCTGCGTCGTAACCGCAGCCGAAGATTCGGCGGTCGCCGTATCAGCCTGTGGTGTTTGGCGTGCCGCAGGTGGTGGAAACTCGCGATTGGTTGGTTCGGTCGGCAGAGTGTCTGGCAAATCAGTTTCGTCAGGCGCATCGCCAGAAAATTTTGCCGAGCCAGCGAAATAGTGCTCGAATTCACTCGCGGTGTCAGCGCCTAGCTGTTCGGCCAAATCTTGCCAGTGAACGTATTCGTTGGGGTCAGGTTTTTCATTCATGCTATTGTTGCGGTCTGCAAGCAGCTGGCTGGTCGTGCAAAAAGTTGAGTATCTACCGTGTTTTGAAGGGCCAGTATATCGCTTTCACGTCGATTGCGTAACGGGAGAAACCGTGAATTGGTCGTCAACAAACCACACCAAATGCCCCGCGGAATTGCCGATTATGGCGTTTGCGGCGTCCGGTTGGGCGACACTGGCAACGACACAGGGTTGGCGACGTAAAAAAGGCAGCCGAGTTTCCTGGGCTGCCTTCGCAAGAAGTTTTGAGGTTGTCTACGTTTAGTCGTTTAGTTTAACCGGGGCCTATCTAGCCTCGGGTCTTGGGATTCGTCGAGGCCTGTTGTTCTGCGGCTTGCTGTTCTGCGGCCTGTTGTTCTGCCGCCTGCTGTTCCGCAGCCTTGATGGCCTCGTCGATAATCTCTTTGACTCGTCCACCAGTCAGCACGGTGCCGCCGAAGTGAACAGGTTTATCCCAGCCCGGCGAATAGATCGCGTAATACGGAATGGCCGTGGCACTGTTGCCGAGCTTGCGTAGTAGATCGTCGACGCCTGGATTCTTGTCCTTGTCAGCTTTCAATGCGACAACGCCGTGTTCTTCGAACAACTTTTTGGTGTTTTTGATATTCAAGGCGACCGCCTCGTTAGATTTGCAGGTCACTCACCAATCAGCCGTGAAGTCTATGAACACCACGTTGCCCTCGGCCATCGTTTCGTCCAACGCGATCTGAGAATACGGTTGCCAGTCCAGTTCGTGTTGCGGCACCATAACATAGAAAGCGATAAAGGCGCCTAACGCCACGACGCTTAATGCCGTTGCCCAATTTTTCATGCGTTGAGGGAATTCCATCAACATGGAGATGCGACCAGCCAGCCAACAACCCATTGCCAGGAAAACCAGAAACGCCAGAACTGGCATTTGAAATTTCTCAGTGATTGGATTGAAGAAGAACACAGCGGTTCCGATCATCACGAAACCCATAAGCTGCTTGAATGTCTCCATCCATTGGCCAGGCTTCGGTAACCAGCTGACCAGCGACGGTTTGAACCCAATCACAATGAATGGGAACGCCATGCCAAGTCCCAAGAAAAAGAATGTCAGAAAGGTGACGGCCGGTGTTTGAGCGATCGCCCATGTCACAGCCGGGATTAGCAGAGGTCCGCTGCAAGGGGTGGCCAATAGCGTGGTCAATATGCCTTTAATGAACGCGCCTGAGTAGCCTTCTGTTTGAGCTGCTTTGCCGGATCCGCTGGTGGAGACGAAGCCGGGAATAGGGATCTCCCAAACTCCCAGGAAGCTTAATCCGAACGCGAACACGACTGAGACCATCACGATTGTAAATGCTTGGCTCTGAAAGAGTCCGCCCCAGCCCAGCCCCATGAATGCCGCGAAGCCAGCTAGTAGCAAGAACACCGAAATGATGCCCGCTGCAAATGTCAGATTCAAAAACAGCACACGGCGAGGATTTTCACCGGCTTGTTGCACGAACGATAGAACCTTCAATCCAATAACTGGAAGGACGCAAGGCATGATGTTCAGGATCAGCCCAGCAAGAAACGCCAGACCCATTACGGCCGGAATCGACATGCCAGCGAACTGGCCAGCATTCTTATGAGTCGCCTCATAGTACTTTTGAGCTTCGTCACCAACCGTGCCATAATCGATGGTGTCGGGGGCGGTCCACACGACTTTGTTGTGACCATCAATGGTTTGCGATCCGACATCCAATTTGAATTCGAATCTGAGTGCTTGCGGTAAGCTATCGGTGCCGTCCCGCAGCGCTTGGAATCCGACTAAACCGGCGTATTTTTGCTCGCCCTCTTCCGCGTTCCTAGGAATCTCGATAGGGATCTGCCAAGCGACTTTTCCGCGGTGGATGCCAATGGCGTTTTCACCTTCGCCCAGTTTTTCGGGATCGTTGGAAGGTTTGAATTCTCCAACGGTGGCGTCGTTGCGTTTCGTAAGAGCAAATAGCGTCGGTGTTGAATCGGTGGAAGGGGTACGTACCAATTCACCGACATGCCAACCAGATTCTGGTTCTAATTCCAGATTCAGCTGGACGGTATCGCCCGGTTGTACTTTCGTTTTATTCACTGAAGCACGCACCGTGGCGTGCATTTCTTCGGTTGAGTGTTCCCATTCGAACTGGTCTTCTGGCAGGCGAAATTTGGCTTTCAGTTTTCCGTCCATTGGCCGGCAAGTGCCGCCTTCACCATCTATGCCATCCGTGCAGACTTGGCAAAAGTAGGAAACTGGGATCGTCAAGGAACTGGCGTTGACACCGGCCGCGAATGCGATCGGAGCGGACCAGGTCACGGTTCCTCGGTGTTCTTCGCCTGGATCATCGAAATTATCCACATGATGAATTTCTGGGTCATGATCGGCCTCGATCTTTCCAGTCATTTTGGCGTCAGTGAACCCGGATTGGATGGAAAATTTGGTCGGCTGGCCAGGACCATTAGCGCCTTGTGTTGACGAGAATGTATGGCAGTTTTCGCCTACCGCGATTACAAAATGCAACTCTCCCGTTTTGCCACTCTTGTCGACCGTGAAGTACGCTCGAAAATCGGCTTCGGGATCTTGTGGTGGGCCAAGATCGAATCGCTGTAGCGGGTTCTCAAAGGGTCGCTGAGGATCGGGGTCCTGACCCAACAAGGATCCCGAAGTACACAAAACCAAAAACAGAATGAGCAGGACAGAGTGTGTCTTCATTAGAATTCCTTGTAGAAAGTTTCTACCGATTCAAGCGTCACGGAGATCGTCGGGTTCTTGGCTGCCTGCTCATCAACAAATTCGATGGGAGCAGACCAAGACGTTGAGAATTCGTACGATTCGACGTCCTTGTCAAATGCATCATCGAATTTGGCTAATAAAAAGAGCTTTTTGAAGTTCATATTTTGGAGGTGACGCTTTACGTCTATTTCTGTTTTTTGTAGAAGCCGGCGAAGGCTACTTCGACTGGTTTCTTAAGTAGGCGGCAACCTTTATCGCTGCAGATTTGGCCACTGAGCTTTACGTCGAATTTGACGTTTTGCAAGTCGGCAGCGTCGGCCACAGTTATAGGTGCCATAAACGTGATTTTTCCTTCGTGTTTTTCGACACGTTGAGCAAAAACTTCGTCATGCTCGATCACGATCGGTTTTTCTTTGCTGGAAAAAGCCTTCATTAGCTTGAACTGATCCGATTCGGCTACGACTACTTTTGAAGGAGGCGGATTGCCTTCCTGAGTCAGCGAATAGATATGATGGTCCTTAGGGATCTCGATCTTCATCATAATCCAGCCGTGTCGATGGCCCTCTTCAATCTGATAGGTGGCCGACACTTTCAACTCGTTTTCTTGTGCCTGAACATTCGCAGAAACTGAGAATGCGATTGCAAAAAGGGCTACCGAGAATAGAGGTGATTTAGGTTTCATTTTTCCGTTCCAATAGAAAATTCCAACGTCCTTGTTATGTCGCGGCGGAGAATATCAGGAATCGATAAACCGTCTCAACGGCAGCTTACATGCTTGCTATCAAGGGGAATTGCCTTTTTGACACCTGAGAATCTTTGATTTTCCTCGCGAAACTGCGTTTCTTGACGCTGGAATGATTACTACCTTACATCTGAGCCGCTAAAAAATCCATTCGTTTCAAGATTTGTTGTAATCGCTTCTGAATTGGCGTCAAATCTCCGAATTTCTTTCCCTCGAGACAGATCCAGCAAAGCCAGTTCATACCCGATAGTAGGGTGTTGCTGCGATCCAATATCCCTACGAACTGGCGAAATTCCGCTGGGCAACCAGCCCGCTGCGGATGTGCCAGATCGTAAGCCTGGAATCCTTGTTCCCATCCGTCGGTGTCATCTTGGACCAGGCTGCCCAGCAATCGAGCAAGATCTGCGGCCGGGCAATCGACGCGCATCGCTCCGAAATCGACTAAACCTGATACTTGATCGCCGGTGAACAGGACGTGGTCGTGCCAGACGTCTCCGATGATGGTTTGAATTTCTACGCGAGTCTCTGCGATCGAGTTCAATTCTACCGCCACTGAGCGAGCCAGGACACAAAACCGCTCGCAAATCTGGAAGCCCAAACCCTTCAATAAAGCATGTTCAACGGTTGCGGCTTGGATTTGCCTGAACCGATCGGTTGTTCGAGACTGTCGAAACAGCTGACTCAGTTTTTCGATTCGCAACAATACGGAATCGGGAACCTGACGACGGGCCGGTTGAGTGGCCCAAGCAGAATGGACTTGAGCAACCGCTTGAACGGCATGCCTCATTTTGTCGGGCGAGGGCTGTTGCCAGTAGTCGGCGACGCCGGGCATCCATGGTTCCAGTTGCCAAAAGTGATCGCCGTATTCGACCAGCGACTCTTGGTTGGCTGTGAACAATGGCACTGGCAAAAATTCACAACCTTGGCGTTGTCCGGTTGCCAGTTGCCGATGGATCCAACGCAGTCGTTTCTCGTTAGCCGACTCGATTGCCGGCCACCGTCTCAGCAAAAACGGTGCTTGGTCGCTTAGTGAAACTCGCCATAACTGAGCTCCACTGTAACCACCCGCCGATCCCAGAAAATCGATACTCGGGCTAGGCGTCGTGAACCGGTCGCCGTAATAATGAAGTATCGTTTTGGCTTGGTCGGTCGCAGCCACGTCGCAGTCGGTCAATTAGCTTCGGGTGTTATTGAACAATGAAAATGATCATTGCCGTTATTCAGCCTACCCGTCTACGCGCGGTGCAGGAAGCCTTGGCTAAAGTAGAAGTGACCAGAATCACGATTTGTGACGGACAGGAATTCGCCAAACGTGAAGACAAAGTGCCAATTTATCGTGGCCAAACACCAGACACAAAAATCCTGCGTAAGATTGTTTTGGAAATCGCGGTCAACGATGACTTTTTAGATGTGGCGGTGGAAACGATTTTGAACGTCGCTAGAACGGGACATCGCGGCAACGATGGTGACGGTAAAGTGTTTGTGCTTCCGATGCACGACGCCGTGCAATTTTCACCGGTAGTGACAGGGAAGGGGGCCGTCTAGTGACCGTCGTGCATTTCGCGAATGATTTAATGTTGGTTGGTAAAGTTTCGGCATGGTGCAAAAAAAAAGATGTGAGCTACACCAACGCGTCTAATGCCGACAAGTTTCAGAATGCGTTGCAGTCGTTAACTGAGGTCGATGTCGGGCAACGTGTGGTGTTGGTGGACTTGCAGGTCAAGTCGTTGGACGCGTCGGCGACTTTGGACGCCGTGCGAAGTATCGATGCGGCGATCCCGGTTTATGGGTACGCCCAGCACGTGATGGTTCAGATCATCCAGCAAGCCAAGGATGCCGGGTTCGACCGAGTCTTAACGCGTGGGCAGTTCGACCACGGCTTTGCCGATTTGATTCAAAATTGAAGTGGATTCAAAACCGAAGCGACAACCGAAGCGACAACTGAAGCGACAACGGAAGCGACTTGTCAAAAAAGTAAGCCCGAGCGACCAAAGATCACTCGGGCTTTAATTATCGTCGGATCGAAGGTGACCCGTACGATGGGTGGCCCAACGGACAACCCGCCGGTTTCCGTTAAGAACGGCCACCTCGTTGGCTCGTACAGACATATATCACAGAACACCTCCTTTCTAATAAACTTCCCGCTGGTTGCCTCGCCAAAGATGACAACTTCGCAGGCTTTGGTTAATCGCACCGCGTGAGCGCGAACTGCAAATCTATCTTGTAGAAAAGAAATTTCATTGCAAGGTAGATCCTCTGCTTGGACTGGAAACTGGTCGATTTTGTTCGCGAGGGAAATTTTTTTGAATGTGTTTCGAGCAGTTTTTTTGAGATTTGTTAGATTTCGTTGCGAAATTTGTCGCGCGGCAATTTTAATTTTTGCCAATTTTTTAGTACAATTTAGCTACAAGGTTCTGATGAAACTTGTGGCTTGGTAACTCGTAAGCCCAGCCAATAGGTGAAGCCCATCCGACAAGGATTCATCGAACTGTCCCTCCATCTTCCGCAGCCAGCCTCTTTTTTTCGCTGCGAAGATTTTTCACTTCACATTTGGCTGCCTTAAATTCGTACATTGAATAGTTGGTGGCGCTTTTTCTTTTCCAAAAAGGGTTTAGCAATATGGCTAAGTACTTGACCGAATTTATCGGTACATTTTTTCTTGTTTTGACTATTGGTTTGACGGTTACCTACAAAGTGGACATGGCTCCATTGGCGATCGGTTGTTCGTTGATGATCATGGTTTATCTAGGCGGCCATGTTTCCGGCGGCCACTACAATCCGGCTGTTTCGTTAGCAGCGATGATGCGTGGCGCCATGAAATCTGTGGACTTGATTCCCTACTGGGTAATGCAAGTTTCTGGCGCGATTGTGGCTGCGATTGTGGTTAGCTTGATCACGCCCGCCGATTTGATTCGCGATGGAGAAGTCGTTCAAAGATTTTTTGGCCCGAAGCCTGGCGAAGATTTTTTTATGTCTAGTCCGGGTGTCTGGTTGATCGAGATCTTGTTTACGTTCGCACTCTGTTTAGTGGTGCTAAACGTGGCAACGTCCGAGGGCACCAAGGGTAACTCGTTCTACGGATTGGCGATCGGTTTCGTGGTCGTCGTAGGTGCCTTCGCCGGCGGACACATCTCGGGCGGAGCTTTCAATCCAGCGGTTGGGATCGGGCCGAATTTGATCAAGGGAACGATGGGTGGCCAAACGGCCGCATTGAACAATATTGTGCTGCACACGGTCGGACCGTTTATCGGTGGAATCGTCGCGGTGTTGGTCTTTAAGTTGCAAGAGGCCCACGTGGTTGCCGAAGCTGCGAAATAGTGTCGAATTAATAACCTGCAAGACCTGGCAGTTTTCGCGGCCAGGTCTTTTTTTGTGCGCCATTTGACAAGCAGTGTCTGTCGGCTGCCGCCCACATCAAAAAAGGAAGACGCAAGTGTCGGCGGTTTGTGGTTGAAGTCATGCGTGCATGTTATGATCCGGAATCGAAAAAATCTGTTTTAGGGTCAGGGCGATGTCAATAATTGAAGGTTTGCGAAACGGTTTCGAAAAGAACCGTGACTACGGAGTTCGTTTGGTTTGTGATTTGTCTGTCGAGCAAATGATTTTGCAACCGGAAGGTCAGCGTTCTCAGGCAGTCAACCATCCAGCTTGGGTGTTCAGTCATCTCAATGTTTACTTGCCGATTATTCAGGCCCTTGTCGAAAATCAAACGTTCGAAGACCCCAAGGAGCATCAGTTTGGTATGCAGTCCAAGCCAGAAATGGATGGCTCGATTTACGAATCGAAGGACTCGCTTCTGGAAGCATGGAATGCCGGCCACAAAAAAGTCGACGAGTTATTGACAGAGGCGACGGATGCCATATTCTCGCAACCCGTCAAATTGGAACGCTGGTCAACGGTCATGCCAAATGCCGGAATCTGTCTGCCTTACTTGATGTTGAACCACGAAAATCAACACCTCGGGCAAATCAGCGCCTGGCGACGAGTCCTGGGTTTGCCCAGCGTTTAAGTTTCGCGAAACCAATTGTCGTTAATGAACAGTGAAAGTAATGGTGAGTGCAATGTTGGCAGTCAAATTTCAAATTAGTGTGTTCGCAGCCCTGATCGCAAGCTGTGTTTGCGTCAATCTGGTCGCTCAGGAAACGGAACGCGAATTCTACGAGTTGCGGATCTACCGGATATTCGATTTCGAGAAACAAGAATTGTTGGAGTCTTATTTGCGTGACACCTACGTCCCGGCGTTGAATCGATTGGGAATTGAGCGAGTGGGTGTGTTTACCGATATGAAAAACGACAACAGCCACAACGTGTTTATGCTGATTCCTTTTAGCAATGCCGAACAATTTGCTAACCTGCGAGACCAATTGAATGCCGATGCGGATTACGTCGCGGCAGAAGCGGAATTTTCCAAACGCGAATTGAAAGACCCGGTGTACGATCGAATCGAGAGTCGATTCTTAAAGTCGTTCGCCGGAATCCCAAAGATGGAATTGGCAGACTACTCAAAAAACAAAACCGAGCGAATTTTTGAATTGCGTTTGTACCAAAGCCACACTGACGATCACGCCAAACGAAAAGTGCACATGTTCAACGAAGGTGGCGAGCTGCAGTTGATGCGAGATGTGAAAATGGCTCCCGTCTTTTTCGGGGAAACTCTGATTGGGCAGGACGTCCCGAATCTCGTTTACATGCTGTCCGCCGAAAATGAAGAGGCTCATAAGGAACACTGGCAAGCGTTTTTGAAAGATCCTAGATGGGACAAAATGAAAGTGCTGCCGGAATACAAAGATACGGTCTCGAAAATCGAAAACTGGTTTTTGAAACCCACCGATTACAGCGGTTTCTAGGCGACGCTGCGTCCAGGCAAGATGAACCTACTGCAGAATTCGATTGCAAATTCTGATGACTAAAACAGAACAGTCGATTCTGGTAGTTGTTAAGCCACGTTTCGCGAATGTGATTTTGTGTTGTGCTTTGATGGTTGCATTATCAGGGTGTGGCGAGTCCCAGCGGCAACCGGATGTCGTGCTGTTTGCCGCCACCAGCACGATCGACGTGGTCAGTGAGTTGGTTGACTCGTTCGAGGCCGCTTACCCGGAATACAAAGTGCGAGTGAATTTTGCGGCGACTTCGTCCTTGGCGTTAATGTTGAAAAATGGCGCAGAAGCTGATCTGTTCCTTTCCGCCGACCAAACGTGGGCTGAAAACGTTTGCCAGGCGATCGGTTGCCAACAACCGTTGGATCTTTGGGGGAACCGATTGGTCGTGGTGGTGCCAACAGATTCGAATGAAAGTGTTGTTAGCTTGGACCAATTAATTCAACCCGACGTGCAAAGGATTGCCATGGCCTTGCCGGATGTTGTGCCGGCCGGAAGGTACGCCAAGGAATATTGGAAACGCAATAACAGTTGGTCAGTCATCGAACCGAAGGTGGTTGGCGCCAGCGACGTGCGGCAAGCTTTGGCGCTGGTGGTGCAAGGCGCTGTCGATTGCGGGGTCGTTTACGAAACGGACGCTAGAAGTGCAGGTGATCACGTTCGACGGATTGGTCAACTGCCTGATGTGAACGTGGTCTATCCGCTGGTGCAGCTGGAAAATCAGCGCAATCCGACAGCCGTCAGCAAGTTCGTTGGGTGGTTGCAACAGGATTCGTCAAGAACAACCGCGGCCAAGTATGGGTTCTCGATTCCAGACGCGTCTTGGGTCGACGATCGTTCTGGTGATTCGTCAACCGTTTTGGAAGTTGACGATGAACGCTGATTTCTACTCGCCGATCGTGCTGAGTCTACAAGTCGCAGTTGTCGCGGCCTGCGTATGTATCGTGCTGGCCGTGCCGGTTGCTCGCTGGTTGGCTCGCACCGAATGGCCAGGCAGTTGGATAGTCCAAGCGATCGTGAATTTGCCATTAGTGCTTCCACCCGTCGTTACCGGTTTGCTTTTGCTGGTCTCATTTTCACCTCAAGGGTGGTTGGGTTACCCGCTGTTTCATCTGTTGGGCATCAGGGTGGTGTTGACGTGGTGGGCGGTATTGCTGGCCGCCGTCGTGGTCAGTTTTCCGTTGGCTGTTCGACCGATCCAGTTAGCCTTTCAACAATCTGATCAGCAGCTTGAACAAGTCGCCCGAACTCTAGGCGCCAGTCGACGGTCCACGTTTTGGCGAATCGCTTTTCCACTGGCGGTTCCGGGCATGATTGCCGGTTGGTTGTTAGCGTTTGCTCGTAGTCTGGGTGAATTTGGAGCGACCATTATGGTGGCAGGCAATATAAAAGGTGTGACTCAAACGATTCCTTTGGCCGTCTATTCCAAAGCTCATTCGACCGAATTCAACGACGTTTGGCCGCTGGTAATTGTTTCGATAATCCTTTCTTGCATCGCATTGATTGTCGGGCAACGTATCGAACTGCGTAGTCGAAAGGTTCGTCGTTGATGTTGAAAGTCGATTGCCAATATCAATATCCGCATTCCAAGTTCCAACTGGATATGACTTTCCAATGCGAACAAGAATGCTGCGTTCTGTTTGGTCCATCAGGTAGCGGCAAGACGACGATTCTTTCATTGATTGCTGGTTTGCAGCGACCAGATCGTGGGCGTATCGAATTGTTCGATGAATGTCTTGTGGATACCGAGCACGGAATCGAGTTGTCTGCCGAACAGCGGGCGATCGGTTACGTGTTTCAAGATCTGAAATTGTTTCCGCATATGAATGTTCTGCAAAACATTGGTTTTGGAATGCGGTATCAAAGCAACCCGTTGGAAGAACATGAGCTGAACAAAATCGTTGAAGTATTGCAACTTTCTGATTTGCTGAAGCGTCGTCCAAGTTCGCTTTCGGGTGGTGAGCGGCAGCGTGTGGCGATTGCCCGAGCGTTGGCCATTAAGCCAAAGCTTTTGTTATTGGACGAGCCCGCGTCTTCACTCGACGATACTCTGAAATTCCGTTTTCTGGATTATTTGAAGCGAGTAATGGACGAGTGGTCTGTTCCTGTTCTCTACGTAACCCACCAGTCCTCGGAAGTAGAGTATCTGGGTGGTCATGTTATTTCGGTCGAGGCAGGTTCTCGATCCTAGTTGGCGGGGTTGGGAATTACGTCAAACGACGGATAACGATTATTTGTCGGTCCAGGCACTCGTTGGCTTTCGATTCTGTGACGGATGCCATAAAATCTGCGGCGTACCCGACTTCATTCCCGCGAGGCCAACGTGTTTCAAAGAACTCTGCTCTTCTTGTTTGTTGCCGGTTTGGCATGCTCGTACGCAATCACGGTCTCTGCGGAAGCGTCTGCAAAAGTTCAGTCCTCCGGGACAAATCAGGAACCTGAAAGCGAGCTGGAAGAGAAACAGGAAGTGTCCGAAGCCGAACAGCTGATCGAGCGGCTTAAAGAAGCGTTCCCCGACGATGCCGATGAATCCATGGTCAAAGACATGGGCAAGGTGATCAAGAAGGCGAAATCGGAAGCCGCGATTACCAACAACGCCATCGTCCTGGGCATATTGCTTTCGATGTTGGGATTCATTTTCTGGACCTCCAGTATCAAGACCGGTATTTGCGGGATGTTTTACAAGTTCGTGCCGATGCTGTTGGTTTGTTACTTCATGCCGTCGCTGCTAACGTTTTTTGGTTTGGTGGATCCTGAAGACAAGACGTTGTATTACATGGCGACGCGATATTTGCTGCCTGCCACACTGGTATTTTTGACACTCAGTATCGATCTGAAAGAAATTTTTGGGTTGGGGCCTAAGGCACTGATCATGTTCGTGACGGGTTCGGTAGGAGTCATTTTAGGCGGGCCGATCGCCGTCTTGATTATGTCGTACGTTTCGCCGGAATTGATCGGAGTTGATGGTCCCGACGCAGTTTGGCGAGGGCTCAGTACGGTGGCGGGTAGCTGGATCGGCGGCGGTGCCAATCAAGCGGCCATGCAGGTCGTTTTCATGTCGCCTCCCAACGACGCCAGCGCGGACATGGAAAAGAAATTGCGAGATCTCTACAGTGCGATGGTCGCGGTAGACGTGTTTGTGGCTGAGATCTGGATGATCTTTTTGCTGCTGGGGGTCGGGAAAGCCAAACAGATCGATCGGATGTTTAAAGCAGATGCCTCAAGTATCGATCGCTTGCAAAAAAAGATGGAAAAGTTCAGTCTCAGTGTGGCTCGTGTGCCAACGACAACGGACCTTATGGTGATTGGGGCGTTGGGATTCGGGGCCACGGCGATCGCTCATTACGTCGGGCAACTGATTTCCGGTATCGTTGACGGTATGATCGAGAAAGATCCATGGTTGGCTGTGCTCAGCGATCTCGGTTTGGCCAGCTCGTTTTTCTGGTTGATCGTCATCTCCACTACGATCGGAATCGGCCTTTCGTTTACTCGCTTGCGAAGCTACGAAGGTGCCGGAGCGTCAAAGATTGGAACCGTGTTTATCTTTGTCTTAGTTGCCGTTATCGGCATGGGCATGGATATTCGAGCGGTTACTGAGTACCCCGGCTACTTTGTTATCGGCGGCATCTGGATGGCGTTCCATGTCGGGCTGATGTTCCTAGTCGGTTGGTTGATCAAAGCTCCCTACTTCTTTCTGGCTGTGGGCAGTAAAGCGAATATCGGTGGCGCGGCGAGTGCCCCGGTGGTGGCAGCGGCATTCCACCCGGCTTTGGCGCCCGTTGGCGTACTGTTGGCCGTATTGGGGTACGCATTGGGAACTTATGGCGCAATGTTGTGCGCTTGGATGATGCAGGGAATCACGCCTGGCTAATTTTCGATTTCAGTTCACTGGCCACGTCTCAATCTTTTAACGCCATAGGTCGCCGTCTGCGAATGGATGGTTCGGCGCGTCGAATTTCACAGGCGCTGCGGACTTCAAAATGGCCTTGGCCAATCGCAAATCGTCTTTGGTTGTGATCTTGATATTTAAGGGAGACCCTTCGACGATGGTGACTTGGATTCCGTTTTGTTCCATCAACGCTGATTCATCGGTTGGCCGATCGGACCCACTGTTTCGGTAAGCGTTTACCAAATCTTCCTTGCGAAAAACCTGAGGAGTTTGGGCCAACCATTTGTCGGATCGCGGAAGCGTTTCGGAAACGACGCCGTTTTTGCTGGCCTTTAGAGTGCTGGTCACGGGTGTCGCCAAGATGGCCGCATTTGATTTTTCAGCCGCCGCAAATACCGCTTCGATGTCTTCTTCTGAGACGCACGGTCGGGCCGCGTCATGAATCGCCACAAATTGAATGTCCGATCCTACTTTGCCTAACGCATTCTGCACCGAATCCGCTCGTTCTTTCCCTCCTTCAACGACATCGATGCCCATGATTGCAACGTTGGGTCCAAACAGGGATGTGAACTCGTCTCGATCTTCCGGAGCAATGACCAAGATCACCTGTTTCACATCGCCACGGTTTTGAAAGCGTTCCGCCGAATACAGCCAAACCGCTTTTTGATCGAGTCGCACAAACGGTTTCTTGTAGTGTTTGTCACGAAATCGCGAACTCTTGCCCGCTGCGGCAATGATGACGGCAAATTTGCTCATGACATTTCCTGGTTTGGTTTAGGCTGGTTTTTCAGGCGGGTAACTTTGGCGACTAATCCTCGGTCAACTTTACCGTGACGTTCATCTGGCGTCGACCACGCTTGATTTGAAAAGTGACGACGTCGCCTGGTTGATATTTTTCTATCTCGTCTTGCATCGTGTCCCAGCTGTTAACATCGACATCACCAATTTTCAAAATCAAGTCACCGGGTGAATCGTTCCAACGAAAGCCAGCAACCTCGATGCGATCACCGTATCGTCGCAGGACGGCATTGACAGCGCCGCGAAGTCCAGCTTTTTCGGCAGGCCCATTCGGCTCGACCAACACGATCATCAACCCATCGCGGACTCGCTTAACGTTGAAGATGCCGGCGGTCGCCCGGATGACTTTGCCGTGTTCAATCAGTTCTGGGACGACACGTTTGATCGTATTGACGGGTACTGCGAAGCCGACGCCGCTGTTCTGAGCAGAATTGTCGCTACTGGCACTAGCGATCGCAGTATTCATCCCAATCATGGATCCTTGACTGTTGAAAAGTGGCCCGCCCGAGTTGCCTTGGTTTAGCGCGGCGTCGATTTGGATCACCGAATTGATCAGCCGTCCTTTGGCATTCTTTGATTCCAGAGTCCGGTTCAGGCTGGATACGATGCCGACGGTTAGCGTCCGTTCCAGACCGAATGGATTGCCGATCGCTAAGGCTCGCTGACCAACTCGCAAATTCGAGGAATCGCCTAATCGTACTGGAATCAATGATTGTTCAGGCACTTCGACTTTCAAAACGGCAATGTCATTTTGCGGATCGCCACCGATCAACTCGGCTGTCGATGTTTCTCCGTCGAACATGGTGACCTGGATCCGATCGGAACCTTCGATGACGTGGTAGTTGGTGACGATGTGCCCCAATTTGTTCAGGACCCAACCGCTGCCCGAGCCCTTTCCAGAAACGGGTCCAAAAAATCGATCGTAGGAATCGAATTGAGTCTGAATGTTGACGACGCTGCGGTTGCCGTTTTCGTACACCAGGATGTTGACGCGTTCTTCCGGTGTGAACTCGTCCAGGGAGCCTTGCTGTGATTCCAGTTGGGCCTGTACGGCAAATGAAAGGAAACAAAAATAAACGGCGATTGTAGTTTTTAAGTATCTCATCGTGATCGTTTCAATGTCGGGACAACTGTTTTGCAACAACTGGTTACGCTGAATTTAATTTTAGAGTTCACGTGTTGTTTGAAAA
>CAZJBW010000013.1:19618-33377 GCA_964543985.1 uncultured Pirellulaceae bacterium | reverse complement strand
AGACACGTTGTTGTTCAAGTTACGAACCGAATATCCGGCAAAGCTTTCGCTGTTTCCCTGAACGTTGGAATGCTAAGAGTAACCATAGGGTTTTCTATTTTTCCTGGTTTGACCAACAGGGGCATTCAGGAAACTCCGATACTGATAGTGCAGCAGCAATTCAGAAAGTAGGGTGACCAAAATGGTGTTTGTCATCCACTTTATTTGACAGTAAGTCCGGGGAGAAGCAAACGCATGACCGTGTCAATCAAACGATGGATCGCCGTATTAACCTTGATCGCGATCTCGTTGGCAGGGACTCCAACCATTGTTAAGGCCAATGACGGCCTGAAGTCGGAACGTTACGGATTTGGAAATAGCATTGAATCGAAGAAAGAGGTGATTCAATGGGCCAGCCTTCAGCACAATCCGCTACGTAAGAACTCAGTTTCGGCTTCTTTGTCTGGTTCTCAGATTGCGATCGATGAATCGTCGATTCCTGAAACCAACATTGCCGTTATTATCCAAACGGGCACCAACGATCGGTCAACGATCGCTCAATCCCCGGACTTGAGGCACGAAGTTTACTGGGAACCTTCGGCCAGTATTCGACCGCCCATTTTTATGAACAAGCCTGTTTCGTTACACGCTAAGCTGCTGAATGTTTTTGATAACTTGAAGCAACAGTCCCAGGAAATTTGGGACTTGACGGTTTCCAACCTAAATTTGGAGACGATGGATGCCAACATGGTCCCAGCGAAGAATGTGTCGGCAAAGTTAAGTGCAGCAAGACTGGGGCATGGTTCAGCTGTGATCCGCAACATCTCAAGCGGACCGATCAAGCCGTTTATCGAGGCTCGTCCGATTTCCAGGCCTGTGCGACCAGGTAATGTAGTGATTGAGGTTTTTGAAATCGAAGCCAAGCCCTCGAAGAAAATTGACAAGGACGCCAACCGACGTCTGTTGATTGAGCAGTATTCGACAGACGGTTTGCTGAGCACAAAGCACAAACCGGCCGGTCCCACTCGATTAAATATCCCGGTATGCATCATGCCAGTAGCCATGTCCACCGACTTTGCCGACACCAATGACAGCAGCGTGTTCCTGAGTGTCAAAAAGGGAGCGAAGTCGTTGCTGAATGTGGCCAGTAGTGTCATGGGAATCCAGACTGGGATGATTTGTGCCAAACATAGCCGGTTGCAAAACCTGTTGGATGTGAAAGCCGAGTCATTGCAAAGCCTGTTCGGCTTTCAGGCTCACTTGTACCCTGCTGGTCCACACGTCGATTTCCACTAGGGTTGGTCGCAAGCCCGCTGGCCAGTTTGGTGGGCCAGGGGCGTCGGCTTTGACGATTGGTGAAACAGTAAAAGCCGGTCCATGATGGACCGGCTTTTTGTGTTTGCAGACGCCTTCGGTGCAGGGATTTTGAGCGCATAAAAAAGCGTCAAACGAATGTCTGACGCTTTATCAATTTGTTATCGCTGCGCTTTGCTTAGTTGTTTAAAGCTTCAACGGCTTCCAAAAGGTCTTCTTGCCCGACACGTTTGCGAACGTTTCCGGGGAAGTATTTTTGCACGACGCCACTGGAATCGATGACGTAGGTGCCAAGAGTACGTGTGCCGTAGGCGCGAGTGTTAGTTGCTCGGTTGTCTACGCCCAACGTAAATGTGGTTTCTGTTTCTTCGCGGATTTTTTCCAGGCCTTCGACGCCTTCTCGTTCTTCACGGAAAACCGCGATAACTTCAACGCCTGCTTCTTTCAATTGCTCAGCCGATTCGCCCAACTCAACGAGTTGTTTTTTGCAGTACGGTCACCAATTGGCACGCGAGAAGATCAGAACGACTGGTTTGCCGTCATCACCAAAACGCTCGGACAATTTGATGGTTCCATCTTCGAAAGTAGCGACTTCGAAATCGGGGGCTTTTTCGCCAACCGCGATTCCTTCGGCTTTCTTTTCGGTTTGTTTGGACGTGGTTTTGGAATTACCTCGTTTTGAACTTCCGCTCTTGTTGCCCGACTGGGCCTCCAAGGTTGCGCTAAGGGCGAATGCGGCTACTAGAAATAGCAGCGACTTTGTTCTGAGTCTGCTCATGACACTCCACAAAAAAATAAAGCAACTTAAAGGTTTGCACGATCTTATTGAGAATGCCTGGTCGACGACAAGCAGATACGTGCCTGTATTTGAAAAATGTTGAAATCGGTGTGTTGATCACAACATTTAACCGTAAAACGTGATTTTTAGCACAATTCTTGTGTGCTGGGTGCCAGAAGGGACGAGGGCGGGTCTGTGGGCCCCATAATGCGTGGGCCCCATAATGCGGTGCACGGGTTGGTTGGCATCAGCCTGTCATCTGGAACGCCGAATCGGTAAGGTTAAGGGTCGCTGAATCGGATGTCTGCGGCTAGATGTCTTGTTCGGTGAGAGTTTGGACCAAGAAATTTTGGTGGGCTTGAATTTGATGAGTTTCGGCATGTTTGATTTCGAAACAGCTTGTGCAATTTCGATACTCTCGGCTATCGGTTAGTAGCTTGGGGTGTGTTTGTTTGGTTTTTCGCTTACAAACGCTAAAAACGTGCTAATCGAACGTGTGCTGGACGGTAGGTGTGAATTTATCCGCGAACTAGCACTTAAATGGATCAGGCCTAGGTGAATCGAGTTACTCTGAAATTGCAATTTGGGTAAAGCATCCGAAAGGCACAGCTTTTGCATAGCAATGCAATGGTGTTTTGGTATCGATCATTTGCACCAGTGAAAAAGCTAGGGATTTGAGCTTAAAGCGGATCAAAATCGTGGGTTTTTCGGTAGCGTTTATAAAACCATCAAAATAGAATGTACGTGAACGGCGTGAATTATGCCGATTTCTAAAAATACATAAGGCAGGGCGGGGTCACGCACTGCGAGTGC
Source organism: uncultured Pirellulaceae bacterium (assembly GCA_964543985.1). Lineage (GTDB taxonomy): Bacteria > Planctomycetota > Planctomycetia > Pirellulales > Pirellulaceae > CAJQPP01. The sequence continues at coordinate 30,493 of CAZJBW010000013.1, read as the reverse complement.
GGCCCTAAGTTTTAGTTTTTCGTTGGAGTTTAGATATGTCGAAATGCAGCCGATCTTGGGTGCGATTTCAGTTGACTTTATCACTTGCAATCGCGTTGGTGACGACGGCCGTGTCGGCCCAAAATCACGAAGCGCGGTTAGCGACGTTTGATTCGTCAACTGGTGAAACGGCGTTTGCCCTGTCACTAACCGCTGATATGGGCGCGACCAGTTCTGCGGCCAAGGTAGTGATCTTTGTGGATACGTCAGCCAGTCAAATTGCTGAGTTTCGCGAGGATTCTTTCAAAGCATTGAAAGCGGTCCTAACGGGCTTGGATCCTCAGGATCAAGTTCAATTGTACGCGATGGATATTGATCCAGTGCCACTGACTGACAGCTTTGTGGCTGCGGACAGTTCGCAAATCAATGTGGCCATTCAGCAATTGAACGATCGCCTTCCGTTGGGTGCTACTGACATTGCTGCCATGCTTGAGCGTTCGGTTCAAGCATTGAAAGGCAACGAAAATAACAAGAACGTCATCTACATTGGTGACGGAGTTAGCCGTGGTGCTCTGTTGGCTACTGAGCGTTTCGAGAGCATGATTAACGATTTGGCCAAGAATCAAATTGCATTCTCAACGTTTGCGATCGGTCCAGAACGCGACATTAAGATGCTGGCGACGTTGGCCAATCACACTGGCGGAAACGTTTTCGTTGACACGGACGACATCGGTTCAACAGATCAAGCTGCGGCTGGTTTGGTGCGAACGGTTCGCGGAACGGTCATGTGGCCGACTCGCATCGAAAAGCCAACTGAAATGACAGAGGTATTTCCTAGTGCTTTGCCTCCACTGCGTTCCGATCGCGATTCGATCTTGATCGGTTCGTTGACCCAGCGTGGTCAATTTGACGTAACCATTCACGGTACGATTAACGGGCAAGCAACAAGCAAGACTTGGCCTGTGACTGCAGAAGCTGCGGACAGGGACTTTGGATTCCTACCTGAGTTGTTAGTGTCGGCTCGCGAATCTGGTACTCTGGCAACCGTTGGTTCGGCCGGTCTACGAGAAGTTTCTCGCTTGATCCTGTCCAGCTCGCACGAAATCACACCCTTGGGTGCCGCCGTACTGAATGCCAGTGCTCCAACGGTCGTCCAAGAAGAAGTCATTGATAGTGTCCCTCAAGAAGATATCTCAGGCGGTCTGATTTTGCAGGACCCGGCTCCTCAAGCTAACGTCTTGCCACCTCAAGCTGGCGGTGGGTTGAACTTGGTTGATCAGACATTTGACGACGAGCAGTTCTTGCGTGAAGCAGAAGGTGCTCCCGACTACATCAACAATGTTCAAGGACGACGTCGGGCTGTTGAGCAACGCTTGCGGTCTTACATGCTTAACGAGTTGCGAATCTCTCGTGACCTACTGACAACCAGACCGGATCAAGGTATTGATCGTCTGAAAGCCATGTTGGACACCATCACTCGTGCTCCAGATATTGACCCAGCAGTTCGCTTGGAATTGCAGAGACGAATGCAATCGGAACTGCGTCAAGCGAACCTTAGCAAGCAATCATTTGATGCTAACTTGGCTCTTGTCGAACGGGGACGGCAGGCGGCCCAAGCTCGTTTGGATCTGATTGGCCAAACGGAAGCTCGGGAAGCCAGACTGGCGACCTATTTCGATCAGTTCAATGCGTTATTGGCCGAGCGAAATTACGATGGTGCTTCCGACGTTATCGTGGCAGCTGTCTCAGAAGACTTGTCGCCTGAAACGGTGGTTGCTGAAGAGTTTTCGATTCTCAGAACCAATTGGGATAAGTACTGGACGCTTCGCAACCAAAAGAATCGTGGCTTCCTGGATACTTTGTACGAAGTCGAAAAATCTGCCATTCCATTTTCGGGTGAACCACCTTTGGTATTCCCGGATGCCGATGATTGGCTGGCCAAAAAAGAACTGCGTAGTCGTTGGCAAAACGTTCGCGTGGCCAGCAATGAACGAGAAGAAAGGATTCTGTTGGCTTTAGATGGCGATGCCAAATTCGATTACTTCGATACTCGCTTCGGTGATATCGTTGACGAATTGTCCGCTGACTATGGAATTCCAATCCAGATTGACCCATCAGCTTTCGACAACAACTTGGATGAAGAAACGGTCATTAGTCTGACTCTGGACAATGTTTCGCTGCGATCTGGCTTGCGAATCATCCTGGGGCAGTTCGAGTGCACCTATGTTGTGAAAGATGAAGTTTTGTTCATCATGTCGGAAGATGCCGCTTTGGAAAACTTGGTTATTAACATCTACAATGTTGGTGACTTGGTTGCTCCTCGACAGGCTGGCGGTGGCTTCGGCGGCGGCGGTCAAGGTGGCGGTGGCTTCGGCGGCGGCGGTCAAGGTGGCGGTGGTCAAGGTGGTGGCTTCGGCGGCGGCGGTGGCGGTGGTGTCTTCAACATCACTGACGAACCCAAAACTGGCGAACCCAAAACTGGCGAACCAGAAACGGAAAATGAAAAGCCAACCAGCTTGTCCGTTCAACCTGCTGCTGGGCAAACCGTCAAGCAAGCTTGGAACCAGTACTTCTCTAATTATCACGCTGATCCAGCTGACGTTCGGGAAACTGTCCGTTCGCTGATGAAAGAAAAGAAGGCTGACGAGGTCATCGCTGTGATCGAAGGTTGCATGCGAAATAAGCAGACTCAGGAATGGATGTATCAAGCCATGATTCTGGCGATGCAAATTTCTGGTGCTAGTCAAAATCAAATCGAACGTACGGTTATGACCACGGTCGATTTTAGTGAAAATCCAGATGACCTGATGAATGCCGCTTTCTTCATGAGTCGAAATGGGATGGAAAAGCGAGCTCTAAAGGTTCTGAAGTACATCGCTGAAACCAATCCCGCACGACATGAACCATATGTGGTTGGAATGCGTGCTGCTAGAAGCATCAATGATCTGGAAGGTCTGAAATGGGCCACATTGGGAATCCTTGGGCAAGAATGGCCCGACTATCCCGAGGAGATGAAGAATGCTTTGCGTACCGCCGATGTTATCAAACTGGATTTGGAAAAAGCTGGTCGAACGGCTGAGTTGAAAGAGTTCAACAGTCAAGTCGCCGAAGCTCTTTACCGCGATTGCATCATCAAGGTTAGCTGGACTGGCGAAGCCGACAATGATATTTACATCGAGGAACCAGGCGGAACGATCTGCTCGCGATTGAACCCGCGAACGTTGTGCGGCGGCATCATGATGGGTGACAAAGCTTCTCGCGCAGACGAGTCCGGTATTGTTTCCGAGTACTACGTGTTACCACGAGGATTCTCTGGCGATTATCGAGTTGCCATTCGACGAATTTGGGGCGAAGTACCGACCAACAAAGTTACGGTTGAAGTCTACCGAAACTTCCGCTCGCCAAATGAAACCAGCATCAAAAGACAAGTTCAAATGGATGCCAATGGCGCTGTGGTAATGTTTAAGTTGGATGATGGACGCCGAACTGAAAAGCTGGATCGTCTGGCAATTCAAATGGCGGCCTCTAAGGACTTTGTGGCCGAACCTGGTTTGCTGGCTCAAGAGCTGGCCAGTTATCGAAATTCTGTGGCTAGTCGAAAGTGGCGAACAAACAGCCCAGAAGGTCGTCGCCAATTGCAAAATAACCGTGACCGGCAAATCGCCCAGGGCAACCCGCTTAATGGTTTACCAGGTTTCCGACCGCAAATTACAACTCTGCCTATTGCTACCTCAGCAACTGCCACGGCAACTACCGCCGATCGTTTGTACGTGCTTATCAACTTGCCCGGACAGTTGTTTAGCGATATCACCGAAGTATCAACGTTTAACTTTGTCGACGGTACCGGTGGTGGTGCTGGTGGAGCTGGTGGTGCCGGAGGTGCCGGAGGACCTGGTGGACTTGGCGGCTAACCCCACTTCTTACCAACACAATTCGAATTTTCAAAGACGCCGTGCGAAATGCACGGCGTTTTTTTTGATCTATTGAATCAATCAATTAACCCTTCCTTGTTACATCTTCTTGCATGCACCATTTTTTTTGCAGTCCAGGTTCGGTACGATACCGCTAAGACATCGTGCGGAACACGATTTTGACGAGCGAATTAGAAAGACCATCCATGCCTCTAAAGAACCTGGTTTATATCGCACTAGCGATTGTTGTTTCGCTGAGTTGTTATTCGATCTCTGTTAAGAATCGATTTGCCAGTCTGTTTAGCGAGGCACTGAATATCATAGAAAAGGAATCGCTAGTACAAGTTCCCGAGCGTGAACTTTTCAATGCCGCAATGGATGGCATGCTATCCAAGCTGGATCCAAACTCGTCTTATATTTCTCAAGATCAATACAAAGCCTTTGACGAAGACCTGAATCAAGAGTTCGTTGGGGTCGGTATGGAGGTTGAAAAAGACGAAGAACGAGACTGCATTCGCGTTGTCCGGCCAATACCTGGAACCCCCGCCTACAAATCTGGTTTGTTAGTGGGCGACCGCATCGTTCAGATTGATGGGAAATCGACTGAAGGACTTTCCAATCAACAAGCGATTGAATTGATCCGAGGTCCCAAGGGTGAGTCCGTTTTGTTTTTGGTCAGTCGAGACGGGCAATCCGACGATCTCGAGATTTCTGTGACACGTGACGATATCCCTGTGCCGTCCATTTACGGTGACACACGCAATGCCGATGGATCATGGAATTTCCGAGTCTCTGAAGATTCAAGGATCGGTTACATTCGGCTGTTGCAGTTTGGCAAACGGTCGACCGACGAACTGCGTGTGGCGGTTCAAGGACTAAACGGTACCGTCAGCGCCTTTATCTTGGACCTGCGTAGTAATCCAGGCGGCTTGTTGAACGCTGCTGTGGACATCAGCGACATGTTTATTGGGCGGGAAGTCTTAATTGTTCAAACCAAACGCCGTGGCGGGCATGTGGTTAGCCGCCGTTATGCCACCAGTGAAACCGAACTGGATGTGAAAATACCGATGGTCGTCATCGTCAATGAATTGTCCGCCAGCGCGTCGGAAATCGTATCGGCTTGCCTGCAGGATCACGGGCGAGCGACCATCGTTGGTAAGCAAACCTGGGGCAAGGGGACTGTTCAGGACTTGATTACTTTGGAACGGGACCGCAGTTTGCTGCGTCTTACCACTGCCAGTTATTGGCGACCGTCCGGAAAAAATATCGACCGCACGGTTAGGCCTCCGGAAGATGAGGATCAGTACGGTGTGCGACCGGACGAAGGTTTTGAAGTGTCGTTGACCGACGAAGAGTTAGTAGATATTGCTCGCGCCCGCGCTATGCGTGATCAGCGAGTTCAAAATGATGGCGATGAATCCGAAGATCAACCGGAATCGTGGTTAGATGTAGATTTGCCGCTCAAGCGAGCCGTGCGCCATTTACAAAGTCAGCTGGAATCTCGGGCGGCAGCAAAACCGTAAGGTATTGCGACGACAACGTGGTAGCCGCAGAGCGGCAACATGTGGGTTCGGCAACAATGGATGTCCACACCTGTCGTGGCTCCACCACTATTTTGTGTGAATTGAACCTCTGCCGTGGCTCCGCCACTATTGTCTAAGAGGTTTTATTGCAAACAACCAAGTTTCTACCAATTGCATGTCCGCGTACCGTCAGGTTAAATAAGTCCAGCTAAAACTTGTTTCATTTGCTGGACTTCATCCCATGACAAAAATTTCACTTGTGGCCGTGTGCCTTTTGTGTTTTTTCGCCTTCTACGCTACGACCACGCAACCGACTCAGGAACCTGAGACTGACTTTGATAAGAAGTTGGCCGAGATGGGTATCGAATTACCCGAGGTATCCAGTCCGGTCGCTGTTTATAAAAGCGTTGTGGTTGTCGACAATATGGCCTATCTTGCCGGCCATATTCCTCGCACCGAAGCGGGTGACATCATGACTGGCAAGGTTGGTGGAGATGCGGATCTGGCAACAGCCCAACAAGCAGCCCGCCGCTGTGCCGTCGGTATGCTGGCCTCTTTGAAAAACGAGATCGGATCGTTGAATCGAGTAAGGCGTTTGGTGAAGACGACCGGAATGGTCAACTGCACGCCGGAATTCACGGATCAGTCGAAAGTGATCAACGGTTGCAGCGAACTCATTCGCGATTTGTTTGGCCAGGAGAATGGCGTTGGTGCTCGCGCTGCCGTTGGAATGAGCTCGCTACCCTTGGGCGCGATGGTTGAAATCGAAGCGATCTTTGAGATCGAACCTCAGTAGCCTACGTTTCGCATCGAGACGCTTTGGAACGAGCATTCGGATTAGAATATCTAAAGAAGTTAAAATTCTTATGTTTGCTGGGTCAACAGATCGTCGCGTCATCGAATTTGCACCGCTCACCGGCACATCGTCAGGAATGGCTCGCCAGCAAGTGGCCCAGTTAAGTCGTCCGGTTCCATCTGGCAACGGACCACAGGTCGTGCATCCGACGGCGTCCAATCAAAATCAGAAGTTCTATCGACAGGCAACCCGTTTGCCACAGGGACGATCAGCTTTCCGACGATAGTCGTCGGATCAACAATTGATTGACAATACAAACCCACGTGTTCTTACGCGTGGGTTTTTTTCGGCAATCAAATCCATTTGGAAGATCAAGGAAAGAACGAGCTGCGGACCGCGTCCTCTTTTGCTTGCCTAAGCCTGTTTTCTTTTTCGATAGTCTGGCTCACTTGCTCAAGTCAATTGTCCCTGGTTTGCATCTCTGGCCTGAGCGTCCCAAGGTCAATATCTTCTCCAGGTTTTACTGGTCCGATGACAATGTGACGATCGGCCGTTGGCTTCCAATCCAACTTATCGAAATCCCGAATGATAATTCGGTATCGAATTCCTGGTATCAAACGCTTGAATTCAAAGTCGGAGCCAACTGCTGCAAAGAATCGACTTCCACCAATCGAAACCTGGTTAACCATGAATTCAGGCTCGTGAACTCGAATATCAATCGAAGTTGTCGAACGACCTGCCATCTTGAAACGTACCGTAGCCAGTTTCTCAAGAACGATGGGGTCAGTCGTCGTCATTTCATCATTTCGAGACTCGTCAAACAATCTGGCCGCCCCGAATTCCAAATCTTCGGATATCATCAGCAACAGTTGTTTCTCGTGCCTGGGAACGTAGTAAAGTTCAACGTTTTCCGATCGCTGCTTCAATTGCTCTTGCGCCCAATGATCGGCTGGATCAAAATCATGACCGTGTGGATAGTCGCCTTCTGCACCGCAGACGTAGAAATTAGATGCCGGATTTCCATCCATATCAACGATATCAATCGAAAGTGGCAGCGCTGGTTCGAGTGCAATTTCTGTGGTCCCAAGTGGGTCTTCTGCCACCTCTTTGACGTCAAAGACTGCGTTGCACCAAAGCGACGATCGAGCATTTTTTTGGGACTCGTCCATGACCTTAATTCTCTGCTGTTCGAATTTCCCTCTTTCGTTTGCTTGCACAACGAGCAAACCGTCGGAGACGTGCTCGTCAAATCGAAAACGGCCCTCTGAATCAATAACTTGCCACTTGCTGTCTTTCCAGCATCCTTGGGGCAAAAACAAGACTCGTCCGGCAATCACTTCACCATTCTCGCCATTGGTGATTTTCCCGGAAAGTTTGCTGCGAGCGCCTACCGAAAGTGTGCTGTACGTACGGCGTTGATTCTCCATTTCTGCGTTGCCAAATCGTTCACACTTGATAACAACGTCATTCAATTCTGAATCGTCGTCGATAACGAACGATCGTCTAATTTCTCCAGAGGCATTGCCATGGAATCGGTGCAAGTAACCTTCTGCATCCGGAAAAAACCACAACATTACATCGCCATTAATCACCGGGATAGTGAAGCGACCTTCCGGATCTGTCACGCCAATTTTAAGCGGATACATTGCACTTTCGAATCTAATCTCCTTCAGGCCGAGTTCATTTCGGCGCGGACTGTCGTATCCAACGTGCACATCGAAACTGCTTTCAAGTCCTTTGCCCGTAGTCTCGTCAACAACCTGCCCTCTCAATATCTTTATTTTTTTGAGTTTGATGGTCGTTGGAACGGGTCGCCCCTCAGTTGTTAATATCTGACGGAATTTCATGAGCTGGGGCGAATAACTGGGAGGATCCAACACCCAATCGGCACTGTAAATTCCATCCTTCCATTTTTCGGCGGTAGAATCGCCAAGCAGTTTGGCGAACTGGCTTTCGTAGAGTCGAAATCTACCCTGGTCATCTGTCATGGTGAGCGGTGGCCACCAATTATGGCAGAGTCGACCGATATGAACATTGGGAATCGGGCGACCGGTCTTCTCATCACAGATTGTCCCTTGGCAAATCAATTTGTTATCATTCCAGCCGAGTTCAGCCGGTTCTTTTAAACGTGCAAGCTCAATATCTACGTTGAGTTCAAGGTCATTGACCAGTCGTGTGAATTCCATGATCTTGTCCGGTTTCTTGTAGCGATGCTGGGTGAACTTGACTTCGATACGCTGCGGAAACATCACGTCATTGATTGCTTGAAAGTCATGATAGACGTGTTCGAACGACCGTCCGGATGTGTGGAATTCCTTTCTGACCAGTAGCCCGCTTTGTACATCAAAGTAACGAATTACATGGTCTCTTGGTTGAGCGCTTCTGGTTTTCGACCAGTATTGAACCACCCAAACATCACGGTCGCCCAAGAGGTCTCGCCCCAGCACTGTCATCCCATCCAGTTCTTGAAGCATGCGAAGCGGAGTTTGAAAACTGTGATCATTGGCGCGATGTGAATACAGCATGATTTCATTGATAAGGGGGTATGACTTTTCAGCATTTTGCTTTCCCCAAAACAACCGCCCTACTGCTCCGGTCGACCACGTTTTCTCTTCACTATTATAATGGTGGCTTACCCAACTTTCTTTCTGCCAAAGAAACTCTTCACGATTCCAATTAACGTCGCCAGACTTTTTCTCAACCCGCCACTCAAGGCTCATTGACTCAATCGACTCCAGCTTGTCTCGGCCCCCTAACGCTTCGATGTACTTCGCGACGATTTCTTTCGGCGATGGAACTATGTCCTGTTCAGCCGAGTCGACATCGGGCAAGTCGATTTGCTCAAACTGCATTGAACCAAGGCAAGCGCAAACAGCAACGAAGATCGAAACGATTCGCCTCTTTGCCGCATTGCTGGCAGAACGACGCGAACGAGTCGAATCGAAGATAGCTATTACTCGCCGTTGAAGATTGGACGCGGACATATTCATGCTTTGCAAACCGGCTGGAGTGGAATGGGACCTGGCCAGATCGACCAATTGAGTTGCATAGAATGAGCGATCGGCTCCCGTTGAAAACACCATTTCGTCGCAAGCGAGTTCACGCTCAAATCGCATTTTGCGAAGCGTAAACCACGCCAACGGTTGAAACCAAAACATGCAACAGATAATTCTACAGATACCCTGTTTGAAAACATCGTTTCGTTTGATGTGCGCCAACTCGTGCAACAATACCAGGTTCGTTTTCTCATCCGTCCAATTCTCTGCATCGTTTGGAAGGACAATTTTGGGTCGTAAGACACCCCAGGTCATTGGCAAAACCGGGCGATTGGAAATTAGCAACCAAACAGGGCGCTCAACCGCCAGTTGTCTACGGCAATGATCCAGTTGACTCTGCAGTTGCTGTTGCCGGGTAGTACGGCAGCCAGACAAGAATTTTTGGCGAAAAACCCGGGTGCCAGTCATGCTCAACATCATCAACAAGCCCGCCGTGAAAAACCAAACGAGGAAAATTCGGTCGAATTCTCTTGCACTTGAATTTGCAATCGATTGGCTAATTAGTGTGGGCAGTGCCGATTCTTGTTCAGACCTGGTCCCAGATTCGGAATTACTCGCAGGTGCCGTAGCGAGACCTTGTTCCATCGAACGGTTAACCGATTCGGTGGACACCAGCGGTTGCCGTGAAACTTGCGTGGGCGTTGGTTTCTGATCCTCGGCTGTTCGCTTGGTAGTGTGCAACTGGCGGAAATGCACGGAAGAACCAGGTCGTGTGTCGCGGTTGGACGAAGGAGATTTTACGCTCTCATTTGTAGGCACCGGAATGATAGATAGCTTAACGGCAGGAATAAACGCTTGCGCAAGTGGCAAGGCTGTTAATGCAAGCAAAGCAACAAAACAAGCGAGAAACCGCTCACTCGCACTGGCTCGCTTGCAAAGAACTAATCCGCCCCACAATAAGGCCAATAAAACCGTGGAAGCAAACAGCATTTCCAACAGAAACACGAAAGCACCGGAATTCCAAAGCTGATAGAGACTCTCCCAATTGCCAAGCACGTTATTCATGATGACCTGCCTTTCGAGTCTGCTTGATGATTTTGTCTATCTTTTCCAGTTCTTGCAGCGTCAACTTTTTCGAGTTGTCGCCGAGTATCGATGCGACAGCGTCGGCGGCCGATCCCGCAAAAAACGTCTCGAGAACGCGATTGAGAGCAGACTTCCTTGCAGCATCACGACTTTGAGTAGGACGGTAAATGTAGCGTCTGCCTTCCTGGCGATATCGCAAAAACCCTTTGCTTTCCAAGTGCCGAAGCATTGTTCGAACGCTTGAGTAACTTGGTGGTTCAACCAGTAGTTCGCGTACCTGGCTGACGGACGCTTCGCCAAGCTGAAAGACGGCGTCCATTATTTGCCGTTCGCGATTCCCGAGTTTTCCTGTTGGCTTTTGTTTGCCCATCCGAGACCGCCTCTCTCCAAGCCAGGATCTTGTGTGTTAATGAATTGCCATATGTGTGTTAATGTATTGCCATACCGGTCGGAAGTCAAATGCTTCCTGAAATAATCTTCTTGATTGGCAAAGAGGCTATGGGAGGTTCAAGGGCTGTTGAAAGTCGACGTTTGCCGCGACAGGATGTTGCGCGCGTTTATTCATTTTTCAGTTCGAATAGTCC
>CAZJBW010000013.1:0-19518 GCA_964543985.1 uncultured Pirellulaceae bacterium | reverse complement strand
GTTTGCCGCGACAGGATGTTGCGCGCGTTTATTCATTTTTCAGTTCGAATAGTCCGGGAATAGCCCCGGAATAGCCCCGGAATCTCCTCGGAATCTCCTCGGGGTTGGACATTTGCAAGGCTCAGGATCTTAACGATGCCGAGCCTCGAAAAACGAAGCTCGCAAATCGAGCGGTCGATGTTAAGTATTGGGTTTCGATTTTTTCAATCGTCAATCCGCTTTCTTCAATCAGACCCGGGATGTCACGATTCAAGTGACAACCGCCAGCAAAAGTGTTCCAAAGACCATTCAAACGGTTTTGCCATTTGAAGACTGATGGATCGGGTGATTTTCCGTGTTCACAAAAAATCAGTTTGCCGCCGGAACGAAGCACTCGTTGCAGTCCTTGAAGCGCAGCGACTGGATCCGGAATCGTGCACAAAGTGAACGTGACTAAAATGGTGTCAACACTCTCGGATTCCAACGGAATTTCTCCTTCAGGTAGTCCAATGAACTCGACCTCAAGGTCAACTGCCTTCCTGCGTTTGGTTGCCAGCTTCCACGATTCCAGTGAGGGATCCAGCCCGATAACCCGATCGACGATTTCAGGTTGGTAAAACGGAAGATTCAGTCCGCTGCCGATGCCAACCTCCAGCACGGTTCCGGTTGCCTGAGGGACCACCAAAGATCGTTGTTTCATGAACGGCTTCGTTCCACAGACGCAATTGATAGCTCGGGGAAGAATGTACTTGTCGTAAAGCTTCATGTGACATGGGAACAGGTACGTTTTGCAAATTGAGCGGTCGCATTCAACCGGATCAAATTCTCAATTCACTTTCCAGTTGCTCGCGCGGAAATCCATATTGATCAACTTCTTCCTCAAACAGACGCTTTGATCCGTCGCCTACTGCGAACGCGTTAAGTCGTGCAGCAGCCGTTGAGTTATTGAAATCTTCAAACGCAGGATACATGGTTTGGAATATGCTCATCAAAACGCGTTTGCTTTGCAGGCGGTATTTTTGGAGATAGTTTTCAGCCAGATAGAATTTATTCAATGGCTCGACGGGCGTTGTGACGGTGCCATCAAAACGATCATTGGCTGCTGCCAGCAAACCCTGATTGAATTGCTTCTCCACAGTAACAAGCAAATTTTCGAGCATTCTCAAAACTCTTGAAGTTATCTGTATAGGCGACCATAAAAATCTAAATTCCTTCAGGAGATTATACAGGACTCAGTAGAGCATTTTCTTCTCTACATGATATCTGACGACTGGTAAGGTATTCTGGATCAAGCGATCATTTCAATGAATGCCTCGATCTCTTTTTTCTGAGTAAACACGTTGGCCGATAGCCGTACGTTGTTTAACCCCAGGTTGCTGAACGGTCGAAAGACCATAGCTTGTTGCTCAAACAGATCTTGGGCCAACTGGCGGACAGGGCGTTCGGTTCGGATGGAAACCAACGACCCGCCGTCGTCCCACTGCTCGGGCGATTCCCAGCTTAGTGAATTTTTGCGTCCGACGAGGTCTTTCGTAAATTCTCTAAGTTCAATCAACCGCGCTTGCCGCTCGGCCATTGAAATGCGAGTCAGATATTTGATCGCGTCATGCAGAGTCAAAACTTCGGGCAAGTTTCGCGTTCCATAGTCCTCGAACTTTCGAACACTGTCTTGCCATGAGTTTTGACCCCAGGTCATCCACATCGGTTTGAGTGTTTGTTGCAACCGTTCCGAAAGGAATGCCAAACCGGTCCCTTTGGGTCCACCGATCCATTTGTGCCCGCTGGTGGCAATTAGGTCGGCTGTTGAATCCAGGCATTGCATCGGGATCATGCCGGGTGTCTGAGCCGCATCGACTCCGATAAATTCCACACCCTTCCTTCTAGCCATCTCGGACAACTGTTTGATAGGGTGGCGAATCCCTACTGTGTTGTCCAAATGAGGGACGAGCAGAACTTTGGTTTCTGGGCGAATTTGTTTTTCGTGAATGGAAACTACTTTATCCGCCGTCATTTGGCGGATGTCCTGCATTGGAAATTCAAAACGGCGAATTTGGAATTGCCCCCAATCGGCACGAAACTTGAAAGGCAGGTATGCGCCGGAATGACAAAGCGTGCTACACAGAATTTCGTCGCCTTCGTCTAAAGGCAGTCCGTTGGAAAACAGATTGAACGCTTCCGTCGTATTGTGAGTGATTGCGATGTGATCGGCTTGGCAGCCCATCAGTTCAGCGGCGGCTTTTCGCGAATCTTCAACGGGCTGCTTCCACGCGTCACTCCACATGTGAAGCCAAGGATTCGTTTCGCATAACTTCAAGTAACCGGCATGTGCCTGCTGGACCGGTTTGGCGATGCAGCCGATGGAAGCGTGGTTCAGGTATTTGACGTCCTTGCCTAGCGAGAATTCGTTAGCGAGTGCGGTGAAATCGGTAGCCTCCTGTTGTTCGACGAACGTGGAAATGGTTTGATTCAAGTCTCGACGGACTCGTCCAATTCCCATTAACAGTGATGCAGTGATTGAAGAAGTGGCCAGGAAGTCGCGTCGATTGGGCATAAGGAATACTCAGTTGGAAGTCAAACTGAAATGGATAAACGTGCTGGCCAAAATGTCTTCGGCCCAGTTTGTTTGCTCAACAAATTTATCAAAGATCGCCTTCGATCACGAATAAATTTTGGCTGTTAGGATGATTTGTCGTGGCTAAGTGTGTGATGTGGCCTCCGAGTATCGCAGGAAATTTGCAAGAAATGTTAGCCGTGCCACGCGTTAGTTACTTTGTTGCTGACCGAGTTGGACGATTGTGTCCAGTAATTCCTGTAGATCGTCGACGGTGGTGGTCGCCGAACCGATGGTTGAGCGTAGCCAGACGGTGTCGTCAATCATCGTTTTGACGATGTAAAACTTCCCAGTTCGCAGAAAAGAATCGCGAATATCGTTGTTGATTTTATTGAGCGTCGTGCCGGGTAGTTGGCTATCGAAATATCGGTAGCAGATGATGTTGGACTGAGGTTTGGCGATCGCTTGGACGTTGGGTTGCTGTTCGATTAGATCGTACATTTGTCGACTCAAGTCGAATAACCTGGTCACATTTTCGTCCCAAGCTTTGGTGCCGTGGACGGTTAGAATGCTGTAAATCTTCAAGCCCATCATCAATTTGGTGCACTCGAAAGTACGCAAAGCCAAATTGTGCCATGGGTGATCCGGGCTATCGGGTTCGAACAAGTAGTCGGCCTTTTGCTGGAACGTGGTAAAGGAGTTTTTGGCATCTCGAAAGATCAAAGCCGTCGCCAGGGCAGGCGTCAAAAGTAGCTTGTGGTAATCCAAGACGACGCTGTCGGCTATTTGTATACCATCGACAAGGTGTTTGTATTTGAGTGAAAAAGCGGCCGCAGTTCCGTGAGCTCCATCGACGTGAAACCACAGATCGTTGGCTTGGCAAAATTCCCCGATGCGGCGTAGATCGTCATAGGATCCAGTTGCCGTCGTGCAGGCGCTGCCAACGACGGCGATCACATGGCGACCGGACTGTTTGGCAGAGTCAAGCAACCGAGGCAACTGTTGGACGTCCATGCCGAACTGGTCGTTTGTTGGTACCGTGATCACGCCGTCCTGCCCCCAACCCATGATTGTGGCGGCGCGTTGCACGCAGTAGTGCGCTTGCTGTGAGACCATCACGGCCATCGGTCGCTGCTGGCCGTTGATGTTTACGTCTGGTTGGCTTTTGACGCGAGCCGCTAGAAGTGCCGTCAAGTTTCCCAACGATCCGCCAGATGTTAGCACGCCGCTGGCTTCTTCGGGCATCCCCAGTTGTTGGGCGGTATGTTCGATCACTAATCTTTCCAGTGTCGTGCCAGCCATTCCCATTTCGTAGACTCCCATGCCATTGTTCAGGAAGTCGCTGACCAAGCCGGCCAGAGAGGCATGGAATTCGGTAGGGCTGATTTGATGCCCAATGTAGCGAGGATGCTTTAATCGAATGGATTGTTCCAAAACACGTTCGATCAGTTTTTCAAACGAGGTGGCTGGATGGTTTTTCCATTGATCCAGTAACTCTGCAGGATCTCGAAATTCGATGACTCGTTCGGCCAGCTGTTGACCTTGGCCCATGGATCGCGAGGCAAACTCGGCCAACCGATCAATTAGCGCATGCCCCTCGTTTCGAAATTGATCGATGTCAAAGTAGTCAGGGGCAGTCATTGGTTGATCATCTTCGCAAATCGACGGTGGAAATTTGGTTAGTCGGTCACTCGGGGTTTGACCAGAAGAAAAGCATACCAATCGTCCGCCCCTTTGGAATTAGACTACCATTGGAATTGAATTAGTCTACGTTTGACCGGCAGGAGTCATGCAGGCAAGTCGTGGCCTACCCATCGTCACCAAAAACACAAAAAAACCTGGCATTGATTCTTCGATCAATGCCAGGTTGTTGTAAATTTCAAACCGGATTTCGTGGCGTCGGTGTGGCCACGGTGGTTACGGTCTGCGACTTTGGATCAAGACGCCATTGTCTGCGACTCGGAACAGTGGTCGGTGGTAGAACTTGTACCAATCGTTGCCACGAGGTCGGAAGGTCAGTCCCATTTGGATATTCCAGCCTTCGTTATCAGTTAGTGGCAGAATGTCATCAGGTTGCAGGTAATTGAATCCTGCGTACAAGGCTGTTCGAGGCCCGACTGGCAGCTCCAGATCAGCACCGTAGATGTTGTGTTGTTCGTCACTTCGCCCGTAGTAGAACTCGAAGAAGCCGTTGTACCCACAAGCTTGTCGGTAGAACAATCGGTAAGTGTCGATTGCTTGGCTTGAGAGTTGTGGCTGGAACACACCGCCTAGGAAGTTTTGATCGTCTTGAACACCTTCGGTCCAACGGAAACCGAAGTTCGAGCCTCCTGCCCAAACCCAACTAAGTTCCGCTCGGATTTGCACGACGTCCAAATCGGTTACGAATGATTCGTTCAGGATGTCAGCCACGGCACCGAATTGCAATCCATAGTCAACGCGGCGGAACAAACCAAACGTGATAAAGGTTTGCTCGCGTTCGCCAGTAGCGAATACGCCATCGTTCAGATTCGATTGCAGGTGATTGACACCGATCTGTGCAGAAACCAATCCGCCAGTCAAATTGTATAAAGGGATGCCTGTGTTGAAGCCAACGTGGTAACCGAAGCTGTCGTTTTCGGGGGCCACACCCAATGTTGGGTTTGAAAATTGTTGGTGCTTAAAGCCTTGGACTCCGACAAAGAATTCTGAGTTGCAGATTAGCTTGCCGAGTTTTCCAAACCACAGGTCTCGAGGTACATCGCAATCGCGAGGGTCGTAAATCGGTCCGCAGTTATGGCAGCCGCCGCAACCGATGCCACAGCCTCCTCCCCCGCAGTCATTGCAACCACAGCCTCCGTCAAGGTAACTGCCGTCGCCAATGATGACTTCGCCGCCAATGGGAGCACCTCCGACAATGTGTCCGCCCTGCACGGGAGCACCAACGATGGGTGTGCCTACCGACGGAGCTCCGACGATCGGTTGACCCACGACTGTGCCGTTGGGTATCGGTTGGCCAACGATGACTTCGCTTCCAGCCGGGGCTTGTGCACTGGCATTTCGCATATATCGAGGTTGGTAGTGATTGGATATCGCCCTATTTTGTGGACTATGAATCCTTGGGGCAGTTGGCGTCTGACCTTGTTGTGCTTCCATCGCTCCGCCGAGCGCAAAAGAGAATGCCAACAAAATCAGGCTGAATCGTGGTTTTAGTGCTAAAAACATCACATCAATTCCTTGGGGGTTCGTTGGTGGCAAACGACGATCTCCCGTCTGCTTACCGACACATCCTGAACATCGGAATCGTTACTACCCGAACTTTCGTTAATCTTGAATTAATCGTAAAACACAAGCTGCTTTGCCTCGCTTAACTTAATGCTGGCGAATTTTGAAAGCAAAATCGCGGATGAAAAACGACCCTCAGACGCACCTGGTCCACGATTCCCCTCAATCAACCGAACTCGATGCAACGGAACCCAGCTTGTCGAAGACACCCAATCATGCCAACGAGCGGTTGATGAATCTGCCACCACTTAAGAAAGACCCAGCGTTTTTGGGCATGACGGTGACTCAGTTCTTAGGAGCCTTCAACGACAACCTTTACAAGCAAATGTTGCTGTTGATTGCTATCGATTACAAGCAAGACAACAACCTGGATGGCGATCCCTACCAGTTTCTCGCACAGCTGGCATTCGCGATTCCCTTCGTTTTGCTTTCTGGTTTCGCCGGCTTCCTGTCAGATCGCGTCTCCAAAAAGAAGGTGGTCGTGTTCTGCAAGGGGCTTGAGATCCTGGTAATGGCAGCAGCCGTTATCGCGTTCATGACAGGCGTGGTAGGGTCGAAGGCTTTGTTGGTCTCGTTGGTTGCCGTTCTGTTTGTGATGGGCGCCCAGAGTGCGTTGTTTGGGCCGTCCAAGTTCGGGATCCTACCCGAGATGCTTCGCGAACGAGACCTACCAACGGCCAATGGTATCATTCAAATGACTACCTTCCTGGCGATCATTTTGGGGACAGCCGCTAGCGGGTTTTTGAAGCAGGCTTTGCCCAACCAGCTGTGGGTGATCAGTGCGGTGTGCGTTTGTATTGCGATCGCCGGCACCTGTTCCGCGCTGCTGATTCGAAAGACGCCGATCGCCAACCCGGACATGAAGTTTTCGGCTGATTGTTTATTGATCGAAAAAGCTGCTTTTCGTTTCATTTGGTCGGACAGGTCTTTGGTCATAACGATGCTCACTTACGCTCTGTTCTGGTTTGCTGGGGCGGTGGTGTTGCCACTTGTCAATTTGGTTTGCAAAGACCAGTTGGGGTACTCGGATCAAGTTACATCGATCTTGGCGACGTGTATGGGAATCGGCATCGCGGTCGGATGTGTCGTTTGTGGAAAAATTTCGAAAGGCCGAGTGCGTTTTGATTTAGTGCGATTGGCTTGCTGGGGACTTTGCCTGTCTACCGTGTTGGTGGCCGCAGTCTGTGTTTGGTCGCCAGGAAACGCGAGGACGTTGCAAGCCGTTTTGATCGGCGGTTGCCTGTTGTGTTTAGGCTTTTGTGCTGGCATTTTTGCCTTGCCGCCTCAGGTCTTTATTCAAGCCAGACCACCCGAATCTTCCAAAGGGCGAGTGATCGGAGCGATGAATTTGATCACTTGGATCGGGATTTGTTTCGCCTCAGTCTATTACTACCTGTTCACGAAGTTGCTTTCTGAACTGAATTTGTCAGCGAGTTGGACGTTCGTGTCGGTCGGTTTGCTGTTCTTAATTGTGGGGTTGGCTTTTCGATTGCCAAACCCGCCACTGAACGATGGGAAACAGGAGTAGTCTGCCGATTTCAGACTGGTTGGTTTTGGTCGTCACGACAAAAAGCGTGTTTCAGTTTGAAAGCGACTCGCAAATTCTTTAGGTACCAAAGCACACGTTTCATAGGTCTGTTCGCATTCGTTGGCGTTGTTTTGGTTGATTGTCTCGCATTTCTCATGCGTTCGCCTTCGATTAGGCAACACCGCTGGCCTGACTTGCTAAGCTGGGGTAAGCAATTTCCTTTTCTTCGGATCGTGGACAAGCCGATCTCAAACCTCCTCTTCCAAGATTTTTACCTCATGAAGAATCCTCTATTTATTGTCGTGGCACTGGTGTGCAGCGTAACAGTTTCAAGTTCAGTTTATGCACTTGATATCATCAACTTGTTTCCTGGAGACCGGATCGAAGATGGCACGGTGATCGACGACGGAACCACCGTCAACGTTTTGGGCGGGACGATCGGTCTCGGTGTCGACCTGTCCGATGGCATTTTGAATGTGGAAAGCGGAAGTGTCGCCTTAGGGGCGAGCAGCATCGCGACTGGTTTCACAAATATCAACAACCAAGTCAGTGTTTCGGGTGGCAGCGTCGGTGGATTTTTTCAGCTGACCAATGGCACGAACCTGAATGTCACGGGTGGCCAGCTCGAAAGTTTCGGAGTCTTCTCGAATTCGACGGCGACGATTTCCAGTGGCGTGGTTACTCGCTTTCCAGACATATTTGGTAGTGGCGAAGTCACGATTAGTGGCGGCGATGTTTTTGCCGTTCGCGTATTTGACGGAGGACGGCTTAATTTAATTGGAACCGAGTTCTTTATTGATGGCGAGCGTCTCGATTTGACATTCGGTGAAGAGTTCATCATCAATCAAAGAAACGTCACATTGACTGGAACTTTGACAGACGGCTCGTTCTTTGAAAACGACTTGAACACTACGTTCGGCAATTTCTTCGGCGACAATCCAGACGGAGCTGCTTTCGGTGCCACTATCACTGTCACGGCTATCCCCGAACCAAGTCTGGCGACCGTTTTAGCACTGGTCGGTATTCTGACGACCGTAAGAAGGCGTCGCAGCTAAGTTGGTTACAGGCAAAGTTTGCTCTTAAAATTCGGCGCTGCCGGGAGTTCGTGGGAACGGAATAACGTCACGGATGTTCGGCACGCCCGTGACAAATTGCACGACTCGTTCCAGGCCCAAACCGAAACCAGCGTGTGGCACGCTACCGAATCGTCTTAAGTCTAGATACCACCAGTACTCGTCAGCCGGTAAATCCATTTCTGCCATTCTGGCTTCGATCACGTCCAAACGATGTTCTCGTTGGCTACCACCGATGATTTCTCCGATCTGTGGTACTAGCACATCCATGCCTCGCACCGTTTTTTCGTCTTCGTTACAGTACATGTAGAACGGTTTGATGGTACGTGGGTAATCGAACAAGATGACAGGGCATTTGAAGTGTTGCTCAGTCAAATAACGTTCGTGTTCCGATTGCAGGTCGGCACCCCATGATACGGGGAACTGAAACTTGACGCCGCTCTTTTGCAGAATCTCAACGGCGTCGGTGTAACTGCAACGTACGAAATCACTTTCGACGATTTTGGCCAAGACATCGCGAATCGGTTCGTTCTTAGATTCTTTGTTCCATGGTAAATGCGGGTTCCCGAAGAACTCCATATCTTCGGCGCACTGTTCCAATGCATCTTTGAAGATTCGTTTCAAAAATGCTTCAGCAAGATCCATGTTGTCTTGCAATTCGTAAAACGCCATCTCGGGCTCAATCATCCAGAACTCGGCCAAGTGCCGGGACGTGTTGGATTTTTCTGCACGAAACGTTGGACCAAAGGTATAGATTTTGCCAAGGGCACAAGCGTAGGTCTCGCCTTCCAGTTGTCCACTGACGGTCAAATACGCAGGACGTTGGAAAAAGTCGAAGTCGTAGTTCAATTTTTCGATTTGCGTTTTGCCGATGTGTTCCATGTCCATGGTCGTGACTTGAAACATCTCGCCCGCCCCTTCGCAATCACTTGTGGTGATGATCGGGGTGTGTACGTACAGAAAACCGTCTTCTTGAAAGAACTGATGGATTGAGTTGCAAATGCAGTTGCGGACACGAGCGACAGCGCCGATGGTGTTGGTCCGTGGTCGCAAATGAGCCCACTCGCGGAGCTTTTCCATCGAGTGGCCTTTCTTTTGCAACGGATAGGTCTTGCCGTCAGCGGGCCCAATCAACTCAACCGAATGGGCCTGGATCTCAGTCGCTTGGCCTTTCCCGCCCGATTCAACGACTTCCCCCAGCACTTTGACGCTGCAACCGGTGGTAAGTGTCTTTACGACGGATTCGTACTCGGACAGTTCCTGAGGCGCGACGACTTGGATGTTCTTCAAGCAAGAACCGTCGTTGACTTCGATGAAACTGAAGCCCGCCTTCGAATCACGGCGCGTCCGCACCCATCCCAACAGTCGAACGTTTTGCCCAATGGTTTCCGCTTGGCGGGACGACTTAACGGTGATTTTGGTGTACGAGTCCGCTGCTAAGGACATGGCCGGAATTCCTGATATTCAATGAGGGTAATTTGGGGCCGCAAATGTGTTTGTGAATCTGCGGTGGTTGCCAGCAATCTGTTGTTGGGTTCTGGGGCGAGTGTCTATTGTTATCGATCGGCTGCGATTCCGAAACTGGACTTGCGATACGTCCTGAGGTTCGTCTTTGGGGTCGCAATCTGGAGATACTTAATCCGAAACCGCTTCGATTTGGTCCAGGTAAAAATTGCGAGTCTCGCCAAGTTGATTGGCCTGCCATACCTTTCGCGAGACGACGTCCAGGCAGCTCAACCAACCCTCGTCGCCATGGGCCCACGTATCGATGCAAACGGACGCGTCATTGTAGACTGGCAAACCACATTTTTGGGACGAGTGGCCACATACCATGATCTTTCCTGACACGTGAAACGATGGGTCGTTGTACTTTTCCCAAAACAGCATGTGATCGGGCTGATCCTGTAGATCGGTATCGGAATAGGCGTTGGCGTGCACAAAGAAGTGACTATCGATTTCGAAGAAACGATGCAGGTGGTTATCCAAAAACTGCCAATGTTGATCAGGGATGTCCTCCATCTGCGGATCGACCAACGATTCGGTGGCGTAGGAGGCCAACGTTTGTTTACCGCCGACGCCCAGCAGTTGACGTCGATACACGTCGTCCATGCGAGCATTCATCAACATGACCTCGTGGTTACCCATGAGTGCCAGCAACTGCCCCGTCTTTTGGAATTCGATAAGCCAATCCAAAACGCCTTTGGAATCGGGGCCTCGGTTCACATAGTCGCCCAGCGTGATTACGGTGTCGTCGTCACGTAGTCCGATGGATTCGACCAGCGTTGTCAAAGCGGTCAGGCAACCATGAATGTCGCCAATTGCCAAATATCTACTCAATGTTGCTTCCCAAGCCAGTTGAAAACGAAGACCGACGTCATTCCGCGACGTCGGCCTATCTATTTTTATGGAACGGCGGGCGGAAGGACAAGTTCTGCAAACAGTTTGTCCAGTTCCTCGACGTTTTTCTTGCTGTGAGTATCAATTTTAGCCAACTTGTCCAGGCGATCGATTTCGGACTCGACAAATCGATGGATCTTGGGAATAGGGGCTCCGCTATCCGTCTCGCGTCCCAATTTCTTCATTCGCACCAGTTCGTTGATCTCGATACGCAAATCCTGATCCTCAACCGTCTGGTCCAACAACCGGCCAAATTCAGTCGGCACAACTCCTAGGCCTCGCTCGATCCAATTGACGGCCAACAGCGGACGCAAAACGTAAAGGTACTTCTTGCGAATGATTGTGTTGCCAGTCAGGAACTGGTGGAAGTTGTTGACGGCCATGCTGCGATAGTGATACCGAGCAGCAATCTTGTTGTAAAAGTCCGCGGATCGATCGCGTAGTCGTTTGGCCAGCCAGCCCGTCTGTTTGTAAACGATGGGTGAGAACAACCACTCAAACAAGGGCGGGTTGGACTTCAAGTACAGTTGCAGTGCTTTTTTTACATCCCAACCGTTGATGTCCAATTCATCGTCGATTGGCAATTCGATGACGTCTCGGCGGTTCGACAGGATCGACAAATACCAATCGGTTGGTCGTTGGTAGATAAAACGCACATCGTAATCGCTGTCCTGCGACTCGAATCCCCAAGCGCGACTGCCAGATTCGCAAGCGTACAGTATGACAACATTTTCACGTTCTTCGATCGCACGGATCTCGCATCTTATGATTTCCGTTTTTGCTGCACTTACCGAAGCCATGGATTCTCCCTCGTTTAGTTTGTTTGTCACAATGCATCGACAACAACTAATAGAAAGGAATTCCGACTGACGGTTCGCCTTATTTTGGCCTAACCCGATTCTCGTTTGGGAGGTTTGAATTCGGAATCGGCCCGTTCTTTGAACTTAATCATTTCGGGCGTTTCTTCCGTTTCGTATTCAACGTCCATGTCTTCTCGCAGGCTTTTGTCCAGTTCGGACGCGGCATCGGTTTTTGGTTCCAAGTTGCAGAAGAACTTGCCCAGCGGGCCGGCCAGCAAAGCGGGTAACAGAATGAGGTCGCCAATCAATGCGGCGGCCAACAGGAATAGCATCAGAATGCCAAACCGTTGTGTTGGCATAAACGTACTGAATGCGAACGCGGACAATCCAAAGCCGGCAATCAACGTTGTCTGAGTCATCGCTGTGGCCACTTTCTTGTAGGCCAACCGAATGGCATCAACACGGGGTAGGCCTTGGGCGATCCCTTTGCGGAACCAGTTTAGAAAGTGGATGGTATCATCGACCGCGACTCCCATTGCCACACTGGCCGTCATCATGGAACCAATATCGACC
Organism: uncultured Pirellulaceae bacterium; assembly: GCA_964543985.1. Classification (GTDB taxonomy): domain Bacteria; phylum Planctomycetota; class Planctomycetia; order Pirellulales; family Pirellulaceae; genus CAJQPP01. The sequence goes on along the minus strand of CAZJBW010000013.1, from coordinate 7,353 downwards.
AAGCGACCCATGTGCCCCATGGCTCCAAAGACGATCATGATTGGAAACACGTTTGGTATCATCGAGATCATGCCTGCTCGGAAATTAAAGGCGTTTCCAAGCGTCGGTTTCTTGCCCCATGGTCGCAACAGGATCATCATCACAATGGCGATCATCACAAACGCCAGGCAGATACTCTTGATCAAACTGATTAGCAGCGAACGTTGAGCTTTGTAGACGATAGGAACAATACCTGTATACGAGACGGTAATCAGAGCGTCTTCGTTTCCTTCCGCTTTCAGATTTGCAGCGGTTTTCATGCCAGGCAAGGCTAACTTGTTATCGGGATCGATTTCAAATCGATAGTCATTGGCAACAATTACATTTTTGGCATGCGTACGGATTAATTCGACATCGACTTCAGGATTGTCAATCAAGACAACGCAATCGCTGTATTGCTGGACTAGCTCTTTCCATTTTTCTGGCGAAGGTTGGCGTTCCAAAGTCGAAGGATCAACCCAACGGAATCGGCGACCTTCTGTGGCAATAGATTTTCTGCGGAAGGCTGAGTTTTCAACAAGATCTCGTAGCGTATCGACGAAAATTCCCGTTTGATTGACCTCTCCATCTTCTGTCAACCCAACAATCAATTCCTCGTCATCGTCACCCCGTCTGGCAGGCGCTGGACCGATGATCAGCAGGTTGCCCCGAATCGAGCGGTCTTCGGGCGAGTAGCGTTCGTGAACCGCTCGCAAGATTCGGTTGCGGTAGCGGTAGGCCGTCAGACAAGGTTCCACAACGGTTTTCAGTTCGCCAATAAACTGTCCGTAATCGACGTTGTTCAACGCCGCCAGTCGCAGGCTGATACGCCATAGTTCAGCCAGGGACTGTTTGTCGACTTGCAGGAAGTCCTGGTCCAAAAGGGCAGGTCGGTTATGTTCCAGTTCTCCGTTGGCCAAGATTCGTGAGTTCCCGTGTTCTTGAGTCGAAACCGCGACATCTAGCGGAACCGCCAAGTCGGTGGACATCACGTTGCCAATGTAGCGACGACTTTCGTCTTTGCTTTCGTCTCCAAACACTTGCAGTACGTAACGTCGCAAGCGGTCCGACAATTCCATTCGCTGTAGGAAGCTGAGTTTGAAATCAAGTTCATTCAATTCTGCCGTTGTCATTTCTTCGGGCAGTTCATCTGTCCGCAGTTGAGAATCTGAGTCGACATTGATCATCAACTCCATCGGCACCAACTTGCCCATGTTCTCTTCCATCCAACGATAATCGTTGAGGATTTTGGCATCATTGCGGAACAGTTTTAACAGTTGCACGCTAGTTTCAATGCGAGTGACACCGACGGCAAACAAGGCAAGGACAATGACGCCTACGATGGAGACCACGGCATGGTTTCGCAGCACAAATTGGCCAACTTTATCCCAGAACAACTCGACCAAACCGGTTAGCCCAAGTTTTTTCTCGCCTTCCGGTTCCCCGTCCTCGCCATTCTTCTTGCCGTATCCGGGTGACCAGATCGTCAATGAAGCGGGTAGGTAGGTAAATAGCAGGGCGACCGTGGCGACGGTAGCGATTGCCGAATAAAAACCGAACTTGTTAATGGGTGTCAGGTTACTGGTGCAAAGTGAGATCAGGCCAAGAGCCGTCGTGAATGAAGCCAGCGCGCAGGGGAAGAATCCGTGAGCCACCGCGATGTCGGCAGCTCGCCCTTCCCCTTTTTCTCGACAGGCGTCCCTGTAGTAGTTGACGACGTGGACTGCCCCCGACAGTCCTAAAACGTAAACCAGTGACGGCATGGTCATCAGAATGGCGTCCATCGTGCCACCCAGGAACCAAACGATCCCAAGACTGGCAATGGCCGCGACTCCGCCGACGAAAAACAACATCAGCGTCACGCGGATGCTGCGAAAGCTTAAGTAGGCTAACGTTAGTCCGATGATGGCCGACAAGCTAACCAGGCGGAACAGCGTAATGGATCCTTCTTCGTCGATGGCGACATTGTCGACGGGTGGTCCACCCAAGTGCAGACTGTCTGGCTTGATGCCGCACAGTCCGGTAGCGATTTCGAGGATTCGACCGCGAGGTTTACCTAAAACAGGTCTACCTACAGCTCGCGACAGTTCTTCCAGAATCGGTTCGTTGAGTGTGACGATCAAGCAAGTTTGGCGAGGCGGCGGCGCAATTTCCAAGCGTTTGAAAAGTCGGTACCAGTGTTCCAACTTCTTGCTTTGCGGAGCTTCACGAAGGTTGTTCAAGTTGCCGCCATACTGTTCGGCGACAAGGTCGTCTACAAACTGTTGGAACTCGACCTCACGCGCCGAGTTGATTTTGTCTCGCTCGATATCCGGGATGACTTGTTTGAACGAGTTCAGCGTCCAATCGAATTCTGGCGAGGGCGTGGGGCCGAACAAGACGCCAGTGAGTCGTTTATGAGTTTCAATTTGAGCTTCAAAGGCAGCAGCTTCGTCAACGCTCCAGTCACCCGTAATCATCGTGCCACCTTCGCCAGCCATTAGGTTGTACACCTGCGGGCCGGTTTGGATCTGCGTAAAGAATCGACCGCTGACCAACGATGGATCATTGTAGAACCGATTATCAACGGGGTTGCCAAAGCGTTTGACAAAGGTTCCGTCTGCCTGATTCTTGCCTTTGAAGAATCGCTGCATCATCCGACCTGACGCATCGATCAGGTTGTTGCGACCATTCCATTTGAATATGCTGCCATCGCGGCGGACGAAGTACCATTGTTTGTTGCGACCTTGCAACCACTTTTCGTTGTGTTCGCCCCAGTCTTGGTGGTAGTTGCCGGTGGTGTGCAGCCCAAGTTCCGTCGCCCACTCTTTGGCTTCCAACTCTTCTTTAAGCCTTTTGAACTCTTCAGACGTGGGGTCCATAGCAGCTAGTCGCGTGCGTTGGTCCTTTTCGCCTTCCAGCGATTCACGTCGTAGCTTTTGCAGTAGTCGAGTGAATCGGCTGTCTCGCTCGTTGCAACCGTCCCAGCTGATGACGACAAACTGGTCGCCTAGGAAGTAGTCGCGGAAGACTTTCAGCTCGGCCGTTTCTGCAAACGTACTCGGTAGCCAGTCCGTGACATCATTGCGGATGTTGTCGACGGATTCTCGAGCACCGCGAAGCATAAACGGCAAGATGAAAAAGATCACGCAAAGAATTAACATTGCGCGATTGCCAAAGAAAGGCACTCGCTTGGTAAAAAATGACCGTTTGCTCATTTGTATTGTCGCTAGTCGGACGACAAGTCGGTAAGGCCGTCGTCCTCAAAAAAAATGAATGTTTTCCTGACGCTTCAGGGTACCGCTGAGGCTTTAAAGCGTCCATGTCAAAAGTCGCAAAAGGTCGACTCATATAGGAAGTCCGCTTCTTTGTCTTCGTTGTGGGTAGTCGTTTTGGATGATGCTAATTCGGGAAATTTTGAGAATTCTGGTGGTTAGTCGTGCATCGGGCACCCGGTAGCTTATCGGGCTGGTTTTTTTGAGTCGCAACCGCTCCGCAAACCGAAAGGATTTACTAACCCGCAAAGTGTCACAAAAGAAACGCACTTGCACGCTGTTGGCAGGTCGTGTCTTAGGGAAAGGACTGAGGCTCGGTTGCTAACAATCGTTCCGCAGCCTAGCAATCTTCCATGATCAATGGTTGATTGGAGGAAGCGTTTTTGACTCGCAAGGATTTCTTGCCTTCCAGCACCGCGTCAATTTTTTGAGCAATGACTTCGCGACGCCAACCTGTAAACAGGCGAGGTTCTTCGTCCAATTCGATCATGCCCATTCGCCAGGCGGCCATGGTCCGCAATTCTTGAGTGCTGCCGGCCAGATTTGGTGCGATGGATTCATCGCGACAGATAATGCCCAATGCGGTCGCCAGGAATTGACCTAACAATCCCAGATTGGGGATGCGATTTTTCTTGGCTTGTTTGGGCCAATCGGCTTTGGGGATATTCTTGCCTTGATCGATGGCGTCGGAGATTTCTGGCAAAAACTTTTGCACTCGACCATAGTCCATGCCGCGGATCGATCGTATTTTGGCCAGATTGGTCGTGCCACGTTTGGCCAACTCGACCAACAAGTCGTCACGCAAGACCCGTCGTGCGGGAGTGTCTCTTTTTTCAGCTGTTTTTTCGCGCCACATCCACAGCTCTCGGATGACGGCCAAGTCTTGCGGCGACGCAGTACCGATACCGGACAGTCGACGCCACCGGGTCTCGTCCATTTCCCGTTCGAATTCCGTTTGCCGATGCTCCATCTCTTCGGTTAGCCAATCGATTCGATTCAACTTGTTTAGGCGTTCGGTAATTTGTTGGTGAATGCTGGCAAGGTAGTAAACGTCTTTGATGGCGTATTGCAACTGTTCACGGCTGAGTGGTCTTTTGCGCCAATTGGTTCGCGTCTCGTGTTTTCTGAGACTGGTGCCGCAGAACCGGTTGACCAAATTCGAATAGGCCGCAGGAAATTCCAGTCCCATCAATCCGGCCGCCACCTGACAGTCGAACAGTCGATTGGGACGGCGACCCGTCGCACCAATGCAAAAACGAAACTCCTCGCGTGCCGCGTGTACCACGGTTTGGTGCCCGTTTTCCTCGTCGCACAGCAAGTCCCAAAACGGATCCAGGTTTTGGAACGCCAACGAGTCGATGATGGCGTAGTCGTCGCCAGCCGCCACCTGAATCAAGCACAATTCGGGCAGGTAACGGTCTTCAGATACAAACTCGGTGTCGAAGCCAATTAAAGGCAAGCCTTTGATTCGATCACAGTAGTCAACCAACTGATGCTCGTTCTTGATGTAGACAAAATCGATAGGAGGTGACATTTTTTGGTTGTGTGGTCGAGGCCGAGTAGCTGAAGATATGTTTGCAAAACGTGGACGAGCCTTGGGTTGTTTAGCTTACCGAGCTATTGATAGATTGAACACCTGAGATACCTACCTTTCACCAGACCATTCCTGCGAAATCAAAACGAAATGTCATTTGAAAGCGAATTGTTGGTTAGCGTGCGTAGTTGGGACGAGGTCGAATCGTTGCTGGATACCGGTGTTTCGATTATCGATCTGAAAGAACCCAATTTTGGATCTTTGGGTCCCGTCTCGGCCGGTTTGGTGTTGCAGGTTGCCGAACGTTTAATCGATCGTCCGCAAATCAAGTTGAGCATTGCGATGGGCGAGTTGCGAGACTTGGACGTTGAACTTTCCAGCTTTCCGCCCTTCCTGGCCATTGATTACGCGAAAGTAGGCCTTTCCAAATGTGGCTTATTACCCAAAAAGGACTGGCAAAGTCGTTGGATGCAATGGCGTGATTCGTTGCCGATTAGTTGTCAACCTGTGTTAGTGGCCTTTGCCGATCATTTTTCTGCAGACGCGCCCCATTTGGACGACATTTTAGAGTTCGCGTTGCAAATGCGTTGCACGATGTTGATTGATACATGGTTAAAAAACCATCAGAATTTGTTGGATCATTTGTCGTTGGAACGATTAGCTGAGACCTCGGAAGAAATGCGGAAAGCAGGTTTGCAGTTGGCGTTGGCTGGCAGTTTGAATGACCAATCGATCGTAAAAATACAGCAACGTATGAAGCCAAACATTTTTGCAGTGCGTGGTGCTGCGTGCATTCAAAACAGTCGCACTGGTTCGGTCGATCCGTTATCAGTTTGCCGGTTACAAAACCTGATGGGGTCAAGAAAAAAGCGAGGAGCCAAGGTTTGAATTTCGGTGCCTGACAACCGCCAAAGTCAACTTTTTTAGCATCCCATCGGCAAAAGCTTGTCAAGCAAATTATGGCTACAAAAACAAACTATTTTGTTGGGTGACTTTTGCTTGACAAAGGCTCTCTCAGTCCTTCAAATACGCTCCGCAATTGACTTCTAAATGGAACTTGAATTGGAAGAGCAAGTCAGTTGTCTCAAGGATGTACACCGGGGCGAGGTTGCCAGGAAAATTCGATTGTTTCGAAACAACGAAGGATGTACTGTGGCCGAATCAATTTTGGATGCTATCAGAGATGGACAGTGGGATTACGAACCAGAACTTGTTGACCAAGAGCTTTACGACTCGACCAAGGCTTTGCCTGGGACCGAGGAGAAACTGGAGATCTTGGCCAGCCGAGTTCAAGACGGTTTGCCACTGTGGCATCCACGCGACAGAAGAACTTACGACGATAGTGAGCTAATTTAGAAAGTCGCGAATTAACTTAGGAAAAAAGGCGAGGCCATTTGTGCCTCGCCTTTTACTTGCGCTAATGTGTTTCTACCGTGAAGCTCAAATCACTCGACTGTGACGCTCTTGGCCAGGTTTCGTGGCTTATCCACGTCACAGCCTCGCAACACCGCCACATGGTAGGACAGCAGCTGCAGCGGGACGACCGAAACGATCGGCTGCAGGTACTCTTCGACCGACGGGATGTAGATGACGTCGTCGGCGACCTCCGCGATTCGTTTGTCACCCTCTTCAGCGATTGCGATCACTGGGCCACCGCGTGCTTTGATCTCTTCCACATTGGACATCACTTTGTCATAAATGAATCCACGGGGCATCACAAACACACTGGGCGTGTGCTCGTCGACTAAAGCGATCGGGCCGTGCTTCATTTCGGCAGCCGGGTAACCTTCGGCGTGCACATAGCTGATCTCTTTCAGCTTCAAAGCACCTTCCAAAGCCGTTGGAAAATTGTAATGCCGTCCCAAGTACAAGAAATTGGAAGCGTCTTTGTACTTTTCAGCAACTTTTCGTAGCTCATCGTTGGTTTGCAAAGTGGTTTTAATGATATCGGGAAGCTGCTTCAGGTTTTCGATGATGCGACGGCCTTGGTTGTAGCTGACGTGTCGCAGTCGACCGAAGTACAACGCTAACATCACCAGAGCCACACACTGGCTGGTGTAGGCCTTTGTTGAGGCAACACCTATTTCCGGGCCAGCGTGCAAAAAGATGCCTCCGTCGGCCTCCTGAGCGATTGAGCTGCCTACGACATTACAAATTGCCATCGTCATGTGGCCCTGCCGCTTCATTTCTCGCAGTGCCGCCAAAGTATCAGCCGTTTCGCCACTCTGGGTGATCGCAAAAATCAGAGTATTGTTATCCATGGGCGGGTTTCGGTAACGCAGTTCGCTGGCGTATTCGACTTCCACCGGGATGTGAGCGATCTCTTCGAACAAGTACTCGCCGACTAACGCCGAGTGCCAACTGGTCCCACAACCGGTAAAGACGATTCGCTTGATACGACGCAGGTGTTGCGGAGACAAGTTCAGGCCACCGAACACGGCCGTCGCGTCATCGTCACTCAAGCGACCTCGCATCGTATTGCTAACGGATATTGGTTGCTCGTAGATCTCTTTCAACATGTAGTGGTCGAACTCGCCCAGTTCAACC
>CAZJBW010000012.1:69401-92324 GCA_964543985.1 uncultured Pirellulaceae bacterium | reverse complement strand
GTGTTTAAACTGTTGATTGAAATCAGTTTAGATTCGGCAGCGTAGCACCAAGGTATTCACCAGAATGGCAAAAATTTACGTCTTCATCATCGCTGTATCGGTCAGCCTAATAAGCCTCAGTAGTGTCCATGGCCAGCCTCCACGCGGTGGTGGCGGACCAGGTGGTCCTGGACAAACGAGTGTCAAAATCGTTGACGAATTCGATGTCGATAAGAACGGCTATCTCGACGTCGCCGAGCGCAAAAAAGCTCGAGAGAGTTTGAAACAGCAAGGCAACGAGCGACCGCGACGCAGACCGCGCGGCAATCAAAATCGAGCGACCGGCAAACCGGGGCCCGAGGTCAGCGTTACCGATGTCAAAAATTACCCTGACGCTGACTTGTATGACGAAGGCGTTTTGCGAACTCTGTTTTTAGAATTCGAAGCCGACGATTGGGAATCTGAATTGGCCGACTTCAAACCGACAGATGTCGAAGTCCTGGCTAAGTTGGTAGTCGATGGAAAAGAGTACCCCGACGTAGGTGTCAGATTTCGCGGCGCATCCTCTTTCTTCATGATTCCAGAAGGATTGAAGCGTTCATTCAACGTGTCGATGGATGTGGTCGACGACAAGCAACGACTTTACGGTTACAAGACATTAAATCTTCTGAACGGTAACGGTGACGCTTCTTTCATGAGCTCCTACCTTTACTCGCATATCGCCAACCAGGAAATCCCGGCACCCAAAGTCAATTTCGTGAAAGTGGTAGTCAATGGTCGCAGCTGGGGCGTTTACATTAATGCTCAACAGTTCAACAAGGAATTCGTCAAAGATTTCTATGACACTAAAAAGGGTGCTCGCTGGAAGGTCAAAGGGAATCCGCGAGGCGACGCGGGATTGCGGTACATCGGCGATGATGTCGAGGAATATCGAGAACGTTACACGATTAAGTCGAAGGACAAAGAAGAATCTTGGGCTGATTTGATCAACCTATGCAAAGTTCTGGAAGAGACCCCCATCGACGATCTTCCGGAAGCTTTGGAACCGATCCTGGATGTCGATGGCGCCTTGTGGTTCCTGGCTGTGGATGTGGCGACGGCCAACAGCGATGGCTATTGGACTCGCGCAAGTGACTACTCGATCTATCAAGATACTGATTCAAAGTTCCACCTGATTCCTCACGACATGAACGAGTCTTTTCGAGAATCAACTGGCCGACCAGGTGGTGGCGGACCGGGAGGCCGTGGTGGACGAGGTCGGGGAGGCCGAGGAGGTCAGCAACAAGAAGGCGGCCAGCGGCGTGGTGGCCAAAGACAAGGCGGAGCAGCAACTCAACAGACAAGCCGTGGCGCAAGATTAGATCCTCTAGTGAATCTTGGGGAAGAGCGATTTCAACTTCGCAACAAACTGCTGCAAGTTCCCGAATGGAAAAATAAGTATCTGGTCTATGTCGAGACAATTGCCAGAGTCCACTTGGATTGGGAAAATCTTGGCGGTCGCATTGAAAAAGCAACAGCACTTATCGGTGACGAGATCCAACAAGACACTCGGAAGCTAAGCACATGGGAAGCGTTCCAGAAAGCAACTTCCAGCAGTGGCGACGAACCAACCTCGGGCAGTTTGCAAGCGTTTGCGAAGAACAGAAGGGAATTCTTAATGAACCACCCAGAGATCAAAAAAGCGATCGAACGGTCATCCAAATAGCTGTCCGTCGATATCTGATGAAAACGAAATTTCGATCGCTGCGGTTCTGAAAGTCCCCGCACCCAATACTTCGGCTCAAACTTCCAGTTTAACCATCGGACTAATTAAGCTTTATGGAATTCCTTGGAATACCGTTGTACGACGATGACATGCTGAAATTGCTTGTCAGATTTGCTCTGAACACGGTTGTGGCCTTGCTGATCGTAGCGTTTTGTTACTACCCAAAGAACAAGCAATCAAGTTACGTTTTTACATTCATACTGATGAATGTCATCGTCTTCTTTATTTGCTTTCTTTTGAAGAAGCTGGAACTTGGGCTGGGAATGGCTCTCGGTTTGTTCGCGATTTTTGCCATCATCCGCTACCGCACTGACGCGATCCGGGTGAAGGATATGACTTATCTGTTTTTGTTAATCGGCATCGCGGTAATCAATGCGTTGTCCAACAAAAAGACCAGCTATTCTGAATTGGTGTTTACCAATGCGATGCTGTTTGCCTTTCCATTTATGCTTGAAAAGCTTCCGGTCAGAAAGAGGATGGCAAAACAAAGTATCGTTTACGATCAATTGAAATTGCTGAACCCAACCCGTCGACAAGATCTACTCGCCGACATCAACGAACGAATCGGCATTAAAGCCGAGCTAGTAAAGATTCGGAAAATAGACTTAACGAAAGGCGTCGCCTTGATTACGGCCTATTATCACTCAGCCAAAAATGAGGTTCCCGACGAAGAGAGTGGAAAAGACGAAGAAGTTAGGTGGGGTTACCTGGAAGAAGACTAAAGGCTGCTGCGTAGTGCCAGAAAGACACCAACAGGGTCACGAACGATAGCGTCTTGCCCTTCTGTAGGTTCTTTGATGACCTTGCCACCACCATCACTTACTAGCCGCAAACTCTCGGCGAGATCGTCAACTGGCAAGTGAATCAGCCAAGTCGACGGGATACTATTTGGTACATTTTGAACTTGGCAGATTTCAGCAGCAGCCGTCTCGGCGTCAATTTGCATCTCAAATTTCACGTTCGGTTCTTCGCAATCTTCAATAGGCTGTGCGTTCCAACCTACCACTCGTTGATAGAAGTCCCGACTGGCCAAAGAGTTTGGAACCGTCAACGAAAGCCAAGCAATGCAACCTTGGCGAGTTTCCTGTGGCTTGTTTTCTGATGGCTGAGTTACGACTGGGATAACTCCAAAAGCGGCCCCGTCTTGATCGACGAGAACCGCCCATTGGCTTTCACCATCATCTGTCTTCGAGTGCATCAACTGCTTGCCTCCCATTTCGACCGCACATTCCGCACTAGCGGCTACGTTATCGACTTGGAAGTGTGGCATCCACTGCAACGGCAACGATTCGTATTCGGGCGTGCGAGCGCCTAACCCGATGACTGGTATGCCCAAGTTGTTCAACAGATCGTCACGCCACAGCGCGTTGTCGCCGGTAGTAAGAATTTTCGAATAGAAAGCGAGTTCCCGATCATGTTCGGGCACAGCGATATCAGCGCTTAAAACACCACCAGCACGGCAGACGAATGGATTTTGCATGTTTCGTTTTCCAGGTAACTGTCAGGGTCTGCCGATTCGCGCTCGCTCAGTCTTGGTTCGAGCGCAAGTATTTGGAGTCTTTGCGATTCCATTCTACCGTGGCTTCCAAATTCGCAAGCTCTTCCATGCAAGATTCAATCCAGCCGTTGGTTTCGCCAGAGGTTTTGAACTTCGGAAAACGCTCTGGCTCATTGTACGCGATCAGTTCGTCTTTATCCCAATCATTCAATCGTTCAATGATTTTATCGACGGCATTTCTGGAAGTTGAATCTTCCGAATCATGCTGGGCAGAATCAACATCCGTGTTGGACGATTCTTGGCTCGGTTGATTGCACCCCAGAAACCAGATGCTGACGCAGAACAAGATGATTGCAAACGTTTTGGATTTCATCTGGATTGCTAACCTTCATTGCTTAATTGGATTCGTTGATTCCGCCTGGCTTTAAAGTATCGCAAAGCTAGGCGATTTTCAACGTAGCTGCAGGTCGCGAGCAGCCAATTCCAGATTTTATCGACGGCGATAAACTTCCGCCAATCCAACAACGAACAAACTACTGATTGACTGGTGCAGTTTGCTGAGTGCACGGGTAGGTGTTGTGAGTCAAAACGGTGGTGGCAGATTCCGTTTGCTTGTCGTCCTGTGGTTGGATTCGCCGTTTGATTTGACGCAACAAAGTCTTGCTTTGCACTAACAACTTGGCCGAGAAAGACAGGGAAGAAACCAGGCGCCCCATACGGTACTCGCCGGTTGTCCATTTAGCTTTCGTTTTGCACAGCAACCCCATCGTGTCCAACGTCAATGTGGCCGGTAGATCCGGTTGATCAACGCCGTTGGTCATTTGTTCCAGCTGCATTTTTCGGAGTAGGCGACCGGGCCCTAACGCTTTGAATTTTTCGTCGTATCCGATTTTGTATGACAGGCAATGGCCTTTGGAGTGATGACAATACTCGTAGGCAATCGTCTGACCGTCTAGCTGCAGAGTCCACAAGTCCAGCATCCCACTGTTCCGAGCGTTGAGCGCTTCGTGTAGAAAGTAATCTTGTAGTCCCGCCGCTACGATCGAGGTGCCGTTGGGTCCTTTCCAACCTTGATGCTCAATACGAAACGATTCTTCCATCCAGGCAGTGACTTCGTCGATGGATGGATTCCAGCGACGCACCAGTTGCAGATCGCCCTGCTTGTTTGCTTTTTTCTGGGACCGTCGAACGGCGCTACGATGGTTGCCGGAAAGGCACTGAAAATAGCCGTCCCAATCGTTTCCAATATTGATCAATCCAACACGGTGGATTCGAGAAATTTCTTTAATGTGTCCCGACTCCGTCAGGTAGTCACTGAACAGTTGCCAACGCGGCATCTCAAATTGAATGCGATCAAAATCCAAAACATCGCCTTGGCTTTTAAGTTGCTCGACAAGTAACGGCACGACGGATTTAGGATCAACATCATCGGCAATCATCAGCTCGCCACTCTTCGCCCACTCGTTACTAGGCAGCACCAGAGTTTGAAAGCCCAGCTTTGGTTTCCGCAAGAATGCTAAGGCTGCCACGGCACGACCGTCGTTGTCCTCGATCACAGCCGCGCGAAAAGTAGACGGATCTTCGAAACTGCGAACCCATAGGGCTGTCGTTTCCCATCGCGAAGTTGGCTCGTAGGCCTGCGACGAATCCCACAACTCGTTCCATCGTTGCCCGTACTGCTGAAGCTCATCCAGCGAGCTAAGCATTTTGGCCGAATAAGGCGCGTGCATCGAAGGGATTCTCCAATTGTTCGTAACGTTCAAAGCGGTTAACAAATCGGCAACAAACGTTGCCGATGGCAGTCAAACTTTACGTCTAGCCAATTGGGGATGTGCGATATTTGCCCTCAGGCGCTCCTGTTTTTCAGCAGTTTAGACGGCAAATTCTGCTTGTCTAACAACCTTGGGGATCAAATTCCTAGCAGACATGGCGATATTAGCGAGTATGCCGCTTGAAGCGGCAGAATCAGGACCGCCTGCGTTACCGAGGTTCCCGTCCCGGGCAGCCAGCGCCGATCATGTCTTCGACTGCCGTGGCAAGTTGCATTAGAATGTCGCTCAACACGCTTATCCGATCGATTCAAACAACGCTTTTACCATTCATTGGCGAATGCAAGGTCAAACATGACGCACTGTCCTCCTTTTCATTCTGAGAATAGACTCTGGAAATCCAAATTCGTTTTGGTTTTTGTCTGGCTAATGGTCGGCGGTGTTTGCTTTCAGCCCTCAAGCTTGTTTGCTCAGATCGAAAGCCCGCTGCCCATTACAATCGACCAGCAGGCGGATCGAGTAACCGTCTCGACAATGGCGGAAGGTGAATCGAAATCTTTGTTTACCGAGTTGTTGGTTGATGAATACAAGCCGATTCTGTTTCCGATCATGCTAAACGAAGTTTCGTTAACCAGGCACTTTCCTATTGAGGAAGCGAAACCTGGCGAAGCCAAAGATCACCCGCATCACAAATCACTTTGGTTTGCTCATGGCGACGTCAATGGTGTCGATTTTTGGACGGAGAAGGCAAGGATCAAACCGACAGGCACGCCAACCATCGACGACAATTCTGTCAAGTTTCAAAACCAGTGGCTGGACGGCGATAAACTGATATGCACTGACCAGTCGACGATCCGTTTTTTCGCGGGGGACTCATGGCGATTTATCGAATACCATGTTCAGCTTCAGGCCAGCGAATCCGACTTAACTTTAGGCGATACCAAAGAAGGGACCTTTGCCGTCCGCAGTCACCCTGCTTTACGGTTGGTTGATGTAAACGATCAACCAGTTGGACAGGCGATCAACAGTCAGGGAGTCCAAGGAATACCAATTTGGGGCAAAAAGGCGCGATGGGTCAGTTACCAAGGGACCATTGACGATCAAGTCTTCACGCTCACGATTTTTGACCATCGGCAAAATTTACGGCATCCAACGACTTGGCAGGCTCGTGAATATGGTTTGATTGCGGCCAACCCGTTTGGGTTAAGCTACTTTCAAAAGGCTGAAAAGGGCGCCGGCGATTTCCTGATTCCCAAGAATGATTCGCTTAGTTTTCACTACGGCGTGTTGTTCCACCAGGGAAGCCTGTCGCCGGAACAAATCGACGAGTGGTTCAACAAATTTTCGCCACAGTGAAAAAACCTTCTCGGCAGCTAACGCTTCATTAGATCCCTGCGCAGTAGATCCGTACGATGGCTTTTGGGCAGGAAAGTTCGTTCCAGAGTTTCAGGGTCGTGCTGTGTCCACGTCTCGATGCGGTCTTCGGCACGCACTGTTCGCAACAATTTACCGTCGTACCAAGTCGCGTAATACATATCGTTTTTTGGGTTCCGCAACGGAAACTGGCCGGGAGTTTTTAGAAGACGCCATGCAACAACGTTATAGCGCCCGGCGGTGGAGTCCCAGTTGTAGAAAATCAACTGGTCAAAAACTGGTTTGCCACCTCGGTCGAAATAGTGATTGACCTCGACCAAATCAACTCGTTCGATAGCTCCAAATCGAGGCGGATCACCGAAACAACAAACAACCCCCAACAACAACTGGCAGAATACAATCATGATTGACCATCTCTCCTAAAATGCTGTGCAAGTCCCTTAAATGTCACGTTTCAGTCTGGCAATTAGCACTATCCCACAGCGGAAGTGTCAGACTCTGGTGCGAGAATCTGCGTAAAATTCGCTGGAATTAGTATGAGTCGCCACACGCTTGCGGCGGATTATCTACCGCCAAAACGCCAAAATGTGTTACAATTTGTTTTTATTGGCGCCGCACCTTCTCTGATACCGAAACGACAAGGTCCAAGCAAGGTAAAATTTACAAGGCACGTTGATTCTATTCGCTATCGATTCAAGGCTTTTTGAACGGAGAGGCAAAATGGGAAACCATCAAAAGAACTCAAACGGATTTGGTCGACGCACTCTACTTTGTGCGACACCCGCCGCGTTGTTCGGCTGCTCGGCATTGGGCAGATTGATGGCCACTGAAACGAACGTTACTCGCAATGAAAATGCGGAAGAGGCTTCGTTTACTGCTGAAAGCGAAAAGTCGGTAGCCAAAGCATTGGACTGGCTGCGTAAGACTCAAAATAAAGACGGTGGCTGTGGAGTCGACATTGGGCAGGTTTCCGACATCGGTTGCACCGCGACTGTTGGGTTGGCGATGATGGCTAACGGAATCACGCCGATCGAAGGTTCGGGCGCCTCAATGTTGCGGAACATCAAGCGGTACCTGCTGCGTCAAACTGAAAATATGCCCGCCAACGATATTACGGCTCAGACTAGCACCCAGCTGCAAAACAAAATTGGCCGTCACGCTCACAGTTTTTTTGCCGCCCTGTTCTTAAGTCAAATCATGGGACAAGGTGAAAACACTGCCCCGATCCGTGACGGTTTGAAACGCATCGTCGCGGCAATCGTGAAAGCTCAGGACAATAACGGAAGTTGGGGCTCGCAAAGTTGGGCACCAGTATTGGGCACGGTCATGGGGTGGGTTAGCTTACGAGCGGCTCATTCGGCTGGCCTGTCGGTCGGCGGAGCTCCTGACAAAACTGCCGAACATTTAATGACGCAGTTGAAGTCTGGGAACAGCGGCAGTCAAGGCTGGATGCACACGCTCTACAAAAACGCCACCGGGATTCGCGTGTTGTACGCAATGGAAAAAGAGACCGACACGCTTGCCCAAAAAGCATTTAAGGATGTCCTTAGTTTGGTTAGCAAGGATAGCACACCATTCACTCAAGCCGGCGGCGAAGAATTCCTGGCCTTTCACTTGATCACTGAAACCATGTTGAAAAAAGGTGGCGAGGACTGGAATGCTTGGTTCCCGGTCGTTCGTGACAAGCTGATCAACGTACAAAACAGTGACGGCAGCTGGACGGGGCACCATTGCATCACCAGCCGCACATTTTGCACAGCGGCCTCCATCTTGGTGCTAACTTCACCTTATCGATTCCTGCCGATATCGCAGGCTTGATCAGAATTTGGAACAGCGATAGCCAAATTAGTTGTTGCCGACAGGAAGAAGCCGACGTAAAGTTTAAGGACAGCTTTTGATGTCCTTTTGCGTTAAGTTTCCTTTTTAGGCAATCACCATGAGACCCAAACTTTTTCTGTCTGCTACCATCATGGCGCTCTGCGTTTTGGTAACAACACCGACTGCCGATGGCAGTTCATCAACATGGCATTGCGAATGCAACCAGTGCCAAGAATGTTGCCCTCAGCCGGTCCCTGTGATCGTTTGCATTACGGATCCTCACTCCTGTTGTCCACGAGAAGTCACCGTTTGCGTGCCACCTTGCTGCCTGGGTATCGCACCCGAAATCCAATCGCGAAAAGGCATACTCGGCAGAAGCGTACACAAAATCTGCTGGCCAGACTGCGATTGTCAGTTTACCGCAGTGATCCGAGCCAACGGAACGATTCGGGTTCGGTAAAGCCAACCCACTGAGACGATCAATACCGAGACAAGCGGCCAAGCTTCAATTTTATGCTTGGCCTTTTTCGTTTCTGTTTCGCACAAACGATTTGGTTAGACGGCTTGGTTTTTAGCTCGCGTTGTCAATTTAATAATGTTTCGATAGAGTGCTAAAATGTCGAAACAAACCACGCCCGCCAATTCGAAAGATTCCAATCTGGTTCAGCGATGGACCAATTCTATTCAGCAAGGCTTTGGCTGGGTTCGCTACGCCGTCTTCGCGGCAGTATTGATCTGCTTGGCGTTTACCATCGTTACCACTTGGTCTGTGTGGCAGGTTCGGCAAACACCGCCAAACCTACCCATCTTTGAAGCCGTGCAACCGTTCAATTACCAATGGTTACTGATGGGCAGTTTGGTCGTGGCTTTGTTGGCGCCGCGAATCGGATGCTTGGCTCTGATCGCAGTTTTGGGCGTCTCCATGCTGGGCGATTTGATTCGCTGCCAACCTCAAATGTTTGCCATGCCAATCTTGTTGATCGGATGTGCTTGGCAACGCTTCCAAAAGATCTCGGTTTGGTTTCTGATTTCGATGTGGATTTGGACGGGGGTGCACAAGATTTTGTCGCCGCACTGGTTTGGCCCCGTCATGAATGAATTTGGTCAGTACTTCGGATGGAGCCCGGAAACCACTGCGTTAATTGCATGGCTAGTGCCAATTGCTGAGATTACGGTTGGCGTGATGGCGATTCTGGTTCCGCGATTGGCCGCGGTGGCCTGTGTCGCGTTGCACCTGGGAATCGTGGCGACACTGTTAGCTTTAAATTGGAATTTCAGTGTCTTGTACTGGAATTGTGCGACAGCGATTGCCGGTTGCTACATGCTGTGGACGGTTGGTCAACCGAACCAGTCGGCCGAGCCCGACGATCAACCTCGTCGGTCAACTAGGTTCGCAAGTTGGCCAACTGAGACGTGGGCCGTTGTGACGGCGTTCGTTTTGCTGGCCTATCCAGCGGCGGTTTACGCCAACACGGTGCCGCACTTCTTGGCTCACGTCCTGTATTCGGACAACATGCCAAGAGCTGTTATCTCGACAGACTCGGACGAAAAGTTAATAAACACGTGGGGCGAATTGAACGTGCCAATTCCTCACACCGAAGTGGTTTACACGAAGTATCTTTGGTACGCGGGGCAATCTGGCGACAAGCTGCACATGTTCAACCCGCGCGGGAGTTCGAAATATTTTCTGCGTTCCGATAGGTCGCTGCGAGAATTGTCGCTTTCAGAGTTCTTAGACCCTGCGATCGGAACCGTCACGGGCAAGAGAGTCGATGTTCCGATGACCGTATTTCGAATGAGCCAAGCTTCCGTTCAGATGAAAAAACGGCAACCGGACAGCACCATATTCGCGGTAACGATCCCTGCCAACAGCTACTCACCTGAACTGCTAAGCCAACTGAGCGGCCTGCATAACATCGAACAAATTCAATTGGCTGGCTGCCCGGTGACGGATGAGGACCTGAAGCGACTGCCAAGTCTCAGCTTGTTGGTCGGTATCGGATTGAACGATACCAATGTGTCACAAGCTGGCATCGACTTGCTTCGCAACAAGGCAAATTTCCCGGCCATGCAAGTGGTTGAATATCAAGGTACGGCACTTTCTCTTGAGTAGACTGCCGATCGATGAAAAGCCCACTGTGAGAATTGGAGGCCTAGGTGTTTAAGCGGGTATGTTATCCCGAAGCACCGCAATGGCATGCAAAGTCGCTGCCTCGACAGATTTCTGCCAGGAAGATTGACCGGCGAACTGTTCGTTCTCGTAGGCAAAAATAATGCCACGCGAACTATTTACGATAGCTCCACCGCCTTTGCTATCGAAGGCCGTTGCGATATCGGAAGCCTTGCCACCTTGAGCTCCAAATCCGGGGATCAGAAAATAAGTGTTCGGCATTGCCGTTCGCAGTTGGGCCAACTGTTGAGGGTGAGTCGCTCCCACGACGGCACCGATCACTCCGTACCCTCGTTCGCCAGCCGTTTGTTGCGCTGCATTTTGAATCCAGTTGGCAACATGTTGATAGATCGGCTGGTCGTTGGAACTCAAATCTTGAAATGTCTTGCTGCCAGGATTAGAAGTTTTCACAAGTGCAAACAAACCGCTACACGATTTGACCGCTCGATCGATAAACGGCTGCAAGCTGTCGTCACCCATGTAGGGGTTGATCGTTAACGCGTCACAATTCCAACCGCTACCAGCCCCCAAATATGCTTCGGCATAGGCCTGTGCTGTGGAGCCAATATCGTTCCGTTTTCCGTCCAAGACGACCAGCAAGCCATTGGACTTGGCGTGATCGATGACTTTTCCCAAGGCCACCATGCCCGGCGGGCCCAGTTGTTCAAAGAAAGCAGCCTGCGGCTTTATGGCGGCCACCAACGGAGAGACTGTGTCGATAATCTCACACGAGAATTTAGTGAATAGATCAGCAGTGGCAGCGTAGTCGTTCGAATCGAGATCTCCAGCCAACTGAGCTGGCAAGTTTTTGGCTCGAGGGTCGATGCCCACCACCAGCGGAGTCGACTTTTGGTGGGTTCGCTCAGCAAGCAAATCAAAAAAATGAACCGTATTTTCCACTGAGTGACTCGATAAAATGAAGCTGACAAAGTTTGCGTGGCAATAGCCTTTTTCGCAGAAACGCTTATCCTATCGATTGAGCCAACACGGTCAATCGACACACGGCGG
Source organism: uncultured Pirellulaceae bacterium (assembly GCA_964543985.1). GTDB lineage: Bacteria > Planctomycetota > Planctomycetia > Pirellulales > Pirellulaceae > CAJQPP01. The sequence continues at coordinate 80,943 of CAZJBW010000012.1, read as the reverse complement.
TGTTTAATAGATATCAAAGGGGCATCAAGTGACTGAGAAAACCGAAACACGTGAAAACAGCTTCGTCGATCGAGGCGGTCGTTCGCCAGTCGCCTTGGGTGTACTGACGTTGTTGTTAGTCGCTTTTTATTTCGTAGGAAACATGGTGCGAGAGTCGCTTTCGGATTCCATTTTTCAATTCGATTTCGCGATCTTAAACTTTATCACGATGGGCTGCGGATTGTTGCTGGGCATAGGCTGGCTGATCTGGCTTTGTTTTTTCAGCGGCTTTCCCAAGATACTCAGTTACGGATTGCCATTGCTTATTGTTATTGGGTTCGTTGGCGGCGCGATTGTCTATCGACCTGTTTTTGGTGGAGGCATGGCCCTAAAAAGACTTGAGCCAAGGTTCTGGAAGTGGCGAGAACTAGGGGCCGCGGAAGGTAACCTAGAAGTTGAACTTGGCGCAGACCAGGACAACGGATTCTGGCAATACCTGGGCCCAAACCGCAACGGAATCCTAGATGCAAGCCAGTTGAATGTTGCTAACTTTGGTCAGATTGAAAAATTGTGGTCGCAGCCTATCGGCGAAGGTTGGTCTGGCTTTGTTGCCAGAAACGGTTTCGCCTACACGATGGAACAACGGGACGATCAGGAATCGGTCGTCTGTTACCAGATTGCAACCGGCAAGGTCGCGTGGGGCAAGAGTCATAAACGTCGGCACGACGATCCATTGGGTGGCGTCGGACCAAGAGCCACTCCGACGCTATTTGCAGACAAACTATATGCGGTTGGAGCCAACGGAATGTTGGTCTGCCTGAACGCTTCCACAGGCGAAAAAATTTGGAGCCAAGACTTAAACCCGATCTTGGGGATAAGCCTGACCGAGAGTGTGGATTCCAAAGGCCTAACCTTTCAAACCGACAACTCAAAAGTCATTTGGGGCCGCGCTGGTTCGCCACTAGTAGTAGACAATTTAGTGGTTGTGCCGGGCGGTGGTGCCAAGGACGGCGAGCAGTCCTCGCTGGTCGCGTTCGATCAAGAGACTGGCGAGGTCGCTTGGCATGGCGGTTCCGATGGAATTGGCTACAGCTCGCCCAGTTTGCTGGAATTGGATGGTGTCCGACAAATCGTGACGGTCAACGAGGGCTCCGTTTCTGGTCACCGAATTGAGGACGGCAAGACGTTATGGACCTACGAACGATCTGGCAACAGTGATGCCGACGCCAATACGTCTCAGGCAATTCCGGTGGCGACTAACCGTCTGCTTCTGTCCAAGGGTTACGGGATGGGCGGTGAATTGATCGAACTGACGAACAACAAGGCCTCGGAGGAAGAACTGGCGGCTGGTGAAAAACAAGCTTTTGATGTCACCTCCGTTTGGACCAGCCCACGCGTTCTAAAAACTAAGCTGACGAACTCAATCGCCTACCAAGGTCACGCGTACGCAATTTCCGATGGCATTTTGGAGTGCGTCAATCTGGCGAACGGCGAACGTGTCTGGAAAAAAGGTCGTTTCGGACACGGCCAGTGTTTGATTGTGGATGGGCATTTGATCATCCACAGTGAAGATGGCAATTTGCATTTGGTGAAGGCTAGCCCAGAAGGGTATCAAAACCTGGGCTCGATCGAGACAATCGAGGGGATTTGTTGGAACACGATCTGTATTGTTGACGGGCATATTCTGTTGCGTAGTGATATCGAGGCTGCTTGTTATCGGATCCCCAATGGACAATAGAGTAGCGGTGGTCACAGGCGCCTCGTCAGGAATCGGACGCGCTACTGCTGTGCAATTGGCTAAGGCGGATTGGGACGTCCTGGTACATGCCAGAACCAACGATGAAGGTGCCCAGAAGACTGCTGAACTAATTCGCCTAGCTGGTCGCGAATGTCACGTAATGCTGCAAGACTTTGGAAAAACGGATGCTCTGGAAGGTTTCGTTAATGATTGTTGGAGTTGGAAGAATCGCGTCGACGTTTGGGTCAATAACGCCGGCGCGGATGTGTTGACTGGCGATCAGACCGCCTTGGATTTCGCCGCCAAGCTGAATGTCGTTTTGCAAGTCGACGTCGTGGCCACGATGATTCTTTCTCGCGCTATTGCCAACTTGATGACTCCTGTTTTCGAGCAAACCGGACGTCGCGGTTGCATTGTCAATATTGGATGGGATCAAGCGGCAACTGGGATGGCCGGGGACAGCGGCGAGATGTTTGCTGCGTCTAAAGGTGCCATCATGGCGACTAGCAAAAGTTTGGCTCAGTCACTGGCCCCAAGTGTGCGAGTCAATTGTGTGGCGCCAGGCTGGATTCAAACGGCTTGGGGGCAAGAGGCCTCAGAAACATGGCAAACGCGGGCCGTAAACGACTCATTGTTGCAGCGTTGGGGCACTCCGGATGATGTGGCTGCTGTTGTAAAATTTCTGGCATCGACGGATGCTGTGTTCATCAATGGCCAAGTTATCTGTGTAAACGGGGGATTTCGTTTCTCCAAAGATTGACCTACCACCCCTTCCCTACCCCACCCCAATCGAAAACGACGGAGTCCGAATTGACCGCTTCACTCACTCAAACTCAACAGAAGCTCGGAAATCTAGAATGCATTATCTTGGACACGCCCGGCTGCGATGAAAAGGTCGACGCGTTAGTCATTATTTGTCACGGTTTTGGCGCAGCTGGCGACGACCTGGTACCCGTTGCCGGTGAGATTTTTCGAGTCGCAGAATCCAACTTGCCGCACGTACGGTTTGTCTTTCCGGCGGCACCGATTCAACTGGATGCCTCCGGCTATTACGATTCCCGAGCGTGGTGGCCGATCGACATGCTCAAACTGCAACAGATGATGGAACGGGGCGAATATCGTGACCTGCGTAAGGATCAACCCGAACTGTTAGCCGAGCGAAACGATGACCTGGTCGCGACCATGCAACAGGCCATGCAAGCGGCCGCTGTGGATCACAGCAAGGTAATCCTGGGTGGATTTTCGCAAGGGTCCATGTTGGCCACCGAGGTCGCGATTAGTTTGCCCGAGATGATTGGTGGCCTGGTCGTGTGGTCGGGCACTCTGTTGTGCGAAGATCAATGGCGACAGAAGGCAGCCAATAAGAAAGGCTTAAAGGTCAAGCAGACTCACGGAAAGATCGACCCTATCTTGCCGTTCCAAGGTGCTGAACTTTTGCGAGACTTGTTGCTGGAATTCGAAGCGAATATTCAGTTCGCGGAATTTGAAGGACCTCATACGATCCCCGAAACTGGTATTACGATGGCGCTGGACCTGATTCAAGAAGTTGTTGCTTCCTAGAGGCCGTGGCAGGCGGACCTCACTTCCAAAACTCCCACCACTTTTTCGAGCTCTCAGTGCCTTGCAGCAACTGTAACATTGGTCCCATCTCTTTCTCAATGATCGCTTGCATCTTTACCGAGGGTTGAAACGTCGCTTCGCCCGCCACGACACAGGCGGTCAAGTGGTTGCGTATGTCCAGCATAATCGGCAATGACAACTTCCGTCCCGATAACAACTTGGCCGGCATGTCCAACTGGTAGTACTCTAAAATCGAGTCGGCCGACAAGTCTAGCTCGGCACACACCGCTAACATCGAATACACGAAGATGGCTTTCTCTAAATAGTCTTTGCCCTTCCAGGGACAATTGGGCTCGTTGGACCCCAGCCTGCCAACATTGAAGTGGCTGGTCAGTTTGAACGCCAAAAGAGCCTTCTGACATTTTGGGCAACTAGGTCCTGGCTCGAGGATCCCCAAAGTTTTGCCGCGAAAATAGGGAATTGCGTACGCGTAATCGAATAGCTGGTCCATCGCTGGGCAAGTTCCACATTGGCACTGACCAGATTCCAACGGGATATTGACCAACGCCGAACAAACGTCGCACGAAAACACTCCCAAGTGCAGCGGCCACTGTCCAATCGTAAATGCGTCGGACTGTTTACAAGCCGGACAACTACTGGAGACGGAATAGGGCATTGCAAATTGGTTTCAAGGCGAGACGGAAGGCGACGCACATCTTACCAAGCCACGCGACCAAATAAAATCATTGGTTGCCCCGAAAAAACTTATGGACCAACTGTCGAATCGGCAAATGTCTGATCAGCATAAGCCAGCATAACGGCCATTCGGCCCAAAGCGTTGATAAACAAGCAAACGCCCTAAATGGTGTTTAACCATCGACTTGACTTAGTGTCGATGACACACAATACTTAGTGTGAAAAGAACACTAATGCGATTCGGGGTAAATGGGCCTCCCACCAAACACCGTTGACTCACGATTCACCAACGAGCACCATCCAACCAGAATTTTGGACTAACAGAATGAAAACTGATCAAAAACGTGAGCGTTTAGCTTGTGCCGTCCACGATTCATGGTCTCACTGGATGCGTCACTTATTTTCAAAAGCCAATCGCAATGCCGATGGAAGCTGGGCCATTCCAGCAGAATCAGCGGACCGCTGGCAACGTCAAATGGAAACAGACTACGCTGAATTGAGTGAAAGCGAAAAAGATTCTGACCGTCGCCAAGCGGATAAGTTGCTGGCAGCTATTCAAGTCACGGAGAACGATTAATGACGTTCACGTACGAATACGAACGTCCGGCCGTCACCGTCGATTGTGTGGTCTTTGGTTTGGACGATCAGGACTTGAAGGTCTTGCTGATCGAACGAGACTTGGCTCCTTTTCAAGGCAAGTGGGCATTGCCAGGTGGATTTGTACGTGTCGCTGAAACGCTAGACGCTGCGGCACTACGTGAACTACAGGAAGAAACTGGGCTGAAGAAGGTCTTCCTGGAACAACTCTACACCTTTGGCAATTTGGATCGTGATCCACGCGAACGCGTTATCACCGTTGCTTACTATGCCTTGGTCCGTCTAACCAGTCACAAGGTAAAAGCGGCGACGGATGCACGACAGGCGTTGTGGTTCGGTATCGATGACCTCCCGAAACTGGCATTCGATCACAACAAGATTCTCAAGCTGGCTCACGAACGATTACGCGGCAAAGTTCGTTACCAACCGATTGGCTTCGAGTTGTTACCGCAAAAATTCACACTCCGGCAACTGCAACACCTTTACGAAGTAATCCTGAATCGAAAACTGGACAAACGAAACTTTCGCAAGAAGATCTTTGGCATGCAGATCCTTGAAGAGCTGGACGAGGTTGAAACGGATGTCGCGCACCGAGCGGCAAGGTTGTACAAATTCGACAAGCGTGCCTACAAAGAAATGACAAAGCAGGGATTTAATTTTGAAATCTAACCTGCCAACTAAAACTTAAAATGTCAAAGTAAATCATAGATGGACAAACACGAAACAAAACGTCTTAGCAAATTTCTGAGCCTGATCTTACGTCACCAACCCGAGAAAGTTGGCATCACGTTAGATGAAAATGGTTGGGTCGAGATTGCAACTCTGCTGGACGGAATCTGCAAATCTGGGCGCAATGTCACGCGTCAACAGCTGGAACAAGTCGTTAAGTCGAATGACAAACAGCGATTTTCAATCAGTGACGATAACCAACGCATCCGAGCCAAGCAGGGCCATTCGGTTGCCGTTGAACTAGGCTACCAACCCACGAAGCCACCTAAAACGTTGTGCCACGGAACACCCATCAAATACATGGAACTCATTCGCCAAGGCGGATTGAAAAAAATGCAACGGCACCATGTTCACATGCATGCGGATGACAAATTGGCTAAAGAAGTTGGTGGAAGACGTGGCCAACCGGTGCTATTGATCATTCGCAGTCTGGAAATGCACGAGGAAGGCTATGAGTTTTTCGTTACCAACAACGAAGTATGGCTGACCGACCACGTTCCTCCCCAATATATCGATTTCCCTAGTGGCAAAATCGAGTGATGCTGATGAAAACTGAATCGGTCGTAGAAAAACAAAAGAGAATTCCTACTACCACGCTTGAGAGCATTCACGGATGCATTCTAGGCACTGCAATTGGTGACGCGGTCGGATTGAAGCGAGAAGGGCTAAGCCGGGACCGCGCAATCTGGTTGCATGGTGATCAACCAGCACCGGATTTAATCTTTGGCAAGGGCTTTTGCAGTGACGATACCGAACATACGGTACTCGTCGGGTGCGCCCTGCTTAGGTCCGCTGGCAGTGTCGAACTGTTTGAACGCGTGTTTGTCGGCTACCTACAGAAGTGGTTGCTAACGGCCCCTGCAGGCATTGGCATGGGAACTTTGAAAGCTGTGATCAAGTCTTTTTTTGTTTCACCAAAAAATTACGGAGTCTTTACGGCTGGAAATGGACCTGCGATGCGTTCCGCGTTGTTAGGATTAGTGGCGGCAGACGACAAACATTTAGTGCATCTAAACCGAGTCTGCACAAGAATCACCCACACTGACCCGAAAGCCGAAGAGGGATCTTTGCTGGTCGCCAGGGCAGCCAAATTTGCAGCAAGTGGTGCGGCAACAAATCAGAATGTTGATCCGATGCAGTTCCTGGAACATGTTTGTCCAACAATCGAAGGCGATGAACTAAAGCAACATATGAATGCAGTAATGGACGGGCTTCGACAAAATTTGACGCCTCGTGAATTCGCTGAGTATCGGGGATGGGGCAAAGGGCCTACTGGCTACATCAACCAGTCTGTTCCAGCTGCCATCTACTGCTGGGCCTTTACACCGAACGACCTGCGTTCCGTCGTGACGAATGCGGTGTTACTGGGAGGCGATACTGACAGCGTCGCAGCCATTGCCGGAGCGATCGCGGGCGCAGGTTGTGGATTCGCAGGCATCCCAAAAGATTGGCTGGATAGACTGGCCGAATGGCCCCGTGATAAAAGTTGGATGAAGCAGCTGGCGACTGAGATTCACCAGTCCACGTACACATCGGCACCACGCTTGGCCCCGTCACCTTGTTGGGGTCGCACACTCATTCGAAACTTATTGTTCGGTGTGACGGTCGTATTATTGTACTTCCGTAGATTTATCCCAATTCCTGCACGAAGCAGATCGTAGGATCGCGAAAACATGGACAACCAACCAGTCGAAAAAATCGCTGAGACCAAATTCCTCAAACTTATGCAACGAGGTAAATGGTCGTTCGTGCAGCGTCAATCTGACGTTCGAATCGTGGCGATCGTCGCAGTGACAGACGATCGCAAGTTGATACTTGTGGAACAGTATCGCCCTCCGACGGACTCGCGAGTTATCGAATTGCCGGCAGGCTTAGCCGGTGACATTCCGGGGCAACAGACTGAATCATTGCAGACTGCGGCTGAACGCGAGTTGTTGGAAGAGACGGGTTACACTGCCAAACATTGGCAATTCTTGGCAACCGTAACGTCATCAGCCGGTTTGACTGATGAACGAGTTGCAATTTTCAGTGCCAGTGATTTGCTGAAAACGGGACCCGGCGGAGGCGACGAATCAGAAGAAATCACGGTTCACGAGATTCCACTTGATGAGCTAGAAGACTGGATCGCTAGTCAGGCGGCCACGGGATTAGATGTCGATAGCCGCGTCTATGCGGCACTACATTGGGCTCGATAACGTCAGCGCCAAATTGTTTTGTTGGCTAGGTTCGCAAGACGTCAATCTTTTTCGTCGGCAGGTAACTGATGCTGAAGCAGCCAGTCGTAAACTTCCTGGTTTGCGTAAGTCGATTCCCAACTGTTGTGCCCAACGCCTTGATAGACCGTCAGTTTAACGTTTTCGCCGCCAACTTCTTTAATCGCATCAACCATATTTTGAGACTCTGACAACGGCACAACCGTGTCAGCATCGCCATGAAAGGCCCAAATCGGAATCGACGTGATTTGTTGTGCAGTGTCGACCTTCCCGCCACCACAAATCGGAACCGCTGCTGCGAATAGATCAGGATACTGGGCCAACATTTTCCACGTGCCGTAACCGCCCATGCTAAGTCCAGTCAAATAAACACGACGGCTGTCAACATTTAGGTTTTGGACAGCGTATTCGTGCAGACTCTTTATCGCCTGCGTGTCCCAACCTGGCGTAGGGCATTGTGGCGATAGAACCACGAATGGAAAATTTTCATTCTCGGCAACCCGTTTCGGAGGGCCCCATCTTTTGACCAACGCAAGTTCGGAGCCGCATTCACCGCGTCCATGCAGGAAAATAATTAATGGCAGTGCCTTGCCGTCCGCAGAATAATCGACAGGAGTGAACTGCCAAAAATGAAAATCTTTCGTGTCACCGTTGGTGAAGTTGGCTTCGATCTTTTTTGCCACTTGTCGCGATTCGCTACTCGCCTTTTGATTTTCTTGAGCGCTGGCTAGGTTGGACCAGCTTAACAGCACGGCAAGCGTGAACAGACTCACCCAGTTAATCGATCGATTCATTCTTGGTCGCTCTTTTGCATTTGGACGTTCGGAGAATTGAAAATCAAGTTCGATTATCGCACTTTGATCTTACGAAATCCATTAGCGCTTCCATGGAAAACCGCGATATAGCGAAGCTTGCTCGGCACAATTCTGCCACGTTCTTGCTTGGCCGCTCAAAATCGAAAACAATGATGCCTGATTGTCGTTTTTGTCGCCGAGTATCCTTGGAGGTTCCGCATGCGTCTGTTCTTGCTATTAGCCATTGTCGCTTTTAATTGCTCCACTTGCTTACTCGGTCAACAGAGCCCTCAGGATTGGTCTAAGGACAACCTGGAATCGCTGGTCGACTTGTACATTCATTTCCACAAAAACCCTGAGCTGTCATTTCAAGAAAAGGAGACTGGCCAACGATTCGGCGAGGAACTTAAGAAAGTTGGCTGCACCGTAACTAACGAATTTGGCGGGTTCGGTGTTGTGGGTGTTCTTGAAAACGGCGAAGGCCCTGTCGTGATGGTTCGAAGTGATCTGGATGGGCTGCCCGTAGTCGAACGAACTGGCAGACCTTACGCATCAAAGGTTCAAGTGACCGACGAATCGGGAGCCACTGTGGGCGTGATGCACGCATGTGGACACGACATTCACATGACCAATCTTTTGGGAACCGCCCAGTATTTGGCGGCTAATAAAGATCGTTGGCAAGGAACCGTTTTGTTTATCGGGCAGCCGGCGGAAGAGCGTGGCGCGGGCGCCGTTGCGATGATCGATGACGGACTGTTTGAAAAATACCCTAAACCTGATTTTTGTCTGGCGATTCATGTGGCCAGTGGGATACCTAGTGGAAAGATCGCCGTGCGTGGCGGTTACGCCATGGCCAACGTGGACAGCGTCGATGTGACCTTGTTCGGGCGAGGCGGTCACGGAGCCTACCCTCACACGACGGTTGACCCAATTGTGCAAGCCGCAAAATTTATTCTGGACGTGCAAACGATTGTAAGTCGCGAGGTCAAACCGACCGAGGCCGCGGTGATCACGGTTGGATCAATTCACGCAGGCACCAAACACAATATCATTTCCGACCAGTGCCACCTGCAACTGACCGTTAGAAGCTACTCGGACGATGTGCGAGCCAAACTGTTGGCCGGCATTAAATTGAAAGCGAAAGCGGCCGCAATTAGCGCTGGCGCTGACGAACCAAAAGTTGTCGTGTCCGAAGGGACGCCGTCATTGTTTAACGACGAATCGCTAGTCGAGCGACTGAATCCAGTATTCCGGGCCGCGTTGGGCGAACCCAATGTGTTGAAGGCCGATCAAGTCATGGGTGGCGAGGATTTCAGTCAGTTCACTCGACAGGGCGGCATGCCCAGTTTGTTGTTTTGGGTTGGTGCCGTCAATCAAGAGCGACTGGATCGATACACCAAGATGGGTTTGCCGATCCCCAGTTTGCACTCGGCCGAGTTCTACCCAGATACCGAACCGGCACTGATGACCAGCATCACAGCCATGACCAGTGCCGTGATGGAATTGCTACCGAAAAAGTAGGTCGCCAATTAAGTTACTGATCGTCGCCGAACAAAAATTGACGACTGACTTTACTGGCCGAGCGATAGAACGACGATTCCGCTTTGGATTCTACATTTCCAAAAAAGTCAAAGGTCCATTGCAAGTGGTCTTTGGCAAACGCTGTTGCGAGACCTTGCATCAGCGGTTTTTTGGTTTGGCTCATCATGCCATAAAGTGTGCCGGCGAATTGTAATTGCACGGCGACATGGTCCAAGAAGTTCGAGCAAGCTTGAAAGCCATTCAGCATTTCAATGTACTTGTTCATCGAAGCCACGGCGTCTCCTTCAAACCGATCCTGAACCCACACCGACTGCACGGGAGAAATATGTCCTTTGGGGCCAATCAACAGCTGACAATAATCAACATCCAAGACTTCTAATGCGTCTTGGTCGACCGTTTCCGGCAATTCACCTCCGACTGCTTTCCAGTGATCAGCCAACGGAACTTGCCGCATCGCTTGCAGACTGGCAGCGTCTAATTCTTTACTCCAAATTCTGGACAACAAGCCAAGGATGGCAGAGGTCTCAGAAAAATTTTCGGTAGGCAGTTTCGTTTCAGGCATGATTTGGCAAGTCAAAGACGGAATGAGGTCGTGGTTCTGACCCGGCTAATGCAAAACAGATTGCTGGATCCAGACGGAAACACTAAACGGTTACGCTGGCAGAACAGATCGCACATCGTAGGGATTTTCCAGTGTTTTCGAAACTCAAACCATGCGTGCGGTGCCATTTCGTGGGAAAGTTTACCGAATATTCGACCTCCACAAGCCTTCACGGCGAGTGAGACTTTTTCACAAGTCCGAACTGTAACCTCGAAAAGGATTTCACCGGCTTTTTAGGTTGCAGCAGTCCGATCTATTGAACGGCCCACGGAATTTGTCCAGAGATCGAAAAAATGATCAAAATCGCTACCGTTTCCATTGTCGTTTGCTGCAGCCTGCTGCCAAGTTTCAGCGCTAACGGACAAATCGTTCGCGAATTCATCCGAGATTACTTTCAGCAAGTCCCTCGACAGTACTCGCCGAACGACCCGTGGCAGATGGGGCGCATTTTGCGAACCGAGGTCGGACATTACGGGCACTTTTACAATTGTGATGGAGAAGAATCGAAACGGAATTCGCCATACATCAATTGGAACCAACAAAACACGGATTGTCGTTTGCACGAACCCATCAAAGGGACCATACGTCAACAAATCGCCGAGATCCAACAGCGCATTCGCTGGGGGTCTTGTGGGCAAGGTTGCCAGTGTGCTGACTGCGTAGATGGATCCCACGAGTCTTTCGAATCCTATGGTACACCTGTGATCAGTGAAGCCATTGGTTGCCAGTGTCCTGATTGCAAAAAACAACTGATCGAGCAGTCTGAAGTTCAACTGGCAGACCGAGCACTGAAAGCGGCTCAGCAACGTCGAATTGCCAATTCCCCTAAAACCAAGTCTCGCCGCCTAGTCGATGACCTGCTGCGAGATGCTGGATTGGATCCCAACAGAGACGGACGCAACGCCGTAATGTTAGCCCAGGTGCTTAAAGAGTCTCGGTCTCAACAGAATCAGGCCGAACGGCTTGAGACGGAAACCTTGTTCGAAATCGACGAAACAGATGCACCGTCGTTAGATCCGAACGCACTGCAACAGCAACAGCAAGCGCCGGTCGAAGTCATTCAACAGGAAACGCCGCAACCTCAAACCGCACC
>CAZJBW010000012.1:0-69301 GCA_964543985.1 uncultured Pirellulaceae bacterium | reverse complement strand
AGCAAGCGCCGGTCGAAGTCATTCAACAGGAAACGCCGCAACCTCAAACCGCACCTGCACCGGCGCCGGCACCACGTGAACAAGTTGCCGAGTTGCCGCAGACACGCAGGATTCCAATCGATCGCTCGAAATACCCATCCAAGTTCTATCGTTTCCGTCGATAACTTTTCGGTTGGGCAAATCGACTGCGGTGTTGGTAACAGGTGGTCAAGCGGCCTGTCGCTCGCGCCGCTTAACGGACCGAACCGGCGGCTTGTCGAACTTGACCCAGCGGCAGCGACGCGCTCGCACGAAGGGTTTTTCCTGAATCACCCGTGTCGACGTTTTGGCCCAAGTGGTGGCAAAGTCATTGATCTCGTTCAATAAATTTTGAGCGCGATATCGAGACTCTTCCATCACTGGCCGAGGCATTTTTCGAGGCAGATAGATCTTTGGTCCGAACACCACACGTGCTCGCGTCATTGGCTTCGGGATGGCAAAGCGATCCCAGGTATTAAAACGGATGGGGTTCTCATAGCCGACGCCAACCGGAACCAACGGCATTCGAAGCAACGAGGCCATAAAGATCGGCCCCATGGCCATCTCGCGTCGTGGTCCTTGTGGGCCGTCTGGTGTGATCGCGAAACTGGCCAACTTGCCCTGCTTCTTCAACTGTCGAATGGCGGCCGAGCCACCTCGGGTCGAACTGCCACGGACAACATTGAATCCCAAAAAGTCAGCCGTCTCTTTTAATAACTGCGCGTCACGATGCTGACTAACCAGCAGAGTGGTTGGTGTGTTGGACCAACGTGGCAACAGGATCGCCATGTTTTCGTGCCAGAACACAAAGATGCAATGCTCGTTGTATGCGGCTTGCCCTGGGTCCACCGATTGGTCGTAGTAGGCAATCTTCAAATCGGTAGCACGTAGGATTTGTTGCAAACCGAAACCCAACGATGTGCTAAGAAATTTTTGCGAGAACCTACCTAGTGAGGTGTTCAAGAGTGGCTTGATGATCTTCACAATCAACGCTCCTTGTTTTCGGGAGAATTCTTTTCGACGAAATCGGGAAACAATCGTTGTAGGGAGTCCGTAAGACCGGGCAAAACTTGATGATTGGTTTGCGGCGAATCCAATGTGCCATCCACCTCGACCCACCAAACCTGTTGGCTACCGGCGTGATAGAGTTCCGTCAGAATGGGAATGGACAGTCGATTTCGACCCACCATCGTATAGAAGTCCAAATCGACTTCAGTATCCAAAGTGACGGTCCCTTTGCCGATCAAGCTGATGGCGTCACCATTCAACTCGATCTTTTCAAAGTCAAAATTGTTGCCATTCACCTTGAAGGTCATTTCACCGGTGTCGAAGAGAGTACGATCTGGCTCGCGGACTCGCAACACATTCAACAATGCCAAGACCACTGGCACTTCGTAGATTTTTGCATTTCGCAGTTGGATGTAACCGTTGCCACGCGTCGAGTGCAGACCGATGGCGTCTCCACTTAGCTGGATACCCGCATACGCTTGACCTGAAAAATCGTGCTGCTGCATCGAGGTCTCAACTGCGAACTCATCCAGACTGCCATGTGTTAACGCCGCCTGCAGGAAATAGTCATTGCTTTGGTTGAACAACATTTGGCCATCGCATTCGAGATAGCCACCGAACAAACGACCGGTTGCCGAAGGGCTGCGAGCCTCGGGGCTGTTGTCCGTTGGATGTTTGGCTAGCCCGCCAAATGAAATCTGATGATTGTTGATCGAGAACGGCACAACAATCGAGGTCACTTGAATGTCTTGATACAACATGGAATCAATTGAAACCTTGCCTCGGCAGTCCAGCCTACCCTGCGCGTACAGGCCGTTCATGCTGAGCACACCGCTGGCGTTTTCAAACTGCAAACCCAGATTGGCCTTTGCGCGACCGATTCCAATATCCAAGTTCCAGTTCAAATTCACATTGGGTGAACTTGCTTGCTTGGTGTCAACATCTGCAAACGACGTCAATTGGATGGGCGTTGCGGGTTGCTGCTCGGTTTCGGGGACGAACTGCCCTGACACCTCCACCATTCCTCGCAAACTCAAGTTTCCATCGAACTTCATGCGGTCCAAGCTTTGCGAAATCGTGCTAGGCAGTGCTTGTCGCAACGACTCGTCTAACTCGACGTTCGCAGCGAACAGCTCGGAAAAACGAATCTTCCAACTGCTTTGATCGTAGGTGCCTGTGCCGTTGGCGTTGACCGTCGTGTCGGCGTGTACAGCAGCAAAATTTCGAATGTCGATTTGATTTTCTCGAAAACGAAACTCGCCCGTCACCTGCCTCATTTCGTAAGGGAACCAAACAGGATAGATGGCCATTGATGACACTCGTTGATCTTGCAACGGAATACGAACCGCCACAGCCACGTCAACTTTCTCGGCTCCGATCGGAAACCGCATGTCAACGTCGACTAGGTCAGCGGTGCCTGAAGGACGAAGGCCTTGCCAAGTTTTCTGCAGAGAGACTGGCAAAGCCAACCGCAGTTCATCATTCAGTAATACATTGCTGGCCAGAAATCGCAAATTCAAACCACTCGTTCGATCCCAAGTGCCGTTGCATTCGATTTGGCCGTGATTGTTTACACCTTTGATTTGTCGGAATTCCGTACGCTCGTTGTCGATCACGACCAGACCGTCGATGTTGTAAATGGGATAGTCAAAATGTTCGTGGCGCACTGCGGCTTGTTGAAACTGGATCTCGTAGTGTTCCTTCGGTTCCTGGTCCACCTGGAATCGTTCAACTCGCCCCCAACCGCCGACGTAGCCAGTCGCATTGAACTTGCGCAGTACATTTTGCAAGGCTGGCTTCCTTTTGAAGGCCGTTAGAATTTTTTCGTTGATCGGGAACCAATCATGGCCTCGCGTTTCCAACCAGCCCGTCCAATCGTCGCCAGGGTTATCGATTTCCGCAGTGATCGAAACTTTCTGCTGGGCCTCCACGGCCAACAGGTCGATCTTTAGCTTCTCGTCTTTGAGATCCATCGTGCCACTGCACTGATGAAACTGAAACGGAACCCGAGAATACAAAAACGATGCTTCACGAAACTTGGCGTGAAACTCTTTGGTTAACGTGCCATTAGCAAAACTGAAATCGAACGACGAGTCCACGACACCTTTAGGACTAAAATCGTGCCAAGTTTTTTGAATGTTCAGTTTCAACCAGGGTAGAACACGTTCGGTGAGCTCAAACCCAGTCACATTGCCCGTCAAATGCCAGTTCAAATTGTTTAAGGGATCATTGATGTCAAGCTGGCCCTGTACCGTCCCGTACCCCATCTGGAATTGGGCGTTGGCTAACTTGATGGACGGTGTTCCGTCTCGATTTACAATTTCGAAATCACCGGAACCCTTGTGGATAGGGTGAGGTAACGATGGATCAAGGCATTGGAATTGGTGTGCGTTACCTTTAATGTGGAACAACGGTATGCTGTCGGTCTTATTCAAATAGCCGGTTGCGACAGCCGCAAAATTGACTCGTCCATTGATCGATGAGACGACCGAGTTCCCGTTAACAAGCGCCGACAGTGCCTGAGCGACCTGTTGATCAATCTGCATGTCGCTGGCGTTCAGTTTCAATTTCCAAACCTGTTTTTGCTCGTCAATCACGGAATGGAATTGCAATGGACCGGCCACGTCAAAACTGACCCTTCCGTCCATGACATGCGTCGGAAGATCTTTGGCGTCCTGTTGGTACTCGAAATTGATGTCCCAAACGTTGACGGGTTGCTGAGTCTGCAGGACGTTCTTGTCGAGCTTGACTGAGCAATCGCGGAACTGGATGGGAAACGTAATCTCAATAGCATTTTCGTCACGGATGGCGCGGATCAGTTCTTGAACATTGGTGTCCGAACCAGGTTTCTGCACAAACAAATTGCTTTGCTCGATCAAAATGTGATCGATGCTGGGCAGTCCCGACAGCAAGTCGGCAAGCTGGAACTGTGAAGCCAAAAAGATTTTTTCCGATTGGATGACGGAACTGTCGTCTCGTTGGTCCGTGATGTTTAACCCCAGCAACGTGAGGCCTCGGCCTTCGATCCAACGAGCTTCGTCGATCTCGCAGCGAAAGGGGCTATCGCTCAGTCGCTGATTGGCAGCTTGGATAATCTGCGTCGTCAACTCGCTATGAATTTTGGACTTTAGAAAGGTCACACCCAGGGCGACGGCCATGATGATGAAACAAACGGTCAGCGCGAAATTGCGAAAGTGCGCGAAGCCGCGCTGCCAACCGGTTGGGTTGGCTGGCCGTCCACCAGAAAATTCTTGATTGTTCAACGACATGTTGACGCTGCATTCCTTTGCAACGTGGCATCCTTGCTAATACAAACTGCCCAGGATTCTAGTAAAGACGGCTAATTCACGTAAGAGATGTCGATTCCTGCAAAAGCAACCCCCTGAAACTGATAGCAAACGATGCTTTCTTAAACTATGCTGTTCGCACACAAATCAGCCGGGCCGACTTCCGATTGGCCCGCCAACACTTCTACAGTCTGACAATCGAGGCCTTGGTTGAAATGAAAGATTCGACACTCCAACTAACGGAAGCCGATAAGCAAAAGCTTTTTTGGGCCAGTTTTCTGGCATTAACGGCGGCTGGGGTCGGCTTCGTTTTTCGGGTGATGATTACCAATATGTGGGCGGACAATTTCCAGATCACTCTGGAAGAAGTTGGTTCATTGACGGGTGCCGCCTTATGGCCCATTGCTGTGACCATGATCATTTTCAGTCTTTTGGTGGACAAGATCGGCTACAAAGCGTCAATGTTCTTTGCCTTTGTGCTGCAAGCTGCTTCTGTCGTGTTGACGATCATTGCGACCGACACGTCGACTCTGTGGTGGGCTTGTATTTGTGCCGGGCTAGGGCATGGCGTCGTCGAGGCTGTCATTAACCCGCTGTGTGCCTCAATCTACCGTGATGACAAAAGCAAAATGTTGAACATTTTGCATGCTTCGTGGCCTGCCGGTTTAGTGATTGGCGGTATTTTTTACTTGCTGTTAAGTGGCAATCCTCAAACGGCAACATGGGACGGAGTCAAATGGGTTTTCTGGTTCATGCTGGCGCCCGTCGTCACCTACGGCGTGTTGTTCTTAACGTGCCACCGCTTTCCAGTCGACGAACGTGTGGAAGCCAATGTGCCGATGACCGAAATGCTTCGAGAATTCGGCGGCTTGGGCACGTTCCTGGCAAGCACATTTTTGCTTTACCAATTCATTGATCAACTGAAGCTTGATGACTTGATCCAAGGCATGTTTCCGGAAGGCATTGCCAACACCAAGCTGATCTTCAGCCTGCTGATGGGAACGATTATCGGCTTTGCTGTTGGGGCAGCCGTTGGTTCACGTGGTAAGATTCTGTTTTTTGTGTTGTGCCTGATCATGATCCCATTGGCGACCGCCGAATTGGCAACTGATGCCTGGATCCGCACTTTAATGGAGCCGATTATTGGTGGCGAAGCTGCTGGTTGGGCGATTGTCATGTCGGCCGCCATCATGATGACGTTAAGGTTTTTCGCCGGCGTGCCGCTGAAAGTCATGAACCCGCCTACGTTGTTGCTGGTGAGTTCTGTTTTCTCGATCGTCGGCCTGTATGCTCTTTCAGCATCCGCCGGTTGGTGGATTTTCATTGCATTCGTGCTCTACGCAATCGGCCAAACATTCTACTGGCCAACGATGCTGGGCTTTGTTTCCGAGCAATTTCCGAAAGGCGGTGCCATGACATTGAACACGGTGTCGGCAATGGGATTGTTGACGGTCGGCATTTTTGGTTTTCCATTCTTGGGTGCGGTCCAAGATCATTACAACACTCAGGCCGTCATCGAACAGGAAGGCGAACTGTTTAATCGCATAAAGACTGAAGAAACGACATACGTCGACAACACCAACCCCGACCAGCCTGTCGACAAACCAATCTATGAATCATCGAACTTCTTTGGCGTCAACTACGACAAAGTGAATCGAGATGAGTTCAAAAAGCTGCTGGACGAAGAGAAGGCGACAGCATTGGATGAGCAATTAGCGATCACCTCGAAAAGCAGCTTGAAAGTGGCCGCTGTGTTACCGCTGATTATGGCGATCGCATTTATCCTGATTATTTTCTATTACAAAGCGACCGGAGGCTATCAACCAGTCGTGCTTGGCAATCCGAAAGATAAATAGACAGCATCGCAAACGTTCGCACGAGAGCAGGTCACATGGCTAGTCTTAACAATCAGAGCTTTGGTTTATGAATGAAAACGCGAAAACATCCTCGCGTTCACTAGCGGTGTTTTGGGTAGCGGTGGCTTCGGTTGTCGCGACCGCAGGAATCGGTTTGATGATGGCTCGAACCCATGGCAGATTCATCAGCGAAATTTCGGTGCGTGTGCAAGATGTCGAAATCGAAAAAGGTTTGGATCCCAAGCTTCCTCTGTCGAACCCCGATGACTCGCTGCCGGACTTCGAAGTCGTCTTGGAACTGAATGGCGATGAGTGGTACTTGGGTGCCCACCACAATCAGTCGGCAATCAATGGCTTGGTTTGGACACCTTCGGAACGGGTTTTGCTGACTGACGTTGATTGGATTCGGTTGCAAGAACGTGACTCAGTCGTTTCGGATGTGATGGCCGAATACCAGCCGAGGAAACCGTTCACGGAAGCAAACGGATTCGAATTCGATATCTCTCTGGAATCGGATTGGGTCGTTGGCGTCAGTGAATTCACCCCGACCAAATCTGGCCGCTGGATCACTAGCCTGCTTCTTGTGGAATTGTTCGTCGCCGGAATGTGGTTGGTAATTCGGCGTTAATGCTCGCGTTGTTCTGCATTCTCGAATTATGCGACCGTGTTTAGCTCCGTCGCACCTGCAAGCACAACTGAACCGGTTCATTGTCTTTTCCAAACTTCTTCTACGAAGTGCACTAATTCTCCAAACGCATGGCAGTTTCTTTTCTGTGCTCGCTTGCTTAAATTCCTGCCAACGGGTTTTTGGAGAATTCACAACTATCCGATTCAATCGCTCTTGGGACAAACTGCTTGCCCCGTTCGCCTGGACGAGACACAATTCTTCCAGCCAATAAACAATTGAAACGTGACCATGAATGACTTTGATATCAAAGTAGAAACAACGACAAATGGAACTTGTTTCACTCTGCCAAGACGAGACTTAGGATCATTTTCTCGGCTAGGCTGGGTCGGGATTGGATTCGGTGTGCTAATTACCCTGTTTATGTTTTTCTGGATGTACGGCCCAATCAAGTCGGGCATTGAAGAATTACAACTTGGGAACAACATAGGGTGGTTTCTAATTCTGTTTGGTTCGACGGGCTTAATCGCCTTGTTTTTCGCGGTGAAAACCATTGCTGTCGGACTAGCCGTTTTACGAAACCGGTCATTCAGCCGAATTACTATCGGCGAAGATAAAATCACTTGCCAGGAAAGAGTTGGTTGGCTCAGCATTAAATCGACAGCCGATATTTCGAGCATCGACACGCTTTCGATTCATTCAGCCGACTCCGTCATTTCCAACAGCTCTGGCAAATCGCCAAACAGTTTTGGCATCAACTGGCTTCCCAAAGACCTTGGATTTATCCTGATTGATAAACGCAAGTCAACTCGCATGGCCATTGGGTATCCTGTCGACTTTCTTCGCAAGTTGGCGGAACTGTTGCACCAAGAGCTGCAGTCGAAGGTGACGACAGAAATTAAAATTGTCGACAAAAAAAGCGCTAACAGCATGCGACTTGTTAACGCGAACTCGAACATTCAGCAAACCAGCGGTATTGACGCTTTAGACGAGTCATTTGCCGAGGAACCATTGACGCTTCCCAAAGACAGTCAATTAGAGGAGACGCAACTGGATGGTGCGACAGTCTACTTGATCCCTAGCCGTGGTTTATTGAAGGGCAGCCATGGTCTGTTCGCCTTTTCAGTTTTGTGGAATGGGTTCATGTTGTTCGTAACTGTGTTCCTGTTTTTTAATATCGACTTCCAAGACCCTGATATATGGGTCGCTGTTTTGATTACCTCAGTATTTTGGGTGGTTGGAATTGGCATGTCGATCGGCGCGTTGTATTTGGCGAAACAAAGCGCAATGATTGGCGTGCGCGATGCGGCTTTGTTCATAAAACGAGAAACCATATTTGGAACGAAATGGTCTGAATTTGATTCGAGTCAATTGATTGCGATCGAAGTTGGCGCTAGTGGGATTGAAGTCAACGATGTGCCGGTTCAAGAGCTGCAGATCTATCCTCGTGATCAGAAAAAAGTGGGCATGTTCGCTTACTTGGCGGATGAAGAGTTGGAATGGTTGGCGCAGAATCTTAGAAAAACGCTTAACTTGTCAGGCGACCGTCGATCGTGGCTTGTTGAGCAGTTCGATTGGCGACATGAGTTATCTCCGCCAGCCAACAGTCAAGTAGAAGTAAATCAAAACGCTGAACAAACGACGATTAAAGTCCCTAAATTTGGACTGTGGACCAAAAAAACCAACATGCTTGTCGCATGGACACTGACACTTGCGTCGTTCCCCATTGCAGCAACTTTGATGTTTCATTTTGGCTTCGACATATTTGGAGTTATCGTTCCACTGATTACCACGATCACGGGTGTCGGAATGCTGTTGGGCATGTCGGTTTATCGCAGCCGTCGATTCCATATTCGTGCTACCCTGCAATCCCTGGATATTGAAAGGAGAGGATATTGGTCCGACTTTGATTTTAATGTTGACCGCAGCCAACTATTAGATGTCACGCCAGTCGATACAACAGACCGTTACAACGGCAAGGCGATGATGGCCTTGCGAATCGTCTGTGATGGCCAACCAGACTTCCAAATGATGTACGGCCGCGATGAGATGGAGATTGCGTACGTTGCTGCTTTAATTTTACAACGAATGAAAGTTAAACCGGTTGAATAAGCAGGCCATTCCAGACGTGTCGTTACGCTGCTGCTTTTCGGTCGGATGGGACCACGGTATTCGGCTTGCGAAACACCAAAACCGTATACACCAAAATCTTGATTAGCAGGGGCACCGTTCGCATATCGATAAAGTAGCGATCAGCCTTTACCAAACGTTCGGGCTCGCTCATATCGATTCCGTTGGCTTGAGCCCAGCCGGTGATGCCTGGCCTTTGCCTAAGCACATTCAGTTTACGTCGCCCGTCGACCACCTCGTGCTGAGTTGGCAGGGAGGGTCGAGGTCCAATCAACGACATTTCACCTTTTATGATGTTCCAAGCCTGAGGCAACTCGTCAATTTTAGACTTTCTTAGAAAGTGCCCCATCTTTGTAAAGTTGTCCGTCGAGATATCGTGAGTGCCGCGTTGAGCAGTTCCTGTCTTCATCGTGCGAATCTTATAGCATGTAAATTCTTTGCCATCCAAACCAATTCTTGTTTGAGCAAAGATGCCAGGCCCTTTGCTAGTCAGTTTGACCAGCAAAACGCACAACAGAACCAACCACCACAGACCGAGGATCACGAATAACGAGAAGCCAAGATCCAAAACCTTCGATGCAATTTTGTAGGCCCAATTGTCTCGCTGCTGGTCGGTTACAAGAAACTCAGTTTCGTTTTGTTCACCATCCAAAACAGCTTCAGCGACTCGATGGATCGACACGGTTGGTTTCAAGCATGCCAGCAAGTTGAACAGCGTCCCCCGGAAGATTTTGGGAAACTTATTCAAGATTGCCAGTTTCCCCGAATAGCTCGCTCCGTAAACGGCAGGCAACCGCATCATGCGAACCGGCACCAATTTCGTCTCTAGCAAAAAATCCTCTGCCAACTTCTTGGTGCGAGAATAAGGGTCTGCCTGACCGTCTCTGGTCGAATGCAGTGAAGTTGGATAGATGAAAAACTTCAAGTCAGCATCGCTAACGGCAGTCACGGTGGACTTCAAGAAGCGAACATTGACTTCGCGGAAATCTTCCAGGTCCCCCGGCTGATCGTTGTTGCGCACGGCCAAGTGCAACAGACCATCGTAGCCTTCCGCCGCCGAACTTAACTGTTCATAGCTAGTCGTTTGATGATTTGGGAAAGTCGCACTTAGCGACGGAACGTCTCTGCCCACAAGCAGTAGGTCGACATTGTTAGCAGCCAAAATCGGGACGAGCATTTTGCCCACGTTGCCCGAGGCTCCGGTTACGATAAGTTTCATGATGTGGCCGAATAGAGTTTGTGGATCTTGTAGTGACCTGAGCTAACTTTCAACAATGAATGTGAAAGTGCCAGTAGGCGCGGTTCATCATCAAAGTAAGTGTCACAATAAGATGAGAATGGAGGGTGGGTGGGTCGTCCCATTTTGGCGTCTGAAATTGGATGCCAGCGGACGATAGTTTGGATGTAGGAAAAACGATGAGATAGAAAAGTTTTATCGTCTGTTTCACTAACTACAAGTGGAATCAACGTGATCCACTGGTTTTGTCAGCGAACTTCCGAGATCAGTTTGAAAAACAATGCCCCGATAAACACATCTGGCCCCCATATAAACGCCTTTTCTGACAGGGTTCATCATAATTACGAGTTGCCCTTTGTGGAACGAATTTGCCCGCCGCAGGTAAGATTCTTCCGTTAGGTCGTAAACACTGACAAATACCGAAGAAAATGCTGAGATTTTGTTTCGGGATATAGGGAATTTTCCAGCCGCCAGACGACTCATTCGCTGGCCGTCTTTTTGACAGAGCCTTCCCAATGCCTCGAAAAGCGGCATGAACCCACTGGTAAAGTAACGACAAGTCGTTGGCACACTCAGCCAGACTTTGTAACTTGTCGGATTGCAACAAGGTTAAGCGGATACGTCCCTTAGCCAGCCAAACGTTTCACGGGCACCCAGACAAATGAGTCGATACGAACAACTTTTTTCGAACCTGCAGTCTCGCCAAGAGGGCGCTTTCGTACCGTTTGTTGTCGTTGGCGATTATGACCTGGCTGCCTCAAAGCGTATCATCCGCACCATGATTGATTCTGGAGCCGACGCCTTGGAGCTAGGCTTTCCATTTTCGGACCCCTTGGCCGATGGCCCCACGATCCAAAATGCGATGGACCGCGCGTTGGCTGCCAATGTTACTCCGGCATCGTGCTTCGAAATGATCGCCGAAATTCGAAAAGACTATCCAGACATTCCCGTCGGGTTACTAGTCTACGCCAACTTGGTTTACGCCTGCGGCCTAGATTCGTTTTATCGTCAATGTCAGGAAGTCGGAATCGATTCCGTTTTGATCGCCGATGTACCACTGGCCGAATCAGCGCCTTTTTGCCAAGCAGCCAAACAAGCCCAGGTAGCTCCGATCCTGTTATGTCCTCCGAACATCGAAGAGTCCGAAATTGCCGAGCTTGCTGAACAAGGACAGGGCTACACCTATCTGTTGTCTCGGGCCGGTGTCACGGGCACCAATGTCGCGGCGGGGATGCCGGTCGATCATTTGCTGCAACAATTGCAACAACACCAATCCCCACCTCCTTTGCTAGGCTTTGGGATCAGCCAACCCGACCACGTACAAAAAGCCATCCAGTCCGGCGCGGCCGGCGTCATCGTCGGTTCCGCCATCGTTCAACGAATTGAGAAACATCGACCGGATACCGCCAAAGTGTGTTCGGAACTTGCCGAATTCGTCCGAGAAATGAAGAAGGCAACTTTAGCTACGTAAACTGTTCGAGCGAGTGATTTGCATTATAATGCAGTACACGGAACAACAACGTCGCGGACTTGGCGGAGGCAATCGGGTACCGATGTCCATTCTCTTTCAATGCACTGAATGTCAGCGTCCTTTAAATGTTAAGGATGGACTGGCTGGCAAACCTGGGATCTGCCCCAATTGCTATTCACACATTGATGTACCCAGCCAATCTGAAATCCAAGCCAACGAATTCCGCAACAAACTGAATCAGTGGACCAGGCAGCAGCAACAAGATGACCCTGGCGAAGATGAACCTGACGACGATTCAATCGATCAAGCCACAACGACGGAGATCTTAAACGAACGCAATGAACCCGAGGCCCCACCGGTATCGGGCAACTCGTCAGGGACCGCCGTGCTGGACGATACCCCTGCCAACACCAAGTTGCATCCAGTGATCGATTTGCCGAAAATCGATTCGACCACCGACCAAGAAAAACGAGCTCCCACTGGAAACATTCCGGACATCCTGCTGGATACAACCAAGGCAATTTGGTACGTCAGACCACCCAGTGGCGGACAATTTGGTCCCGCCACGGGAAAGCTTGTCGGTCAGTGGATTGATGAAGGTCGAGTCACTGGCGACACTTACGTTTGGCGACAAGGCTGGGACAACTGGCGACTGGCATCCGACGTGATCCCATCAGTGGCACAACAAGTAACCGTGGAATCACTGAAAGCAAATTCCGACCAAATGACAGCTGTCCGAACACGCACCGCTTACATGAAAGCGAAACGTCGTCGTACAATGTTAAATACTGTCGGCCTGATCGTGGGCACGATCATCATTATCGCTTTGTTGATCGTACTGTTCTTTTACATCCGCCCATAAACGGAAATAAGAATACGACAAAGTACTTCTCAGATAGTTAATCTAAACAATAACCAGGGATAAAATATGTTTACAAAGTTGGTGACCAGCTCGATCTGTTGTTTCGCACTGTTGGCGATCACCGTTGCCGTTGCTGGCCAAGAAACTGAAACCATGGAAATGGTGGATATCAAATTGGCCGAAGGCGCAATGAACATGAAGGCTCCTAAGGCGTGGAGCAAAGTGGAACCAAAAAGCTCGATGCTTGAACTGGAATTCAGCATTGCTGCCAAGGAAGAGACCGAGGACAAACCTGGTCGGCTGACCATTATGCGAGCCGGTGGTGGTATCGACGCAAATATCGCTCGCTGGAAAGGCCAGTTCTCGCAACCCGACGGTAGCTCGACAGACGATCACTGCAAGGTCGAAGAAATCGAAGTATCCGGCATGCCCGCTCACATCGTCGACATCAAAGGAACCTACGCCGACCGACCCAGAATGACCGCTCCACCAACGATGCGTGAAGACTACCGCATGTTGGCGGCGATCGTCGATTCGGACAAAGGGATGTACTTTGTAAAATTTTATGGCCCCTCGGCGACCGTCGATGCCAACGCTGAGTACTTCAACGATTTCATCAAGAGCATCACGATGGTCAAGTAGACCTAGATTTCAGTTAGAAATAACCGGCCCTTCGTTGCCACGCAGTGACGAAGGGTTTTTTGCTGCGCCACGCGGCGTGATGGTTTCATTTTTGTGTCCAGACCAAGCAGCTAGCAAACCAGCCGCCCAATCAAATGTGCCAGGATCTACCTTGACCTTGCCAGCACAATCCTGAAAGAATTGTTCGTCATGCATTCCAGCATGCTGATACTTCATGGATGAAGGACAATAAACGTGAAAACCACGCCACTGTTGACCACAGGCTTACTAGTAGTCGTTTGCTTTTTTCAACTTGGTTGCGAACCACCAGAAATACCTACTGTGGATGCGGAAACGCAGAAAGAACTGGACGAGCTAACGCTTAAGCTCGACCAAAAAATTTCGCGCAACGTGTCTCCCGGCATTAACGGTTTCCAAGCATCGGATTCGTTCGACTCGGCACCTCCACAAAACCCGGAAGGTCAGGACAGCAACCCTCAACAAACGCAACAAGTCCCTGTGATTGTTTCTCAAGAGTCGCCACCGAACCCTGTGGAACAGACCACCAATGAGACGGTGAATGAGACTACCGAAGACATCATCGTCAATTCAGACAACGAAATTGAGCTGTCTGATGGAGAGACGTTGTTCGAAAGAGCCAGAGAAGCCAAGCTGAGCGAATCGTCATCTCCTGAGGAAGTTTGCGAAACATTTCTGCAAGCTCTACGACAAGGCGACTCACTAACGGCTTCGCAATTACTGACGAACCTAGCGCAAATCCAAACGACCAAAGCAAAACTGCAGCTGGAATCACCCGGTGGTCCGGACGCCAAATTCGATTTGCAAGGTGCCAGATATGCCACTGGTGAAAGAAAAGTCTGCCAAGTGACTACATTTGTTCGCCAACCAGGTGTTGATGAACCTGTCGTATTGAACTGGATGATGAGATTTCAATACAACGGCTGGAAAATTTCGGGAATGTCCGTTCAGTTTGCTCCCAATGAACCGCCCGACTTGCTAAGTTTCGAAAACCCCAAGGACTTGGATCGAATCAAGCAATCAGTGGATGAAGAGCCAACGCAAACGTCGAATGCGGATATTCCCAACGACCTGCAGGCCCCCTCTTTGCAATCGGCTCAACAAACTGGCGAACAAATCGACAGACGTTAAAGCCAACGTCAGATCAACACGCCAGTCGTTAAGGCATTCGACCGTCCTACTGCTGCACTTCTATTTGAAGCTGCACATCTTTTTGGCCAGCTGGGACGGTTGCCTGATCCTCCGTGTAAAGGACATTGAGCAATCGATTTCTAGATAAGGTACGGATTGAATAGTTGCGATCCGGCAACAGGCCAGTGAGTTGAAACTTGCCGTCAAGATCCGTTGTTGCCATCGTCGGTTGATACAAACGATACCTAGGGTCAAAACTGCCAGGCAACCTGGGCGAATCACTTGCAATATAGACAGTGACGCCAGTTATTGGCTGGCCAGTTTTATTCTTTACCGTACCTTCAATCACCTGGTCTCCACTTTTGAACACCACGTCATGTTGGTAAGTCAGGCCGTCGCGCACTAGCCGAGAACTGACACCTGACGCTTCCGTGTTAGGACTTCCTGAGCTGACACCACCAGAGATAACTGCCGCGTTTCCTTCGGCATCGAATTGAGGCACAGCCAACGAATATTCACCCAGTTCATTCGTTCGAGACTCTTGTAAACGACGCCAATGAACCGAGGCCGGATGCATGCCGGAAGTATGTGTCTTCGGAACATGAATATTGAATCGCAAATTGACATTGGGCAGCGGTTCTCCGTTCAACAGCACGCGACCCTTGGCAGTGGCGGCCGGCGCAAGTTTGATTTTGGTTTCCTGGTTGTCAGGATCTACAAATGCCTCACCCATAAACGTCTGCCCATCGCGAACAAGCTTGGCAGTTGCCAATGAACCTTTGGCTGGTTTGTCCCGTGGAGCAAGAATCGCAAGACCATCCATCGTTGTGCTCTCAAGATTCGAATTTTCCGTCAGTCCAAGCCCGGAAGGCGAAATCAAGTGGACAGAGGCATCTTTAACCAGTTCGTCATTTTCGTCGACAACACGAATCGTCAATGGTTTGAGTCGCTGAAAGACAAACGGATCCAATGTTTTTTGCTGCCCAGCAGTAACTTCAAACGCCTCTATCAAATACTTGCGTCCGTCTGTCGTTTCACTTTCGTCACGCTTAAAATGGTATCCTTTGATTTTTTCGTGCAGACGAATACTGATTTTTCCAGGCGTCACCGGAAGTGTGAAGTTGCCAGTCTGGTCAGATCGGACCACTTGATTTGATCCAATTTCATTGGAAACCAAAATTGGGACGTTGGGGATTGGCGTTTCCATGTCGTCCGCCAGGACGCGGCCTGTGATCATTGCTGGCGGCAACAAGTTTAGCTGTAGCGACCCTGCGGTAACTTCACTGGTTTCTAATTCGAAATTTGTTACCGCGAAATCTTCATGACGAACTGACAATCTGGTTTTCTCTCGCTCTAGCCACTTCCGGTTGAGCACCATTTCGAATTTGCCATCTTCGTCCGTCGTCGCTGAATATTGCGAGTAGCCGAATCTGACGACAGCGCCTTCAACTTCTTGGCCTTCACTTAACACCTGACCCTCGATCGTCACCCCCGGGTCCAATACTATTTTCTCGCCAGATTTCAAAAACGGCAAATCGCCTCGCCATGTTTTTGCAGAACGCATGATGTCATCCGACTGGCAGATCCCGTAGATATGAGGCGGGTAGTCTGGGTGTTCGACGGAAACCACAACGGCCACCCCTTTGGGAATGGACGAGAAGCTGAAATACCCGTCGGCATCGCTAGAAATTTTTGGAGAAGTAACGCGATTGCGAAAGTTAACGGAATCGAAGCTCCGACGGGCATCGAGAGGCCTACGCAAAGACTCTAAGTAGATTGTGGCACCAGATATCGCTTCTCCCGAAGCGTCAACAAGTGCGCTGGCTATCGGGCTGGATTCTTCAACTGTGACATTGACCGTTTTTGCGGTTGAGTAATCATTTCGAACAAAAATGCTCTTCCAACCCATTCGGCCGCTGTCAGTCAATGCCACCACTTGGGGGTTCATGTAAGTTTGATGCAAAGCCTGTTGTCTGAATTCAAAGTCACCGTTGTTATCGCTACGTGTTTTGGCAAGCACCGTGTTAACTAACCCATCACTAGAAGTCAGAGCCAGATTGTTTCGCAAAATGACGATGGCATCTGCAACAGGTTGTCCATCTGAGTCGGAAACTTTACCGCGAACGTCCATTCGATGACCATCATCTTCCACCGATTGTTCTGCGATCTTGGTCATCTCTACCCGCTGGTAGAATGTATCACCGGTGACATTGGCGTTGTCAACTTCGTTGGGGAACAACGGAGCCTCTTCCTGCTGGGCCTGTTGCGTTGGGCTAGCCATTGAAAGTTGAATCGAAAAACTGGCCATTGCCAGAAAGATCATGACCAAGCAAGTATTAAACAAAAGTTGACGAGCCGGACTGGTGGCAGTGGACGGTTGCGTTGCCAATGCCGATTCAATTCGTTTTTTCAAATCATGTTGGCCGGCCATTTGAATCGCAGCACTGAATCGAGTCGTCCGCTGTTCGACGTTGGCAGCAATCCTTAAAAGTTGATTGGCGTAGGCAGTTGGCTCAACACCTAACGACATTGCGGCTTGATCCGTTGCCAACTCGCGATTCAGCTGTAGGTTGCGACAAGCTAGATAGATGGCCGGGTGGAACCAGTACAAGATGCGCACCAAACTGGCAACAAAATCTGACAACGCATCACGACGTTTCAAGTGACTAAGTTCATGCGCCAAAGTGACTCGTCGTTCCTCTTCATTCCAATTTGGAAAGTCTACCGGCAATGCCAACGTTGGTTGCCAAATCCCGTAGGTCATTGGCGTCGAAACGGACTTACTCAATACTAACCTTGGTTGGCGACTTAAATCGGCACAACTCATTAGTGATAGCAATTGATTCTGCACATGGGGTGGCGTTGTACGTTCAGTTTGGATTCGACGTAAAACACGACAGGCCAATGTCAACCTAAGAACGAGCGCCGATACCACTGCCAAATAGAGACCGAGCAAGCATTGCCACGGCGACAACTCGGGTAGTCTCCACGATTTGGAGTTAGATAGCACGACAGATGCTGATTCGCTTGAACGGTTGTCCCTAACGAGGTCAATTTGGGGTGCAACGGTGGAAGCCTCTGGTGATACTGAATGCGCAAGTGAGGGTGCGGCGGTAAAACGAGTGCTGTTGGATTGATCCGGTGATGGTAGTTGCCTGAACTCGGAGGGTAGCGATGGTGCTTGCATGGCCAATTCAACCGGTTGCCGAGCATGGGCGAACTGGATTTCCCAAGACGGTAACAACCAATTTAATGGAACTAGCAAGGCTGATACTAAAATCGCGGTCAGCCAAACGAAATGTTTTTGTGACGGACCAAATCGGGTCCCACGCGCCAGCAACAAAGCAACGGCAACGAGAATCCCCAATTGGACAAAAACCAGGAACGTAGAAAACTGCCAAGTATTGGACCAACGAACGAGCATATCAGTCATTTTCTGTTTCCTTCACTGTTCGGTAGGCTTGGATTTGTGCTCAGCGTCTTCGATCAGCTGACGTAGTTCTTGCATGAATTCCGGATCAAGCTTCGTTTTGGGATCCGTCAAATGAGCGGCCAAGGCGTCCTGAAGCGAGCCTCCATAGAACACATCCAAGACGCGTCGCATCGCAGATTTTCCGGCCGTGGCTTTGCGTTTCCGAGTTCGATAGACGAATCGCTTGCCATCGCGGCGATGAGTAACGGCGTCTTTCTCTTCCAAAATTCGCAGGATGGTACGGACCGTAGCGTCCGTGGGCGGTTCATTCATCGCTTGGCGAATTTGCGCAGCAGTCGCTTCTTCGGCCTCAAACAGGATGTCCAGGATCTCTCGTTCGCGTTTGCTGTACTCTGCCATAGCTCCATTCTCTTTTCACACACTTTACATGCGTAATTTTTAACATTTATCCTGCACTGTCAATACGCAAGTGCGTACTTTTACACAATTTGTTTGGGCAAGAGAATTGCGCCAGCGAGCAACGACTTAGCATCTTTACTGGACAAAATTGGACATCCGCAAACGACTAAGTTGTCTTTAAGAAAGAGCAGCATCACGGTGTTGCCAGTGGATTGTTGATTTGGAGTCGTAGAATTTGGCTATCAACATCTGTGATGGCACCCGCAAGGTCGTTTGGGGTTACCTAGCTTCTCACCAGATGTCAAATCTTGCGGCATATTCTGGTCATGTCGGTTATTTTTGTTCTAACGACGATGCCGGTCCTGCCGATGTTACGGGGTGTACCCATACGCCCAACTTCGTTCCGTGACCCAATCTCGGAACCCCGCAAAAAGATCATTTACTATGAATCGACGACTGCATTGGTTAGGCCAACGATTGGCCTGGATTACCGGAGTATCCGCATGCGGAATGCTCAGCATCACAGGAATTGCTCAACAACAAGATGTTAGCGGTGCGCAACCCGCAGCGGCTCAACAGTCCTCGGCGCAGATCGCATCGATCCGACGGTTGCCTACTGTCGAGCAGGCTGCGACACCATCGGTAGCTGTCCAGCAACAGCCGCAAGCATTGCCTACAACGGCACCTCAGGTTAGTGAAACACAAGTGATTCCAGCGACGGAACCGTTGCAAGACGTTCGATCTCGCCGGTTGACTCACTTGGACTGGCAGGCCTTCGAGCAAAAGTTGGTCGATCTGTGGGGTGAGCATTTAACGGCACAAGCTGAAGATCAGCAAGGTGCAGTGGTGCGTGTCTTCATTCCCGGCGGACCAGAGTCCAACAATCAGATGGTCATCGATCGTCTGAAAAATGTTGTACGTTTCGAAGGGCACGCGCAAGACATCGGCAAATGGGATGTCTTGATGGATCTGTTGGACGCCAACGAATCCAATCGCAACCCGAATATTCGCCTGGTAAGTCTAGGAAACGCCACGTCGGCAACGATTGTGGATGCCGCAGCATTGTTGGGGATTCCAGAAGATGACTCGCCAACGTTGGAAGACGCTGTTTCTTTTGCTCCATTTCGAGCAACGGCAAATATCGCCTCGGGATTAGCGGTTCCACAACGTCGCACTCCATTGCGTTCGATTCCATTCGAACCATCTGCCGTTGCGGCTCAACGAAAAACGGACGCTGCTCAACAACGGCGCCCCGTTTCTCCGACCCAACCGATTCCATCGCGAGCTGGTGTGTCGCCCCGGCGAACCGTCAACCAACCGCCACTGCAAAGAGGGCCCAACACCGGAGCAACCGCTAGAAATGTAGCTGCTGGGCCAGTATCCAGTGTGCTAAACAACGGCTTGCAACCTACCAACGACCCAACGCTAGCCCAACCGACTGCCCCAGCGCCAGCCCAACCGGCTGCAATGCCGACCCCGGCACCTGCGGTGGCCCAGACGCCGAGTCAAGCTACGTCTCAACCGTTGGCCGGAAACACATCCTCGCGAACCAATTCAGGTGTCGCAGGAGTCACGTATGCACGCCCGCCTCAACAAGAACAGGAACCGCAAGGTCAATTCCAGGAACCTGGCCAAGGCGCACCGCCTTTACAGGCTTTGCAATTGGAACAGCCGGAGGGCGAGGTTCAAGTGCGTATCATTCCCGAATTTAATTTGGTTTTGGTCTTTGGCGACAATCCGGAAGACGTTCGGAAAGTTCGCGAGTTCATTAACAACGTTTCACAAGCTGCCAGCGAAACTCAGCCCATTTCGGATTCCATCGCACTTAAAAACAGCAACAGTGCAACCGTCAAAGCCGCGATCGATCAAGCCTACATGGAACAGTTTGAATCATCGAATGGTCAAGTGACGACTTTTGCATTGGATTCGCCAGAACGGCTTGTAATCATTGGGCAACCGGGTGCTATCGAAGCGATCAAAGGCCTGGTTGAAACGATTGACAAATTACCGGCACCGCCAACTGAAGAAGAAGATGCCACTATCGACTTCAAGGTTTTCCGAGCCCAACACATGTCGGCAATCGACTTGGCAAATCGCCTGCGAGGCTACTTCCGTCCGCTTAACGATGCAACTGCCCAAGTGCAAGCGTTGAACTCGGAGAACTGGGTATCAGCCTTCGAAGGACTGGTTTCGATCATCGTCGATTTTCGATCCAACTCGGTCGTCGTCAAAGGTAACCAAAGAGTCCTGAGCACTGCTCAGAAACTGGTCGACGAACTAGATATCGATGGAACTCAAGATTCCAGAGTCGCCAAACACACCGTTCGATTTTTCCCAGTTCGCAACACATCGGCCAGCGACTTGGCTGTGATCTTGAAGCAGGCGATCAACGGAAACCTGGAAGGGTCTCAAGACGCTTTTGCACCCAACAGCACCTTGACTCAAGGAGCTGGTGCAGGGGCAGGTGGTGCGACTGGATTCGGTGCTCAAGGACAACTGGCACGACCAGCTGTAACATTGCTTGAGTTCGCGACCATCGATGGCCAAGGTGTCACTAAATCTGGCATCCTACTGGATGTTCGAATCACCGCCGATTCCAGCAGCAACCAGTTGGTCGTTTCCGGCCCTGAAAGCAGCATGGATCTGGTGGAAGCTTTGATCAACCAACTGGACCGAATTCCAGATGCTGAATCGCAGATCAAAGTGTTCACCGTGCTAAATGGTGATGCCACAGAACTGTTGGCAACATTGGACGGATTGTTCAATGCCGCCGCGGCAGGTGGTCCTGGAGCTGCTGGACCAGGTGCCGGAGCAAATACACTTGCCCTGCCCTTGCAAACGACAGGTGCGACCGAAGGAGGCGGGCTAATTAACTTAAGGTTCGCTGCCGACCCGCGAACCAACAGTATTATCGCGTCTGGCCCCGCCGGTGATTTGATCGTGATCGAAGACTTGCTGAACCGTTTGGACGAAGAAGGCCTGTCGAATCGAATTAACCGCACGTATCGCCTGAGCAATGCTCCAGCAGAAGACGTTGCCTTTGCGATTCAAACATGGTTAGACGATCGTCAGACGGCTTTGCAGAATGATCCGTCGGCCGCCAGTGCCTTCCAAACTGCTAGACGACAGGTGGTTGTGGTTCCCGAACTGGTCAGTAACAGTCTGATCATTAGTGCGACACCGTCGTACTACGAAGAACTAATCGGGTTGATCGAAGATCTTGATCGTCGACCAGCGATGGTAAAAATCAAAGTGCTGATCGCCGAAATTAACCTGAACAAGCTTTCCGAGTTCGGTGTGGAAGTCGGGATTCAAGATTCGTTATTGTTCGATCGCGGCCTGGGTGTTGTCGGATTCCCGTTCAACCAGGCTGGAATTGGAAACAACGCAGATGCAGTTGCCCTGGCGACTCAAGATATCCTTGCTGGACAAGGGCTAAGCAATCTAGGCCTTGGCCGGACCAACACCGGCGTCGGTTTTGGTGGCTTGGTGTTGTCTGCGGGCAACGAATCGATCAATATCCTATTGCGAGCTCTGCAAAACCGATCGGTCGCACGGGTGCTTAGTACGCCAGACATCACGACGGTAGATAACTTGCAAGGTCGAGTTCAGGTTGGTCAGCGTGTGCCACGAGTCACCAGTGCTTCGCAGGGTGGCGTTACCGGCGGTATCATTACCAACGTGGTCGACGAAGATGTTGGTGTCATCCTGGCCGTAACACCTCGGGTCAGTCCCGACGGCATGATCATCATGACGGTCGACGCGGTGAATTCTGACTTGGGTGCTGAAGCAGATGGTGTTCCAGTCTTCGTCAGTGACGGACAAGTGGTCAACAGCCCGCCAATCAATATTACTCAGGCACAAACTACCGTAATGGCTCGCTCGGGACAGACGGTCGCCTTCTCGGGTCTGATTCAAGACACAACCGAAGAGTTCAAACGAGGCACACCCATCCTGTCTGACTTGCCAGTCATCGGGCCTCTGTTCAGCTTCGAAGGGGAAAGTCACGATCGTTCGGAACTGTTGATCGTGCTGACACCTTATCTGATCGACAACGATGCTCAACTGGAAGCCAGCAATCGGGCCGCAATGGACCGTATGCACTGGTGCCTGGAAGACGTATCAGACGTTTACGGAGCGATCGGGTACGGGGAATTTGATCCGGAACTTGTTAGCGGACAGGTTCCCGCCACCTACTACCCAGATAGCGATCCAACGGGAGAGAACCCTCAGTTCGCTCCACTAGAAAACACTCAAACGCCGTTCTCGGATCCCGCTTTTGAGCAACGAGCGTTCGACCAGCCCGCCGTGGAACTGGAAGAATCTGCGACACCTGAATACCAACAGCTACCTGCTCTGTCACCTTCGGACTTACTGCCATTGCCCGATGGAGCAAGTACCAACCCCACGGAACGTATTCGACCCTTTGCCGGCCAACAACGCGGAAACAACTCGGTCCAACCGACAAGCTACGCGGACGAACCGGCACCGAAACGAACGGGTGGAATCCAGTCCTTGATAAAGGAACTGCGAAACCCTCGCCGTTAGTCGTTGCCAAAAATCACTGTTTGTGAATTCACCAGCCCAGTGGAAATCCACAATTCACAGGAACAACTTAATGAAAATCGAATTCCGTTTTCCCTGCCTTCTCTTGCTGATGCTGATGATGTGCTCGGGATGCCAATCCACTTCCAAATTTCCATCATTGACCACGATGTTCTCTGGTGGCGGTGAAGAAGCAACCGAATACGAACAGCCAATTCGTATGGCCGTCATCTGGAAAGAATCCAGCGTGTCGCCGCCAGGCAAAAAAGCCACGCGAGGCTTTGGTGGCCGCGTCTACTTCTATAACGAAGAGAACGAGGCGGTGAAGGTTGACGGCGAATTGGTTGTCTACGCCTTCGATGACAGCGAAGCTGAAGAAGGGGCGTCACGAGTACCCGAACGGAAATACGTTTTCTCAGCCGAAGACCTGCACAAAAGACACGGTGCTACCGGTATCGGCGAGTCTTACAACATCTGGTTGCCTTGGGATAAAGTGGGAGGAAACCGTAAGACGATCGCTCTGCTGCCGATCTTCAAACCGACTGACGGTCTGATTTTGAATGCGGATCAGTCGATCGCTGTCTTGCCTGGCAAGAATCCCGCCAACGGTATGGCCGAAATGGATAAGGCAGATTCGATGGTCAGACAGGCTTCGGTCACCATCGAACCTAATCAAACCAACGATACTAAACTGGTTGACTACGTCGAACAGGAAAAGACCCAACGGACCGGCATTCGTTCGACCACGATCAATGTGTCACGGTCGTTGGCCAATCGCATGCAACAAGCTCAGCGAATCGACCGCGAGAATCGTGTCCGGCAAGCACAGAATGCACCCGCACCTGCAAACACGACTGTGAACACGCCAACGACGACCACTCCGTTGCGACCAACAGGAAGTCCCGAGAGCCGATCGGCTAGAACCATCCCGTTCGGTAAGCCAGGGGCGATCCGCTAGAACTGAAAACAACAAAATTACCATTCAAGATGCAGCCGAACGATTGTCGGTTGCATCTTTTTTTGTGCTGTGTCTGTGAGATTAGGTAGCCTGCCATGGTTTATTTCTTGCGAATTCTTGGCAAAAAGTTGGCTTGACAGTCCTCATCCTGCCGATTACTCTGCAATGCAAAGTAACAGTCTCGGAATAGTCAACTCGATAGAATCCAAGCAATTGTCATGCGACCCGAACAAGCTCTTCAAGACCTGGCACAGATAAGACAGCGATTGCAACTGATCGACGCGAAGACGTCTTTCCGTTGTTTTTCGATATTTGTTTCGGCTGCTTTTTATCTTGCCGCGGCTTGTGCGCAGGGATTCTTGGGAGTTTCCATCGAACAACCCAGCAAGTTCGTTGGATTTTGGTTTGTCGTTTCGACACTCTGCGGCACTGGGATATTGGCCGAGGTGTGGTGGCGCTCTTTCAGTCGAAATTCGCGTATCACCATCGCTTGGGCGAAACAACTGGTTGTCTGTACCCTGCCCCCGTTAACGGTTGCCACCTTGATGACATGGGCGATTTCGCCGCATCCAACCATGATTGGTCTATTGCCAGGCATGTGGGCGTTATTCGCTGGTTTGTCGATCGCCGCAGCGGCAAGATTGCTGCCGGCCATCTGTCAATTGTCGGCCGTGTGGTTAGTTGTGGGAGGCATCATGGCAATCCGCTGGAACCAATGGACGTTAAGCAACCCGACGCTTTCGATCATCCTGTTGATGGTTGTTGGCCAAGTCCTGTTGGCTGTGTGCTTGTTCGTTGGTGTTAGAAACTTGGAGAAAAAACAATGAGCAAACCATCGATTAAAACTCGGGAGCTAGACAAAGTCATTCACGAAAAGACACGTCTGGGGATTCTGACGACTTTGGCCGCTCATCCCAACGGCATCCTGTTTACAGAACTAAAATCTTTGAACGATCTAACGGATGGCAACTTGAATCGGCACCTGAAAGTGCTGTGCGAAGCTCAATTGGTGAACTCGGAAAAATCAGATCGCGGACGCAATTCGAAAACGACTTACCAGTTAACTCAGACTGGCCTAACCGCTTTCGTAGACTACTTAAACCAGATGGAACAAGTTCTAAAACGCGCCAACGCTGCAACTGCAAAATCAGACAAGTCTCGCAACCAGTTGGCAACCGAGTAAATTTTTTTAGACGTTTACTTTGCGTTGCAGAGTTTTTGGAAATCACAACCCTTTATGGACTGCTTGAAAGCAAACTTACTGGAACCCCGAACATGAAAAGCTGGATACTTCAACTGGACGAGTTATTGCGTGGCGAACGTACCAAGTCCGATTCGTTACGTGAATCCAAGCTGAAAATCAGCACGTTTGGCGTTTCGATACTGATCGGTGGTTTGGCCATGACGTATGGGCTGTGCATGGGATCGTTTTCGTTGGTTCAAGCGTTTGAAGTTGGATCCAATGAATCGTTGAAAAAGGGTGCCCTACAAACCGTGGCCAGCATGTCCAAGATGCCGCTGCTTTACTTGACGACTCTTTTTATCACCTTCCCGTCACTATATGTGTTCAGCGCCCTGGTGGGATCGCGTTTGAAAGTCACCGAGGTGTTAAGGCTGTTGGTGGCTGGGTTAGCGGTGAACATGGCCGTCTTGGCATCTTTGGGCCCGATCGTGGCTTTCTTTTCAGTCAGCACACCTAGCTACAACTTCGTATTGCTACTCAATGTTCTATGTTGCGGCCTCGCTGGAATCCTTGGCCTGGTGTTTTTATTGCAGACTCTGCATCGGATGACCGATCCAGAATTGCAAAACAAACCTGCACGCCCTACCGGTCTGTACTCGATTCCAGAGGCGAGCCGGGTCGGGGATTCCAGCATTCCCGCTGAACCAACAGGACCATTGGCCAAATCCGCGGACCATATTTTGGGACACCATGTTCGCAAGGTGTTTTGGATTTGGATATTCGTTTTTGGATTGGTGGGCGCTCAAATGAGCTGGGTGTTGCGACCATTTATTGGTAGCCCTGGCAAAGATTTCTCGTGGTTACGGCCTCGAGAATCAAATGTTTTCCAAGCCGTTTGGTCAGCATTTCAAGGATTGTTTTAATGCACCAACGACGCATTGAGTTTGGCAAGTGGTGGCTGGAACTGGATCGTATCCTGCACAGTTCGTCAAGCGAATCGCACCAATGGCACAAGACGTTTCCCATTGTCGTTCTGTTTGGCGGCGGTGTCGGAGCCTCAATGGGGTCGTTCTTGTGGGTGACTCGGCAAAAAGGACTATCCGAGTGTTGGCAGCAGATGTTTTATTCGGGCATCAAAGTCCCACTGTTGCTGGCGGCCACATTTGTTATCAGCGTGCCTAGTTTTTATGTCATCAATTCTCTGTTGGGTCTTAGCAGTGACTTTTCCAAAGCCATCAATCACATCGTGCTTTCGCAGGCCACTATGTGCATCGTGCTTTTATCGTTGATGCCATTGGTCATGCTGTACTACTTCTCGTGCGGAACATCTTCAACCGAATACCGCCTAGCCGTTCTGTTGAACACTGTCTGTTTCGCCATATCCAGTATCGCAGCACAATTCAATCTACGTCGAATTTACCAACCCTTGATTGCCCGCAATCCAAGTCACAGAAAGATGATTTGGGTTTGGAGTTTCGTTTATGCCATGGTTGGAATCCAAATGGCCTGGGTGTTCCGGCCATTTGTGGGCAGCCCGAATCAGACGACAACATTTTTTCGCAAAGAGTCGTGGGACAACGCCTACCTGAAGATGCTGGAAATCGTTTGCGGCGTCTTTTAGAGCAGTTTTAGATTTTGCAGAGTTTTTAAGTAACCTCTCGATTACATTCAACAGTACCATCAGAGAAGCAGTCATGAAACAATCCAATCGTCTTCGCCGATTTCAAACTGATATGGAAAAGTGGTTTCGTTCGATTGCGTTAATCCGCCGATCCGAAGAAGGTAAAAACTTCTGGTTGGCGCGCCCTAGTAGCGACCGCAAAGGCACGTTGGATTTCGTTTCAGCACCTCGCCTGCAGCGAGAGTCATTTCGCGAAACGATTCGGCGCGAGGTCAGCTGGTCGCTGGATGTCGACCCACGTAAAGACTTGTTAATCTCAAATATGGCCCAGTTGAATCTGGAGTTTGTTGCCTGCTTGCCTCAGGACTTTACAGAATCGCATATTGCCGTTTCGTTCTTTCTAGTTGAACTGTACGGCAAACAGGTAAAAGAGCAGGTGTTTGGCGATTCGAAAAATCGCTGGCTCAGTTCTGCTGAGGTTTGTGCGGGGCAAAGCCGCGATGGCGAACCGTTAGACCCTAGGTTGATATTCTTGCTGGATCGAGCTCGCGTTATCAACGCTTGGGACTGACTGATTCAGATAGCGGACTGGTTCAGATATCGTCGGCGTGGCTACTGATCCGCGCACGAAAAAGCCGAGCTGTATCCGTATAGGAATCATGCTCGACTAGTGCATTGCCAAGACTTCGGTTTTTTTGGACCGACCTGAATTCTGGCAAATCCAGCTACCCGATGCCATTAGGCTTCGGCAGTCCTCGGTTCGTTTACCACGCGACCCATGTAAAATCCGCAGGTTGGGCAGACGACATGAGTGGGCACGACGGTGCTACATTTGGCACAGACGGTCAGATTTTTCCCCTTCAAGCGATCGTGGGCACGACGCTTTCCGGTTCGGCTATTGGAGTGTTTTCTTTTGGGAACTGCCATAACTCGGCCTCAAAAAATGCGATTTCGCATGGATTAACGCGGGTTTCGAATTCAAAAAGATACCAATTCAATGAAGATTACTCAACGGGATAATGGGGCAGAATCCGGCATTTTTAAGAGATCTAACGCCAAATCTTGAGAGAATCACCATTGATGCGATGCATATTAACCCATTAGCCACAAACCCAATTCGGAGTGATGGTTGATTGCAGCCTTTATGATTTCGTGAATAGCGGCGTGGCCAATGTGCCAAACCATAGCAACGATTTGGCCAAGTCTGGGTGCGAGGCGGCCCACACCTTATCGAATAGGAACCATTGAGAGTTGTGATCGTTCGTGGTTTCGGGTCTGCTGCGCATCTTGGAGGTCGTGAGGAACGCCACCTGAGCAAAATGATCGTCGGTTTGGATCGTCGAGGGTTGGCGAATATGGATCCAGCTGGAACGATTTCGTTCTTGGGTTGCCGCAGCTTTGGCAGCTTGCTCGGCTTCATACGCGGTCAGCAGACTTTCCAGCGAGTCGCATTGTTTTTCAATCGCAATTTCTCTCAACCGCAGCAGTTCTTTTCGCCATTTGTTTGGTGCATGCCAGCCTTCGATGGCATTCGATTCATCGATGACCGATTGAGGCACCTCTTTTAGAAAGTCTACAAAATCGGGCAGGCTGACACCTTTGAATCGGAACGGTTTCAAAAGGTCCCGCAACCAAGCGGAATCATCGATCGCTAGCAAGATTATGAAAACCTCGGCTTCATCTTCGGGACCGATAGGTGACAGGTCATTCACTTGATGAGTCCACTCAAAAGAGTCTGCGACCTTTACCTCTGTCGGCAGTAGCAAATCCGGATGCAATAGAAAGGCAACTCGGTCGGGGTTAGCCGTCGCAAATTCGTCGTCGAACATCATTACCACAATATCCAACTCATCGTCATCCGTACAGACTTGCCAGGCATGATCAATCGCCTCGATTTCGCCTTCCGGGTATTGCTGGCCATCCAGCCACTCGGTCAACTCTTCCATCGAATCGGGTTTCGATGGCTGCTCGACCATCTGTTCAAACAGCCACCAGATTCCGTAAGCGTCGTCGATGCCCAAGGCCTCAGGCTGATGCTGGCCAAACATCGAGGCATCATCGTCGGCCTGCGGCCAAATCCGTTGGAACCAAGCCAAAAGATTTTCGTCATCGAATTTTACAACGCGTTTGCCCAACGGCGTTGCATAGGCAGTTCGCAAAACGAAATAGACTGACATCAGATTCTAACTCGTAAAAATTTAGAAACGGACAAGCCACGGATCAAAATGGCGTCAATCAATGATAGCAGTCTGGTGAACACCGTTCCATTGTAAAGGCTGGCCGAACATGGTTTATCACTGCCAAACTAAAGCCGAACCCGATCCAACACCTTGAATTGGTTGGTGCAGACCTTCCGACCAGCTATCAATGCAGTACCCTGCCATCGGCGGCTCGCTAGCGGAAAAACAAAAAAAGCAGTTTGGCAAAAGTTTGCGGGTCGGGTCGTCGATACGGATCATAACGGCTCGAACTGGATTCGCTTTTGGCGATCGTGGACGAGCAGTTAAAGGGGGGCTTTCGAGTTATTGCGTTATTAGCGCGACGCATTATTCGATGGCTATTGGGCGTTTATCCAATGGTCAAACCAAGCCAACTAAGGTAACAGTCCCATGACATACCGCACTCAAAAAACACTACTTCTGATTGTCGGCTTCCTCGTATTGTCGGGTTGCCAGCCTCATAAACCAGCCTACCGGTTGGACAGAGGAGATCTCAGTTACTATGTGGATCAGGCGACCGAGATTGCCTATCCCGACCTGGATACTCCTATTCTGGAAGAGGTCACTCACTCCTACGCACCGATCACCAACTCGGATGCTCAATTCGAATCCTTTTGGGATTTGTCACTTGAGGATTCTGTGGCGATTGCCTTGCAGAACAGCAAGGTCATTCGCGGCTTTGGGTCTCCGGGTCTACAAGGTATCCAAGTCGCCGCTGGCGTCGACAGCGTGGTTAACGGACCAGCTGGTGCCGGCACGATTTATGATGTGGCCGTTCGCGAAACAGAAGCGGGCTTCATTGGAATTCCTGGTCAAATCGCACCGCTAGGTTCCAATCAAACCAACACAGCGTTGGACAGCAATCAAGGTGTCGAGGCGGCATTGGCTGACTTTGATGCTCAATTAACGTCTAACTTAAGTTGGGCCCGGTCCGATCAACCACGAAACGTTGCCGCGACAGGTCTGATTTTCACGCCATCATTTTTCCAACAGGACTTGGCCAACTGGACGACTCAGATCGCTAAACGATCAGCCAACGGTACTCAGTTCTTCGCTCGAAACGTGTGGACCTACACGGCCAACACGATTCCAGCGACTGTTCAACCGCTGGAAAGTGTCTACCAAACGGCGTTTGAATTCGAAGTTCGTCAGCCGCTGTTGCGAGGCCGAGGTACCTTTATCAATCGTTTGCCGATTGTCATTTCAAGAATCAACACCGATCAAGTTGCCACCAACTTTGAATCAGTGATGCAAAACATGGTAACCAACGTTGAAATTCGTTACTGGGATTTGCATTGTGCCTATCGCAACCTGGAAGGTGCCAAAGTCGGACGAGATGCGGCGTTGGATACCTTCCAAACGGTTAACGAGAATTTCAAAGAGGGCAAGGTTGCCATTCAAGACCAGCGACAAGCCAAAGGACAATACTTCTTCTTTCGCAGCCAAGTGGAACAAGCTTGGGTCGATCTACTGTTGGCTGAAAACAACTTCCGCTGGCTGTTGGGTATTGCTTCAAACGACAAACGCCTGGTTCGCCCAGTGGACGAGCCCACTAAGGCCCGCGTCAATTTCGATTATCACCAAACCATGGACGAGGCGTTGTGCTTCCGACCAGAACTGCGAAACACTCGCTGGGAAGTCAAGAAGCGTCAACTGGCCCTCCAATACTCAAAGAATTCGCTACTTCCAAACTTGAACGCATCGGCATTGTATCGCTGGTTGGGCTTGGGTGACGACTTAATCAACTTTGATGACTCGGTCCCATTGTTTCCCAACGATCGCTCCGCCGCGTTGAACGAGTTTTTCAATGGAGACTACCAAGAAGTTGAATTCAACTTAGACTTTGGACTGGCCATCGGTTTCCGTCGAGAACTGTCCGATGTTCGCAACGCCCAGGTCAAGTTGGCTCGCGAATTGGCACGCTTGGAAGATTCCGAACTGGATGTAGAACGCGAAATCACTCAAGCGATTCAAGCCATGGAGGCAAACTATCAAATCGCTCGCACCGCGTTCAACAGC
Organism: uncultured Pirellulaceae bacterium; assembly: GCA_964543985.1. Lineage (GTDB taxonomy): Bacteria > Planctomycetota > Planctomycetia > Pirellulales > Pirellulaceae > CAJQPP01. The sequence goes on along the minus strand of CAZJBW010000012.1, from coordinate 38,639 downwards.
TGGGCTGCGTACAACGAAGAATACGAAGCTAGAAAAGAACGTTATTTGGCCGGTAACGATCCGATCACATTCTTGCTGGATGCTCAACGAAGTCGGACGCAGGGAGAAGGTCAGTACTTCCAAGCACTCTGTGAATACAACAAATTAATTGCTTTGATCCACCGTCGCAAAGGGACGATTCTGGCCTACAACAACATCTTCTTGAACGAAGGTGCTTGGCCGGGCAAAGCGTATGACGACGCCAACGAACATGCACGACGACGAGGTGCCGCACGGCAAGTCAATTACGGGTTCTCGCGTCCGCAAGTTATTAGTCGTGGCCCCATTCAGCCTCCACCACAGAGTCATGGAACGAGCCTTTCGATTCCTAGTGGCGAAGTGCTTAACTTGGCTCCGCCAGTCAACCAAATACCAGGCGAGGTGTTCCCACTGGAAGAGGTGCCTTCTTCGCCGAACAACATTATTCCAAACAGCGAATTGCCCGCTCCCACACCAGCCTCGCCGAGTCTTGACGGCAGCTCAACAAAGAATGTTGTGCCGTCCCGTCGCCAGCCTCAGGTCGTACACCCTCGCTTGGCCGTCCAGCAACCGACTCAACAGTCGGCCCCCACGGTCGTTCGAGCTGGCGTGGATTGGAACCGCTTCGGGATGACATCCCCCGACGGTAACTCGCCAAGCCCTGCCAAACCACAGGCAGTTATCCGCCAAGTCAGTCACGAAGAACCTGTGCGACGCTAAATGTCATCAGCCCGTTTCCTGACCAAACATAAAAACAATACTCACGGAATAGTAATCATGTCACGCTGGTCTTTATCGTTAGCAATCCTGGTAGCCTACGCCCTGGCAAGTGGCTGCTCAATGTGTTGCGGACCTTTCGATTACGAATACCCCATTATGAACAATCCGCGATACACCAGGACGAACCCTGAGTATGGTCGGGTCGGTTCCATCTTCACGGATCCCAATGTAGCCATCGGTGTTGCCCCACTAAGCAATGCCGATGTCCCACGGGAAGACGAGTTCATTGACGATGAAGAGTTTGAAGACATCGACGGGGATCTTGAAGACATCGAACCAGGCGAAGATGACGAGCCGTCACTGGACCCAGATACCGTGGACACGAGTGAGCGGGCGGCTAGATGGTCACCGACGCCAAACTGGCAACGTTAAACCTATCAACTGTGGCAAAACACTGAACTAATTTCGTCGACCCGAATGGCGACCGAAAAGCCGCAAAAAACAAACCCACTGATCACATTTGCGAATAGTTGGCGCTGCCTCTCGGGGAAGAAATTCCCCGGGAGGTTTTTTTTGTGAGAATTAGTGTAATCAGAACGGTGTTTTTATTTTCTGGCATTCGCTTTGTATTTCGCCAATTCCGGTAGACCATGGCTAGCTGAACCAGTACAAAAAAACATCGCATTTGGGACAGTACCAAAATGCTCGCAAACGAAGTCGCACAACCACCAAGCCACCTCACTAATGCACGATCATCAATCCGACGATATGCTCTTGAGCATGTTCCAAAAACTGGGTGTCGATCCGAAGAAATCGCGCGAGCTAAACTTCTATTTTATCTTCGCGTCTCAAGACGACGCTGCCTGCGCTGTGGAATCAATAAAGCAGCGAGATATGGTTGCAGAAATTAGCCACATCAAACCGCCGTTTTGGAAAAGGCTGTTTGTCCGTTCAAAATGGCTGGTATCCACAACAGCGCACATGGCAATGGACGAGTCGAAGTTAAAACAACTGACAACAGTTTTTCAAAAAATCGCTTCCGATTGCAACGGAAACTATGAAGGTTGGGAAGCGAATGTGATGGGTGAACAGCTTGACGTTTCGCATCTGCAATAGAGTTACAAACCGCGTGGCTCGATCGACAAAGACAATAGCTTCTGCCGAAACATCTCGCAAAGTTCTTGCATTTGCTCAACCGAAAGTTCTTCGGTTCTAGCATTCGGGCCCAGCTCTGCCTGCTGCAAAACTTCGTCGACTTGTGGTTTAGTCAATTCTTCTTTGAAGGCACTGATCGCAACGGATCGTAGAAACTTTCGACGATGAAACCACATGGCGCGAACGAACCGGTGGAAGAACTCAACATCCGGCAATTGGGCTCGCCGATCGTGTCGGTGAGTCAAATGTATGATGGCGGAGTCGACTTTTGGGCGGGGCCAGAAAACGCTAGGCGGCAGCACTCTTACCAGCTCGACATCACACAGCGATTGCACCCAAACCGTCAAAGCTCCGTAATCTTTGGTGCACGGCTTGGCCAGCATCCGATCGGCCAACTCCTTTTGAATCGTCACGGTCATTGTGTGCGGAATGATTTGCCACCGCAACAAGTTCGAAATCAAAGGCGTGGCAATGTTGTAAGGCAGGTTGGCTGCTAATTTCAATCGCCCATCGGTAACCGAATCCATGATACCTTTGATGGTTTCAAAAACTTCCGCGGCAATCTTGTTCTTGCTTTTCAGCGCATCCTGCCTAAGCATCGTAATGTTTTCAAACTGTTCCAGTTCTTCGCTGGCCAATTGATGCAAGTGTCCGTCAATTTCTACGGTCACAACGTGCCCGGCGTCCTTGGCCAACAGCGCAGTCAGGGCACCTGTTCCAGTGCCTACCTCAAGCACCACATCGTTTTCTTCCAACTTGGCGGACCGAGCCAATAGCTCGATCAAGTTGTAGTCGATCAGGAAGTTCTGGCCATGGCGTCGATTCGGTTCTAGACCGACCTCTCGAAACAGTTTGGTCAGGTAGGAAATGGTTTGCTTTTTTTGCGGGCTGGTCATTAACGATTAGTAGTCTGGATTCAATAGTTTCATTTGGTACTGGAAAGGAATTCCAATTGTCGCTCGACGTACTTCGCCAGCAGGTCCGTTTCAATGTTCACTCGATCGGCAACTTCGCGATTCCCGATGGTAGTAACCGATAGTGTATGAGGGATTAATACAACGCTGAAATAATCTGTGCCGACGTCAACCAAAGTCAAGCTGACACCGTCGATGGCCACTGACCCTTTGCTGGCCATCTGCCTGGCCAATGGTTCCGGGACGGTCACGAAAATTTTACGCCAATCGGGATGAGTTTCGATTTGTCTAATTTGGCCAGCCCCGTCGATATGGCCCGTCACGTAGTGGCCACCCAATCGGGTCTCTGGCAGCAATGCACGCTCGACATTCACAAAATCGCCACTTTTCAGCTCGCCTAAGTTGGTTCGCTGCATCGTCTCGGGAACGGCATCAAATGCCAAAACGTTGTTTTTGACCTGAACGACGGTCAAACAACAACCGTTCAGCGCCACACTGTCTCCCAGCTTCACACCCTGGTGAATCTGGGAAGTCTGGATTTGAATTTGCACATTGTCGCCCGTCGAACTAATCTGCTCGATGGTCGCCATCTCTTCGACGAGGCCTGTAAACAAGGGTCTTTGCCAGTTGAAACTTGGTTTTAATCAATCGGATCGGAGAGTGACAATTTAAGTCAGGTTGGTACACCGGGGAAGCTGCAAAACCGTGGAACCTGCTCCGAATTCGGCCCCCTTCACCTTTCACAACCGGTTCGACAAAATAAATACCGGTTAACTTTTCACAGGTTGGAATCATCAAATGAACTCAATCATCGATATTCGTGGTCGGCAAATTTTTGACAGTCGCGGAAACCCCACCGTAGAGGTTGATGTAACGTTAGCCGACGGATCTTTCGGTCGCGCCGCCGTGCCCAGCGGTGCCAGTACCGGTGCTCATGAAGCTTTGGAGATGCGTGATGATGACAAAAGTCGCTACATGGGAAAGGGTGTGTCAAAAGCCGTCGAAAATATCAACGGAGTCATTGCCGACACTTTGACTGGATTCCCTGCCACTGATCAAATGGCAATCGACCACCTGATGATCGACTTGGACGGAACCAAGAACAAATCGAAACTGGGTGCCAACGCTATGTTGGGAGTTTCTTTGGCGGTAGCCAAAGCGGCAGCGGAATACCTTGAGTGCCCCTTGTTCCGTTACTTGGGTGGCAGCTCGGTTCGCCTACTACCCGCTCCCATGATGAATATCATCAATGGTGGCGAACACGCTGATAACAATGTCGACATTCAAGAGTTCATGATCATGCCGCTCGGTTTCGAGAGTTTCTCTGAAGCCATGCGGTGCGGATGCGAGATCTTCCATCACCTGAAAAAAGTGCTCGCCGCCAAAAAACTTAGCACCACAGTGGGTGACGAAGGTGGGTTCGCTCCCGATTTACAAAGTAACGGCGATGCCCTGGATTTGATCATGGGCGCGATCGAAACAGCGGGCTACACGCCTGGCGAACAAGTAAAATTGGCTCTGGACGTTGCGGCGACTGAGTTCTTTGATTCCGGTTCCAGCACCTATGCGATCGACGGCAAAAAATTGAGCTCTGACGAAATGGTCGGATTCCTGGCTGACTGGGTCGACAAATACCCCATTTGCAGTATCGAAGACGGCTGTAGCGAAGATGATTGGGCAGGCTGGAAATCGTTGACAGACAAGATCGGTGACCGATGTCAGTTGGTAGGAGACGATCTTTTTGTAACTAATACTGAACGGCTACAACGTGGTATCGATGAAGGCATCGCCAACAGTATCCTTATCAAGGTCAATCAAATTGGGACGTTAACGGAAACCATTGATGCCATCAAACTTGCTAGTCGCGCTGGGTACACTAGCGTCACCAGCCACCGCAGTGGCGAAACCGAGGATGCGACGATTGCCGATTTAGCCGTCGCCATGGAAACCGGGCAAATCAAAACAGGCTCGGCGTCACGAAGTGACCGTATGGCAAAGTACAACCAACTGCTGCGGATTGAAGAGATGTTAGGTGATTCGGCAATCTACGGTGGCCAGTATTTCGGCAAACGTGGATAATCGAATCCGACCGATCATGAATCACAAACGCTCAAAAATCATTGTCAATTCAGCCGGTTTTTGGGCGTTTCTGTTCTCGGCAGCCGGATTGTTGTCGCTGAACTTTGCAGAAGAAAAAATCCAAAAACGGATGCAGCGTCAATATTCGCGAGGGCAAGCGGTTGTAGCAGAGCAAGCCGCTGAGTCGACCGATCAAAGCAACATTGATACGTCTAATTCGAATTCCGTTTATCGCTACAATACAATGCCTTTGCACGCCATTTTGTGGGCCATCGTTGCAGTGGGGATCATCGTTTTGATTGTGGACTGTCGATCGCTATTTTTCGTTTCCGGCAAATAGCTACCCAGTCGGAAAATGATAAACGGCTGAGTCCTCTGTCTTTTGGTTCTCGTGACAGGGTTCCGCTTCAACATTGTGGTAGGTTGCTTGACTGGATAGGGTTGGTCAAGTCGAGTGCGAATTTTCGCGCGATCGCAACGCTGTTATTGTTTTTGATTTCGCCGGTGAACTTCGTCGTAGCCCAGGACAAACAATGCACCTGGGATGAAGAAAACAAAATGAACGCAAAAGAACTATTCAAGAAATTGGAAGGCCAGTGGCAGGGGCAAGTCATGACGTGGTTTCAACCTGGCCAACTGGCTGATGAATCACAAGTCTCAGGCAAATTCGAAGTTGTCATGGACAATTTTTTGCGTCACGTTTACAGCGGATCCATGCAATCCAATCCTCGCAATGGCGAAGAGTTAATTGGATTCGACGAAATCGTCGATAAGTATCGCGTATGCTGGATCGACGATTTCCACATGAGCAAAGCACTGATGTTTTCGGAAGGTACGTCAACCAGTAGCGGTTTCAGTGTCACGGGCAAATACGAAGTGGGTAAATGGCAACCGGCCTGGAGCTGGCGCACGGAATACCAATTGGTTGACGACCATCAGCTGACAATTACTGCGTACAACATTCTTCCTGTCGGCCATGAGGCCAAGGCTGTTGAAACCAGCTATCGACGAAAAACGTAAACGTCGATCACCGTCACCATCTGACTTCCGAGACGGCTGAAATGAACATCGAACAGCGACCATTTCAAGTTGCAGACTTGAAACTCTCGGCCATCAAAGAATAGTGAATTCAAGCACTTTTTGACGATTTGTGCCTGTCAGTCTTTAACGATTGGGCCGTTTTCGTGCGCTTTGTGGTCAACGGACATCACCTATCAGCGAATCTCGATAAATCGCTGGTATCTGACGAAGTAGCTCATAGAGTTTTGCTGGATTTTGAATTAAACTTTTGCTTTAGTAACCGTTAATTTATCGATCCCCTATTCCGGTAGCGGAAGTTTAATGATGAAAATTTTCTCTGCTCTTGTGATGGCTACGTGCCTACTTGCAGCTGGCTGTGACACTTATTTGGTTGTCAACGACACCTACTTCACGTTGGACCAACTTAAGGAAACCGAAAAATTCCAAGGCTATTCAGTTCTGGAAGCACCAGAAATTGAGGGACCTTATCGGCTGACTCGTGAAGTCAATTCGACGATCTACGGATGTGGTCAAGCTCCATTCCATTACGAAGTAAACGCCAACAATCAAACGTACGAATTCATTCATGAAGAGGAAGTTGTCCACTACGGCTTTCGATTCCTATCCGTCAGAAATAAAGAAAATGAATTTGCCATTATCCTGTTGAAAACCCTTGAGAAGGTGGAAACTGACCAGGAGAAAGCTGCCAAGAAGTTTGGGAATCGTCCTGGCGGCAATGGAAGACAGCGACGCCCATCTCCTCTTACGGTCGAAAGCGTTTTGGAGAGACTGAAGCGAGCTGATGCTGACGGAGACGGACTAGTTGCCTTGGAAGACGTCCCCGAACGTTTACGCGAAATGGCTGAAAATAATGACGCCGATGGCGACGGATCATTGAATGAAGCTGAGCAAACTGCTTTGGCTGAAGAATTGATTTCCAATAGCCCGGACAGCGAGAACACCAAAGAGTGACAAACAAGAAGCGTTATCGGACAAGCACTTGGATTTAGTGCCTGTCTCAATCGCGAATTTCAATAATCGCTGACATCATCGACATTCAAAAGTTTACTAGCTAAGCTTTTGAGTGTTGAAATTGTCAGCGATTTTTTCGTTTGTCTTTCGATCATTATTCGTTTTGCTTTTGTTTGCCCGGGGGACCACATCAGATGGCATTGCGTTGGGGAATCGTCAGCACGGCCAGCATCGGCCATAAGAATTGGCAAGCAATCCAGTTATCAGGAAATGGCGTTGTCGCTGCCGTCGCCTCGCGAAACTTGGATTCGTCCAACCGACATATCGACCTGTGCCAACAGTGGTGTTCGTATCCGGACCGCCCTGAAGCATTTGCCAATTACCTGGACTTGGTGACCAGTCCGGATATCGACGCAGTCTACGTGCCGCTTCCCACTGGCCAGCGAAAACAGATCGTGATTGCTGCTGCAAGTGCAGGAAAGCATGTGCTGTGCGAAAAACCTTGCGCTGTTTCCGCAGAAGACTTGCAACAGATGATCAATGCTTGCCAAGTCAACCATGTGCAATTCATGGACGGTGTGATGTACATGCACACCAAACGCCTACAGCAAATGAAGCAAGCAATCGCTAACGATGTGGGCGATATCAAGAGAATCAACTGTCAGTTTAGTTTCCGCGCCGACCAGAAATGGTTGGAAACAAACATTCGCACTCACAGCGACCTTGAACCTCAAGGGTGCCTGGGCGACCTAGGCTGGTACTGCATTCGATACATCCTTTGGGCCATGGACTGGCAAGTACCACAGGACATCCGAGCTTCGATCATCAGTCAAGAACATCGCCCCGAAAGCCCAGAACCGGTTCCGACCGAATTCTCCGCGGAAATGTTCTTTGCCAACAACGTCTCAGCTAGTTTCTACTGCAGCTTTATTACACATCACCAACAATGGGCTAACATCAGTGGCACAAATGGCTACCTGCACGTAAATGATTTCGTTTTACCCTACCGTGGTGAGCAGATGGATTTCGAAATCAGCAACGCCGAGTTTGTAACGGAGGGGTGCGATTTTGAAATGATTGACCATCGCAAGAAGGTCACTGCTTCGGAGCATGCCAACAGTGCCAAAGATTCTCAAGAGACCCAACTGTTTCGCAATTTCGCCGACCTGGCATTGTCGGGCACGTTGGATCCGCACTGGCCTAAAATCTCCTTGTTGACCCAACAAGTACTGGACGACTGCCTGGCGACTGCTCGTCAATAGACACCTGTTAAGTCATTAGCAGGTTCCATTAATCGCGAGAGGGCAGAAAGATCTCTGCCAACATGCAACGAATACTACCGCCACCGTACTGTTCAATAACGGGAATCGCGACAGTCAACAATTCGGATTCTTTCTCAAGCGTTGCAACTTGTTCTTCGTCCAGCGATTCACGAGCTGACTTGGACATCACCAGGTAAGGCCGTTTACCAGGCACACCAACCTGCAACATATTCCCGGCAAACTGATTGATCTGTTCCGCCCGCAACACCAACAGGTCTTTGCCGGAAGAACGAATGGATTCAGTAATCAGTGTCCGCTCGGCCTCACTTGGAATAGCCTGCAGGCAAACGCCCACCAATTTCTCAGTAACGAACATCATCACATTGGTGTGATAAATCGGTTGGTGTTGATCGTCGACAGCATCAAAGACTACCGAACGGTAATCCAATCGCTCGCAAAACATTCCCAGCAACTTTTCGTTGGTTCGAGGGCTACGGCAAGCGTAGACAATACGATTTACACGATCCAACACCATGCTGCCGGTCCCCTCTAGATAGTCGTTTGCCGACTGATCATTTAGCTGCCAGGTTTCCGAGACCGCGAAATGCACCTCCAGGTCTTGAATGATCTCAGGTCGAATCTCAAGTCGTCGGGTTTTCGACATCATCGGGTAGGTAACCACCTGGCCCGTACGATGAAAACTAATCCAATTGTTGGGAAAAATGGCATCTGTCTTAACCGGATTTGGCGAGTCGTCCACGATAAAGACGTCGACATTGCATTCCAAAAGCGACTCGACCACGGCATCGAATTCACTGACCGCACGTTCGGCAATTTGCTGGCGAGTCATTCGCCCATCATCTACTTGGAAGCTATTGCTATCCGCTGTTTCTGGGTTGAATCCAAAATTGGCCGGGCGGACCATCATGATGTGGTTAGTGTATTGGCTCGGCAACATTAACGATTTTCTTTCATTGATGCGTATCGTACAGCCGCTAAAGCGTCACCCAACAGGACCGTTCGCCCATCTTTCAGTTCAAATTCTTCTTTTAGAAGCGGCAGAAATTGTTCGCCAAACGCGATCATGTGCGAAAACATATTCTCAGGATCTTTAGCTGACTCGCGGACTTGCTTCGTCGCCTGGTCCTGAATTTCTCGAATGCGAATCGCTTCGTCTTTGTGATTAGTAAAATACTCAGTCAACTCTTCAAGTTCCGCTGGCGGGGTCCGATGCCCGTTACTCCAGCCGGCCAGAACACCGACGTACACATCATTCTGTTCTGACAATTTCAAATCGGATTGTGTCGCACCAATACCGCCATTGTTATCATTTACAAATGAAAAAAACTGTAGCTGTCCTTCTGGCAACCCAGAAATCGTGACTGACTTGCCAGGCATTCTTAGTGCGACAATGACGCCTTCCCAAAATCCGCCCATCAATCCAATTAACCCCAACGCCGGATCAGCAACCATCAAATTTTGACTCACAATCAACAGATCGCTGGCCTCTTGTGAAGACAATCGGACGTTGGCTTGGCCGATTGGTTGAATGACGACCGGTTCGGCAGCTTCCATTTCGTTTTGGATATCGATTGAAAAAACGCCATCCAATCGAATCTTTGAACCGTTTTTGTCCAATGGGTTGGTAATCGGTTGCTCGGCATCTAGCCAAGATATGGCAACCAATCGAAACTCGCCGGCCACCAATTTCACTGAAAAATTCCCTGCTTCATCGGTCTGCGCAAACTGAAAACCAGATTCGTCATTGAAAAGACTGGTTTCCTGAAGCGTTAGTACGGCACCAGTTTCAGGATTAGTTGGAAATCCCGATTTGCTGAGCGGCACGACAACCGAATGCTGCACCGGATCGCCCGACGCTGTAAGGACACGCCCCTGAAGTTCAAAAGCCGCGGAGGTTTGTTGTTGAGCGACTAAACTTGAGTCAACAATTCCAACTGCTAGAACCAGCCAACACAAAAAATGTAATCGTTTTTTGACACGCATCATCTCAAATCCTCCTCAGAAGCATCGACATTCCCTGACCACCTCCAACGCACAGCGTCACCACGCCCCAATCGCCAGGGTCGTGTTCGCTGATCAATCGGTCATGAGCCGTGATCAATAAACGCAAACCGCTGGCACCCAACGGGTGGCCCACCGCCATCGCTCCGCCCCATGTGTTGACTCGGCCCATCGGAATTTGCAGTTCTTCGACGCAGGCTAATACCTGAATAGCAAACGCTTCGTTAATTTCAAAGACTGCGATGTCATCCGATTTCAACCCGTTTCGATCCAACAACTTTTTAGTGGCTGGCAATGGCCCCATCCCCATCAGTTCGGGAGCAACATGAGCGACCGTAGCGTCCACAATCTCCACCGCATTTGCGATGTCCAGGTCATTAGCCAATGCTTCAGACAGGACGACGCCACAGGTAGCTCCGTCGGTCAATGGCGAACTGGTCGCCGCCGTCACGGCCCCGTCATCAGCAAATGCTGGTTTCAAACTAGCCATTTTTTCTCGATTGACTGGCAGGCGAATAAATTCGTCCCGTTCAATCAACAGCGGAAAAATTTGATTTTCATATTTTCCACCATCAAATGCTGCACCTGCATTTTCGTGACTGGCCGCCGCCAAGTCCTCTTGTTTTTGGCGATCAATATGAGGGTAATTGCGACAAACGTTTTCGGCTGTGGTTCCGTTGGGTACGTAAGCCAATGGATTGGTTTTTTTGATAGAGTCAGATTCAGTCCAGTTCGAACCGCGCCGGGGAATACGGCTCATTGATTCCACCCCACCGACGACAATCTTCGTTGCCCAGTCCGTTTTGATTCTACTAGCCGCGATCGCCGCGGCCTCAAGAGAACTTGCGCACAGCCGATTAACGGTCAAACCGGGTGCCACCATATCAGCACCGATGGCTACCATTCGAGCCATGTTGTAACCCTGTTCTCCTTCAGGGTAGGCGCAACCGACGATCAAATCATCGGGCGAACCATCCCAAATTTTCGCATGCCGTTGCTTGTTGGCGTTTAACAATTGCACCAGCATGTCGTCGGGCCGCACATCAACGTAAGCACCTTTAAACGCTCGGCCAAATGGAGTCCGCATTCCTGCGGTGAAGATTGCTTTGCTCATGACAATATTTCTAGTTTGATTCAGTTCAACTTCAGAAGCTGATGGTCGATCCCTAAATCCTCGGGCTGGATCGAATTGGCCAATTTGACGACTTCAAATTGTTGCCCGGTTGGTCGGAAGATTCCCAGGTTGGTCACGATCATTGTCACGACGCTTCGCCCAGTTAAAGGCAGATCGCATTCCATTTTCAACTTGCAGGTTCCTTTTTTAGTGAAGTGAGTCAACATGACGATGATATTCTTCGAGCCATTGACCAAGTCCATCGCTCCGCCCATCCCCGTCACTTTCTTGCCGGGGATCATCCAATTCGCCAGACTTCCTTGGACATCGACTTCCATTCCTCCCAAAACACTAAAGTCGATATGACCACCGCGAATCATTCCAAAGCTGGTCGAACTGTCAAAAAAACTGGCGCCTGGACCCACCGCGATGGTCTCTTTGCCGGCATTGATCAAAGTTGGCGAGACAGAAGATTCGGTCGGCCTGCCACTCACCCCCAGAACCCCGTTTTCCGAGTGAATCATGATCCCGAGTTCTTTCGGCATTCGTTCAGCGATCAAGGTCGGCATGCCAATTCCCAGATTCAGGCTACACCCCGCATCTAGCATGGTGATAATCTGGTCGGCCATCTGTTCTTTTGACCAACCCTGTTTTTCGGCGACATTCATAATTACTTTCAGCTAACGGGAAGGCGTTCATGTTCCAATTTTTAGTCTTATACGTCTACAGGGGGCGAACCGAATTCCTAAAAACATGTCTGTTATAAAATGGCTTTATCGACCAAGAGTATTCTCTGAACGTCGTTGCTGCATGCTCTGTTCAGGAGTCGAGAGCCTTGTTTCATTTTTCAACCATTCATTTTTCAACCATATTAAAGAGGCAAATTCCATGTCGATGGTTTGGTTTACAGCAGACCCACATTTTGGACACGCCAACATTGTAAAGTATTGTCAACGACCTTTTCTCAACGAGGCTGAAAAGCAGAAGTCTGCCGAGGACCCACGAGGGAACTGGAAAGTGTCTCGCGAATCCATCGATCGACACGATGAAACTTTGCTTCAGAATATCAATTCACGCGTCAAACCAAACGACCAACTGTGGATTTTGGGTGATTTCTGTTTGGGAAAAATCGATGAAGCCAAACGCTTTGTCGACAGGATTGCGTGCAAAAACTTAAAGTTCATTTGGGGCAATCATGACCACCCAAGTATTGCACCCTTGTTTCAACGCACGGAACATCAGGCCATGATCAAGATTCACGGCCAGAACATCTTCTTGAACCATTACCCGATGCGGACGTGGGACAAACGTTTTCACGGCAGCTGGTCTCTTTACGGGCACGTCCATGATCGTTTGACTAAAATCGATGTACAAGAATCAAGCTTGTTAACAAAAGACGTTGGTGTCGACGCGTGCGACTATTACCCGATCAGCTTTGATCAGCTGCAAACTTACATGCGTCCACGAATTGCAGTATTCCAAGAATTGAAACAAAGAGCGATCGACGGCGGCGAATTGCGACCGGGTGAATACATCGACTGACGGAAATCCATCAGCGTGTCCGTTTGTCAATCGTTTAACGAGACATTGTCATCTGGCTGAGGGTCAGACAATTTTGAGCGACGGCGGTATTTCAACAGCTTTCCATCGCAATCAATCGTCACCAGTTCGTCGTCGATGGCGTGAATCGTCCAAGTTTTACCGTCCAATTCGAACGAGCTACCGACGGCCATCCTTTCAGTTCTGCTTTGCGATCCAATATAGATCCAGATCTTTCGAACGCCTCGGACGACCGTTTCACCGGTTCCCACAATCGTATCCTTCGCCTCAAGGCGTTCGGCGATTTCCTCTTCAATCTCGACTTCGTCGATGTTAATGGTAACCGTGATTTTGTCTGTTTTCGATGGCCAACCAGTGTCTCGTACCTGGACGACCAAACGATGCCGACCTTCTTCTTCCCACTTGCCATCGCCTAATTCAATTGACCCAGTCTCTGGGTCAATGACGGCCTCTTCGATATCGGAATCCAGCAGTTCGTAAGTCAGTTGTTGATTGTCATCGTCATCGGAAGCGGAAACTGAGATGTCTCGAATTCGATCACCTATTTCGTAATCGAAGGAATCGTCATCGTCAAACTCGGGAGCGCTATTTGGCAACCCGAAAAGATCTCGAGCGCAAACGGTAGCTCGGTATTCTTCGAGCGTCCTGTCCATATCTTCACGTACTTCACTATCGAATTCACGCTCCTCTGCCGCTCCCTCTATACAGGCGACATCGACATCCAAACTGACAGCCAATTCCCCCGTCGGTAGAACATCATCTCCATTGCCTTCAGTAACTGGTTTAATTGAAAACCGAGACAACCGATGCATGATCTTTGTTTGTTTCAATTTGTATAGAAACATAGTCAGCTGGTTGACGTCACAAATCGAAGCAAACTGGTATTTGAATTGCAAGTGTTTTCCTGCTTGTCCAAAGACAGACCCATCGATCGAACTAGGCCTGCCTGGAGGCGTGACGTTGGCCGCCATCCCCAAAGATTCTGCCGTCATTTCTAACCATTGCTGATATTGAAGCTTTGATTTGGCTTGATTAGTTGGCAGGCTCTCTTGCTGATAAATCGCTTTGCGATTTGCGGCCCAATCGGATTCCAGTTTCACCCGATTCAAGTCTTGGTTCTGTTTAGTCAACCGTTGAATTTGTTGATCCTTTTCCGTGAAACTGGACATCAAACTTGTCCAACCAAAGAACACCAGCGCCAGTGGCAGCAGAACTGCCACAATGACTGCCATTCGTTTTTCACTTGCAGATAGATTTTCAAACATGTTATTCAATTACTACTTTACGTTATTGCCTATCTGTATTCTGATTTGCCACTTCAGCTTGTTCGGTGAAGTCCATTAATTCGCCATCTGCAGTGACCTTGCAATAAGGAAAAATCAAAGTCACACCGAAATCACGATCAAAGCCATCGATAGCGGTTGACCGCCGACGGTCTTGTGTCACCTCGCTATAGTTGAGTTTCGATAGATCGTCGGTCAACTCCTGCAGGCTTTTTTCCTTGGTGTTCAGCAGTCCATCCAAACCAAGCTGGACGACACCGCGGCTTGATTCACCAACGATACTTGTGATACGCGAATGGTCCGGGTCTGGCAGATGCTCGCTTAAGCGGTGAAGCTCCTCAAGCCAATCGATGTCTCTACAGCGCCAGTCATCCAATGATTTGACTTCTTTTAGTAGGCTGTCACTCGATTCTGTTAGGTTCGTCAGCGCTCGATATCTTGCCTGCAGTCGATCGACTTCCGCTTGCTTGGCACTCAAGCTAAACCAAACGCCGGCACCGATTGCCAAAGCCACGCACGCGGCAGCAGCGGCGCCCCAATACAGCTTCTTCAGATCGCGTTTGGTGTCTGGTTTTTTGCGAGGGTTCAAGAAATCCAATCCGTTATTGGACTCTGAACCTGCTGACTGGAAACTGCCCAGCAATGACGCAAACCCGTTTTGGTTGTTTGGCAGGCTGAATTTTCGAGTGGCTTGAACATGCTTAGGGGGATTCAAAAATTGAGTTTCAATCTCAAAAGCCCGATCCAATTCGCAATGCAAATCGGCTTGCTGGACCTGGTCACCCAATACCATGATTTGATGAATATCTGGCGAACCAGCCTGGCCTTTGGCTGAAGCAATAGTGCGCCTAATTTCTCCGGGCATCCAACCGGCAAACTGTTCATCGGTGTAATCGTCGGGCACCCTGGCTGTTCTTGTCAGCAGAACACAACCGTCGTTAACGACAGAAATATCCGCCTCACTTCCCACTACCTCGACAACGACTCGACAATCGGAAGAGGGAGCGAAATGGTTTGCCAATTCTGCAGCTGCGAATGGCCGTAAGACGATTTGAGTTAGCTTCAGCCCTGTGGCTTCAATCGCCTGCTGGATCTTCTTCGTTTGTTCTTCATCTAATGCAGCGGCCAAGACTGTCGTTTTTTCGCCCTGAGATTTGATTGGAACGAAATCTAGCAGACAGTCTTCACCAAACGAGGTGAAGTGATTGCGAGCCAGAAACCGAACCATGTCCGGCAACTCTTCAGGCGGTACGGGAGGCAATTCGAATTGCCGCATTTCGATATCGCTACGCGCGACGACGACGGAGACATCTCCTTTAAGAACGCCATGTTTTTCCAGCAGTTCGCGAATCTTCTGCCCCAAGTCCTCGGGCGATAATCCATCAGCTTGATCGCTTAAATCTAGCGTTAGCGCTTGATCAAATTGCACCTGTCCGGCGCCCCTGGCTGGGGTCGCAGTAACAATGCGGATCAGCTTTTCGTCCCAAGTGAGTGCAATTTTTGACATGGCAGGAGCAAGTTAAAATTTGAAAGGTAGATCTTGATGAATTGCAATTATCAAATGACTTCTATCAAGGATAACTTCGCGAGACGGAGTATGCGAAACTTGATTGGAAATATCATCTATAAACGGCGGCACAGCCTGCTTGACCGGCACAACCGTAGGCACCTGTTAGTTGTCTCGAAACGTCTGCAGTTCACTCATCAAAGTTTCAATGGTGAATCCACTTGGCAGATGGCTTTTATCTCGCCAAAACAGGATTCTGGGCACTGTCGGTACCGTTTGATCCAGAATCACTTCGGCGCGACTGGTCGCGACACTATCATCGAAGAAACCAACCACTTCAGCTTTGAAGACATCTCCGCCAACGCAAACAAAGGGAAACATAAGCTGCATCGTTTCCAGATCGACGATACGCTCAGTCAATAACCACGTTTCGAACTGGCGTGAACCACTCAAAACAGTCTGTGGTTCGTCGCCACCAGCGTTGCGGCGGCTGATGATTTGTTCCAATATTTGATCGGTCATGCCGGGGATACCAGCAAGGATCGTGCGAGAAGCCTGCATAATATTCACTCGTCCCGGAATATTGTCTCCGTCGATCGTAGAGACAAACGACAACAAGATGGGCAGAGTATCATTTAAATTGTCCATGGTGATCGGCGAATCAATAATTGCTTCCAGTTCTTCGTCGCTTCCGTTCGGAGTGAAAGCCAACGTTGTCCTGGCATCAATCAAATCGAGCACATTATTAAAGGTCGCTGAAGCCTGCTCGTCGCCTTGCAATTCCAACGGCACAAAGCTCGGCTGTTCTTCCGGCGCTTCTTCATCACCGTCAAAGGGGCCGTTGATTCGGTAGGCCACGATGAACGTTGTCCACTCTTCGTTCAATTCCGTCCTTAGGTCTTCGAAAAGAGTTTCCAGGTTCGAAGAATTAATGTTCACTCGCACCTGTCCGGAACCCGTCAAATTTGATTCTTTGCTGAACAGAGTCAGGTAGTTGGCCCAGCCCAATTGCATCGAGGGGTCGGCCGCCAATGGGTTGTTGTCGTTTTCAAATTGTTCGTCCAAATCAACAATGCCGTTGTGATTCGTGTCCAACCCAAACAACAATTGGGGAGTCACGCCACGCACTTGCAGCAATTCTTCAATCGAATCCAATGGCCCATTTTTGATTTGGTACGGAGGTGTTTGGTCGCTGTAATCTTCGACGCCAAAATCACGGGGATCAGAATCCGTGTCCAGCCAATCCAAAATTGCATCAGCAACATCTTCGGTCATTAACGGCAAGGCCATCAACAACAACCGGCCTCCACCGCCCTGCCCTGTGTCAGGCAACCAGGAATCGGCATGCACCAATGTATTCAGATTCAGTTTTGACGATTCATCGGTCAATCCGTATCGAAAACCTTCCGGGTTGCCTTCACGATCCATCGAAGAGGTCAAAATGGAAAATCTTCCAATGTGACTTTCGTTATTTGGATCCATACTGACGATGCGGTTTTGGAAAACATCCGGGTTATTCCAGAGGCCGCCTAGTTCACCAATCGTGGCATCATCAACGGACAAAAACAGTCGAACAAAATCGACTCCCGATTCAACTAAATATCTTGATTGAGTTTGGCGGCCGATTAGCTGAGTAGCGCGTTGTTCTTGCACCATCAGCAATGAAAACGTGTACGCTGAAAGAGACACCAACAGAACGGTGACCAGTACAACCAACAACACAAACCCACGCCGGTCGGCGTTTCGTGTAAGTGACTTTTTCATCGTGCAGCACCCCCTCCGTCGGATGTCGACCCAGTTTCTTCCTCTTCTAGAATTTCTGCCACGGGCAGATTGACAACGCCCCGATAAGTTTCGGCTGTTTCCGATTCGACAATGGTTTGACTCTGTGCATCACTGGCCGACCGCTCGTTATCCACTCGAATAGTAATAGCGATGGCGGCTGGAAAGCCACCCATTTCGTCCGAGTCCCATTCGGCAATCCATTCTTCACCATCGAAATACTCAAATTCAATCGCAACTACTTCTTTAGCAATCAGCTTGGTATTTCCCATGGCTGTTAAAGCTGCCGCGACGTCTTCCGAAAAAGCGGCCACAGATCGGTCCAATTGTCGACGGTAAAGCCCGCCGCCCGCGGTCGGGTCGACGCCCACTGAATTCTGCTGCAGACGCAGGGATTCTTGTGAGACAAAATAGGAAATGGTTTTGATGTCCGAAGGCAATTCCAGCGTTTGATCTTCGCTGCCTTGAACGATGGGATCGAATTGGTCGATACGTGGTAGGCGACTAATATCGATCATGATCTCAGTGGCATTGCCGTACAGACCAGGTCGCACCTGCCCAGTCGCGCCGGCAATATCTTGCGAGGGACTTTCTCCTGATCCTGCATCTGATCCTTGCTGCAAACTTGAAAAATCAAATCCTTCCAAGGAAGCAGCTCCGCCCAAATCTAATCCTCCTAATGCGCCCCCTGAATTTTGACCAAATCCAGCTACGACACCAGCCACTTGGCCCTGCGAGATCGTCAGCGCATCCAGTCCGGTCACGTCGGCTGGTTTGTATTGAAACGCATTGCGAATGTCCGACTTGATCATCGCCATCACGTTGCGACCAATCTGAGAACGTTCGATGGAATCCTGTTGCCGTTTTAGAACTCGCACATTCAGGTATATCACCGACGAGATCATTCCCAACAGAAATGCGGTCAACGTCACAGCAACCAATACCTCGATCAGAGTAAAACATGATCGTCGGGTCGCAGTTTTTGATTTAGATGATTTAGCCATGACTACTGCACCAAAGATTGTTCAGGGATGTAATCTGGGTCGGAAACCATTCGCATCAGGATGAACGGTTCAAAATTCGCCTGCAGGCTTGGACTCGGTTCAACAGACACGGTCACCAACAGCAAACCCGTCAGATCGGAATTGGCAACATCTATTGAGTAAATCCAGTCGGGATTCTCTTCAATGGGCGATGCGGTAACGCTTTCTAGTGGCAGAACACCGGCAGCAACCTCGGCCATCTTGGAATCACAAAGAATCTGAGCTTCACTGCGCCATTTTGTGTTCTTGGCTGCTCGCGATCCCAACGAAACCATATTTCCGATAATCCCCATAGCCACACCCATGATGGCGATGGCCATGATGACCTCCATCAATGAGAGGCCTTTGCGGCGAGATCGCAAATTTATTGTTCCAATGTTCATGCTGACACGATCCATTAGTTAGAAATCTCAGTCACATCCAAAATTCGAGACGCCGATGTGGTACCCGTTAGTCCGCGTAAATCGATCTGTACAAACGATCCAGCATCAGCTGACTGCAACAAAATCGTTGCTTCCTGCGAGGTTCCATCGGGATAGAACAAAATGGGCCGGAATGCACCAAAACCTTCTGTTGCGTTTTCGAAAGCCGCAGCACTTCGCGAATCGCTTGAGGTTTCACCGGCAGCAAAGGTCAAGTTGTTTCGCAAGTTGTATTGTCGAACTTGCGGGCTGACGCCTTCGCGAATCGATCGAAACCCTTGGACCATTGGTGCGACAAAGTAATCGGATTGGCCTGGGTTGTAGAAGAAGCCATAAACATCACCACTTTCGATCGCTTGCACGCGGGCCTTGGCAAACCGAGCACGGATGGAATCGGCTGCTCCGCGTAATTGTTGCGACGAGTAGGCTCGCTGGATATTGGGCATTGCTAACGCCGAAATCATCACAAAGACGGCCAACACCATCAGGATCTCAAGCAGCGAAAAACCGGAGCGACTAACGTTGCCCCGGTCAGTGTTGCAATTTTTGGACGTGAATGAGTCCAAAGCTCGACTCCTAAAAAGGTCTCAAATTATTTACTGAACGTTTGAGATGTCGTCTTCGCTCGCGACTCCGTCTGGTCCTGTCGAAGTAATAACGACTCGGTCATTTTCTACGTCTTGGCTGTAGGAGTAAGGGTTATTCCAAGGATCCAGTGGCGGATTTTCGCCATCGGTCATGTACGGGCCACCCCATTGTGTGCGAGACATCTGACCCGAAGGCACGTATAACTCAGAAAGTGACCCGGGGAAACGTTGGTGTTTGATCGCGTACATTTCGCAAGCGTTTTCAAAACTCTCAATTTCACTGACGGCCAGTTGCGATGTCGCAGAGCGACCCATTTGACGAAAGCCAATGGTGGCCATCGATGCCAAGATCACCAGAATGGCGGCGACCAGCAAAATTTCCATAAGAGTAAAACCGCTGCGACGAAGGCGTTGGCGTGAAATGCTCATTTTCTATTCCTTTCGAACTTTATCTATTGCGTTGTTTGATGTATTTGAAATTAGTTAGCCAAGTGCCTTACCCATGTTCAGGATTGGCATCAATAATGCAATCACGATCAACAAAATGATGACCGCCATTACCAAAAGCATCAGTGGTTCCAGCATGCGGACCAAGAGATCAAGTTTTCGACTTGTACGGTTCTCAAGTCCATCCGCAATATTTACTAGTACTGTATCTAACGTGTTGGCCTCTTCAGCAACTGAAATCATCTCGGTGACCGTTTTTGGAAACTGACCCGACTTCGCCAAAGGCAAAGCCAACGATTCACCGCCCGTGATATTTTCAGTTGCCTCTTCAATCGTTTCTGACAGCACTCGATTGCCAGTGGCATGCCGGCTAATTTCCAATGCTTTTAGAATCGAGACGCCATTTCCAAGCAATGTTCCCAGTACTCTGCAAAATCTGGCGACTGCCAAACTTCGGAAAATATTTCCGAACATCGGCATCTTCAGTTTCGCAGCATCCAGGAAACGACGTCCTTTATCACTGTTTATTTGAACCCTGAAGGTGAAGAAAAGTATCGCTAATGCTCCTAAAATCCATAAACCCCAATTCCTTAAGAAGGAACTGAAACCCAATAGACCTTCGGTTAGAGCATGTAAATCGCCGTTTTCACGCATTGTGTCGAACATTTCGCCGAACAATGGCACAAAGTAAATCAACAAAATGGCGACAATACCCGTTCCCACCACCATTAGCACGAGCGGATAAATCAAGGCGCCAACGGTTTGGCTTTTTAAGTCATTCTGGTGCTCGATGAACTGTCCGATTCGTGACAGAGCGTCTTCCAGAAAACCACCTTCTGCACCCGCGCGGCTCATGTTGACGGCGATTTCGTTGAACACTTTGGGGTGTCGAGCAAAAGCGTCTCCGATCGAACTACCCTCTTCAATACGACTGGCAACATCTGCGATGACCTCTTTTAAGACCGCCGAGTTCGTTTGGTCCTGCAAGATGCTCATCGCTTTTAGCATTGGCACGCCATTGGTCAACAACGAAGCCAACTGAGTATAAAAGTTGGTCATGGCCTGGGCGTTTGGCCGACGACGAATTCGCACGGCCGAGGCTGCCTTTTGCTCGGACACCTCGACAGGAAACAGTTCGCGTCCAGTCAAATTCGAGATGACTTCACGCTCGTTACCCGCCGACATCTCGCCAGTGATTTTCTCACCGGCCAAATTCCTTGCGATATAAACAAATTCAGGCATAGCTCATCAACCTTTGATTGACCGGTCACTCTTGGTTACTCGCAACACCTCGTCGACCGTCGTGTCGCCATTTAACGCACGGTCCCAAGCGTCCATTCTTAATGTTCGCATTCCCTGAGACAAAGCGGCACGCTTCATGTCCCAGGTAGTCGCACGCTCGTGAGCCAACTCGCGGACTTTTTCAGTTGTGATCAACAGTTCGTAAATACCCATTCGCCCACGGTACCCGACATCGCGACATTCACGACACCCCACTTTGCGGTAGATGGGCCGTCCGTCCAATTTATCCCACGGGAAATCTTCCGGCATGTCAGCCGCCTGGGGCTCAAAGGCCTCGCAACAATGAGGGCACAAGCGACGCAACAAACGTTGGGCCATCACGGCTTCGACAGTACTGGCAACCAAAAACGGCTCCACACCCATATCGACCATCCGCGTGTAGGCACCGGCAGCATCGTTCGTGTGCAACGTACTAAACACCAAGTGACCTGTAAGAGAAGCCTGAATTGCGTTTTCGGCAGTTTCCAAGTCACGAATTTCACCGACCAGGACCACATCCGGGTCATGCCGCAAAATACTTCGCAATGACCGCGAAAACGTCAGCCCAATTTTAGAGTGCACTTGAATCTGGTTAATACCTGGCAACTGGTACTCGACCGGATCTTCGGTGGTAATGATTTTGGTTTCGGCGTTATTGATTTGCACCAATGAACTGTACAGCGTTGTCGTTTTTCCGGAACCCGTAGGCCCAGTCACCAGGATGATCCCGTGAGGCAGGCGAATCAACTTGCTGAAGATCTCAAAAGTGTTTGGTTCCATGCCCAACTTTTGCAAGTCAAAGACCATGGCTCCCTTATCCAGAATACGCAGGACAATGCCCTCGCCATGGATCATTGGAATCACCGAAACACGAACATCAACTTCGCGACCTCGCACTTTCAGCTTGATTCGACCATCCTGAGGCAAACGTTTCTCGGCAATGTTCAGCCGAGCCATAATTTTCAAACGACTAATAATCGCTGACTGGAAATGATTGATTTCGGGTGGAGTCGGTTGAGGGTGCAAGATCCCGTCAATACGATAACGAATCACAATGCCTGCAGCCTGAGATTCAATGTGAACATCACTAGAACGAGACTCAATGGCCTCGAGCAAGATTTCGTTTACCAGTCGAACGACAGACGCCTCTTGGGCCATCTCCGATAGCTCGGACCCATCCGTTTCGATGTCTTCCAGTAACTCAACGCCGTCTTGTTCGATCTTTTGTTCGATCAAGCCACCAACGGTTTCGCCACCAACACCGAAGTGCTGTTTGATCAGTTTCGAAATCTCTTCGCGTTCGGCCAACGCTGGCAAGACTGCCAACCCGGTCGATGAACTGACCTCGTCCAAGGGATACAAATCAAATGGGTCATTGGTCGCTACCACGATGGCACCATTTTCGCGTCGCACTGGAAACAGAGATTGACGGAAAATTAACTTGGCTGGAATCGATTCCAATAAAGAAAGATCAACTTCAGTGGTTCGCAGATCAATGAACTCGAACCCAACCTCTTCGGCCACCGCTCGCAGCGCTGCCTCTTCTTTTACGAAACCCATTTCGACCGCGACTTGAAGCGCGTCCCCAGATTTCTCGCGGACCATTCCCAACTGAGTGGAATTAATAAGTCCTTGCTTTAGAAGGATATCGCCAGTTTCCATATTTGTGCTGCCAAGGTAGGTGATGCTAGAACGGTTCCCTGCCAAAACATAGGAAACGCATGCAGCGAATCGCGTCCGAATCGCTGGGTTTCGAGTGATTAGATATTGTATCAAGAGCCGGCCAAGCTCAGTTTGCGAGAAAAATCGATTTTTCCCGCACAATCGGTCAGCTGGACGAAACGCACCCGACTTAGAGTGAGGAATTTGGGGGAAGCATTTCCTAGGGTGCGTTTCGTACAACCGACCCATTACTAACTAAAACCCTTGTTTCCCGGCAAGGTTTCGCCGGAATAAACATTCGTTCAATTTAGTGACGAAAAACACAGGAATTCATACCAAACATTGGGACTTAAAATTACCCACGCATCACTCTTGCCACCTGACTGCGTAGAATTTTGCCCGTGAACTTTACAGCATATTCCGGGCTTTGATCGTCAGGTACTCGTTAATCAACCGCTCCGTCAAAAGTTCGGGCGGAGTATCAATTAGTAACACGCCAGATTCGCGAAGCGCAGCGGCTTTCCGCGTCTGCCCCGATAGAATGTTGGCGGCGGCCGCCGTATGGTACGCGTCCAGGTCAGTCTGAGGCACGCGATCAGCCATTTGTCGCAGCCCCACATCCTGCAACAACACACACATTGGCAGATAAGAAATCGATTTAACACTGAGACTCTGCTTGATCACATCCAACTGCATCTCGTCAGTAATAAACGTGATCATGATCACCAGCGCTCGCTTCCGTTGCACAATCGATAAGTGCTCCAGCGCCATACTGTAATCGGAGACCTGATCAGCTGCCTCGATATCGTAAGTCGAGCGCAAAATGGATTGAATGCCGGGTGTGCCACGTACGGGACGAATAAACCGTTCGACCTTATTGGAAAACGCCATCAAAGAAACGTTGTCACCCTGCCCTAACGCAATATAGCTGAGCATAATTGCGGCGTTGAGCGCACGATCCAGATAGGAAATCCCACCCGTTTCGTTTCGCATAAACCGCCCACAATCGACCATCAATACAATGTTTTGATTTCGCTCCACATTGTATTCACGCGAGATCAGTTTTCGTTGCCGCGAGGTAGCTTTCCAATCGACTTGACGGATCTCGTCGCCATAACGGAACTCACGCAACCTTTCAAAGTCGCGCCCCTGGCCGGGCATCCGCACCATCCTGACACCGATTTCAGCTAGACGGTTCCGCCGAGCCATTAACTCGTAACGATAGACGGCGCGGATATCCGGATAGATCCGCACTTCATCTTCCAACGTTCGCGCCTCGTGCCTTAACCACAAACCCAATCGCGTGGGGAATCGCAAATGCACGGCCAGCATTTTGGTGGCGCCGCGTCGAGTTGGCTGGATGTGATAATTCACAGTCTCGTCTTTCCAAGACGGCAATTCGATCGTTTTCGGCAGACCAACCGTTTCGCACAGCGGACCAGTGTCGTCGTGCAACGTCAAATTCACCGACCTCTTGGACTTATTTTTCACCAACAATTGCACTGGATTGTTGGCAGCGACACTTAGCACCTTCGAGACTTTTCGTTCGATGTCTAGTTCGCGAGTCGAAGGGCTAATCAACAAGTCAATGATCGCCGTGATCACCAAAATCAAATTGGCGATCAACGCGACGTCAGCCAGCGATCGACTGACGCCACCTAACAGTAACGGTAGCGTCAGCAGTGCGAACAATACAATTAATCGACGCGATGGAATCATTGACTAACGTGGCGCCTCGACGGAATCCAAAACTTGCAAAATGGTGTCGTCGGCCGTGCTACCTTCGATCTCGGCTTCAGGTCGCAAACGAATGCGGTGCCGCAAGACCCACGGCGCAAGTTCTTTGATATCGTCCGGCGTCACAAAGTCGCGACCTCGGCAGGCAGCCAGTGTGCGACCAGCGACCAACAAATTGACGCCCGCCCGAGGGCTTGGGCCGACAGTTACCGAGCCCCACGCCCGAGTGGCATTAACGATCGCCACGATGTAGTTCAAAATTTTGTCCTCGACGATCACGCCTTGCACAGCTGCTTGGATCTGCTGAACCATCTCGGTTTGGATCAAGGGCTTCAAGTCAAAGCCAGCCAACTTGCTGGGATTCTTGCCGCCCGAATAGTGCTTCAAGATTTCGACCTCGGCATTCGTGGCGGGATAATCGACAAGCAATTTGAACATAAATCGATCCACCTGCGCTTCGGGCAGCGGATAAGTCCCTTCATGTTCGATCGGGTTTTGCGTGGCAATCACCAAAAACGGGCGATCCAATGGGCGAGTCTTCCCGTCCACCGTGACCTGCTGTTCCTGCATGACCTCCAACAACGCCGCTTGAGTTTTAGGCGGAGCGCGATTGATTTCATCGGCCAACAGGATATTAGTGAACACTGGGCCATGACTGAATCGAAACTGCTGCTCACTCATGTCGTAGATGCTGTGACCGGTTAGGTCCGACGGCATCATGTCTGGCGTAAATTGCACTCGCCGAAACCGACAGTCAACCGTCTTGGACAGCACATTGACCAACAACGTTTTACCCAAACCAGGCGGGCCTTCGATCAACACGCTGCCTTCGGAAAGTAACGCGACCATCACGCCTTCGATCAATTCCATCTGACCGACTACGACCTGACTAATTTGGTCCAGACAGGATTGAAAGGTATCTGCTACCTCATTCAACTGCATTAAAGTTCTTTCTTAAAAAGGCGTTGTTTTGAAAAAAGGCGTTGTTTTGAAAATAGTTCATGCCAGATTCGCTCAATCAGCGTTTTGAATTTCTGGTACGTCCCAAACAGTTGTGCAAATGAGCCAACCAGCGAACCATCTCGGCCACCTCGGCTGGGTTAACATTCGAATTCTTAGCCATCATTTTTGCGCGAGCTAGTTTTTCCGCAATCTCTTTTTCATCTAAACCAGATCGACTGGCCAGTTTTTGCGAGTCATCCAAGTTTACGAAACCGCCGAACATCCTACGCAAATGATTTTGCATGTAGTCCAAGTACCGTTCAACGACATGTCCGCCCTGCGAGGCGCGAAATTGCAAATTACCCACCGCGATGGCATTGTCAGTCATCGTTTTTCTATCACGGTTTTCAAATCGATTGGACGGGCCAAAACGGTGAAAGCCAAACCAAACGATCATGATCGCCAACAACAACATCTGCAAAGTGCCAGAACGCAATTGCGGACTAAACATGACGTTCGTGTATCGCAGCTGACTGCTGGAATTTAAGTACTCGTCGAAATACACCACAGGCTGTTCGCCGTAATAGTATTCATCTCGCAAGAACGTCACGGCGTGTTCGACAATCCGCACCGCCAGCTCTCCTTGCGTGGTTCTGGTTAGCGAAACGTTATTGAAAAAGTCAGGACTGCTACAGGCAATTATCAAGCCAGCGCCGCGTTCCCAACTGGCTACTTCAACTTGCCCTGACCCCGAGACGGCCAAAGTAGTTTTGTTTAGAAACCGAGGCACATCCAATTTCACACCGGCCCGCACGGACGTTCGTTGACCATCGGTCAATAAAGGGCTTTCAATATTAATGACAGGGAATTCACCTAAACCCCAATCAAAGTCCTCGTCAACTTCTAACTCTTCGGATTCTTCATTGTCCTGCTGACCTTTCTTGCGATTCCGCGATTTTTGATTCTCGTTCGCGGATTCTTTCTCGTCATCACCCGATTCCAATTCGTCTTCAGTCCTTTTGGACCTGTGACTGAACTTGAAACCGAGCTCGTCAAACGAATGCTCTAACTCATTCCAGTTGGGAGCGATCAGTAACGCACCACCAGATCTTACGAACTCATCCAACCGCTCTTCTTCACGTGGCGTTGGATACCGATTAGGTCCCAACATCAATAAGACCGAATAATCGTTCGACGGCAACAAACTATCTGTATTTCGCTCCACCCGTGGCAACAAAGCATCCAGAGTTCGATACAAGGCCAGGTACCCTGGTCGTGCCGAACTGAATGAATCGTTTGGCGTATCGGGAGGTCCAGGCAACCAGAAGAACTGCAAAAGTATAATCAGTCCAACCAAGCCCATCAGAACCCAGTCCGCTCGCTTGATACGACTAAGCTTCATTACGAAACTCCTTTTCGAATCGCATCAGGCTGGCTTGAAACATCTCGTCGGTTGCGGGTCGTCGTCCAAAATACACTCGCTCGAAATCCAACGCCATCGCATGGAAAGCGTCCCGTTTCTGCTCCATTTGCCAGAGTGCTCGGACATAGTTTCGATTGGTAAGACCTTTGCGAAACCGAATGTGGCCAGCACGTTCCGCCCAACTCATGCTGCCCAATAACAGCTCACGCAAAGCTTCCGAGTAGTTACCATTTTGCGCGAATTGCATTGCCCGTTGGTGATAAACATTCACTCCAATTTCACCGGGCGGTTTCGTGACATCTAGCAAAGCAACGCCAGAATCGTCTAACTGTGGCACATCACGTCGCTTGTTGCCATCCACTGTCTTAATGATCACAACTGCGATGGCGACCACAATCACCATGACGACGACAAGTACAAGGACTGTCACCACTTGCGAAAAACCTGCAGCAATCGCGCCACCACTGGGCGCGCCAAAGCCGCCAGCATCTGGATCAGTTTCGTTAGAAAAACGATCTTCAATCCAATCAAACAGCTTGTCTAAAAAACCGCCACCATTGGATTCATCTTTTTTTGGATCAACAAGCCCGCGAAACCTGGTGTCCTGCAAAACTTCGTTCACCGCATCATCAATTTCCTGAGAACTAAGATCCTGAGGACAGGCAGTCAACGGTTGCCCAGTCGCCATGCTGAACCACCCGGCCACAAAAATCAGACCGATCAATAGACGCATCATGGTGACTCCTCCAGTCGACTGGCTTCAACTTGGAATTGCAAGGCAATGTCCCAGCATTCGTTACGAATGCGTTGATCCAGGTAAGCAAAAAACCAAGCCAAGCGAATGAGTGGAAAGGTCAGCCACAAAGTCGCCACTCCGCAGGTCATCACCTTGGGATCCTCGCTGATCAGGTTTCCGAGTTCATTGGCATAGTCCGGTGAATTGGCCAGTCGTCCAGAAAACACGGGCGTGTTCAGAAAATAACCCATCACAAAATCGATGGAATAGAAAATGGCAATCAGCATGACCAGCCAGACACCCAGCAGCAACAAACTGTTGACAAGATTCCGCGAAAACCCGGCACCAGATGCTAACTGGTGATGGCGAGTCATGATCTTTGAAAACCCACCCTGTTCCAAGAAACAAATTTCAGCAACGTGACCATACAATGGGCCCAGAAAGAACGCCGGCACCATGAAACAAAAGCCACTGACCCCCAACATCAGACGGTAAATCGTGGTCCAAAAGCCGAATTTGAAAAATTGCTTTGCGACTTGCAACAAGGCATTAGAAATTGAAATGGGGACGCCAAAAACTTGAGGGCCCACGGCAGCAACCAAAGTTCCACTGAAGAACATCGAAAACACACCAAATACAACGACGTTCAAAAGCAGAGTGTCTCGCATGGTCGAGGCCAGCCAATAGCAGAGAATGCAATTGGGGATCGCAAAAATTAACGTTAGCGTTGCCAAAGGTGTCAAAAATTTACGAGTGAAAGCGCAAGCCAAGTCCAAGCAGCCACCAGCTGACCGACGCTCGACTCGAAATATGCACTCTTCAATCTTCACGCGTTAACTCCAGTCGGCGTCGACACTGATTCCTCAAATTGTCCTCGGCGACCAGCTAAACCCAGGTACGCAAAAACCAGTATCCAGGCCAATGTGCCGACCACATACTTGATGCCGCTATGAATCGGCATGGGCGAAAAGAAGGCTTCGATCAATGCGGCAATGCATAACATCACACCGGCCCCCGTCGCCAACTTGATCGCATCCAATCCGTGATAACGAATCGAATCCATGCGGCTCATATTTCCGGGATGCAGAATCCCCCACCCCAACAGCATCCCCGCACCACCGGCTATTGCGATCGCCGTTAATTCGAAAGAGCCGTGCGTAATCACAAAACTGAAAAAGTTGTCAGCTGCCAAAACATTGGATCCCGAAACCAGCTTTTCCATAAAAAACCCGAACACGGTCCCGATGACCAATCCGTTGACAAACATTACCACGACGGTGCCAACCCCTAACAAAACCCCCATCGCAAAACAGCGGAAGGCAATTCCTACGTTATTCCACACATAGAAGCCAGTCATGTATGCTCGTTCGTTGGCATAGTCTGCGTCTACGCCACCAACGCCACGTGATTCGGAATACATGGATTCCATCTGTTCGATCTGCTCGGCAGGCAGTAACCAACTGGTTGCAGATGGATTGAAGGTGGCGATCGCTGCAGTCACAAAAAACGGACCGAAAAACAACAACATGCCAAGCCAAAAAAACCAAGCATGCTTACGCAGCAATCTGGGGAAACCTACCGCCAAGAAATCGAATGCCAACCGTATGGAACGTGGCGGGGCGCGATAAATAAACGTGTTGCCTTGTGCAACCAAATGATTCAAGTATTGTTCCAACTGCGATCCCCATTCGCGAGACCGCGTCATGGACAGGTCATAGCAGATCGAGCGATAGATCCGTGTCAGTTCACCGATCTCGGCGGTAGTGCATTTGCGACGCCTTGAACCTTTCAGCTTGCGCAGCAAAACTTCAAACCGTTGCCAGTCACTTCGACGTTCCGAGATAAACCTTTCTCGTTTCACGGATTCTCCTCAACAACAACCAACGGGCTTTCCTGCGTTGAATCTTCGATCAGCTCGAATTCAGTCAATTCAAACTGGCTGGAATCGTCGTGGTAACGATGACTAGTTACAGGCTTTTTGGCATCAAATCCTGGTCGAAATGTGGCTAGGACTCGCCGCAAGAAATGTGTCGCCGGAAAATGTTTCGCGAAATCCTCAAACGACTTCGACTTGTAAATCGAATCCACGTATCCCAGTCGTCGCATAATCACTGGGACCAAGATCAGCGCCAATTCTTCGCGACGTTCGTGTGAAAACAAGCGTTTCTCTTCAAACAGTTCTTCGATCACGGCCAACGTTCGTTCGGGAACATGGAATCGTCGACTGCATTCAGAACGTAACAGTTTGGTAGTCACGCATTCGGGCGGCGCGGTCTTGCTCGAACCAACCAAAGATTCGTCGATCACCATCGTATCAAATACCAGGTCGCCGATTCGTTGCATACGAGGCGAAGCGGTCATCGAGATCATACTGACTAGGTAAGTTGTGAATAAAGAAAAAATGATTGGCACGGCATCAGCGGTTGCCAGCAAGTTTCGTCCGAAAGCTTCAAAAAAGGTAATGGGCGTGCCATTGGTCCGCACCACTCGCAGTCCACGCATCCATTTCCCGGGGGTTTGACCATTCATCAATGACTCAAACGACGCCGAATACAACCAGTTCAGCACGAACATCACCAACAGCATGGTCCCCGTGGTGAAGCCTTCAATCAAGGGAGCCAGTACGACAATGAACTGGACAACCAAGCTCATTAAAATCACGACACCGACCTTGATCCCAGTGTCAATTAAAAAAGCCAGTCCGCGGGTGCCCGGTCCGGCGATGCGAAACTGAAAATCAACCCCTTCAGGGGTCTCGACGGTCACGCGAGTATCAACAACTAGTTTATGAGACATTAATCTGTGGGGAAAGCATGGCAACGGAACTACCCCATCGTATCAAAAAGTCATTTTCGTTGCTCTGGACTACCGCATACAATCGTTGATTATTAAACCAAAAATGGTTTTAATACTGCATCACAGATACACGGCACCAAACACGCTGCTGGATCTCTGTTGATCGACAATGCCACTAGTCGCTGGTTCGGGACACGTTCGGTTCGAATTGCGAACTACCGACATAAGTGACGAACGACGGGCCGCTCATTGAATCCAATATTCGAATCGGCCAAAAACACTTTATTCAAAGAGGATGCTTGTGAGTTCCCCTCCCGACCAGCCGTTTAATCCCTATTCAGTCCCCGAGGTCAAACAGAGCACCTACGTGGGCAGTTCGGGCAATCAAGCAAACGCCATGTTGCTGGAATCCGCTCGCCGTGGATTCGGCATGGTTTTCTACGGATGGCTGACATTGATCGCCGGGTTCATTTTGATGACTCTAGTCATTATGGGACTGGCAATGGCGGCCAGCGCGAGTGGAAATTTTGACGAGAACGATCCAACCTTTGGAATGGGAATACTGCCGACCATTTTGTTTAGCCTGGTTATGCTCGCAGGCCAAGGGCTGATCATCCGAGGTCACTTCCTATGCCGCGAAAATGCGGAACGATTCGCTGGCGACGGAACGATCAGCAAGACGATCATCAGTGACATCATCTTGATGGTCTGCTGGGGAATTTCCCTGTGCATCAGTCTTTACCAAGGGCTTTTTCAACCAATACAGGCATTGGTTGTCGGCAATGGCATTCTGAACTTTATTTTCTTAGTTGTTTGGACCGTGGGATTCTTTTGCTTCTTATCTTACACAAGGAAAGCGGCCGATTTCATTGGCAGCATTCAGCAGGTCAACCGCGCCAAAACGCAAACCACACTGTGGGCCGTGTTAATGGTGGTGTATTTCGTGTTGATTCTTGGATTCGTTGGCTTGTTAGTATCAACTGGCTCGCTGCAATTTGACGACGAACTAGGCCAAAACGCTGAGGAGGGATTCGCCTTTGTCATGCTAATGGGATTCGGATGCGGCATGTTGCTATGGTGTATCGGTGCCCTAGTCGCCACGATCATGTTTATGATTCTAATGAACAGCATGTCCACCAAGATCGCAGAAGTTCAAGTCCATGGCGCAACATCGTAACCCGGCCAAAAGCCAGGTTACTTGGAGTATTGCGTCCGAATATTTCATTGGCTGGCTGAACAATCCACCATTGCACTTGGCACAACACGCTAAAACGAATTGATCACTTTCGCTGCTTGTTTTGCCAAGCTATCGGAGGAATCATCGTCTGAAGTTTCGCAGATAATGCGAACGATCGGTTCGGTATTACTGGGACGAATCAACAACCAGCGATCGGGCCAATCGAAACGCATTCCGTCCATGTCACTGACGCTGGCCTCGCTGAATTCCTTTTTCAATCCCTCATAAATCGCTGGCAACTTCGAGCGGTCCACTTGGGATTTGGCTTTGTGAATTGAGTACGCAGGGATCTCGGCAACCAATTCTGCAATCGATTTACCCGACACCGCCATCGACTCCAGCACCTGGGCCATCGCCACGAAACTGTCTCGAACGTACCCAACCTTAGGATCGATCGGACCTCCGTTTCCTTCTCCGCCATACACCGCATTCACTTCATGCATTTTGTCGCAAACATTGGCCTCGCCAACCGCACTAAGATGGCACTGGCAGCCAAACTGCTGGGCGATGTCGATCGACATCCGGCTGGTCGCGCAATTGATGACGCAGTCGCCTGGCTGTTGTTCCAAACGTCGTTTCAATGTGATTGCTAGAGTGTATTCTTCGCCAATGTATTTGCCATCGCTATCGATGATTGCTAGACGGTCGGCGTCCGGGTCCTGGCAGAACACCACATCCGCTTTGTGAATTTTGGCCAATGCCGCCACGGCTTGCAGGTTTTCCGCGGTCGGTTCTGGCGGGTGTTCGAATTGTCCGTCAGGTTGGTCGCCAGCGATATGCGCCGTAACATTCAAGTCGTTTAGCAAACGGCGAGCCAGCACACTGCCAGCACCGTGGTTACTGTCCAACACCACTTTGAAACCTTTGCTGCGAATCGCCTCGACATCAACGGTGTTCAGCACCAAGTCTAAATGTTCACTGATGGTATCGTGTACCGTCTCTTGAGCACCAAGGTTTGCATGATCGGTCCAAGCAACAGGCTGTTCCATTCCGTCAATGACTTTTTGACCTGCTGCTGCGCCAATGACTCGGCCGTCCGTGCCAAACAGCTTCAACCCGTTGTATTCAGGTGGATTGTGACTGGCTGAGATCTGGATTCCGCCAGCCGCATTTAGCCGCCGCACCAGGACGCCCGTCGTCGGCGTGGCAGCGACGTCACCGTAATGCACGTCGCGGCCAATGGCCATTAACGCGGCTGAAACCGCACCAGCCAACATCGTGCCGGTCGCTCGTCCGTCTCGAGTAACAACGATTGGCCCGTCTGGCAGAGTCGCCGCGAAGGCCGCAACGTATTCCATGGCGATGGGCGGAGCTAACGTTTGGCCAATGATGCCTCGTAAACCCGAGACGCTAATAATTGGTTTTTCCATCGAAGTCCACCGATAAGATTTTGTTTTGCAGCGAATTGATT
Source organism: uncultured Pirellulaceae bacterium (assembly GCA_964543985.1). Lineage (GTDB taxonomy): Bacteria > Planctomycetota > Planctomycetia > Pirellulales > Pirellulaceae > CAJQPP01. Next base: position 5,507 of record CAZJBW010000012.1, on the reverse strand, counting down.
CCGGCCGGGGTTGCGGTTTTCATGGAATCGAAAAGTCACCATAATCGATGCTGTAACGTTTCTGTCAATCGCCCTTTAGACGATTCCGACCCAGCTACCCCCGCTTTTACCTTTCTCTCGCGCCTTGATTCGGCAGTCAACCATGAATGATTCTATATCCGTCGACGTAACAACCGCTATGCAACAAATTCGGCAAGCAGCAAGCGACGGCAAATTGAGTGCCTCGGCTGTAGAAAATCTGGACATTTGGTTGAGCGACGCCAAGTACGAAAATTATCGAACAGCTATCACTCAACACATCAACGACGAAAAGTGGAAAGAGCTAGACGATGTCTTCTGGACCGTGATCCCGTTCGGGACGGGCGGTCGGCGAGGCATGATGTACCCGTTTGGAAGTAACGCGATCAACGAGCGTACGATTGGCGAATCGGCGCAAGGACTGGCAACCTACGTCAAGACAACCAAGCCGGACGGACCTTGGTCATTCGCCATCGGCTACGATACTCGGCATCGCTCGCGAGAATTCGCGGAACTGTGTGCGGGCATCATGGTCGCCAACGGCTTTACCGTTTACTTCATTGATGACTACCGAAGCACTCCGGAACTGTCTTACCTGATTCGATTCAAACAGTGCGACTGTGGCATCATGGTAACGGCCAGCCACAACCCACCGTCAGACAACGCCGTTAAGGTCTATTGGTCAACAGGTGCTCAGCTAGTCCCGCCGCACGACAAAGCGGTGATTGAGCAAGTCATGCAAGTGGGCCAATTCCAGGTCGCCGATTTTCAACAAGCCGTCGACCAAGGCAAAGTCATATTTTGCAAAGAAGAAACAGACGCCGCACTAATGAAGGAGCACCTGCAGCACAGCGTTGCAGTTGACCCGAACTTAAAAGTTATCTTCTCGCCACTGCACGGTGTGGGTGAATTTAACGTGAAGTCGTTGTTGGAAGAGGTCGGTTTCCAAAATGTTGACATCTATGGTCCTCATCGTGAACCCAACGGCGACTTTCCAAACGTGCCAGGGCATGTCTCCAATCCGGAGAACCCGGAGGTATTCAAAGCAATCATTGAGTACGCCAAAACGACATCCGCCGAATTAATTCTGGCCTCGGACCCCGATTGCGATCGCATGGGCGCCGCGGCCCCCGTGACCTGCGATCTAAACGGCCAATGGAAGACTCTGGATGGCAATCAGTTGGGCGCCCTGTTGTGCGATTTCGTTTTGAAGCACCGCGAAAAGAATGGCAAAAAGACCGATGCCGACTACATCGTCACGACCTTAGTATCGTCCATGATGACTTCGCGTCTGGCGAACATGTATGGAGCCAAATCTTACCGAGAAAACTTGGTGGGCTTCAAATGGATTTGCAGCGTGGTCGACGAAGTTGGGCCGGCGGGCTTCGTTTTTGGAACCGAGGAATCGCATGGCTATCTGGTCGGCACCTACGCGCGAGACAAAGACGGTGCCGTTGCCTGCATGTTGATGTCGCAATTGGCGGCCGAGTGCAAATCGGAAGGCATCTCGGTTCACCAAAGACTGGACGAATTGTATGGCAAAGTTGGCTACCACCGCGAACGACTCTCAACCATCCGCATGGAAGGATCCGACGGCATGAAACGCATGCAGACGCTCATGCAAACGCTGCGAACGAGTGGGCCGGATTCGATCGGCGGCCTGAAATTGGCTGCCACAGACGATTACCTGACTCATGAAACTCGCTTGGCCGACGGCAGTGTCAATAAACTGGAAGGTCCCACCGGCAACCTAATCATCATGAAAACGGAAATCGAGGGGAATTACGTGGCGGTCCGACCTTCCGGTACGGAACCTAAAGTCAAAATGTATATGTTCACTTATGTGGCATCCGATAACATCGACGACCTAGCAGACACCAAACAAGCAATGGACCAACGCCTTTCCGCATTCGATGCCGACATTCGCAAGTTCGCTGAAAGCGTTTAGGTCACGAATAATTCTGTCAAACGAACATTGAGATCAGGAGCAAAAATTATGCGTCGCAATTCGATATCCCATATGGCAGGCAACGTTTTTGGTTTTGTTTTGTTGACCAGCTTGTTTGTCAGTATGGCAGCGGCACAACTTAGCGAACCTCTTCAGCGACCCAAGCTTTTAGGGATGGCCTACGCGTTGCCAGACGAAGCTGAAGATCTTGACGGTTTGACAATTTTCGATGCTAAAGGAAAAGCAATATCGAAAGAACTGTTAAAACGCATTACGAGCGCCACCGAAGCGGAAGACTTCAAATACCCAAGTCACGTCGTCGAACGCGCCGAGAAGTTGACGCCGATCGTGATGGTTTTTGATGTCGACACGCGACTGACAGATTCTGGCGTCGTTGCCTATTTGACAAACGATGGCGTTGAATTGCCATCACGTAGTTGGACTTTTGGCAGCAATGATGGAATCTTGACCTCGTTCATCTTGCCACCTGACGATTGGCAACAGTGGCCTGAGAACACCGAGGTAAAGATTCGATTTGCCGATAAGAACCCCGAAGTGGTCGATACCTTCGAAGGCGAATTAAAGGAACGTGTCAATTTGGTAGATGGATGTTTCCTGGACCTGTCTTCACTTGGTTTCGTGCGATTTGGAAGCCCAAAAACTGACCGTACCGTTTACTTCATTCCCCAACTTCAAACAGAAGATGGGCAGTCAATTGAACTTAATACCTTTGAAATACAGGTCAACAATGGAATTGACTATATTTGCCGCGTTTCTGGGCACCTGCCCAGCACGAACATTAAGATGGAGCTGCTGGAAAAAACATTCAGCTACGAAACCATCGGTGAAATCGTCTTGCCACCGTCTAAGTAGTTTTTGACTTAGCTTGAAATTTCTTGCCACCGCACCGATGATCGTCTGTGCATTGTGTGTGGTGAGTGCGCCGGCCTACGTGTTTAGAGAATGGCTGGCTTTCAGAATTTCTCGATAGATGGCCTTGATTGAGTCGGAACTGATGGGGCCGTCGTTCCATTGGACCACCTTCTTCAAAACGTCCGATTCACGTTGCGAATCCTGAGTCGGCAAGCCAGCCTGCCGTTTTAACGTACCGATTTGCACAACCACTTGTGCTCTTTGATTCGCCAATGAGACCAATTGCTTATCAATCGTGTCGATCCGATGTCTTAGATCGGTCAATGATCCACCTTCGGATGCTGGCTTAGCTGGGTTGGGTTCGGTCATGGCGTTGTACAATTTTGGAATGATCAGATAGGCTGGCACTTGTATGGATGAGCATAACAAAGCAACGAACTCGCCTGAACCGGACACCGACCCAAAGGTTTCGGCAGACCTACCGCCTGCGGAAAGAGTCAAATCGTTCCCGCAGACTCCCGGCGTCTACATCATGAAGAACGCCACGGCCCGCGTTATCTACGTCGGCAAAGCCAAGAACCTGCGTTCGCGAGCCGGCAGTTATTTTCAGAAAGGGGCCGAACTGGAACCTCGAATCGCGGACTGGGTTCATGAAATCGCTGATATCGACTTCATGGAATGCGAAAGCGAAGTGGACGCTCTGTTGGTAGAATCTCGCCTCATCAAAGACATTCAACCCACCTATAACAAAGAACAAAAAGACGACAAGTCGTTCCCTTACCTGCAGATTACGACTCATGAAGACTATCCGCGAGTCGAATTGACGCGGACTCCTGAATCGAAAGCGGTAAAACTATACGGTCCGTTTGCCAGTGCAGGGGCATTACGCGGCGCGATCCAAGTGCTGCAGCGAATCTTCAAGTTTCGCACTTGTTCGTTGGATATCCAGGACGGTGACGAGCGATGGCGATGGTTTCGGCCCTGCCTGTTAGCCAGCATCAAACAGTGCACGGCCCCTTGCAACTTAAGGATCTCAAAAGAGGACTACCGCAAAGACATCCGCCGCCTACAAATGTTCCTGGAAGGCAACAAGAGTCGACTGCTTAGTCAGCTGGAAAAGGAAATGCTGCAAGCCTCGAAAGAGATGCGTTTTGAAGAGGCCGCGAATTTGCGTGACGAGCTGGCGATGTTGCAGTCGTTGGACGAACGCGGAGAATTGGACACGCACGTACAGCCCGAGGTCTTCTATATTGATCCCAAGAAAGGATTGGCCGGACTACGCAAGATTCTAAAATTGGAGACTACGCCACGGACCATCGAGGGCATCGATATCGCTCACCTACAAGGCGGCCAGACGGTCGCCAGCCTTGTTCAATTCATTGACGGCCTGCCATTCAAACCCGGCTATCGGCGTTACAAAATCAAAGATGTCAAAGGCGTCGATGATTATCGCAGTATCAACGAAATCGTCGCGCGACGATTCAGTCGTATGCACGATCAGCAAGAAGTCTTTCCGGACATCCTGTTGATCGACGGCGGAAAGGGTCAATTAAGTGCTGCGATGGCAGCCTTTGAAGCCCTGGAAATCACGCCTCCTACTGTTATTTCGCTGGCTAAGAAGGAAGAAGAGATTTTTCGACCGGGGGAATCGGAACCCATCCGCCTAAGCCGTAGCTCGTTTGCCTTACGATTGCTTCAATACGTTCGTGACGAATCACACCGCTTTGCCCAGCACTACCACCATCTGCTACGTAGCAAATCCCAGTTTGACTGACCACCATTACGACAACATCGCTAAAAAACCGCGATGCTTAGGCGAGAAGGTGCAGAAGGAAAACGTTGGAGGTAAAAGAAAAATGGCTTGGACAAGCATTGCGCCTGACCAAGCCATTTCGTTCAAAAGGTTTTTCCGCCTAAAAACCGCCTGAACTATCCGCCTGAGCGTTACTTAGAGTAGTAGGTTCTACTGGCGTTTGCCACGACGCATGACAGCGACGCTGAACAAGCCGAGTAGGACGATGGCTGAACCCGGTTCTGGAACGGCTGTAAAGTTGCTCAATACGATATTGTTTGAGTCACCACCGTAGGTCACGGTGAAATCCCCAAAGCCACTGACACTCAACAGGCCACCGCTGGCAACATTATCAAACTCTCCGGACAACAAGTTTCCAGCCGTTCCAATGATGAAGGTATCGGTGATATCAGGGACGAAGCCGTCCAACAAATCAACAGTCAGAATTCCATCTAGTATCCAGTCACCACTGACCGTTAACAAATCCGCACCGACAGCACCCAACTCAATCTGTAGTTCGCTGGTGTCGAAAAACGACAATTCTGATTCGATTGTCAGATTGCCAATCCCGTCGCCAGGTGCAATCGCTCCAAAGTTATCAAGAGTCTCCGCTGCGATTATTCCGTCTCCCATTAGCAAGCTGTCTACATCAGCAATCAGATCTCCGCTAATATCGATGACACCAGATTGGGCATCTAGGATTCCGCTGTTTGTGAAGTCGTCGGCAATCGCCAGAGTCGCTCCGTTGGAAGAACGGAAGATCCCCTGGTTGGTCACTCCGGACGAGTTGCCGTCGATCGACAGAACGCCCGATCCTGCAGTGTCGTTGGCGTCAACCAGGCCGCCTGCCTGGTTGATGAATTGCAGAGAGTTAGC
>CAZJBW010000011.1:74456-93290 GCA_964543985.1 uncultured Pirellulaceae bacterium | reverse complement strand
TGAACCACGCGTTCGTGACTGGTGAATTCTTCATCGGTAATCGGGAAAAACGTATTGCCAAGGTTTTGTCCGTCGGAATTCGAAAACCAAATTCCGGCGTAGCAATTTCGAAACTGGCCGCGTTGTTGTTGAACACCGGTTGCTTTTGCTGTGTACGAAAACCGCAGAAAATCACCGGCCGACGTTTCAAAGTTCTGACTAACAACGTCCCAAACCTGAACATTTTGACGCCCTACGAACTGTAACGCCCCATCGCTGGTCTTGCGAATGATCGACTTGATTTTTCCAGAACCTGCACCTCGTTCGACGGTCCAGTCTTTGAGAACACCGTCTTCCCACTGGAAATCTGTATTCTGAATCAGGCTAGGATTGGCTTTGTATTGCTGAGTCCAGCCGGCACACGTCAGACTGCAAAAAATGGCGAAACTTAAAACACGAATCATCACTTCTGTTCCTCAAGAACTTATTGACGGTCAATCAATGCCACAATTTTTTTAAGCGCTCCGACTCGACGCGACGTGGAATCGAAATCAAATTGCCGTAACCTGCCGTTGATTTTAATTTCAACGTGATAGATCAAATTGTCGCTGGCTCGACCTGCCGAACCTCGGTCATCGGCAGGAAGCGAATCCCAATCGATCGCATTCAAAGCTTGATTCACTTCACGAACGTGATCGGTTGACAAGTTTCGCTGGCTTATTTGTCGGCCAGTCTTTAGTGATTCAACAATCACTTTTCCGTCTGCGGAAATTTTGTCACGTTGCATCAACCCAACAAACCCACCGCTCCGTTCAATCACAATCTGTTCAAAGGTGCCCGAACTGGTTGCGGATGCGAGTCCTTCCAAACGTGTCACTTGGACCGACAAAGATTGAACTTTACCACGTCGACTCTCGACGATCAGATCGCCCCAAACCTGTGCTCGTTTTTCTGTCAGCGAATTCGCTTTGCCCATCATCGTTTTCGGTAACTGCAGTGAGTAACTAAACCCGTCCACTAACAGTTGTGCTCGTTGACCTTGCACTTTCAACATGCCCACCATCTCGACTCGCACACCTTCTTTGGCTGGCATGTCATTGTCTGTTGTGGAATCGTTGGGCGTTGTTGCCAGTGGTTCTGGTAACACGTTTCCATTTACTGTTTTGATGTCTGATCGACTAAATTGAGCCATCACAAATCCGAAACCATTGCCTCCGCGAAGGGTGGATCGCGACGTCACTTTCAAGTCATCACCGTTTCGTTCCGCCTTGTCGATTTGGACTGAGTTAGGTCCCACCGCTTGCCCGACCCACACAAAATCATTTTGAAAGTCGACGTCGGGAACGGGTTTACGTGGCAGCCATTTGCTCCATAGGACTTGCCAACTTTCCGCGTCCGAAATCAGCCCGTTTTCTGGCGTGGGATTGGTTTGCGGGTCCAGTCCCGTTCGGCTACTCCACACGTTTAACGGTTCAACCACTTGAGCTGTTACGTCGCCGATTAAGAAAATTGACATCCACAGTCCGATTCCCAGCCCTACATTTGAATTGGCTAATCGCATTACATTCTCGTCAAAAAACCCTTTGTCTGTGGGTGATTATAGAGTCTGCGAGTGACGAAAACGTCGTTTTCAGCAGCAATTTTTCGAGCAATTATATTGGTTTCTCGGTGACCTTAGGTTGATCCAAATTTTTTTGCCTGCGGAGAGTAGCAATGATGATGTTCGCGTATCGATTGGCGTTTATGGTTGTTTTGATAAGCGTGATAAATGCTTCCAGTTTATTGGCGCAACAGCAGCCAACCGAGGCGACTCGCATGGTAGCGCAACCAGCTGTCAGCGACCAACACATTGCGTTCACTTACGATCGCGATCTGTGGATTGCCAATCGTGACGGAACCGCGCCCCGACGCTTGACCTCGCACGAAGGCCAAGAGCGGGCTCCACGATTCTCGCCCGATGGAAAATGGATCGCCTTCACCGCTGAATACGATGGCAACCAGGATGTTTATTTAGTTGCCGTCGAAGGTGGCCAACCCAAACGACTGACCTACCACCCATCTGCAGATTTAGTCGAGGGTTTCACACCCGATGGAACATCGGTATTGTTCTCGTCGCCACGCAACGTGTTTACGCGACGCTACCAAAAACTGTACACCGTCTCAGTAGAAGGCGGCTTCCCTACCGAGTTGCCGATCCCTAATGGGCTGCGAGCATCATTCCGTGCGGACGGCAAAAAGATCGCCTACATTCCGATTGGTGAAAGGTTTCGCCAATGGAAAAACTATCGCGGTGGAACGTGTTCACGAGTTTGGATTTATGATGTGGAAGACCATTCGGTCGTGATGGTTCCGCAGCCAGAAGGTCGTTGCAACGATACCGACCCCGTATTCATTGGCAACATGGTCTACTTCCGATCCGACCGCGATGGCGAATTCAACCTCTATTCATTCGATACCGAATCCAAGTCAGTTGAACGTCACACGGAATTTGAAGACTTTCATATTGAAACTCTGACCGAATCCAGCGACGCCATCGTTTTCGAGCAAGCCGGTTATTTGCACCTATTCAATCCGCAGGACAAATCCTTCGGCCAAATCCCTTTGCAAATCAAAACGGACGCCACCGAGATTCGTAAACGATACGCCAGCGGCAATCGCTGGATCCGCAACAGTCACATTTCACCGGCAGGTCAACGAGCGGTTTTTGAATACCGTGGCGAGATCATTACGGTTCCTGCCAAGAATGGCGATTCACGAAACATCACTCAATCCGTAGGGGCTAACGAACGATCGCCTGCCTGGAGCCCCGATGGTCGACACATCGCCTACTTCTCCGACGCCAGCGGCGAATACCAATTGCATATTGCCAGCCAGGATGGTCAAGGTGACGCTCGCGCTATCGATATTCAAGGGCACGGTTTTTATGAAGCGCCAACCTGGTCACCTGACGGCACAAAGTTGTCCTACATCGATAACTCGTGGAGCCTGTACATCCTGGATGTCGAATCGGGCGAGTGCCAAAAGGTAACGAGTGAACCGAAGTTTGGTCCTGCCGGAATTCGTGGCCTACACCATAGCTGGTCGCCAGATTCCGCTTGGCTGGCCTACACAGTTAACACTCCGGCGTTGATTCAACAGGCCTTCGTCTATAACGTCGCTGCCGGGACATCGCATGCCATTTCTGATGGACTTAGCGAAGTCAGCGAACCGTGCTTCGACGCCAGCGGTGACTACATGTACTTCATCGCCTCGACGGACGCTGGGCCGGTTAAGCACTGGTTCGCGCAAAGTAACAACGACATGGATTCGGACAACCAAATTTACATGGTGGTCTTGCGTGACGATGGTGAAAACCCGTTAGCACCAAACAGTGATGAAGTGGAATTGGACGATGAAGTAGACGGTGACGAGAAAGAAGCTGACGAATCGGACGAGGACGATTCCAGCGACGAAGATTCCGACGCCGACACAGAAGAGGCTTTGTCGATCGACTTCGCAGGCCTCGATCAACGCATTGTTGCATTGCCAGTTTCGGCAGCTGACCACGCCAACCTGCAAGCCGGGACGGACGGAGTCATTTACTACTTGCGACGCAACGATGGAGCATTCAATTTGGAAATGTTCTCGTTGAAGGATCGCAAGGCGACGACAGTCCTGGAAAACTGCAACGGATTTCAACTGTCTGCCGATCGCAAAAAGGTCCTGTATAACTCGCGAGGCAGTCGAGGAATCGCGGCCGCCAAAGGCAAGATTTCAGGTGGCAATCTGTCGCTCGACGATATCCAGGTCGCCATTGATCCTCGATCCGAATGGAAACAAATCTTTGACGAAGTCTGGCGAATCAATCGCGACTTTTTCTACGATCCGGATATGCACGGCGCGGACTGGCCCGCGATGAAAGAAAAATATCGCCCGCTGCTGGATCACTGCGTCACCCGCAACGACGTCAACACCGTGTTGCGCTGGATGTGCAGTGAATTGGCTGTCGGACACCACCGAGTCGGTGGTGGCGATGTTCGACCTGACACCGAGAGTGTACCAGGTGGCTTACTAGGTGCCGATTACGAGCTGGCAGATGGTCGATATCGAATCAAAAAGGTTTATGGTGGCTTGAACTGGAACGGAACACTACGAGCCCCATTAACTGAGCCGGGTGTGCGTGTTCCAGCGGGTCAGTATGTGATCGCCGTCAACGGCACCGACTTGACCTCGGACGATAATCTTTATCGCCACTTTGAAAACACAAGTGGCAAGATGGTGCAACTGACTATTAGTGCCAACGCTGACGGTTCGGATGCCCGCACCGTGACCGTTGTTCCCATTGCAAACGAAAGCGCATTGCGGAATCGCGATTGGGTTGAAGGCAACTTGCAGAAAGTAACCGAAGCGACTGACGGCAAAGTCGCCTATGTGTACGTTCCTAACACTGCCGGAGCCGGTCACACGTATTTCAAGCGCTACTTCTTTCCACAAACGGATCGGCAAGCGTTGATCGTTGACGAGCGTTTCAATGGCGGTGGACAAATCGCTGACTACTACATCGATTTGATGCGACGGCCCTACATGAGTCACTGGGCTACTCGCTATGGACAGGACTTTGTCGCACCCAGCGGAGCCATCTTTGGACCAAAGGTTATGATCATTGATGAAACGGCTGGATCGGGTGGTGACATGTTGCCATGGATGTTCGACAAACTGGAATTGGGCACACTGGTCGGTCGCCGCACATGGGGTGGCCTTGTGGGTGTCCTGGGCTTTCCCGTCTTAATGGATGGCGGTTCGGTTAGTGCTCCCAACTTGGCGATCTGGACCGAAGAGGGCTTTATCGTCGAAAACGTCGGTGTGCCGCCCCATGTCGAGGTGGAACAAATGCCGGCTGATGTCATCGCCGGACGTGACCCTCAATTGGAAAAGGCCATCGAAATTGCGCTCCAGCAATTGAAAGAAAACCCACCCAAAGAGCATAAGAAGCCGGCCTACCCGACTCGCGTTCGCAAATAGGCGGTGTGTTTTTTGGACAGTGTGTTGGGGAAACTAGGTTTGATGATTTAGATTCTCCAACCGATGACCGCGACAACGAACGGTTGGACGGGATTCAATTTGACCCCAAAAAGAAAGACCTGTTGGTAGCATCCAGCAGGTCTTTCTACTTTTGGTTTCATTTCTTACAGGAACTTTGTCACGCTATTGAAAAGTGATATCGTCATTGGCATCGACAGATCAACTATTTGAAAGTCCCTTCAAAGTTCCTCGATTGCCCACCCCAGCCTTTATTCAACTTCCAATTCGGGATTTGGCGGTCGGTGGAGGGGGCAGTAGTACGGGACTTCCGTCGTTTTGCGAAGGGCTCGTGTTCGACAGACGGCGCATCGGTATCGTTTGCCCTTGTCTGCCGCCGACTTGGGCTTCTTGCTTTCCCGTTTAGATTTTCGATTTTCTCTGCTCATGACTTGGTCCCGCCTATTCAGATTCCTGTCTTGGACAAAGTGACCCAGACTGCAGGAAAATGTTCGCTATGAAATATAGATCACACTGGTCATTGATTTGGCACGTTATGAATCCCAGTCAATATCGGTCTGGTAAACGATGACATTCACCCTGCTTGTGGCGTTTCTGTCACCGCAGGAAAGTGCTGAAATGGCGTTTCTCTCGCCTAAACCGCACAGTTTACGACGAAACAGGGTCATATCTGCTGAAAACGGCGGGAAATGGCTGCCCCTTGGCGAAGTAAAAAAGTCGATAAAATGTAGGTGTCGATACCTGTTGCAGGAAAACGATCTGCCGTCTGGATATACTTCTCACTGGAAGTTACGCTCCCAGCCCTGAAACCCAAAGTTTAGAAACTGTGACCCCAAAGTTTCTCACGGATTAAGAAATGAAATTTGATAACGTCCTAGAAGCCGTTGGCCGCACACCCCTCATTCGACTCAACCGCATCAATCAAGGATTGAAGCCGACCATCTACGCCAAGGTCGAGTACTTCAATCCAGGCGGTAGTGTCAAAGATCGAATCGCGATCAACATGATCGACGAAGCTGAAAAGCGAGGCGATTTGAAACCGGGCGGAACGATTATCGAAGGGACCAGTGGTAACACTGGGATGGGGCTGGCGCTAGTGGCCGCTGTTCGCGGATACAAAGTCATCTTCACCACCACTGACAAGCAGTCCAAAGAGAAAGTTGACTTGCTGAAATCACTGGGTGCCGAAGTCATCGTCTGTCCCACGGCTGTCGAGCCCGATGACCCGCGTTCGTACTACTCCATCGCCAAGAAGCTGGCCGCCGAGATCCCCAACTCGTACTACCCCAACCAGTACGACAACCCAGACAACACCCAAACCCACTACATGACAACCGGCCCCGAGGTTTGGGAGGACACCGAAGGCAAGATCACTCACTTCGTAGCTGGTATGGGCACCGGTGGCACGGTCTCTGGCACCGGTCGCTACCTGAAAGAGAAAAATCCAGATATCAAGATCATTGGTGTCGATCCGATTGGGTCGTTGTATCACGAGTTCTTTCACAAAGGCACTGTCGGTAAAGCATCGACCTACGTTGTCGAAGGTATCGGTGAAGATATCTTTCCATCCACCATGCACTTTGACGTGATGGACGACATCTTGCAGGTCACCGACCGCGATTGCTTTATTGTCGCCCGCCGGTTGGCTCGCCAAGAAGGCATTTTCTCGGGCGGTTCGGCGGGAGCCGCTGTGTGGGCCGGCTTGGAATACGCCAAGAACTTAAGCGAAGACGACATGATGGTGATTCTGATTCCGGACACGGGCCGGCAATACATGTCCAAGGTCTTCAACGACGAATGGATGCGTGACAATCAATACTTGGGCCCGGCCATTAAACTGAGTGCCGGACAATGCGTGCGAACCAAATCACGCTTTAAAGAACTGCACATGTGTCAGCCCAACGATAACGCCCACGCCGTGATGGGAAAAATGGAAGAGCTGGATATTTCGCAAATGCCAGTCTTCGAAGGTGACCACCCCATGGGATCAGTCACCGAAGACGATTTGGTGAACTTGGTTCTGCAAGGCTACGACTTGAAAAACACCGAAGTCCGCGAGGTCATGGGTTCGGCATTCCCGATCGTGGAACCAGAAACCTCGATCGATCAAATCACCGGTATTTTGCGAGGCGACACGCCGGCCGTGTTCGTGCGAATGGCCTCGGACAAGCTGGAAATCATCACCAAATATGACGTCGTGCATACGATCGCCGCGATGACCGAATCTGGCGAAATGGCTTCTGCCACTTAACCCGACACACAAAACACAAAACATTCTCAAACTTGAAACATCGACCCCTCTCTTAGTGAGTGAATTCCATGAAACACAAAAACCTGCAAATTGAAACGCGTGCCATTCATGCCGGCCAGCAACCTGACCCCACCACGGGCGCCATCATGACGCCGGTCTACATGACCTCGACCTTCGTGCAACAGGCGCCCGCCGAGCACTTGGGTTACGAGTACAGCCGTAGCGGAAATCCGACGCGTACCGCCTTGGAAGGAAACCTAGCCTCACTGGAAGACGGAAAACACGGCCTCAGTTTCGCTAGTGGTTTGGCAGCCGAAAATACGCTGCTGCACATGCTAAAGTCTGGCGACCACATCGTTACGGCTCGGGACGTATACGGTGGGACGTTTCGCTTGTTCGACAAAGTCTGGAAGAAACTAGGCGTATCCTTCACGACCGTCAACGCCTACGATCTGAACGAGATCAAAGCGGCGATGCGACCAGAAACCAAACTGGTTTGGCTGGAATCGCCATCCAATCCATTGCTAACTTGCACGGACATTGCCGCCGCGTCTGAGATCGCCAAAGCAGGAAACGCCTTGACCGTCGTCGACAACACTTTTGCGACGCCGATTCTGCAACAGCCATTGAATTTGGGCGCGGACATCGTTCTGCACTCGGTTACCAAGTACCTAGGTGGTCACTCGGACGTTGTCGGTGGAGCATTAATTACCAACGACGACGAAATCCACGAACAATTGCGCTTTCTACAAAACGCAGCAGGCGGAGTCCCCGGTCCCATGGACTGTTTCCTGGTCATGCGAGGTACCAAAACTTTGGCCGTCCGCATGAAACAGCACTGCGAAAACGCTAACAAGATTGCTGAGTACTTGATGGAACACCCGGAAGTAGAACGAGTTTACTATCCTGGCCTGGCAGACGATCCTTCGCATGATATCGCCAGCAAACAAATGAGCGATTTCGGAGGCATGGTCTCGCTGGAACTGCAGGGCGACCTGGAACGCAACCGTCGGTTCGCATCCAATACCAAACTGTTTGCATTGGCCGAGTCGCTTGGCGGCGTCGAATCCATGATTAACCATCCGGCCAGCATGACCCACGCCGCGATTCCAAAAGCGGAACGTGAAAAAGGTGGACTACGCGACACATTGATGCGATTATCCGTGGGCATCGAAAACGTCGAAGACCTGATTCAGGACTTGGAACAAGCCATTGCGGCCAGCCGATCAGCCACCGTTGCAGCCAGCTAAGAATTCCGGCAAACGTTGGCGCGTGAAAACGAAAAATGACAGAACGTCCAGTCGATCACAGCAGATCGACTGGACGATTCTAGTATTGCCAGGCCGATCCAGTGATTAAGTATCGTCTTTTGAGTAAGGACGGTGCGTTAGTGGCAAAGCGTTATCTAGTCGAGGGTGGCTGTTACGCAAGTCGTCGCCCGTGATTCCACTTCCGCCGTTCATCGAGTCCATATGCTTGAGGGTCTCGAAAATAGCATGAATCGCAGCATCCACATCGCCCGTGTGCCCCGTTTCTGAAATCGTATGCATATTTCGGATCGGAAAACCAATCGAAGTCGCTGCAGAATCAATACAGGAAAAGAAGGCAGCCATGGCATCAGTCCCTGTATCTCGACCGGCCAACTCGTGTTGCACCGGAATGTTATTTTTGAGCGACACGTCGGTGATGATTGTATTCAACGCGGCACTGGTGATGGCGCCGTGCGTCAACGTGTAACCGTCACCCATACCAACGGGCTCGTAGCGACGATCACCGATACCAGGCGCTGCCACAAAATCATGAGCGACGTCGACGGCGATCGTCACGTCGGGTTGAAACGCTTCCGTTAACACTCGCGATCCAAAACGCCCAATCTCCTCGTGTGATGCCATCGCACCCAGGTAGCGAACATTCTTCAAGCCATCCGCTTGGGCGATCAACCGACCAATTTCGGCGGTCACAAAACAACCCAAACCGTTATCCAGATAAGCGCCCGAGAATGTGTCGGGCGAGAACCCTCGTTCGATTTCACGATCGTAAATCAATGGATCTCCCGGTCGAATGCCCAACGCTTCGACCTGTTGCTTTTTGTTTTCACCGTGAATCTGAAGTTCAAGATAGATCATCTCTTTCTTGATCCCTTTGTCACCCGATCTCAATTTGGAGTCGGCAAAGTGGATAGCTCCAACGGCCTCGATCGTCCCACCACGAATTTCTCGCCACTGGCCTGGGCTATCGGGGTCTTCGCTGAACAACTTTACTTTGTGCCCGATCAGTACCGATGGCAGCATCGAATCCGTGTTCACCCAGATCTTGCCGTCGTCGCCAATACTGCGGACCTGCATCCGAATTTTGTCGGCATGGCCGATCACCATCACTGAAAATGCATCGTCATTACCGGGTGAGGTGTCTAAGACGATTCCTGCATTGCCCTTGAAGGTGTGAACTTTCCAGGAATCGGGCATAAAGGATTGCATATAGGGTTCTAACACGCCACGAGTCATCGCTGCTTCCAGTCCGATCGGGCTGGGCGCTGCCAGGATTCGACGCATCACGTCAAACCGCTCGTCCGACATCGTTTGATTCCAAGGAAGATTACTTTCCGACATTTGTTTCGCCTTTCTAGTGATGGGATATCACCATTGTCGGAAAATAGGGCATTTTGAAAAGCCGAGATAAGGGATGGCATTTTTCAGCGAAATCACGGCGGCAAAAAAAAGAGCCTCTTAATTAAGAGGCTCTTGTGATCTATTTTTCGTTGAAATCAACAGAAGTATTCGATTTACTCGAATGCCTTGCGTCGGAAAGTTTGCTCAGACAGGAAGGTACCTGTGAACAATTCCCATGGATTCACTTCGCAGCGACCATCGGTGTAGCCAACCGTTTCAGGATCGGCACCGGCGGGAACCGCAAACCCTGGATTGATATAGCCGTCTTTGTTTTCGTCACGAAGCGTTCGCACCGATCCGTCTGCAAACAAAATGTTACAGGTGTTTCCAGCGTGGAATGCTCGCCAATCGCGAAGATCCTGCAACACTAGTGGACGCAATGAGTCGCCTGAGAAACTAGCTTCATTATCAGGCGTAACCACATCGCCAATCACTGGCAAGTCTGCGGGCAGCATGTGAGAGCGGGGTGTTCCAGCAGGAGCCCCGATCACGCGTGCGGACTCGGCATCGTAGTAGGAAGGTCCATCGTTGAACGCTTCCGCCAATGTAATACCACGTGTGAATTCACTGTCGATACCGATCCAGTCTGCCGGAGCTCCTTGACCCAAAATGGCTTCGTCGGAGTCTCCCTGGTCAGCATCGCCTAGCAAAGGAATCGCCGAAGATGGTACGACTGAGTTCTCAACAAGACGTTGAGTGATCGGTCCTCTGGTATTCAAAAAGTCTTTCAATCCACCAATCGTCGCACCATTATTTGTCGCTGGGGCCGATCGAACAAAGTGCCAACTGGCTGCGTAGTTAGTGTTGTGACCCGTTTCTAAAAACTCTTCCAAAACAAGTTGTACGCGTTCAGGACTGTAGGGAGCCAGGGCATTCAACTGGGCTGCAATCCCGACACCCAACCGATCAGGAGGGGTGCTGGAACTATCGGAAGTGTTTCCACCCAACAAGTCATTCAGCTTTTCATTCGAAATGGACTCGTTACTGGGACACAACAATTCACCGGGCCAGGTGTCTTGAGCGATGCAGTCAGCAACCCACGAGAAAATTTCTGGCGAACCATCACGACGGGCATCGAAAGCACCGCTACACATCCTGTTACCTTGCGAAATGTTGGAGTGTGACAGAATTGCCAAACCCATTTGACGCAAATTGTTTTTACAAACGGTAGATCTTGCCTGTTCACGAACGGCAGTTACGGCCGGCAATAAAATGGCCGCTAAAATGGCAATGATGGCGATCACCACCAACAACTCAATCAGTGTGAAACCTTTTTTCTTCACTCTTCAGTCTCCCAATAGGAATTAGTATTTTTGTCTCAAGGATGTTGAACTCGTTGATGGCAAAAATTTAGCCAGTCAGTGTTAAGACCAAGGGACGAGACGTGTGAAGAATCAGCAAATAACTAGAACAGTTTTCTAAACGCAAACTCCATCAAAAATTAACATCAAGCACTTCACAGCTTCACAAACTTTTGAAGCCGGCTGGAATTGCTGAGTTTTAGAGTGTTTGCTTCCCACGAGGCACAAAGGCAAGTTAAAATCATGTCAAGAAAGCTTCATTTATGGCCGCTTAATTTTCTCGACGCGTGAGATATTGCTAATGCACTTCATCTGCCCATTGGTCTCTCAAACCGTTTTAAGCTTGGCACTATTGCTAGTTTCAACCGTGCCTTGGTCAATCCAGGGTCAGGATGTCGCAACGAAGGCCGCATCCGTTTCGTTGACAGAACGCCTGAAAGCTGTAACTAGCAGTGAATTGCAGCAAAAGGTCGTTAGCTATGGCGATGCCGCGCGAGGTGCCTTGCTGTATTACAACCCAGAACTAACCTGTGTCCGCTGCCACGAACCAGACGTCGAAACGGGCTTTCGGCTGGGACCCGAAATCTGGAAAACGAATCCGGAATCAGATATCGCTCATTTGATCGAGTCGCTGTTGGATCCGTCCGCCAAAATTGCCGAGGGCTTCCAGACACAAACGATCCTGACAACTGCAGGAAAACAAGTAACTGGTTTGGTCTTAGAAGAAGACACCGCCGACAACGGATTTGTGCTGCTTGGCGATCCGAACCTGAACGGTCAAACGACAAAGATTGCCAATGATGTAATCGACGATCGTCAGACAGATAGCGTCTCGGCGATGCCCAACGGATTGGTGGGACTTTTGGCCAACGAGCAATCATTCTTTGACTTGATCAAGTTTTTGCAAGAAGCCAAACAAGGTGGGCAAACGGCCGTCAATAATCTTCGCCCACCCGCCTCCTTCTTTGCTGAACCTCTACTAGCTGCCTACGAATCGGATATCGATCACGCTGGGCTGATTGCGGCCCTGGATGAACAGAGTATCGACAGAGGTCGTGATATCTACATTCAATCATGTGCTCGCTGCCATGGTACGCCCGAACAAGAAGGATCGTTGCCATCCGCTTTGCGATTCTTCGAAGGCGAATTCAAAAACGGCAATGATCCGTACCAAATGTATCAAACCCTGACTCACGGATACGGTCTGATGGTGCCGCAACGTTGGATGGTACCGCGTCAAAAATACGATGTGATTCACTTCATCCGACAACAGCTGATCAAAAACGACAACCCTAAACAGTGGTTCAATGTCACGGACGAATACCTGGCTGGATTACCGGCGGGTAAAAACCTGGGCCCCGACCCGGTAGTTCGCCAACCTTGGTCGGATATGGACTACGGCAACATTCTTTTCAACACCATCGAATGCGGTGACGACGGTACCAACATTGCCTACAAGGGGATCGCTATTCGTTTGGACTCAGGGCCCGGTGGCGTAACCAAAGGGTCGCATTGGATGCTGTACGAACACGACACGATGCGAATCGCTGCTGCCTGGTCTGGCGATCAATTCATTGACTACAACGGCATTCATTTTAACGATCGGCACAATGTTCACCCACGACTGGTTGGGCAACTGCACCTATCCAACGGTCATGTTCCCGGCTGGGCCAACCCTTCGACGAATAAGTTTAGCCCTGATCCACGGTTGATCGGTCGCGACGATAAACGATACGGTCCTTTGCCCGAGTCTTGGCTGAAGTATCGCGGCCACTATCAATACGGACGCAGGTCTGTTCTGGAGTACACAGTGGGGGAGACAACCATTTTGGAAACTCCTCAACTTCGGCAGATCGACGAACCGATCTTTTCTCGTGAACTTAAAATCGCACCACATGATCAGCCATTGATGGTTCGCGTCAATTCCATCGAAGGGCTGGAAGAAACAGCGACGACATCGACCACCGCCATCTACGAGAGCGCCAATCCTAAGCCGGATACCGATAGCCACCGCTTCGACGGTAATAGCTACCTTCAATCCAAGCGAGTTCTGAATTGGGACGCAGGCTTAACCGTTCTAGCCAGAATCAAGACTCGGCAAGGTGGAAGCTTGATTTGTCAAACCGAAGACCAAGAAAACTGGGTAGCCGGTGGCAAGTCTCTGTTCATACGAGATGGTCGACTGGTATTTGATATTGGATGGGTCGGCGCGGTGGTCTCTGAAACCCGAGTGGATGATGGGCAATGGCACAACGTCGCTTTAGTATGGAATCCGGATACGACAGAGGATTCGAGCGTCAAACTGTACATCGACGGGGAATTAGAGGCCGAAGAATCATTGGACACCGGCCGATCGATCGATGAGCCCGTGTTGCGACTCGGCTTCACCGCCGATGACTTCCCTGGCAGTCAATCAACTTTCATTGGCGAATTGGACTACCTACAAGTTTGGGATCGCCCACTGCCATCCTGCCCAACCGTCGATTCGGACACGCAATCACTGTTGGTCAAGTGGCAGATGAACGACCAAAACAAGATCATTGAATCGGGCTCGGATAAATCGTTCCAGTTGAAATGGCAATCCAAAGGCCAAGCCAATGTTAATCGACCGATGAATTTTTGGGCGCACATGACGGGTGTCGATGGCAAATGGGTCGTCGTTGATAACTCGCTGTGTCTGCAAATTCCGGCCAGTAAAACTAGCCAATCGATAACGATTTCAATTGGAAATCAAACGAGTCGAGACGATCTGAACGAGCACCTATCCAAAATGGATGCTTACGTTCAGGATCGTTTACCGATCGATTCCATGATGCGTGGCGGCCCACCTCGCTACTCGCAAGTCCTGACAAGTTCCGTGGAATCAATGCCCCATTCGAATGTCGACCCCTTCGTTGTGGATTTGCTGAATACACCAAATGACAACCCTTGGTCCTGTCGTCTGCGTTTGACCGGAATCGATTTCGTGGACGACGACACGGCACTCGTTTGCTCGTGGGATGGTAGTGTGTGGCGAGTCACCGGATTTACAGAACAAACCGATGATGACCAAGCCCTAAAATGGCGGCGTGTTGCCTATGGGCTGTTTCAACCCTTGGGCATTCGGATTGTCGAGGGCCAGACTTACGTGACGTGTCGTGACCAGTTGGTCGCTTTACACGACCTGAACAATGACAATTACTTCGACTACTATCGTTGTCATAACAGCGATCACCAGGTTACCGAACACTTTCATGAATTTGCCATGGGTTTGCAGTCGGATCAAGACGGGAATTTTTATTACGCCAAGTCGGCTCGTCACGCGCTACCAGCACTTGTACCTCACCACGGCACCTTATTGAAGATCGCCGCCGATGGCAGCAAAACGGAAATCCTGGCCAACGGTTTTCGAGCAGCCAACGGAGTATGCTTGAATCCAGATGGCAGTTTCTTTGTTACGGACCAGGAAGGGCACTGGACACCCAAGAATCGCATCAACCGCGTGCAGCCAGGTGGTTTCTATGGAAACATGATGGGC
This sequence comes from uncultured Pirellulaceae bacterium, assembly GCA_964543985.1. Classification (GTDB taxonomy): domain Bacteria; phylum Planctomycetota; class Planctomycetia; order Pirellulales; family Pirellulaceae; genus CAJQPP01. The sequence continues at coordinate 78,554 of CAZJBW010000011.1, read as the reverse complement.
TATCACGACGTCGAAGACTCGTCGGACGATGCCATGCAACTACCTTTGGCTTGGATTACTAACGCATTCGATCGCTCGCCTGGAGAACTGCTTTGGGTCCCAGATGGTCGCTGGGGGCCCTTAGGCAATTCGCTTTTGAATTTGTCTTACGGAACGGGGCAGGTTTTTGCCATCCCCTATGAATCCGTTTCGGTGGACGGCAAGCAAATTTGGCAAGGCGGCGCTTGCGCACTGCCGATCCCTTTGTTCCCGACCGGTGTGATGCGAGGCCGTTTTCATACCGACAGCGCTCTGTATTGTTGCGGCATGTTTGCATGGGCCGGTAATCGACAACAAGAAGGCGGGTTGTATCGCATACGCTACACCGACAAAGACATTTACCTGCCCAAGAAGATCAACACCTCAGAACAGACGATCTCAATCGAATTCGCTAGTGAATTGGATGATTCCGTCGCGGATCAACAGCGGTTCCAGATCAAGATTTGGGACATCCAACGAACTGCCAACTACGGATCGCCACACCTGAATGAGCAGCAATTAGAGGTCACGGATGTTCAATTGAGTAATAAAAAAAGGACCGTCAATTTGACGGTCCCTCGATTGAGTTCAACCAAATGTATGGAAATCGTCTGCCAAATCCGCACCCCTGGGGGTCGTGAATTGAAACGCACGATTCACAATACGATCCATACCCTTGGAAATCGCCGTTAACGACGATCTAGCGTCGGCGGCGGCGTACAACCATACCAACAGCTGCGATACCACAAATTAATCCCGTCGTAGGCTCTGGCACCGAATTGACTGCCGAGAACAACCCGACTCCCAGGTCACGACCAGGTGCGGACGCAAAATCGAAATTCAATGAAACGGAATCTAGCGTAGTAAAGTCAACGGCACTATCAAAGGCGTCGAAACTAAGCAGCACATCCGCAGGCAGTCCACTACTGGCTGGCACGGTTACAAACTGAGTATCCGTTGCGCCATTGGCAGAAGTAGCCGTCACACTGACGACATTTGACAATGGCGAATTGATATCGCTGGTCAAGAATCCCAATTCAAAAGCATCGTTAATACCACCTTCAGTAATGTCGATGATTCCCGTTGTTCCAAAATTGGAATAGGTAACACTTCCATTTACTTGATCTGCAGCTCCTTGAGCCACATCCAAAACGCCATTAAAGCCAATCGTTCCGAAAAACGGACTCGCGGTGTTAGTCAACGTCAACGTGTCCACACGTGCGTTACCCAAAATAGAGGCGTCCGTGGTGACTTGGGACTCCGTGCCTGGGGCGGTCAACGTGATGCTGTCGCCAGCGGTGTAGTTGTCAATAACAATAGAAGCACTGACGTCAATGGCGAGCGTCAATGCGGCAAACAAGATTGCGCAAATCGATGTAAACTTCATTTCCTGCTTCTCAAAAAAACTGGGCGGGGATAAGACTGGCCGAAGTGATATGAGAATTAGAAATTTGCAACAAGATCAACTTTGAAAAAGTTTCAAAGTACTATCAGACAGCAACCAAGTGCCAGCGCAAGATGATATTCACTTAGATTTCAATTTCTGATACGAGGGAAATTCAAAGGGCTGCCCAAGAATTTCACGCATCCGTTTTGGCGTAGGATTTATGCGTGTTAGCCCGTGGCTACCTAGTAGAAGACTCACTAGATATTGCCTGTGGCGATCGATTTTTGCATGTCGCCATTTTGTTGTTCATCCCGCCATTTTGTTGTTCATCCGTATTCGGTGTCGGCACAAACAACCCTTGGCAACGATTCACCCGCTACATGATGTATCACGCAGAAAAAAAGCGCACAAAAAAAGGCCACCCCACCCAGTGTGGACTGACCTTGATTCAAGCAAGTTTTGCCTGCGTTTACTAACTCTTTCGGCGACGTGAAATAGCTGTACCGAACATCAACAATCCGAAAATGACGCCTCCAGACGGCTCTGGCACACTCGTTGTGAAGCTCAGTAATGTCACGTCACGGCCGGTGGCGTCTGGATTTTGAAAGTCCAGCAGCAATTCAATGGATTCGACTTGTGTAAAATCGACCGAGCTGAATTCACCGAAACCAATATTGATCGTTGAGCCGGCCAGTGCGGGGATAGTTGCTCCAACTTCTCCTGTTACTCCTCCTGTTGAAGTAACGACTACCGACAACACATCTAGCAGGTCGTCAGACGAGTCCAAATTACCTACTGCGATCGAGAAGACGTTAGCCAATCCACCTTCGGTCAAGTCGATGGTGCCAAAGTCGTCGTAAACAAGTGAAGCGATAACTTGGTTTCCTGCACCCTGAGTAATGGAAAACGCATCACCGAATCCAATGACTCCTACACCGTCTTCGTTCAGGGTCAAAGAATCAGTCCGCTCGCCACCAAGAATAGACCCATCCATGGAGATTTGTGTCGATTCACCAGCTGCGGTCCGAATCAATGTTTCACCAAATGAAAAATCGTCAATTACAATGCCTGCTTGTGACACATGAGTGCTGCACACCATGGTCAAAACGGCCAACGCCGAAATAAATGTCTTGAATGTTGAGCTCATCGAAAATCCAACGGAAGCTATCGACGGTGTGTCATACAGCTTCTCAAAAAACCGGTAGGGAAATCCTTAAAGAGAATTGTTTGTTGGATCGGAAACCCGATCATCGCATCACGACCTATCTGATTTTGGACGTCATCAACGGACCAACGAATACATTCGTCATTGAAAAGAATCACAGTTGGAACAACCGCGCTAAGCGGACCGTTGCTGACGTAATTGAGCGATCACTTGATCCGATTGTGCGTGTCCCGAGGGAAAAGGAGACACCAAAAAAGGGTCGGCACCAGCCGCCGCCAATAATTTTAAGATCTCACGACAGTTGCGATCGTCACCATTGGAATTGGCATAACCCCAAACCGTAGAATCTATCACCGTGCCGCCATAGTTGTTTTCGGCTTCCACCGGTGCACCCTTGTCAATCAACAACGTCACGCAATCCAGATGACCAAACCAAGCGGCCCAATGCAAAGCCGTAAAACCTTGACCATCACTGGCCCCGATCTCAAAGTCCAATTCCAACATGCATTGCAAACCAGACAGGTTTCCAGCCTTTCCGGCAAGGATGAACGCCTGATCACACTCGTTTTTGAACGCATCTGCCGCATCAGCACCAAGCTGTTGTTGGGATACTTGCAGCTGACTGGTTTTGGCCTGAGACAACTGTCCCAGACTGGCATAAGCGATGCACTGACGTTGCGGCGACAAATCTGTTGACGCTTGATGGGCAACCAACAAATCGATCACATCGTCTCGCCCATGCAAACAAGCCAAGTAGTAGGGTGTGGCTGCGTTTTGGCCAATGGCGTTTACATCGGCCCCTCGATCGATCAACAACTTGACAATCGCCAAGCTTCGACCTCGCATGATCGCTTGATGCAAAGGCGACTTGTTCCAATACCCTTGATGATTAACATCGCAGCCAAGATCCAAAATGGCCTGCACACCGTCGAAGTCCTCAAAGTCCAGCTTCCGCAGCAGGACAGTCGCTTGGCGATCAGCATCCAGACCGTTTTCAAAAAGCACCCGAATGCAATCGGTCGCAGAAAATTCAGCAACGTGATAAGTCGCGTCCTCGTCATTCACCATGGCACCGTGATCCAGTAGCAACTGGGCAAGTGCCGCGTTGTTGCAGATGCCGCAGGCCGCATACAAAGCCGTCTCGCGTTCATCACCGAGCATAAAATACGAATTGGCCTCGGCTCCGTTGGAAAGCAACCATTCAGCGGTTGTGATTAAGTCATTGATACGCTGCTGATCCGTGTCTCGCATAAAACGAGAAAAACACAGGTACAACAAAGGCGGCCATTGGTGCGGACCACCCACTTGAGTAACCGATGAACCATCTTTTTGAATCAACCGCTGTACCGTCGAGACATCGCCAATCGCCGCCGCCACTGAAAGATTTTCGCGCTGCGATTCGGTCAATTGGCTGAGTAGAACCTTGGCTTTTTCAAGCTGGCCTTCGAAATCTTTATCGACTGCCGCACAATTCACCGAACAGGCATGCGAAAGGAATCGCTCAATCGAATCCGATTCCAATTCCGAT
>CAZJBW010000011.1:70764-74356 GCA_964543985.1 uncultured Pirellulaceae bacterium | reverse complement strand
GAATCGCTCAATCGAATCCGATTCCAATTCCGATCCCAATTCCGATTCCGATTCCGATTCCAAAGCGCCAACTCCCCAGTTTCGGCTTTTCGACTACTTATCAAAGTAGTCACTGATCACGGCCTTTTGTTGCTTTAACAGATCGTCAAATTCCACTCGATTATCTCTGATAGATTGCCGCAATTCATCGATTTGATTTTCCAAGGTTTGCAGCTTATCGAGAAACGGTTGTGACACTTCGGGATTGTCTGACAGAACTCGCAGGTTGTCTCGCACACGATTTTGGTCCGTAACCAGTTCTTTTCTTTGTTCGTTAAGCGCGTTTTTCTTGGAAACGGACTCTGCCAACCGGTCCTCCAATTCGACGAGTTGAGTTAACACCTGGCGTTCCGAATCCTCAATCTTGATGCTTGGTTGGCGTAACACGCGTCGAGCGGTGGGACCATCTAGCAGTAGCGTTTCTTGACGAGGTCTAGTAAACGTGAGTTCAAATTCTTGCGTCGACTTAGCCTCTAGATTCAATTTGAAAAACACTCGTTCGTCAGGCTCGCCTTCGCTGGGCGGTTCCATCGTCTCCTCTTTGCCGGCTCGCTGGCAGTACAAGATCAAGGTGCGAGGCTCTGTATCGCGGTTTTTGATGGTGAAAATTCTCTTACGAACCGAATTCCAGCTCTGCACAATCCCCTTGTTTTCGTCTAACGTCAAAACAAGTTCGCCCGTCTCTTGTAATCGATCCGACAGGTCCAAATCACGAGACGAGATTTCCACTGCTGGATCCAATCCAAAAACGATCTCTGCTTTTTGATCGACGTCCAAACGGTTCAGTTTTCCATCACCAACAAACGTCCCTTCATCCATAATTGAGATGGGCCCCGAGACCATCGATAGGTCCGTTTTATTGGTCACTTGGATGGTTCGGTAGGGGTGCTGTCGCTGTTCTAATTCGTCATACACGCTAAGCAACTGCGCTGGGACCTCTTGCGAAAACACGGGCAATGCCGCGCTACGTCCTGCCCCTAGATCGACAGGTTTGTCCAGAACGTATCGGACCATTTTTGATGCTCGGCTGGATTGAGCGGCTTGCCGAAAGGCACTGTCCATATCGACACCGGCTGCCGGATTACCGCCCGTCGAATTGCCACGCCTGGATCGGGAACCACCTCCTCCACCAAATAATCCACCACCGCCAAATCCGCCACCACCCGAATTTGATGACCGAGTTCCGCCACTTGCACCAAATCGGGCTGGCGGCTCAAACCCAAACCATTGCGTGACCAAGATCAATCCTTCTGTGAAATCATAGACGGCATTTCCAAAGTCTGGACGCTCGGCCATCAAAGGCGCAAAAATGTTGATGTGAAACGACTGAGGTCTACCGCTTCGCAGTTCCAAATCAACTTGTTCCCAATCGACGCCAGTGACATTGTCCACATGCGCCCAACCCTGCAAATAAACCTTGTTTTCGAGAATCGATAACCGGTAGGTCATTCGCCAAATCGGCATATCCACCACGTAGCCAAACTTGACATTGCGTTCACCTTCACCATCAAACAACAATTCCAGTGTCTTTTGATTGGCTTTGCGAGACTTCACGACCCCTTGCATCGCCTGCATCAGTGTTTTGCGAAGCTCTTCTTTTTCAAACTGTATTCGATCGACGTTGGGTAGATCGATCGATCGCAAACCATCGTCGGTTAACAAGACGACCACTTCGGTTACGTTTTCACCGTCTGGTCGGTGTTCGACACCGTAAACGATGCCTGTTTGGTCCGATCCGTTGACGGTCAAAGTTACCGATTCACCGCGAAACCTTTGCAACAACTGCGCCAAGGTCATAGGGATGCCAACCGTATTGGCGGCAACATCTTCCGGTTCTGGAGCGGGTTGGTACTCGACAGCTCGCACGGCACCGTCTCCATCGTCGGAGAAGACTAAACTCTTGATAACATCGTCAACATCGTGCGAGCTAAACTTGATTTCGAATCGCTGTCGACCAATCGCTTTTCCTTCGTGTTGTAATTGCCCGACACCCGAGTTGTACAACACCAAACGTCGCAGTGGCGGCAAATCAGCCAACGGAAACTCGTCGTAAACGGCGCCCTTCAGGTTTTCGTCACCTTCGTTTTCAGCCTGTGGTTTGGCCTCAGCCGTTTGCACATCGTCTTCTTGAGCCTGCAAAAGCGTCACGCTGCAGGCTGCGACTAAACTAAAACAGACCAACCAAACAGACCGATAGACAGACAAATTCAGCATGCAATTCTTCAAGAAACCATCTCCCAACAAAGCCCCCGTCGGGACGTGGCAACCGCTTCAAATGTTTAGGAAGCCAGAGTCATTTACCACGATATTTTTTGATTATAAACCAAGTCTTTGCAAAGGCAAAACTAAAGGCAAAACCATTCCCCAAGTTCAAAAACCCGTCGCTGAAGCCTGGCACAAAGTTCAAAACTGGAATTATTGAGCTGCGACGACTATGATAAAACTGATCTTCGGGGCAATCTAATCAACGAGAAAATCAAATGAATCGAAGATGCACTGCGCTGCTGTCGGTGGCGATGAGTTGTCTGTTTGCGAGTTTTGCGTTGGCTCAGGCCACATCGATTTCCGCACCCACGGCCTCATATGGCAACAACCTGCCTTCGACCTACATTCCCTCGTCCGCTTCGACTGGATTCGTTGTTCATCGACGCGTTGCCAACAGCGATCCTATCGCCAAAGTTAACGCTCAAAATCGAATGGCGCAGCCGACACCCCTTGCTTGGCGACAGGAAATGCCATTCGGACGTTTGGTCGAACTAATGATCAATAGTGGTCTAGACGTGTATGTCGATGAGAGTCTTGCCGACAACAATTTAGATGGACAACAACCTGTTCGTCTGGCTTTGCACTCGGCAGATCTAAAGACCAATTTGAATTTCGCCTTGGCAGCCTACGATTGCACCTACCAGATTAATGACGCGGGAATCATTTCGTTAATGTCTGAAGATGCTGCTTTTGAAAACCAAGTCTCAACGACCTACGACTTGCGTTTATTAGTAACTGATACCGTTGGCGCTTACGAAGTGGAAAATCTTTTAATGGAAACAGTCGATCCTGATAGTTGGGAAGCCAATGGCGGAGCGGCCCGTGCACGCACCGTAAAGATTGGCACGCGGTATTCGTTGACCATCGTTCAAACGTACCAAAACCAATTGAAGATCCAATCGTTACTGGACAAGATTTACTCGATTGGCGACGGAGCCGTCCAAGGCATCGCAAGTGCATATTCATCGTCCGTATACGACGACCGCGAAACCTTCCAGGCGAGCAGTGGGTCGACGCCCGTGCTACTGCCCGAGCAATACACTCGATTGCGTGAAAACCGTCGTGGAATGTCACTGCCAGGTAGCGGTTCAACCAGTGGTTTTGGAGGTGGTGGTTTTGGAGGTGGTGCGGGAGGTTTGGGGGGCGGCGTCTTTTAATCCGTCCTTTTTGATCCGTCCTTTGGCTTTGCGCCAAGCACCAACACCCAAAAGCGACCGACTATTTTTTGTCCTTAATCTGTTGTTCTAGCCATTGCGTACCCGTGCGAATATTCCCAAACGGGTCTTCA
>CAZJBW010000011.1:45620-70664 GCA_964543985.1 uncultured Pirellulaceae bacterium | reverse complement strand
TGCGGCCAATCGTTTGGGGAAATCGTTTGAGAAATCGCTGGGCACTGCTTGAGGAGATCGCGAACTAGCCGCAACCGCAGCCGCCGTTTTGACATGAGGAACTTGCGACCGTCGATTCCGACACCTCGGGTTGAACTTCTCCGGTCGTCGTCATCCCCAACTTTTGCAACAGGGCCATGTCTGAGTTCTCGTCCGGGTTGGCAGTCGTTAGCAGCTTATCGCCGTAGAAAATCGAGTTCGCGCCTGCCAGAAAACACAACGCTTGCCCTGTCTCGCCAATCGATCTGCGACCTGCCGACAATCGCACGTACGATTTGGGCATTAGTATTCGTGCGACCGCAACCGTACGCACCAACTCAAGGGGATCCATAGGATCCAAGTCACCCATCGGTGTTCCAGGAATTGGGACCAACAGGTTAATTGGCACAGAACCAGGGTGTTCCGGCAGAGTAGCCAAGGCATGCAACAGACCAACGCGGTCTTGTTGTTGTTCGCCCATACCGATGATGCCGCCGCAGCAGACATTCATCCCGGCGCTACGCACGTGTTCCAATGTCTCCAGCCGATCATCGAACGACCGAGTTGTAATCACCTGCGGGTAGTATTCGCGAGACGTATCAATGTTGTGGTTGTAATAGTCCAAGCCTGCATCGCCCAGTTGAGTGGCTTGTTCGGCGGTCAACATCCCCAACGTCATGCAGGTTTCCATTCCCAGGTCTTTGACGGCTTGGATAATTTCTACCAGCTCGTCCATGTTACGGTTTTTGACATTGCGCCACGCGGCACCCATGCAAAATCGACCGGCCCCATTCGCTTTGGCCTGACGAGCAAAGTCGAGCACTCGATCCTTATCCATCAACTTTTCGTTGTCGACACCCGTTTGGTAACGAGCTGACTGCGAACAATACTTGCAGTCTTCGCTGCAGCCACCTTGTTTGATGTTTAATAGCGTCGACAGCTGAACTTGGTTGGGATCAAAATGCTTGCGATGCACCGATTGAGCTCGAAAAACGAGGTCCATCAGTGGCAGTTCGAACAACGCCTGGATTTCCTGCAACGACCAGTCGTTTCGAAGGTCTTTGCCGTTTTCGGTTTCGTCGCGAACTTCTAATTCAGCTTGTTCAGGTAGGATGCTCATACTTTTGTCGAGTGTCGTTCTATCGTTAGATGGACTGCTTGCCAGGCAGTTTCAAGTTGTTGATCGGTCATACAATACGGCGGCATCAGGTAGATGACGTTGCCCAATGGTCGTATCAATACACCATTGACCAGTTCGTTTTCTTCACGAAACCACGCCTTCAAAGTCTTGGCCAATTCGCCGTGATACTTGCCCTGATCGGTTGCCAGATCCACTGCGGCAATCGTTCCGCAATTGCGTCGCTTGGTGGCTCCCGAAATTTGAGAAGCCTGATCAAGCCCTTGAAGATGTGCCGTCTGGATGCGTCGCCAATTATCGCTTGTTTCGGCCTTCTGCAACAGGTCCATTGACGCCAATGCGGCAGCACACCCCAGCGGATTTGCCGTGTAGGAATGGCCGTGGCAAAACATGGCTTGCGGAGAATCGAATTGAAATGACCCGTAAATTCGCTGGTCAATCACCGTGACCGCCATGGGCAGGAAGCCCGCCGTCAGCCCTTTGGACAAACAAATAATATCCGGCTGAATATCGGTGGCTTGGAATGCAAAGTTCTGACCGGTCCGTCCAAATCCCGTCATGACTTCGTCAAAGATTATCAAGATGTCGAATTCGCGGAGCAGACGTACCAACTTGGTGACAAATTCGGGGCGGCACATTCGCATTCCGCTGGCTCCCTGAACCAGCGGTTCCATGATCATTGCTAACGTGTCGCGCCCATGCTTATCAAGATAGACGCTAAGCGCATCCAATGTTGCCTGCTCTTTTTCTTCTACCGTCGGGTCGTCCATCCAGGTTTCAGGGTAGGGGATCAGATCGACGTTCATCAACCAGGAATTCCAGGTATCGAAAAACCCACTGCCGCGTCCGGCCGCCATGGCTCCGAAGGTATCACCGTGATAGCCTCCTTCGAACGCCAGGATTCGCTGTCTAGGTTGTTGAATATTTTGCCAATGCTGAGCGGCAACTTTTAAGGCCACTTCGACAGACGTCGATCCATTGTCGGAAAAGAAAACTCGGTTTAGCGATTCGGGCAACAACATGGCCAACCGCTCAGCCAACTGAATGGCTGGCTGGTGAGTAAAACCGGCAAACAAAACGTGTTCCAGTTTTTTAGCCTGTTCGTGAATCGCTGCCGCAACCTGCGGGTGCCCATGTCCAAACAGGTTGACCCACCACGAAGAAATGCAGTCCAAAATTTCCTGGCCCTGTTCGGTTTTCAAGACCGCTCCAGATGCGGATTCGATCAACAACGGATCGTCGGCACCAAAAGTCTGTGTGAATGGATGCCAGACAAAACGACCATCCAACTCAAGCCACTCGGCTGCACTGCGTTTCGAGAGGTCATTCACTGTCCACCTCGTTTGCGAGCCAAAACAAACATCACTCGATAGTCGGCGGTAACGGGTTCGTTTTCTGCTTCCGATTGCCGCACCATCTGCCGCAAAGTCGCCCAGTCGCCTGCAGACTTGACTGGCCAAGTCACATTAGCGCCGATCGCTTTCAACGAATGTAAAAGTCGAGTCAGGTTTGGAAATTCGATCCTGAACTCCTCAGTGGATGTATGTCGTTCATCGCAGTCCATTTGCTGAAAGAACCCGTGCAAGTCCGCTTCCGATACTGGTCGATTCAATCGTGTTGCCAGTGCCGGAAAACTGTCTTTCAGTTCAGCAAAATTGGTTTCGTGTATCAACGAAAAACACAGCCAACCGCCGGGACTCAATTGACGAAACAGTCGACCAATCGATGTTTGTAGATCGACGAACCACTGGAATGTCAAACTGGAAGCGATCAAGTTTGTGGGTTCTTGCAACGTCAGATGCTCGCCATCCACAACATCAAATTGAATCTGTTTTTTTCCACAAGTTGATTGCAACTTCTGCTGACAACGTTGCACCATTTGCGGCGAAGCGTCACTAATTTGCCAATCGACTGCCGGATATTCGGTCAACAAATGAGAGGTCAAAAAACCGGTGCCGCAACCGATCTCGGTGCCACGTTGAATGGTCGTCGGCAAAACGTGTTGGGCAATCAGTGCAGCCAGATGATTGGCCACGGATTGTTGGACCTCGGCATGATCGTCATACAGAGTTGCTGCACGATCGAACGACGCGATGACTTGCTGTTTCCAGTCGCGTTGCGTTTCCTGTTGGATCTGCGTTTGTTGTTGGCGATGGGTGGCGATTTCTACGGTCACTTAACTAACTTCAATGAGCTCGCGAACTAAGGCGGCACAGATTTCTGGAAACTTGAGTGGCAAAGCATGGCAGTCCGACTTTAGCCACTGGATATCTCCATTGGGAAAGCACGCCTGCGTTTGTTGTTGAGTCACAATATTATCTTTCGTGGCAGCGATGACACGGCGCGGCCCCTGAAAGTTGTCCCATTGTTCTCGACCGTCCTCGTTTATCAAGGCTTCCAACCCCCAATCCAGACGCTCGATATCCATCTGGTCCTGGTCTGGCCTTTGCCAAGTTGGCAATTCCGTCAAACCTGCCTTCTCCCAAAACTGTTCCAACACCTGATTTACGTCTTGAGTCAATCCAGTGCGCATCCGCTGCACGATTCGCTGCGACCAGCCATCGGAATACCCGGCGGTGGCCACAAAACAATTAAAACTATTTATCAGAACCAGCGAGTCAAAGGTGACATGACCCGAAGTCAGCAACCAAAGTCCGCCCAAAGAATGACCGACTGCCAGATCGAAGTGACCCGAAACGCGTTGCTCGGCTCCGTAAAATCCAAAGTCGGCACTGGTACAGTTGATTTCTACAGGCGTCAGCAACGACCGTAGACTGGTCTCCAACGGTTGCCAGATTCGCCGGTCGCAACCCCATCCGTGCACAAACAAAATTCTCATCTCAGTCCTGTCACTCATCGGTGTCGTGCCCAACGCAAGCCATGGCGGTTTTTAGCTCAGCAAGAAATCGCTCAACCTGTTCTTGTGAATGTGCGGCCGACAAACTGACTCGCAAACGCGCCGTTCCCGCCGGCACCGTGGGCGGTCGAATCGCACTGACCCAAAAACCACGGTCTCGTAACAACCTACAGATTTCCAAAACTGCCCCTTCGTCACCCACCACGATCGGAATGATGTGACTGGCCGAAGGAGTTTGCAATCCCAGGTTAGCGATTCCACTACGCAGTTGATCGGCCAGCTGATGCAAATGTTCCCGTCGATCTTGTAATGTCGGCACCAAATCAACGGCCGCGTCGATGGCACCCAAGACGCTGGGTGGCAAGGCAGTGGAATAGATCAAGCCTGGACAAAAGTTGATCAAGTATTCTTTTAGATCCTGACTGCCGGCAACGTAGGATCCGTACGAACCCAATGCTTTCCCAAACGTCCCCATGACGACTTCGTTGGAACCCGAATCATGATCGGACATCCAACCGAACCCGTTAGATCCAAACACACCCGTGGCATGAGCTTCATCGACATACAGCATCGCTTGATACTCGGTTGCCAAGGCACGCACAGCGGCCACATCCAGGCAACTGCCCTCCATAGAAAAAACACTCTCGGTGACGATTAGCAAATTGCTTCCGGACCCAGCATGCTTTTTCAACAACTGTTGCAGGTGATCCAGATCGTTGTGGCGGAACCGAATCTGTCGTGTTGCGGCTAAACCGAAATGAATGCTGGCGTGTACCAATCGATCGCTAAACACCAGCACATCGTTGTCGGCACTTTTTAGTTTCAGCAAGCTGGCCAGGACAGAACTGTTGGCTTGAAACCCACTACCCAATACCAGCGCGGACTCCGTTCGCTTGGCGGCAGCGATTTTGGATTCTAGTTCGGAAAACCCTTCCAGGTTGCCCGACAACAGGCGAGAAGCTCGTGCGCCAGATCCGAATCTTTGCGACCATTGGTTCGCTCGTTCGCGTAGCAACGGATGCCAAGCCAGCCCCAAATAGTCATTGGAACAGAAGTCGACCAGCGTCTGTCCCGCTACCTCGATTCGACCGTCCGGTAACGATCGCGAATCAACGAGTTGGCGGCGCTGGGATTCAGACAGTCTACTCAGGCGCTCACGAATTTGATGTTCCAGCGGCATTGCCTTGCCACCGAACTTTCGGTGACACCCAAGATAACTGACTTGCGAAATGTGATTGCCAAGTCAGCATGATAATCGAAAGTTGATTGTTGGGTGAAGGTACTGACCCACAGACTACTGAGTCCCGTCATTAACGGGCTCTTCCACTTCGTGGACCGATTCTGGATTGATGGTACCGCCAGTTCCCAACGCCTGCAAAATCGTCGCGGCCAAACTACGACCGAGTGGCACTGATTTGCGATAGTCAAAGGCGTTCACGCGACCCTGCCGCCAACCCTCGTACAAGGGGTCCTGGTCTACCAATTCCCACAGGTCGCAAACGGTAACTTCTGGATAGTCCTGAAAAACTTCGCCTGCCCACTGATTGGTAAGCTGCATCCTGCCGGGAACCATGCCAACCAATTCTTCCGAAGATGGATTTTTGAATCCGTTGGGAACCGGGATTGAGTTGACCCATACCAATTTGGCGTTTGTCCGTTTCAGTAACTCGATGGTGTCTCGCACGTTTTGTTGAAACACGGCTTTCGATTCGTTGATATCTCGGAATCCGTAATTGAACACAATGACATCCCAAAAGGGTTGTCCGTCCAAGTCGCCTACATAATGGTGCAATCGATTCCAACGCTTGGATGCTCCCAACCAAGCCGGCGGATGATGCACGTTTGCTTGGCCATCCAGCGCTTCTACCAACGAACGATGATAGGTGTAACTATCGATTTCACCCATCGACAAAACGTTTGGCAAATTATTGTTAAACCGCTGGCGATAAGTTCCCTGGTATTCAAAGCGGATCTGCGAGGCCACGATGGAATCACCTTGCCGCTGACCAACAACCCAAGCCGACGTTTCCATCGGTCGCAAGTCAACGATACTGAACCCGGCAAACAGTCCTTTGCGAGCACCAAGTTTGGCCAGGTGCACCTGGCCGGCTTGATCAACGACGTACTGACCAGCCTTCCTGCCAGCCGTCAGTTGTCCGCTGATGACTGTCGGTGAATTGCCGCTTGTTGGGCGAGCCGAAAGGACAAACTGGTTGAACGTCTTATCAGGTTGCTCGACGAACTTAATAAGATCATCTTCCGATGCAAAACTCTGCGACAAATACAAAGGGTTCGGCAACGGAACGTTTATCTTTTCGTTGTTCGCTTCTTTCCCATCGGGACTGGACAAAAACAAGTCCATGGTCAATTTACCCGTCACAAAATTGATCTGTGGTCGTGTCAATCGCATCATAGGTTGAGTGCCATTCGGTATCACGACGTTGTAGTCCTGATCCAGCGTTTGCAATGTAAACGAGTACTTTTGGCGATCGATGATCAGACCATTAATATTGACGGTTGGATTGGCGTCGGTTGAATCCACTTGCGCCAAGCTACAACGTTCTACCAAGATGCTTGATAGGCAAGTTAGAATTGCGATCCAGAATGAAAAGCCACGCATGGGTGTCAATCGATTTGCAGTGTAATGAAATAGAAAGTGCCGGGTCGAAACTCGACTCTCTTGTAGTCTAATTACTGGCAGCAAGAAAATTGCAAATTCAATGCTAAAGCCTGTCGCCGGCAATCAATGATGGCGGATCGTTCAGAATTTAGGGGTTTTTCCTACCATTGCCGCTCATATTCAATGCCGTGAAGTTGCGAGATTTTGTAGCATCTCAACTCGCTGCCGACAGCGAGTAAATTCTAACAATCTGGTGAATCTGGTGCCTAGATCTGCGTTTCTGTGGCTCCACGCGCGGTATTCAACAGCACGGAGTTTGGGGTTAAGTGATGGAGGGACGGTCCCTCACTGACGTTTCGGGTGCCATTGAACGCTGAACTTGAAGTTAAGAGCCATACTCGGACATGGCACCCATCGGGTAACCAAAAAGTTCTCGTATCTTTTGAAATTCTTCATTGACGACACTCGTCGTAAATCATACCATCACTTTCGACGACACCCGTCGTCAGCTTGTTGATTTATCAATTCAGTCAACGCCAAACATTTACATAACCACTCCTGTAATCGATCGTGTGAGCAGCAAGCCGCTTACAACGGTGGCCACTGATTGTCTGCCGATCATTTTTTTAATTCAAATATCATTTCGATTTCAATTTCCTACGAAACGAATTCACTCGACAGGAATCAACGATGACTAAACCGAAGGGAACGTTAACCGGCCCGCAATTCGAGATTCTGGAATTACTTTGGGATCACGAAACGGGGATGAGTGTTGCCGAGATCTGGGAAGTTCTGCAGAAAAGACGCAAGGTCAGTCGGACGACGATCCTGAACCTTGTCGATCGCCTGGAGAAGCGGAATTGGTTGTCTCGCAAAAAGATTGAAGGCGTGTTCCGGTATCAACCGGCCGTCGAGCGGGAATCGACTGAGCACATGTTGGCTGACGAATTCATTGGTGATTTTTTTGGTGGGTCACCCGGCAACTTCCTGTTAAGCCTGTTGGGAACCAACCGAATTTCGAAAGCCGAAGTAGAACGCCTGAAAAAATTGCTGGATGAAAAATCAGGTAGCAACAAGAGCAAGAAAAAGAGAGGTAGATGAGATGATTACCAATTCAATACTACTACTTGCGACCTATCTAGGATTTTGGTCACTCGTAATCACGGCAATTAGTTTCCTGGCCGCGAAGGCCGGAAAATCGTTGCCTGTTCGCCATGCAATCCTGGTTACCGGCCTTGTTGCGTGCCTTGCCGCGCCGCTGGCGACGACTGCCGGATGGCTGGGCAATTGGGGCCAACTGCCTGCCATTGGATTTTTTGACGCCGACAACACAGCTACTGTCGCCCATCTGGCTCCGACATTCGCTGACATGAATGGCGGCGTTTCTTCAATTCGCTCTTCAATTGGCAAAGACGACCGGTTCAACACTGGACCCGGCGTAAGTTCAAACTCAAACGCTCCGGACGCTTTAGAACTGATTCCCAGCGGCACACCCGAATCGTTGCTGGGGCCAAAGTCTCTAGCCGATTCGACAATCCTCGACCGTTCTTCTGCAATAAGCGATTTGGAAAGCAACGGTTTGCCGATCACACCAAAGCCCTATTTCGCAATTCTGCGGACGGCTGGGATTGGATTTGTTCTGTTGTGGATAATCGGTATCGCATTCAGTGTTGTCATATCTGCACGTCGATGGCTTTGTGCGAAACGACTTGTCGATGCGTGTGAGGAAGTCGACGATGCAAGACTTACAACTCTGGTTTCTGAATGTGCCAGACAACTGAGAATGAGTCACACTCCGAAGCTGTTGCAAAGTTCAACCCTTGCGTTTCCAGCAGTCACAGGGTTTGTAAATCCAAAGCTGATTGTGCCCGCAAGTTTTCTGAAAACGGGATCTGAATCCGAACTGAAGATGATCCTCTCGCACGAATTGGCTCATATTTGGCGGCAAGATCATCGGTGCGTCATGTTGCAAACGGTTGTTACCTGCTTTTATTGGTGGAATCCGTTTGTTCACACGATCTCGTCTGAACTTTCGCGCGTGCGAGAATTGATTTGCGATGATATTGCCGTTGCGTCCTGTGGACGCTGGGAAGAGTACGCCCGTTCGATCGTAGCGATTGCCGAAACCGTAACGCGTTTCCCTCACAAAACACTGCAGCTGGGGATGTCGGCGGGCAACCTGGAACAACGCATCGTAAGACTGATTGCGAACAAAGGTGAAATTGGCGCTTCGAGTATCAGTCGAGGTTGGAAATTGGCTTTGGTTGCGATCACCATGATTTGTGTCAGCAGCATTGCTGTTGCACAGGTTTCAGTCCCGTCAACCGCTCACAATATCGAGTCCGCAGCGTTTGATTCATCTGAACAAGAAACAAAAACGATCGTTTCCAGTGGGGTGGACTATACCCAGTTGTTTTTGACCAAGCCTTTGGAGATCGGCGTCAATGAGCACGGAGGCGTTACGATCGTCGGACAATTGAAAGACCAGGCGGGCGTTGCCAAAGAAGACCAGATCACGATTCAAGAGATCATTCCGAATCTGAAAGAACGGATTGACGATTCCAATATAAGTGACATTTCTATTAGCGCTGACATTGTTATTCGTGCTCTAGGCACCGACAAGTTGGAAGTCATTATTGCCGGTGTGGAAATGGATGAGGCCAAGAGTATTTGGAAGCGTCTGACTTCTGACGTCGAGGAACTGACTTCTGTTGACGACCAGGAACTGACGGCCGTTGACCAGAACGTCATGAAACATTTAACGGGCGTGAAAGAAACACCGAATATTGTGTTTCATTATCGTCCAGAGGACCTGGACTCGGAAGAACTTGCCGAAGTTGTGAAATTGAATCTCAATAGGTTTGATGAGTGTAAAAAGCTGCTGCAGATGGAATTTAAGGGGCAAGCTCATATCTTCTTGTATCGTGATGTCAACGATCTTCAAAAGACAACAGGAGTTGGAGCTGTGGCGTTCGCAACCGGCACGGTGAGTATTCATCAAGCCGTCGATTTCAATAGTGTTCACGAACTCACCCATATTTTCGCAATGCAATTTCCCAGCAACGAAGATGCTGTTACCGATGGTTTCGCCTGCGAAGGTTTGGCCACTATTCTGGCGAAATTCGATGAGGAAATTCCAATTCACACTTGGGCTGCTGTTTACCAGTCAAAATCTCGGCTTCCCAACCTGATTGATTTGCGACGATCATGGCCTGGCGGTGCGGCTGATGGAGTTCATCCGTATCATGTCGCCGGATCATTTGTCGGCTACCTGATTCAAGAGTTTGGAATCGAAAAGGTCAAACGCTGGTACGTCCAATCGACTGAAGCACACATGGAATTCGGCAAGCCGTTCCGACGTCTGGAACGCGATTGGCTGGCTTGGCTTAAGGAACAAACGGTTCAACCGGAACACCAGAAGCATATCCTTGCCAAACTGGGTGTGATTCCTGAACGGTATTCGTCGGCCAAAGCAGACAAGGTGTTTGATGGCGAGTCACTGGCGGGACTACAAACCGATGACGAAGCCAACTGGAAGGCGGAAAACGGAATCCTGATCGGACGCGACGACAATTCATGGACAACTGTCTTTTCCCAACGCGAGTTTCCGGTCAACGTTGGAGTGAGAGTCAAATTCCGTTTGGTCGAAGGCAAAGCCGTGTCGATCCAAGTGAATCGCAACAACGATAATGGCAACCACGTCAACTTGGCGACGTGGGCGACCTATATGTCGTGGCAAAGTGGTGGCTACTTGCCCATTGAGAGTTTGAAACTGAAGCCAGGCGAATGGAATGAAGTCGTACTTGTTAACGATAACGGGACTGGACGGCTATACGTCAACGGACTTGTGATCGCCGAGCATCAGAACGCCTTCGATTTGGAAAAAGGTTCACTTGGCATTGGCGTAGAAGAGGGTACTATCGAGGTCGAAGAATTCGTGACCTTCACGCCCGCTTCAGAATGAACTTCGTTTAACCACGCGTGATTGGCACGGAATACTAAATTGATCGGTCGATCCACACGTTGGTGAATTTAATTTAACACGATTGGTTGCTCAAAAACCGAGACCGGCTTTGGAATGTTGCAGGTCAATTCACGCGAAATCGACAGAAAATACGATTCACTATTCGAGAAACAGTTTGCGTGTTTTCTCGGTGCTTTGAGAACAAGCCGTTATTCGATGCTCGTGAAAATTGGTTTTGACGATAGAATTGCCGGACGATTCAACGGATCGACCGTTCGCAATATTGCTGGCGGATTCACAGCCAGAGCTAGTTTCAAGAACATCATTTTTCGTGAACCGCATCCATCCGCAACGAGTTATTGAACCCTCCGATACAAACGGCGTCGCTGCTGTCGGCCGCACTAAATTGGTGGTGGCGTTCACTGCCATTTACATCATTTGGGGCACGACCTACCTGGCAATGCGAATTGCCGTCGACACGATACCCCCGTTTACGATCACTGCCGGCCGCTTTTTATTGTCGGGCGGATTCTTGCTGGGATTCATGAGTTGGGCTCGCGGCATTTCACTACCCAGTTGGAAACAGTGGCGATCGGCGGCATTGATCGGTTGTTTGTTAATGATCGGCGGGAACGCGCTGGTGATGTGGGCTATTCAGAAAATTCCCTCAGGAATTTGTGCCGTCATTATTGCCACGATGCCCCTATGGATGGCTTTGTTCGATTGGTGTTTTTACAAAGGGCCAAAACCAGGTTGGAAAGTGTCGCTAGGTCTGTTGGCCGGTCTGTTCGGAATCATTTTGTTGATTGGACCTGCAAAACTGATTTCTGGCGAGACATCGTTTCACCTGCCCAGCATGGTCGCCATAATTTGTGCACCGATTTTCTGGAGTATCGGATCGTTACACAGTCGAACGGTTGATCTTCCCGACAACGTTTTCATGTCGACAGCCGCTCAAATGTTTTGTGGCGGAGCGGTGTTATTGGGCATCAGTTTTCTACTCGGCGAACTGGATTCCATCGATTGGGCGGCCGTCACATGGCAGTCGTTGATGGCGGCGGGTTACCTGACGATCTTCGGTTCACTGGTAGCGTTGACCTCGTACATGTGGCTGCTGAAAAACGCCAATGCTTCGCGCGTGGCCACATACACCTACATCAACCCGGTCATTGCCGTGTTTTTGGGCTGGCTGGTTTTGAACGAACCGATCTCAACGCAAACACTGATTGCCATCCTGGTCATCATTTCTTCTGTAATCTTGATCGTGTCGGTAAGAACCAAACAGTAGACAAAGAGAGGGAACACTTTTCCGACTCAGAAAACTAGTGTCAATTAGTGAGGATTAGTGTTCTTAATTCTGGACGAGCTTGGACAGGGAATGGTGGGTTTGCCATTCAACGAATCCGCTGTCTCCGTCAGCCGTTGTTGACCATCACTTCTGGCATTTCTTTTTGCAAACAGAATGCTTGGATCTTGCTCCAGCATTCGTCAAAAGCCTGCACGATTGCCGGATCAAAGTGTTGCCCTGACTCTTGCAAAATCATTTCGCGAGCGTCTTCGGGAGAAATTGCTTTCTTATAAACTCGGTCGGAAGTCAACGCATCGAAGACGTCCGCGACGGCAACGATCCTTGCCGCCAGTGGAATGTCCGTACCGGCTTTTCCGTCGGGGTACCCTGAACCGTTAAATCGTTCGTGGTGATACCTGGCAATTCCGGCAGCTATTTTCAAGAATCCACAGCAATCCGAGTATTGGACGGCTTCGTCCAATGCATCCGCGCCAATATTGACGTGTTGTTTCATGGTTTCGAATTCGTCGGGCGTCAATGGTCCAGGCTTACCCAGAATGGAATCCGGGACACCGACCTTACCGATATCATGCAAGATACTGGAAACGGAAATCTTTTCGGCTCGATCGAAACTCATTTGATCCTGATAGGGACCGTTTTCGACCAACCATCGACCCAAGACTTCAGAAAAGAACTGGATCCGTTTTAGGTGGTCGCCTGTATTTTTGTCACGAGATTCGGCTAGTCTAGCGAGTGAAAAGAATACTAGGTCGCGAGTCTTTTTGATGTCCCTGGTTCGGGACTCGATCATCTTTTCCAATTCTTCTTGTTTGATGTTAGCCAAATCGGAAAGCCGACGTTTCTCGGCTTGAGAGTGAGCCATTTGTCGCAGTTCGATGTTGTCGAATGGCTTTTTTAAGATCAACAATTGTTCGCTACGCGACAGCTTGTTGATAATCTCTTCCCACGAGTAGTCGGTGTAGGCCGTGCAAAGCACAATTGGCAGATTGGGATCGACTTCCCAAATTCGTTGAGCCGTCTCGACGCCATTCCACCCGGGAGGCATACGGACATCGATAAAGGCCATCGAGTACGGCGTGTTTTCATCGATCGATTTTTGCACGAGTTCAAAACCCTGTTGCCCTTGAAAGGCGGAATCGATTTGGAACGAATCCGGAACCGTGTGCCCAGAATTGGATTTGCCCGCTCCAAATAACAAGGATTCGATTTCGTCCAAATCATTAGACATTCCGCTGGACGTCAACACTTTGCGATAATCGTCATGAATCGCTTGGTTGTCGTCGATCGCCAAAATTCGGCGAATGGTTTGTTGAGTCATCTGCGCCCTTCGACCTTCTACTTTTCAACCGCTGGAATAAATGGAATTTCGATACTGAAGGTTGCGCCTTGACCAACACCAGTGCTGGCCACTCGCATTTCACCTCCCATTTCTCCGATGGTATTGGCACAGCTATGCAATCCAAAGCCGTGCCCATCCTCTTTTGTCGTAAAGCCATGAGAGAAAATATTGGTAAGATTGTCTTGTTCGATACCCAGACCGTTGTCCTGGATCTCAATCAAGATTCTTGATTCGAAAAGAAGTCTGGCGCGAATTTCCAGTTTGCGACCGATTTGTCGCCCCTCGGTCATCGAGTCTTTCGCGTTCTTCAACAGGTTGACCAAGACTTGCAAGATCTTCTGTTTCTTCAACATCATGTCGGGTATTTCATCAAAATCGTGTACGACTTCGATTTGGTGACGACTAAACGAAGTCGACAGCAAAATTTCGGCCTCTTCAAACAGCCGAGGCAACGAGACGCGTTCTTTCAAACCGGAAATACCCGCGTAAGATTGCTGCATCGCCACGATGACTTTGACGTGATTCAGATGCTCGATCAGGTTTTTTAGTTCTTTGTTGGCTGACTGACGATCGATTTCCATACGGTCCACCAGACGAGTCAAATACGTTGGAAAGGCGCTTCCTCGTTGATCGTTCCCAAAAAACTCTGCCAAGTCTTCTTGATCGTTCAGCAGGTCGACGGCCTTTTGCAAAGACGGAATTCTTGACTGACAATGGATCTCGTCGACCAAACTGGCGGAAACGTTAATGCTATTCAGGACGTTTCCGACGTTGTGTAGAACGCCCGTCGCGATCTCGGCCTTCCCAGCTTCGTGCGACAACTGGACCATGCGTCGATTGATTCGTTCACGCTCTTCAATTTCACGCATTAGTTGGTCGTTCGCTTGGGCTAGTTCTTCAGCTGTCGATTTCAGCTCGTTAGCAACTCGTCGGCGGTGCAAGGCGGTCGCAATATGTTGCGAGATAAAAATCATCAATTCCACTTCGGTATCCGTGTACCGAAAATTGGGTTGATAACTTTGAATGCAAAAAACACCAATGGGACATCCATTTTGACGCAACGGAATCCCTAGCCAGTCTTGCGACTTCTTTCCAAACGAAGTCACACCGGTATTGGCTATATCAACGATTCGCAAAACTTCGTTTTGATTGACCACTTGCCAGGTTAATGAATCCGTCATTTGTTCAATCGGAATCATTCCGTTATTTTGCAACGGTTCACCTTGCTTTTGAGTATCGTCGTACTGATCCACGTAGTACGGAAAGCTGATCGCTTGTTCTTTCTCGTGATAGATCGCGATAAAAAACGCATCCGTGGAAGTCAACTCGGTAACAATTTCGTGCAACGACGCGTAGAACGAATCCATGTCTTCGGCGGCAGTCGTGATATCAGCAATGCGATACAGCACGCGTTGAATTTCCCGGTCCCGTTGATTGGTTTCAATCTGCGCGGTCAGTGCTGCGACTTTCTCGAGCAACTTCTGAGTGTCAGAAATGGAATCGGTGGCGGAAGTGGATTCGGTAGCGGAATCCAATCCAGAATGGTCGACGTTTTGTTGCATCGCTCGGTTTGGAAGGATAGTTTGGAAAGGATAAGCGAGATTTGAAACGAAGCGGGATACGCAAGGTTAGACTTTGAAGTGTTCTGCACTTTGAAAAAACCGCATGAGAAACGACTTTCAGACTTCTCAGCTGGGTTACCCTCCATTTTTGTCGAACGTAGGGAATAGCGGGCGGGCCGCACCCTGGGGCCCATAGACCTGGGGCCATCTATAACGGACTTTTCGGTTATTCCTTCTGGAGTTCCTTGTTGTTCGTTATGATGGGCGGTTTCCCAAAAAACACAGGCAAACAAGGGCTACCTCGATGAGCATTCGCAAGTCACTAGCTGCAGCTGGATTGGCCATCGCCATTGCTATTGGCTGCACGCCGATCGCATTGGAGGCACAACAGATCACCTATCCTGAGACCAAAACCGTTGAGCACTTTGACGAATATCATGGCGTTAAGGTCCCCGACCCCTACCAATGGCTGGAAAATGACGTACGGGAATTTCCCGAAGTCGCCGACTGGGTCGCCGCGCAAAACAAGATCACGTTCAGCTACCTGGAAAAATTGCCCTATCGCAAAGAGATTGAAACGCGGATCACCGACCTTTGGAACTACGCCAAGTTTGGCGCCCCTTTCAAAGTAGCAGACAAGTACTATCAATCTCGAAACGACGGTTTGCAAAATCACAACGTCCTATATCGATTGGATTCGTTGGATAGCGAACCCGTCAAAGTGCTGGACCCCAACACTTGGTCCGAGGATGGCACGACGGCACTAGGCGGATTGGCCTTCAGCGAAGACGGTCGCTATTTGGCCTACGGAATTCAAGAAGGCGGTTCCGATTGGCGAACGTGGCGAATCATGGACACGACCACTAACGAACTGTTTGACGACAAATTGGAATGGCTAAAGTTTGGTGGAGTCTCATGGGCTCATGATCACAGTGGCTTCTTTTACAGCCGCTTCCCGACACCCGAAGAGGGCCTGGAATATCAAACGACCAACCTGAACAGCAAGGTCTACTTTCACAAACTGGGTACTGCTCAATCTGAAGACCAGTTGATTCACCAGGATCCCGAGCATCCCGAATGGGGCTTTGCACCGGCCGTTTCAGAAGACGGTGATTATCTCGTCATCAGCGTTTGGAAAGGCACGGATGATCGTAACCAGTTCTACTACAAGTCCCTGACCGAAACGGACGCCTCGCTGGTCAAAATGATCGATGACTTTCAAAACGAGTTCACCTATATCGGCAACTACGACAAGTTGTTTTACTTTAAGACCGATCTAGAAGCACCCAACGGACGAGTGATCTCGATCGACGTCAGCGACCCAGCGACAATCAACGAGGTCATCCCACACACTGAAAAGGCGCTACTGGGTGTCGGTCTCGTTAACCATCAGTTGGTCGCCAGTTATCTGAACGATGTCAAGTCTTACGTGCGAATCTTCGATCGCGACGGCACTCACAAACGCGATGTCGATTTTCCGGGAATCGGTACCGCTGGCGGTTTTGGTGGTGACAAAGATAAAGCCGAAACATTTTACTCATTCAGCAGCTTTGCGACTCCGCCAAGTATTTACCGATACGATATGGAATCCGGCGAAAGCAAGTTGCTGATGCAAGCCGATGTCGATTTCGATCCAGAAGAATACACGGTTACTCAAGTGTTCTTCGACAGCAAGGACGGCAGCGTCAAAGTGCCAATGTTCGTTGCTCACAGAAAAGGCATCGAACTGGACGGCAAAAACCCCACGTTGCTGTACGGCTACGGCGGTTTCAACATTTCGTTGACCCCAGGTTTCAACGTGACGCGTCTGCAATGGATGGAGATGGGTGGCGTGCTGGCAATTGCCAACCTGCGTGGCGGTGGTGAATACGGTCAAGCCTGGCATAAAGCTGGAACAAAAACCAACAAGCAAAACGTCTTCGATGACTTTATCGGAGCCGCTGAATGGCTCGTGGAAAACAAGTACACGTCTCCAAAGAACCTGGGTATCCAAGGTGGCAGTAACGGCGGATTGTTGGTCGGTGCGTGCATGACTCAACGACCCGATCTATTCGGCGCTTGCCTTCCAGCCGTGGGTGTAATGGATATGTTGAAGTTTCAAAACTGGACAGCCGGCCGCTACTGGGTCGACGACTACGGTTGCTCGACGAACAGTAAAGAAGAATTCGACGCGCTTTTCGACTACTCGCCCTACCATAATTTGCAGAGTGGTACTTCGTACCCGCCGACGATGGTAACCACAGGCGACACGGACGACCGCGTCGTCCCCGGTCATAGCTTCAAATTCGCGGCTCGTTTGCAGAAATCGCACGAGGGCGACAATCCAGTGCTAATCCGTATCGAAACTCGCGCCGGTCATGGTAGTGGCAAGCCTACATTCATGAGAATTGAAGAAGCGGCAGACCAGTGGGCGTTCTTGGCGAAGCATTTAGGCCTGGAACCTCAGCTAATGAACGTTGACGAGTAGTCGTTCACTAGTCAAAACTTAAAAGACCGGCCAATCTTGGTCGGTCTTTTTTCTTGTTGCGAAAGTCCGAAATCATCAACTATAGAGATTCAAAAATGAAACCTTACTGGCTAATTTTGCTGGTCACCCTGTTGGTTCCAACGACTCACGCCCAACAAGAAGAAGGGTCGGTCGACAGACGTCAGACACGGCAAATCAAAAGGCTCTTTCAAAAAATTGGCGATCAGTTTTTGGATGATGACTTTCAAGCCGTTGAATCGTCATTTGATCTTCCCAAGTTGATCGAATCTACCGAGCAACGCGGCATCCTTGACCTGGGCTCCGATGATCGTCAGCGTGACACATACACTCGTAACTTCAAAACCGGATTCAATTCTAAATTACATAGTTGGGGAGAATTGATCTCCTGGTACCAATTCGAAGTTACCGAGATCCGACGAAATTCAGACGACTCCGTGTCAGTGATGACTCGCCATTGGGATGACTCTGATGAAGTCTATTTTCGAATGCAATGGTGGCTACATGACACTGATACTGGGTGGAAAATTTTTGATTTGGCGGATGTCGATTCATCGCTTCGTGTATCCACAATGATGGCCATCGGGTTCAATGCTGCCAAACAGCAAAAACCGTGGCTGGAACCGATGCGGTCGATCGTCAACAAAATCAATGAATTGGGTGATCTCAATTCCGTTATTTTGGATGAAAGCCTGATCGAAGATACCCAGGCGATGCTGCACGAGGATGCCCCCGAGGACGTTCGCTTTTTTGGTTTACTGGCCGTATGCCTGCACCAACTGTATGCCAAAGAAGATCCCGCCGGTGCCTTGGTAACGAGTGGCGAGATGGCGAAAATCAACTCTTCCGCACCAGTCATACTGCTTTTGCAGGCGGATGCTCATCAATTAGCCAGCCAACCAGAACAGGCCTTGAAGGCCTACAGACAGTACGCCGAACGATTTGGCTGGGACGCCGAAACATGCGAAACGGTTTCCGATATCCACTACAACTTGAAAAACAAAAACAAGTCAGCTGAGTTCGCGGAAATGGGACTGGCCGACCAACCAACCAGTTGGGGCTGTTTGGCCAGTCTGGCCGTTGCTTTGCCCGCCAATGAAAAGTCAAAATTGAGTGCCCACTTTGCAAAAATTGGTAACGATCTAGACGCTATGGAACTGGTTACAAACTGGGCGATCAACAACGACGACTTGGCCGCAGCACGACAAATTCTTTCACTGATGCGTCAACACCATCCCGACAGTCCATTGATCAATTTGTATCAGGAACAATTCGATCAGTAAGTTGGAACCGCTAAGCAGGTCGACATCGATTTTTAGTGAACGTCTGCCTGTCTATTCTGTCATTCTGTAATCATGAACGATCCTGCAGAAACTGAATTGCCAAAAATCTCACAGGCCATGTTGCGAGATCAGTTTCGTCTGCGCCGCCAACAGAAACAGATCAAAAACGCGACCGAAGATTCCAGTGAGTTCCAAAAATGGCACGCTGCGTTGCAGAAGTCGGTAAAACTTCGCAGCAACCGTCAAGCATCATTGCCTGACGCTCCGTTGGACAACGATTTGCCCATTGCCCAACGCGCGGAAGAAATTCAAGCGGCGTTGCGTGACCATCAGGTGATTGTCGTCAGCGGCGAAACTGGTTCGGGAAAGTCGACTCAGCTGCCCCTCATCTGTTTGCAAATGGGTTATGGTGTCGCCGGATTCATTGGCCACACGCAACCTCGGCGAATCGCAGCCCGCGGTGTATCAGCCAGGATCGCCGAACAACTCTCGTCCAAGCTTGGTGAAACCGTCGGCTACAAAGTCCGCTTCGGCGATCAAACCAGCCCTCAAACGTTGGTCAAAGTAATGACCGATGGCATTTTGTTAGCCGAAACCGGGTCCGACCGTTTTCTAGAAGGCTATGAGGTCTTGATCATCGATGAAGCTCACGAGCGATCGCTCAACATCGATTTCCTGTTGGGATACATCAAGCGATTGCTGCCCAAACGACCGAACCTGAAACTGATCATCACTTCCGCAACCATCGATACTCAAAAATTTGCCGACCACTTCACGATCGACCTCGATAACCCTGTGCCGATTATCAACGTCGAGGGTCGTACCTATCCGGTCGACATCGAATACCGGCCAGTTGGATTTGATGATCAGGGCAATCCGGTCGATCAAGATCTAGAAACTGCCACCGTTCAGGCGATCGCCGAACTGGCGGGACGAGACCGCGGTGACATGCTGGTATTCTTACCGACTGAGCAAGCGATTCGCTCGGTCGCTAAGAAATTGCGTTCGCGGTCCTTACCCGGTGACGGAGCTCAACGTACTGAGATCTTGCCACTGTACGCTCGCCTGTCCACCGACCAACAGAATACGATTTTCAAACCAGGTTCGGCGCGGCGAGTGGTCTTGGCAACGAACGTCGCTGAATCCTCCATCACTGTGCCTCGGATTCGTTACGTCGTCGACCAAGGATTGGCTCGCATCAGTCGGTATGCACCGCGTAGCAAAGTGCAACGGTTGCCCATCGAATCGATTTCGCAAGCCTCCGCTGACCAACGGGCCGGACGCTGTGGGCGACTGGGTCCGGGTATCTGCATACGGTTGTATTCGGAAGATGATTTCAACCAGCGAGCTCGTTTTACGACACCCGAAATCAAACGCACCAACCTGGCCTCCGTCATTCTGCAAACCAAAGCTTTGAAGCTGGGTGACATCGAGGAGTTTCCATTCATTGAGTCGCCCTCCTTAGAATCCATCCGCGACGGCTTTCGAACTCTGCACGAAATCGGAGCCGTCGATCATCGACGAGACCTGACCTCGCTTGGCAAACAGCTAAGTCGCCTGCCGGTGGACCCTAGAATTGGACGCATGTTATTTGCTGGTCATGAAAATGGTTGTCTGGCAGATATTCTGGTGATCGCCGCGGGCTTGGAAATTCAGGATCCGCGAGTCCGACCGGTGGAACGTCAAGCGGAAGCCGATGCCGCCCATCAACCTTTTCATCATGGCGAATCCGACTTCATCGGAAAACTGATCCTTTGGCAATGGTTGCAAGATCGCAAAGAGACTCTTTCACGCAGCAAGTTTCGGCGAGCCTGTGCCCAGAATTACCTGTCATACATGTTGGTTCAACAATGGATGGATATTCATCGGCAATTGAAGTCCATGGTTCGCGAACACAAATTGCACTGGTCTCAACGTGAAGCAGACCCCGACTATGCCGCCATCCATCAATCGTTGCTAACCGGATTCCTGTCAGGCGTCGCGTTGCAAACCGATCGACGAGAATACACAGGGCAGGGCGGCATCAAATTTTTCTTGTGGCCAGGCTCCGGCGTCGTGAAACACGCGCAAGAGCAACAGAACCAAAAACAAAAAAAGGATTCCAAAGACGAAAACAACACGCGCCCCAAATGGATATTGGTCGCCGAGATTGTCGAGACGGCCAAACGATACGGTCGTACCATCGCCAAGATCGACCCCACTTGGATCGAACCCTTAGCCGAACACCTAGTCAAACATTCCTACTCAGAACCGCACTGGAGCAAAAAACGTCAATCAGCGATGGCTTACGAGAAAGTCAGCCTATTCGGTCTACCTATCGTTGCCCGACGTCTGATGCGATACGGCAATGTTGATCCCGATCATTCCAGGCAACTGTTGATCGAAAAAGGCTTGGTCGAATTCGAGATGAAGCGGATCCCACCATTCTTGACTCACAACATGCAAGTTCTGGACGAGATTAAAACACTGGCTGCCAAAACTCGCCAACGCGAATGGGTTGTCGACGCCTACCGAATCCGCAACTGGTACGACCATCGGCTGCCCGAATCGATCTTTGATGGCGGCGAACTATCGGGTGCTCTGAAAAAAGATGCCGCACTGGATGAGCGCCTGCGGTTCACAATCGACGAATTAATGCAGGATTCCGATTTGGAATTGAACCAAGAGGACTTTCCAAACGAAATCAAAATTGGCGATATGACGCTGCCCGTCGAATACAAATTCACGCCGGGCACCGAAGACGACGGCGTCAACGTGCGGATCCCAATCGAAGGAGTGTCCCAGGTTCACGATAACCATTTGGGCTGGTCCGTGCCCGGTCTGTTGCAGCCTAGAATCATTGCTTTGATTCGCAGTTTGCCCAAAGCCATCCGACGCAACCTGGTACCAGCGCCCGAAACGGCAGAACAAATCGCTGGGCGTATCGAGTTCGGTAACGGAGCGTTTTGGGAAGTGATGGCTCGCGAACTGAGCAAGGAAGCGGGAGAACGAATCACGATAGAAATGTTTAATCGTGACAAGATCAACGACTCACAAAAACTGAATGTGCAAGTCTGCGACGATGACGGTAAAGTGATCGCGCAGGCGCGGTCATTGCAGGAATTGCGAGCTCAGTTGCCTCAACCCAGTGAACTACAGGCCATCGCTGTCCAGGATGATACCGTGGGGCAAGAATGGCATCAGGACGGTTTGACCGATTGGACGTGGGACGAACTGCCCAAAAAGATCGTCGTGCAACGTGGCGTGGCAGACGTGCCTCTGTTCCCGACGATCGTGGCTCAAGACGACTCAGTGCAATTGCGACTCTTCGATAATCGAGAGCGGTCCAATCAGATTAGCCGCAACGGGATCACAACCCTTTACCGCATCGCCAACCGCAAACCGATTAAATCGCAAGTGAACTGGCTTCCCGATTTGGACAAAGCCGGATTGGTCGCGTCCCAGTTCTTGCGGTCCTCCAAAGAACTCAAACCAGCACTCACACACTTGATCACGGCTGTCGCATTCGTTGACGGACGCAAAATGATCCGAACACGCACCGAATTCGAACTTCGACAAAGCAACGCCATCGAACGAATCAGCGTAGCAACTCAAAAGATTGCCACCTGGCTGCAACAGTTGACCCAGCGGTATCAAGACTGTGTCGTGCGGCTAGATTCACTGGGCCAACGTTACCAGTATGCGAAAACAGATGTTCAACGCCAGTTTCAACATTTGTTCGTCAGCGATTTTTTAACGCAAGTGCCTTGGGCCTGGCTGGAACACTATCCGCGTTTCCTACAAGCAGTGCTTTCGCGACTAGAAAAACTAGGAAGTGGTTCCGCCGACAAAGATGCTCTGCAAACGGACGAACTCTCTCAATGGTACGATCGTTTCGAGCACGCTTTGGAAGTGGCAACGCAGCTGGGCACGGTCGACATGGAACTCGATCACTTCGGCTGGTTGCTACAAGAGTACCGCGTTTCCTTGTTTGATCAAAAACTGGGAACCAGCGAAACCGTGTCTCCGCAACGTTTGGAAAAACAATGGCGTAAGGTCACTGTCGGCGGCTAGGGTTTGGCGGCAACGGGCAACGACATTCTCAATAGGCGGGCCACCTTCGGTGATACTGGCGATCATCAGCTTTTTTTGGGGATCGAATCGCCGTTCGTCGGTTCTTGATACCCAAACCCAATTCCTAAGCCCAATTCCCGAACGAGCCCCGTTTTACGGGGTTTTTGCCTATTTTTCGGTAGTCAGAAAGAAATCTTGTAACAACGACATATCTTTTCACGCTTTGGAAATTGTTGATTTTGAACAAACACTGTCACAACCTGCGATCCGCCCGGTACTGATAGAAATCAAACGTCACTTCAAGCAAAGAAAAGACCCATGTTCGCCGCCATTACTATCCTATTTTGTTTTCTGGTTCCTAGTGTTTTTGCATTCGGTTCCATCGCGATTTCGATCTCGGCCGTTCGCCGACATGTATCTCGCAGACAATTGGTAGCGGCTGCGTTTGTTATGGCCGCTAACGTGTCCAGCGTATCGGTACTGTTCCGAGACGTTTACACGGGTGACTCAATTTCGATTTTACCTTTAGTAATGATCGGTACGTTGTTTGTACTCTCGATTGGTCAGTTTGCCACCGCATCGGTTTTCGGAGCGATTGGTCGACTACGACAAAGACTGGCCTAAAGACTCAACTAACGAATCGACCTACAACAAAAAACGTTGGCTAAGCTATCCCAAACACACACCGGCTTAGTTGATGCTAAAAATAAATTTTCTGTTCAGCTTCCCTCGCCGCAGCTTCCTTTTGGAACTGCGGCTTTTTTGTTTGTATGATCCTTTTGTTTGTATGATGATAGGCAGTTCATCGCTGGGCTAAGCGGCCCTGACACTCAAAAACCGTATCACTACTTCCGAGTCCATTATCGTGCGACAACTTTATAAAACTCTGGCCATCGCAGTACTCATGATCTCCGTGCCAGCCATCGCTCAACAAACTGCCGTCCAATCCGTTTGGAAAGTGACCCAGCATTCGTCGAAAGCAAGTTTTCGTGGAGTGCATGTTGTTGGTGACGGATCAAACGTGTGGGCTAGCGGATCAAAGGGTACGATCCTGAATTCGAATGACCATGGCACCACCTGGAACGACGTCAGTCCCGACGGTGCCGAAGAATTCGATTTTCGAGACATCCATGGGTTCGACGGTCAACACGCCGTTGCAATGGCGGTCGGCTCGCCCGCCAGAATTTACCGCACTGAAAATGCCGGACGCCAATGGACGTTGGTGTACGAGGATGATCGGCCCGAGATCTTTTTGGACGCCATGGCATTTTGGGATGCGGAAAATGGAATTGCTTTTGGCGATCCCATTGATGGCAAAGTCATCGTCCTGTTGACCGAAGACGGCGGAAGATCCTGGCAGGAATTAGCAAAAGAAAAACAGCCCGCCAGTTTGTCGGGCGAAGGTGGTTTTGCGGCCAGCGGAACTTGTTTGTGTTTGCAGGAACAGAATGTATTCATTGGACTCGGTGGCGCTCGTCAAGCGGGCGACCCACTTACTGCTCGCATTCTGAAGTCGGCAGACCGAGGCCAAACTTGGCAAGCTCTCGATTCAACTCTAGCATCCGCCGCTGCCAGCGGTGTCTTTTCGATCGTCTTTGTCGATGAACAAAACGGCGTAGCAGTTGGCGGGACTTACGATCAACCCACCGATACCTCAAACCACATCAGTATCACCAATGATGGCGGACAAACCTGGACGCGTCCGGATTCCATACCCGCAGGCTACCGCTCGTGTGTTTTCAAAGTGCCAAATCCTGACGGTGAACCCGTGCGACTAATTGCGATTGGCAAAACTGGCGCCGACTACTCCAACGACATGGGACGTTCCTGGAAGCCAATCGACACCACCGGCTTCTACGCTGCCGACAGTTGCAACCTCGGCAAAACCGTCATCGCAGTCGGATCCGACGGACGCATCGGAAAGCTATCCGTTTTGGAATTGGATCTGGACTAGACCACTACACTACGAAACCAGAAACCGCCGATCACTACCTACTAGGCCGCGGTTGTGGCAGATTCATTCGGGACTGATGGCACCAGTCAATCAACTCGGCGTTTTGGCACCTCATATTAATTTCTGCCGGTCGAAGTGACCGAAGCAGATTCGAAGTCGTGTACCAGGTTCTTTTCGAAAAAAATGCGATGCCGCCAACTAGAAGCGATATTTTTCTGGAGCAACGCGACCATTCTTCGAAGTGTCGTAAGCGATACGGATCATTCGTCCCTACACTAGTTGGCGCTACAAACGGTTACCGGCTTCCGCTGCCGGTTGTGTTTGCCGGAAACCTGCCTTCACGCGCTCGTACAAGCGACGAAACGAAGAGTGGCATAGGCTTCTAGCCTGTGGTTTGAGCGATTCGACACAGGCTGGAAGCCTATGCCACGTTTCATTCGGATCGAATTGGCAATTCTAAGA